>NZ_PQIA01000036.1 GCF_003385235.1 Amycolatopsis circi | reverse complement strand
CCCTGCCGGAGGCCATGCAGAAACTCCCGCACCGTCTCCTCAGCGGACCACTCCGGCTGCCAGTCCAATTCGGACCGCGCCCGCGAGGTGTCCATCACCGGCAGCCGCAGCACCGTGTCGAGCAGACCGGGCGTCGCGGGCACCAGATGCATCCGCCAGGCCGCCGCGAGGGCGGGCTTGACCAGGCCAGCGGGAACCGGCACCCGCCGTGCCCGCAGTACCCGGGCCAAGAGACGCGGGTCGACCACCGGGTCAGTCGCGATGTTGAACGCCCCCGACACCGGCCGCAGGACGCAGCGGCGGATAGCGTCGGCGAGGTCGTCGGCATGCACGACCTGGAACCGCAGGCCGGGGATGTCCGGCACGATCGGCACCAGCCCCGGCCGGAGGAGGCTGCCCGGCACGAACGGTCCGGCGAACAACCGGCGCTGTTCGGTCGACGCCGTGCGCTGGAAGACGAAGCCGGGCCGGATCCGGACCACTCGGATCTCCGGATGGGCGCGTTCGAAGGAGTCCAAGAGCCGCTCTACGTAAGCCTTTTCGCGTGGGTAAGCCGCGCCTGGCCAGCCGTGGGTCGGCCAGTCCTCGGTGACCGGACGGTCGTCGGCCGCAGGGGAGTCGGCCCCGACCGAGGACGCCACCACCAGCGTCGACACCCCAGCTGCCGCCGCGGCCTCGAACAGCCGGAGCGAGCCGCGGACATTGGCCTCCCACGTGATGTCCGGCCGGTGGGTCGGCTGGAAGAGCCAAGCCAGATGGACGACCGTGTCGGCGTCGCGCAGTACGGGGAGCAGCTCGTCGCGCGCCACGTCGACGCCGACGTACTCCGTCTTGGGCGGCGGAATGCCTGCTGGACGCCGTTCGAGGCCGGTGATCGCGGCGACGTCCGGGTCGGCCGCCAGCGCGCGCACTGTCGCGGTGCCGATGTTGCCGGTCGCGCCGGTCACTGCGATCCGCTGTGGGGTCATCTGCGCCGGGTACCCGTCGGGAACGGGGCCAATCAGTGCTGGTCGAGCTGCCGCAGCAGGCGGCGGACCGGCAGTGCCATCGCGCCCAGCCCGAGCGTCGCCGTCACCCCGTCGTCCGAGGAGACCAGCCGGTCTTCGACCTGGCAGACCAGCGACCGGCAGCGCTCCAGGTCCGGCTCCCGGCCCGGCACCGCGGCGACCCGCACTGCCGCCGCGAGTTCCAGCAGCAGATCGGCGAGCGCCTCGCGGGCCTGCGGCCACGGATAGACGAACGGCTCCCGCCCCTCCGAAGTCGTGCGCACCGCCTCGACCAGCTGCTCGACCGGCGGCCACAGCGCCCCCAAGGTCTGAAGCGGACGGTCGTGCTGTGCCCCGGAATGCCGGCTTCGCCTGCGCAGATTCAGGAACCGGCCTTCCCGGGTGAGCCCGGAAGCGTCCTCGGCCGCACGCGCGAGACTGCGCACGTCGCTGATCTTGCCGAGCCATCCGTCGAGATCTTCCGGCGGCTCGTCGCTGCGCACCAGCTCGGCGGTGTCTTCCAGCAGCCCGGCGAGCGCGGAAGCGAGCCGATCGGCCGCGGCGGCGACCCGTTCGCCGTACAGCGGCGGGAAAATCAGCACGTTCACGGCCAACCCGATCGCGGCGCCCAAAGCGGTTTCCAGCAGCCGGTCGCCGAGCAGTTCCGAACTCCGCGCGGTCCCGTAGGTGACCAGCAGCATCCCGGTCACCCCGACCCAGACGCCGGAACTCCCGAGCCGCCGCCACGAACCCACCAGCAACCCGACGAAGACGACGACAGCCAGCGTCACCGTCTGTTCCGGCACCAGTTGCGACACCCCCGCCGCGAGCAGCACCCCGATCGTGACCGAACCGACCTGCTGCGCCCAGCCGAGCAGGCTCCGGTACACGGTCGCTTCCACCAGGAACACCGCCGCGTAGGGCGCGAGGAACGGCTGGGACAGCCCGATGACCTGCGTGGTCAGCAGCCAGGCGGCCACGGCGGCGATGGTCGCCTTGGCCGCCTGCAGGGCGGTTCGCTGTTCGCTGCCGGGGACGCGAATCGCCCGGGCCGCCCAACCCAGCGGCGTGCGGTCGAGTTGGGGCGTCACGCGCGGACTGGCGCGCCCAGGTGGACGAGCTTGGTCTGGGTCATCTCGTCGAGCAGCTCCGGGCCGTAGCCGTAGCCCGATCCGCTGCCGCGCCGCGGGTGGGCCGCACCGCCGGGTGCGCCTCCGAACACGGCGTTGACCTTGACGGTCCCGACAGCCAGCTCCCGCCACGCGTGCTGCGCGTGTTCCATCGACGCGGTGAGCACGGTCGCGGCGAGCCCGTAATCGTCGTTGGCGGCCTCGGCCAGCCCGTGCTCGAAGGAATCCACCACGCACACCGGCGCGACCGGGCCGAAGGTTTCCTCGCGCAGCACCCGCATCTGGCTGGTGCATCCAGTGAGCACCGTCGCCGGGTAATGCGCGCCCGGCCCGGACGGGACCTGGCCGCCGGTGCGGATTTCGGCGCCCAGCGAGACGGCGTTCTCCACGTGGGAGTGCACGTGACCGCGGTGCCGGGTGTCGACCAGCGGGGCGAGCGTCTGCCCTCGGGCAATGTCGACGAGCGCATCGATGAACGCCTCGGCTATCGCGCGGTGCACGTAGATCCGTTCCACCGCAACGCAAATCTGCCCAGAGTTCGCGAACGCCCCGAGTGCGGCCTGCTCGGCGGCCCAGCGCGGGTCGACATCCTCGTCCACGACGAGCGGATCGTTGCCGCCGTTCTCCAGAAGCGCCTTCGCCCCAGTCGCCGCCGCGCTCGCCGCGATCGACCGGCCGGTGGCGGTGCTGCCGACATGCGCCAGGATGTCCACGTCGCTCCGCGCGGCCAGCACCGCGCCGATCCGGCCGTCTCCGTGCACGGTTTGCAGGACGCCCTCGGGGAAGACCCCGGCGAGAACCTCGCCGAACAGCGTTCCAGTGTGCGGACAGCGTTCGCTCGGCTTGTGCACAACGGTGTTGCCGGTGACGACGGCCGCGCCGATGAGACCGCACGAGACGGCCACCGGGTCGTTCCACGGCGTCAGCGCGACCACTACCCCGCGTGGCTCCGGGATCATCAGATCGGTGGCGGCGAAGTCCCCGAGCAGGCTGCGGCCGCGATGCACCGGGCCGAGTTCGGCGTACTGGTCGAGGGTCCCGGCTCCGGCGAGCACCCCGGCCTTGGCTTCATCGAGAGGGCGGCCGGTCTCGCGCCGGTTGATCTCGGCGAGGTCGCCGGCGTGCGCGCGCAGCCGGTCGGCGGCGGCGCGCAGGGCCGAGCCGCGCTCGGCGGCCGGAGTCCGGTCCCAGCCCGGCTGCGCCCGGTGCGCGAGGCCGAGCGCGGCGTCGAGTTCGTCCGGGCTGGCCATCGGGACCGCGCCGACCGGGCTGCCGTCGGCCGGGTCGGTGATCGCGAGCGTGGCGGCCCGGTCGTCGAGCGTGGTCATCGCACCTCCTGTGGTCGGTCGCGCTGCGGGTACCCCGGCGCACGCGCAGTCATGCGTTCCGTTTGCCTGCGCCGGTGCGGGGTAAACCGGCGCGGGTGAACACTTTCCCGGACTTCTCCGTGGTGATCCCGACCACCGGCCGCGCCGCGCTGCGGACCTTGCTGGACACGCTCGCCGCCGCCGACGGTCCGGTGCCGGCCGAGGTGCTCGTGGTCGA
Source organism: Amycolatopsis circi (assembly GCF_003385235.1). Taxonomy (GTDB): domain Bacteria; phylum Actinomycetota; class Actinomycetes; order Mycobacteriales; family Pseudonocardiaceae; genus Amycolatopsis; species Amycolatopsis circi. The sequence goes on along the minus strand of NZ_PQIA01000036.1, from coordinate 61,825 downwards.
CGACCGTCCACACGGGACCGCTCTGGAGGTGCCCGAGGGCGTCCGGGTGCTGCGTTCGCACGGCCGAGGCCCGGCCGCCGCCCGGAATGTCGGCTGGCGCGCGGCGAAGTCGGACTGGATCGCCTTCGTGGACGACGACGTGGTCCTCGCCGCCGACTGGCCCGCGCAGTTGGCCGCCGACTTGGCCCGGCTGCCGCCGGAAGCCGCCGCGTCGCAGGCCAGGATCGTGGTTCCGTTGCCGGACAACCGGAAACCGACCGACGACGAACGCGGCACCGCCGGCCTGGAAACGGCGCGATGGATCACCGCGGACATGGCGTACCGGCGGTCGGCGCTGGTCGAGTCCGGCGGCTTCGACGAACGCTTCCCGCGCGCGTTCCGGGAAGACTCCGACCTGGCCCTGCGCGTCGTGCTGAAGGGGCACCGCATCGAACGCGGCGAGCGAGTCACGACTCATCCGGCGCGCCGTTCGGGATTCTTCGCCAGTGTGAAAGCCCAGCGAGGCAACGCGGACAACGCGCGAATGCGGTACAAGCACGGCGTCCTGTGGCGGCAACGAACCGGCGAGGGCAGCGGAATGCTGGGACGGCACGCGCTGACTGTCGCCACAGCCGTCGCCGCGCTCGCACCGCGGAAGCGCCGCCTCGCGCTGGCCGCCTGGGCCGGGTTGACCGGCGCGTTCGCCGCTCAACGCATCCGTTCCGGACCTGCCACGCCGGGAGAGATCGCGCGCATGCTCGTGACGAGCGTGCTGATCCCGCCCGCAGCCTGCTATCACCGGCTCCGCGGGGAAATTGCCGCCCGCCGGTCGCTTTCGCCGCAGGCAGTGCTGTTCGACCGCGACGACACACTCATCCACGACATCCCGTACCTCTCTGACCCGGCGAAGGTCCGCCCGGTCGACGGAGCGGTCAGCCTGGTGCAGGAGCTTCGCCGGAAGGGCGTCCGGGTCGGGGTGGTGAGCAATCAGTCCGGAGTCGCGAAAGGACTGATCGAACCGGTTCAACTGACCGCGGTGAACGCTCGCGTGGACGAATTGTTCGGCGAGTTCGGCACCTGGCAGGTCTGCCCGCACGATGCCGACGACGGGTGCGATTGCCGCAAACCGTCCCCAGAGCTTGTCCGGCGGGCGGCGAAGGAGCTGTCGGTCGATCCCGCGCGCTGTGTCGTTATCGGCGACACCGGCGCGGACGTCGACGCGGGTCTCGCGGCCGGGGCACGCGCCGTGCTGGTTCCGACCGCCCGCACCCTGCCCGCCGAGATCGCTCGCGCGCGGCGAGAAGCGCTGGTGGCGCGAGATCTCGCGGACGCGCTGCGGCAGGCCGGGGTCCGCACGTGAAGCGGGTTTTGGTGGCGCGGCAGGACAATCTCGGCGACGTCCTGCTGACCGGCCCGGCGATCCGGGCGATCGCCGCGGACGCCGAGCACGTCACGCTGCTGGCCGGACCGCACGGTGCCGCAGCCGGGGAACTGCTCCCGGGCGTCGACGAGGTGCGGGTCTTCCGCGCACCATGGATCGACCCCGACCCGCCGCCGCTGACCCGCCCGTCGATCGACGCCCTCGCCGCACAGCTGACCGGGTTCGACGCGGCCTTCGTCTTCACCTCCTTCCACCAGTCGCCGTTGCCGCTCGCCTTGGTGCTGCGCATGGCCGGGGTGCCGTGGATCGGCGCGATCTGCGACGACTACCCGGGCAGCCTCCTCGACCTGCGCCACCGCGTGCCGGGCGATCCGCCGGAGGCGCTGCGGATGCTGTCCCTCGCCCAAGCCGCCGGATGCGCGCTGCCTTCCGGCGACGACGGGCGGCTCGGGATCCGCCGTCCGCTGCCGGACGTCTCCGCGCTGACCGGAATCGGCGACTACGTCGTGGTGCACCCGACTGCTTCGGTACCGGCTCGCAGCCCGTCACCAGTCCATAGTGGACGGATTGTCGACGCGCTCACCGAAGCCGGGCACCGGGTTGTCGTGACCGGCGCGAAGCCGGAAGGGATGACCGCCGACGTCGACCTGAGCGGCCGGACGACGCTCCCGGAACTGGCGGCGGTGCTCGCCGGTGCGGAGGCGGTCGTGGCCCCGAACACTGGCCCGGCGCACTTGGCCGCGGCCGTCGGAACCCCGGTGGTCTCGCTGTTCGCGCCGGTAGTGCCCGCCGCGCGCTGGGCGCCGTTCGGCGTTCCGGCGGCGCTGCTCGGCAACCAGCACGCGCCGTGCCGGGGCAGCCGCGCCCGCACCTGCCCGGTCCCCGGACATCCGTGCCTGGACGGAATCGACCCGGCTGAAGTCGTGGCCGCGGTGGCTGAACTGGCCAAGAGACCGAGCCGCCGGATAACCGCTTGAACCGCGAGGAAAGGAGAAAACATGATGGACCCAGCACCGTTGCCCGAAGAGACCGACGGACCGCGCACGGCGGTGGTGACCGGCGCGGATTCCGGCATCGGCCGTGCAGTGGCCGTCGCGCTCGCCGGCGGCGGAGTGGACGTCGGAATCACCTGGCACACCGATAAAACCGGTGCGGAAGAGACCGCTGCGGAAGCGCGGGAGCAGGGCGTGGCCGCGCACGTGCGGCAACTGGACCTGACCGATCTGCCGACCGCGGCGAGCGTCGTGGACGACCTCGCTGACGAACTGGGCGGCGTCGACGTCCTGGTGAACTGCTCCGGAACCGGCAGCAGCGAACTCGCGATGGACATGGACTTCGACACCTGGCGCAGCGTCGTGGACGTCGATCTGCACGGCGTTTTCGTGTGCTCGCAACGCGCCGCGCGGCACATGATCGACGCAGGCCGCGGCGGCCGGATCATCACGATCACCAGCGTCCACGAACACGTGCCGCGAGTCGGCGCCGCACCTTACTGCGCGGCGAAAGCCGGTGCCGGCGCGTTGACCCAGGTACTAGCGCTCGAACTCGCCGAGCACGGGATCACGGTCAATTCTGTCGCACCCGGCGAAATCTCCACCCCGATGACCGGACAGACCGACGTCGACCCGCGCGACCAGGAGCGTCCCGGAATTCCCTTGGGCCGCCCCGGACATGCCCGTGAAGTCGCCGCGGCGGTGGCTTTCCTGGCCACCCCCGCGGCGGGGTACATCACGGGTTCGTCGCTGGTCGTCGACGGCGGGCTGATCCGCATGGGCGCCCAGGCCGGAACCGCGTTCCCGGACAATTCGTGGCGTCGTCCTTAACAACTCCTGACAAAGTTCGATCACGGAATAGCTAGATCATCTCCAACTTTGATCATGACGTGAAGAAGGGCCAGCAGCCACCCTGGATCGTGTCCGACGAACTGTGGTCACGGATCGAACCGTTGTTGCCGGTTGTGCCGCACGATCCTCGCCACCCGGTCGTCCTCGACTGGACGACCGTAAGGTGCTCTGCGGGATTGGAACGAGGTCGGTGCCTGGCCACGCCTGCACGAATCGCTGCTGGCTGAACTCCACGCCACTGGTGCCCTGGACTGGTCGAGGGCGATGGTGGACGGCTCTCACGTGCGAGCCACGAAAGGCGGCCCAAAACCGGACAGAGCCCGGTCGACAGTGCCTGACCTGGCTCGAAACACCGCCTGATCACCGAGGCACACGGCATCCCCTGCTGATGCCCCTGACCCAGATGATCCCGCCAGTGCGGGGCCGCCGAGGTCGTCCTCGGCGGCGGCCGGACTCGCTGTACGCCGACCGCGGCTACGACTACGACACGTACCGTAAACAGGTGCGGGCTCTCGGAATCACCCAGGTCATCGCCCGTCGCGGCGATGAGCACGGGTCCAGGCCGGGCGTCCACCGCTGGGTGGTCGAGCAGGGATTCGCCTTGTTGCACTGGTTCCGGCGGCTGCGCATTCGGCGGGAGATCCACGACGACATCCACGAGGCGTTCCTGCGCCTGGCGTGCGCCGTCGTCTGCTTCCGTCGACTGGCCGTCCTGCGATGTTGCTGAGTGGTCTCAGGTTCGCAGGTGGGCGGTGAGAAACGCGATGGTTGCCGTCCATGCCGCGTGTTGGGCGGTCGCGGTCTCTGCCGGTGTGCCGCCCAGCGCGAGTCGGATACCGGGGCCAGGCACGATGGTTTCGGTGGTCGGCCGAAACGGCGGCACGCAGATCCCATGCCCAGCCGCCGGATTCCGCAGGTGCTGGTGGAAAAATGGGTGCTGGTGGTCAGTCAGGCGACGCAAGGCGATGTCGCTGAGTGCCGCACAGGGCCACTGCTGATCGTCGCCCGCGGAGATCAGCAGAACGGCGCCCCGGATGCGTTCGACCGGAATGGTCGCGGCCGCCAGCCGCTGGGTGTCCTGCATGCCGTGTGCGAACGCCGCGCGCATCACGACCGGCTCCCCGGCATCGACCTGCCGACGCACAGCGGGCGTGGCGGGGTTGGCGATGAACGGCAGCGGCGTGTCACGCCAGGTCCATGGTGCGACCTCGGTGTCCATGATGTGCAGAAAGTCCCCGTTGGCGGTGTCGCCGTCGATGCCCTGGGTGACGACGCCACTGCCGGCCAGGCTCACCACGGCCGCGACCTCGGGGAACATCGCCCCGGCCAGGAGCGCGGCTTGGCCGCCGAAGGAAGCACCGACCACGCCCAAACCCTGGCCACGGACCTGTTCGTGACTGGCGAGGTAGCGCAACGCCGTGCCGAAATACTCGACGGGAATGCGCACCAGGCGTGCGGGAACGCCGGCAGTGCCGAAGTAGGCCAGGGCCAGCACCGTGAACCCGTGCCCGGCCAACAGTGCCGCGTCGTCCTCGTGCAGGCCGCCTTCCGAACCGCCCAGCAACAACACTCCCGGACAGGGACCATCCTGCGGGGTGAACAAAATCCCCGCCAAACCCTGCGTCCGAACGTCGGTTCTGCGCACGCCGCTGGGCAACCGCAGACGGTCCACCCGGTGGCAGGCGACTGGTTGGCCGCCGCGTTCGGCGGTCAGCAGCAACGGAACAGGCGAGAGAGCATCCGCCGTGGTCACCTCATCCGCATTCGAGCCTGTCTCCCGGGTCATCGACCAGACCAGACCCATCGGATCCACGCCGGTGTAACTGCCGTCTACAGGTGCGGTCGACGTCAAGTCCAGCACACCACCGGATGGCACGACGAACTCCGCGCGCGAGGCCCACCAGACGCCATGCCGGTCAAGGCTGCGAGCGCGGATCGTGACTCGCGCGCCCGCAGGAACACCAAGCAGTCGGATGTGCAGCGAATCGTCCAAGGCCGGGCGTTCAGGGGACACCTGGAGTCGTATGTCATGGCTGGATGTTGCCGTGCTCGTCATGGTCCATGAGCGTGGAGGACCACGAACGGTCGCGTCCAAGCGCCAGTGGGCGCCATCACACCAGCAGAGCTTCCTGCCACCGCATCCCGCAGGCCAACGGGTTTTGTTAGGAACTTTGAGCCGGTTTCCCGCGGCTGCCGCTGAGCGCGACGACCAAGGCGACGACCGCGGTCAGTCCGTGCAGCCAGTTGTCCGCCCAGTTGACGTTCACCGGGTCGTCGCGTGCGGTGCTGAACGCCGTCGCCAGAATCCCGTACGCGGTCAACCCGGTGAACGCCACGAACAGCACCCAGCAGTACGCGACAGCGCCGGAAAGCTTGCGTGCGGCCAAAAGACCGAGCAAACCCAGTGCCGTGTGGACGATGTTCAGCACCGTGCTCGAACTGAACAGCCAGACGGTTCGCGTGGTGTCGTGCCCGGCGTGCGCGGTTTCCGGCACGAAAAACCCGGCGATGCCGAGGACCAGATAGATCAGCCCGAGCACGGCGACGACCGGACGGGCCCAGGAACGGGTGGTGACCGTCGGCATGAGGACTCCTTTCCGTGATGGCCCGCGGCGGTTTCCCTTGCTATTCCTCGCGAAGCGACTTCGCGACGGAACCGCCGGCTTCGTCGGCCTGTTCGCCGGGATCGGGATCCGCCCGGCGCTGCGGGAGATCCTCCGCCGGGGCTGCGGCCCGGGCCGCTTCCGCGCGGGCGAGCGTCTCGTCGTCGGGCGGGTTCGGCACGGGCTGGACGTCCGGCCGTTCCTCGGCGAGCCTGCGGCCGAGCGGCTGGCCTTCGCGCGCCTCGGCGGGCGTCGTGGCCTGCTGCGTTGCCGGACTCCAGCGTTCGGCGGGTTCGACGCCCTCCTCTAGCGGGTCGACTCGCAGTTCGTCCTCGTCGAGGGATTCGGACTGATCGAGCGTTTCGGGCTCGGCCGGATCGCTGTCGGCCATCATGCTCCCTTCTCCGTGCGGCGCTTTCCTCGCCGGGTACCCGCCGGGAAGGGGACAAAACGATCTCAGGCGGCGGCGAGATCGCGGATCGCGGTCTGCGCTTTCTGGATTTCCTGTCCGACCAGGAGCGCGGTGAAGCGGGCGACCGAGATGCTGTGCGCAGCCGAGGCGACCGCGTCCCAAGCCGCTTGTGCGTCGCCCGAAAGGTGTCGCATGCGACCGGCGAGCAGGGCCTCTTCGAGGTGGCCGGACAAGTCGGGGAGGAGTTCGGAGAGGTCGTCGGCGAGGATGCTCAGCGAACCGAGCGTCCGGTACAGCTCCGCGGGGGATTCGTAGCCTCCGGCGCCGGCTTCGCGACGGAGCCTGCGCAGCGCGGTCTGCGCCTGCTCGGCCGGTGCGGGAGACATCGCTTGATGGTCCATGGACCGCTGGTACCCGGTCGTGGGACGGCTAACCGGACGGTTGCCGGGCGGTTGCGGGCCGTTGTCCCGGGTATCCGGGAACGATGGACGGCATCGTCGAACTGATCCGCAGGCGGGCCTGCCTCGCGGAAACCCGCGACGCCGAACGCGTCGCGCACGCGGTGCTGCGGACGTTGTCCGAGAGGATTTCGCCGGAAGCGGCGGGAAGTTTGGCCGCGCAACTGCCGTCCGAGTTGGCGGAAGATCTGCGCCCCGGCGGCGGTCCGGTCGAAGAAGGCTTCGAACTGACGGAATTCGTGGGGCGGATCGCGGAGCGGGCGAATCTGCCGGATCCGGAAGCGGTGCACCGGGCCGGTGTGGTGCTGGACGTGCTGGGCCGGGAGACAGTGCACGTCGCGGACGAGGTGTGGGACGTGCTTCCGGAACCGTTGCGGCGCCTGGTGGAGGCGGAGCGGTCTCGGGTCGCCTGATTCAGGTGTTCCGCATCCGGGGCCGGTGCGGCTGGACGTGGCCGCCGGGTTCGCCCGGAATGTCGCGGTCCACGTGGTCGGCGTGGTGCAGCGCCTGGGCCAGCAGGCCGCGGACGTGCTCGTCCGCGGCGGAGTAGTACACGAACGTCCCCTCGCGGCGGCCCTTCACCAGGCCCGCGAGCCGGAGCTTGGCCAGATGCTGGCTGACCGCGGTCGGCGCGGCCCCGGCCAGTTCGGCGAGGCAGGCGACCGACGATTCTCCCTGCAGGAGCGCCCAGAGCACCTTGATCCGCGTCGGGTCCGACAGCAGCCGGAAGCTTTCCGCGGCCAGGTGGACCTGCTCGTCGGAGGGCATGTCGAAATCCGGCAGGGAGGAGTGCATGTCCCGATGCTACCGCCCCTTCTCGACTACCTGCGCATCTGCGCAGGTATGCTGACAGTCGAGCGGCCCGTGCACGCGGTCGCGAGAGGCCTCGAGCATCCCGGGAGCACCTGATGGCAGAGCCGCGCCGCGACCGTCCGCAGCCGGAGCACGGCCACGGTCATGGGCACGGCCACGGGCACAGCGAGCCCGCGACCTGGCGGCACCGCATCAAGCACTTCTTCACTCCGCACAGCCACGACAGCGCCGATCGTCTCGACACCGCTCTCGAAACCAGCCAACGCGGCATCCGGGCGCTGATCTGGTCGTTCGCCGCCCTCTTCGGCGCGGCCGTCATCCAGCTGGCTCTGGTCGCGGTCACCGGCTCGGTAGCCCTCCTGGGCGACACCATCCACAACTTCGCCGACGCCCTCACCGCCCTCCCGCTCGGCATCGCCTTCGCCCTGGGCCGCCGCGCCGCGACCCGCCGTTACACCTACGGCCTGGGCCGCGCCGAGGACCTGGCCGGCGTCGTCGTGGTGCTGATCATCGCCGGATCCGCCGCGCTCGCCGCCTACGAAGCGATCGACCGCCTGCTGCACCCGCACCCCGTCCAGCAGCTCTGGGTACTCGCCGCGGCGGGAGTAGTCGGGTTCGGGGGCAACGAACTTGTCGCCCGGTACCGGATCACCGTCGGCCGCGAGATCGGCTCGGCCGCGCTGGTCGCCGACGGCCTGCACGCCCGGACCGACGGCTTCACCTCGCTGGCGGTCGTCCTCGGCGCGGCAGGCGTCGCCCTCGGTTTCCCGGCGGCCGACCCGGTGATCGGTTTGCTGATCACCGTCGCGATCCTGTTCGTCCTGCGCGACGCGGCCAAGGAAGTCTTCCGGCGGCTGATGGACGCCGTCGATCCGGCGACCGTCGAACTGGCCGAGCAGACGGCCGCCGCGGTGCCCGGGGTGGAGGGCGTCCGCGAGGTCCGGATGCGCTGGATCGGCCACAGCCTGCGCGCCGAACTCGCCGTCCAGGTCGCCAACACGCTCACCGTCGAGCAGGCGCACGAACTCGCGCACAGCCTGGAACACGAGCTGATCGCGGCAGTGCCCCGGCTGACCGCGGCGGCGGTGCACGTCGAACCGGCGGTCGGGGCGGAGGCCGTGCACCTCGGCTGAGTGTCCGCGGCGGATCGACCGATCGGTTGATCCGCCGCTCCGCCCGGGCAGGCCGGAAAGTCTGGCCACGCAGTCGATTCGCCGCACCGGTGCCGCCCGGCACGGTTGACGCATGGCAATCATCGAGGTGGACAGCCTCGTCAAGCGGTACGGCGGGCAGGCCGTCGTCAACGGCGTCAGCTTCGCCGTCGAGCCGGGCGAGATTTTCGGCATTCTCGGCCCGAACGGAGCTGGCAAGACCACGACCGTCGAATGCGTCGAAGGACTGCGGAAGCCGGACGGCGGGGCGATCCGCGTCTGCGGCCTCGACCCCCAGCGCGACGACGGCGAACTGCGCCAGGTGCTCGGCGGACAGCTCCAGGAAAGCGAACTGCCGGACAAACTCAAGGTCGGCGAGGCGCTCCAGCTGTACAGCTCGTTCTATCGCGATCCGGCCGATTGGCGGGAACTGGCCGAGATCCTGACGCTCGACGGCAAGCTCGGCACCCAGTTCCGCCGGCTGTCCGGCGGCCAGAAACAGCGGCTGTCGATCGCGCTCGCACTGCTCGGCAATCCGAAGGTCGCGGTGCTCGACGAACTCACCACCGGACTCGACCCGCAGGCCCGCCGCGACGTCTGGGCCTTGGTCGAGCGGATCCGCGCGCGAGGCGTGACGATCCTGCTGGTCACGCACTTCATGGAGGAAGCCGAGCGGCTCTGCGACCGGATGGCGATCATCGACGCTGGTCAGGTCGTCGCGGTGGACAGTCCGGCCGGACTGGTGTCGCGCATCGACGACCGGCAGCGGATCCGGTTTCGCGTGCCTGGGCCACTGGACGACGCGGTCCTGACCGGACTGCCGGAGGTCGCCGCCGTCGAGCGGGCGGGCAGCCAGCTCGTCGTCACCGGAACCGGAAACCTGCTGCTGGCCGTGACGGCCGCGCTCGCCCGCCATCAGCTCACTGTCGCGGACCTGCGAGTGGACCAGACCACGCTGGACGACGCGTTCGTCGCGCTCACCGGCCGTTCCATCGAATCCTGAGGAGATCCCGGTGCCCGCTTTGGTCCGGCTCGCCGCCACCGAAACGAAACTGTTCTTCCGCGAGCCGATCGTCGTGTTCTTCGCGCTCGCCTTCTCGCCGATCCTGTTCGTCGTGCTCGGCCTGATCCCCGCCCTGCGCGAACCCGGCCCGGACGGGGTCCGGATGATCAGCCGGTACCTGCCGATCGTGGTCGCGATGGGAGTTTCGCTGTTCTCGCTCAGCGGTTTGTCGCAGCTGTTCGCCTCCTACCGGGAGAAGGGCGTGCTGCGGCGAATGCGGCTCACTCCGGTGAAACCGACGGTGATGCTCGGCGCGCAATCGCTGATGGCCGTGGTCCTGTCGGCGGCGTCGACACTGGTCATTCTCGTGCTCGGACGGCTGGCCTTCGACGTCGACCTGCCTCGGCGACTGCCCGCGTACGTGCTCAGTTTTATGCTGCTGGCCTTGGCGTTGTTCGGGATCGGACTCCTGGTCGCGGCGCTCGCCCGGTCCGCCAAGAGCGCGAGCGCGGTCGGTTCGCTGGTGTTCTTCCCGCTGGTGTTCTTCGCCGGACTCTGGGTGCCGCGTGCCAGCATGAACCAGGTTCTGCTGACGATCAGCGACCTGACACCGCTCGGCGCGGGCGTACAAGCGTTGCAGGACACCGCTTCCGGGAATTGGCCGCAGCTGTTGCACCTCGGGGTCATGCTAGGGTGGCTTGTCGTGGCCGGGGGCTTGGCCGCACGCTACTTCCGCTGGGAGTAACAGGTGGGCATCGAGGGCGATCTGCGCGAAGAGTTCGACCGCTGGGAACACGCACAGACGGCGACCTTCAAAGTGCTGCCTTACTGTCTTCTCGCGGTCAGCGTGAGCATTACTTTGCTGCAGCTGCCAGTGCAGCTTCCGCTCATTCTGGGGCTTTCTTTCGCGGCGGCGCTTTGGCTGCTGTGGTTTCACACGCTTCGTCCGCACGCCTTGAGGGCGGGGTATTACGCCGGTCTGCTGGCGATGACGGCGGTCTTGGCGGCCCTCGCGCCGTGGTACGGCTTGTTCGCGTTCGCCGGTTACCCGCAGGCTTTTCAGCACCTGACGGGACGTTCGCGGTACGCGGGCGCCGCGGCCACCGCGGTGATCTCGGCGATGGCGTTCCTGGGCGGGATCGCCAAAATCAACGCGGAGAATCTGTGGTGGGTGTGGCTGGGCGTCAGCGCGCTTTCGGTCGCGCTGGCGGGAGCGGTGTTCTATTTCGTGGAAATGGCTTATCGGCGCAATGAACTGCAGAAGCAGGCGCTGGCGGAAGTGCACGAGGTCAATGTGAAGCTGGAGGCCGCGTTGGCCGAGAACGCCGGACTGCACGCGCAATTGCTCGTCCAAGCCCGCGAGGCCGGGGTCCTGGACGAACGGCAGCGGATGGCGCGGGAAATCCACGACACCCTCGCCCAGGGCCTGGCCGGAATCCTGACCCAACTCCAGGCGGCTGAGCAAACCGCGGCCGAGCCGACGGTGCTGAACCGCCACTTGGCGAACGCGACGAACCTGGCCCGGGAAAGCCTGGTCGAAGCGCGTCGAACGGTCCAATCCGTCGAACCGTCGGTGCTCGCCGAAGCCCGGCTCCCGGAGGCGATCAGCGAGGTGACCAGGAACTGGTCGGCGGCCAACGACGTCGACGCCGTGCTCACCACCACCGGCGACGCCCGGCCGATGCACACTGACGTCGAGGTGGCGTTGCTGCGGACCGCGCAGGAAGCGCTGTCGAACGTCGCCAAGCACGCGCGGGCGAACCGGGTCGGCCTGACCCTGTCGTACATGCCGGACCTGGTGACTCTCGATGTCCGCGACGACGGCGTCGGTTTCGAGCCGAATGCCAAGCGCGCCAACGGTTCCGCGAACGGCGGATTCGGACTGGCCGGGATGCGGCAGCGGGTGCAGCGCCTCGCGGGGCGACTGGACGTCGAATCGGAACCGGGCCGCGGCACGGCGATCTCGGCGACCGTGCCCGCGATTCCGGCCGGGGGCGAGCGATGATCTCGCTGCTGATCGTCGACGACCATCCGGTGGTGCGCGACGGCCTGCGCGGCATGTTCAGCGCCGACCCGCGGTTCGAGGTGGTCGGCGAGGCCGCCGACGGGGCGGCGGCGATCACCGCCGGTGAGGAACTCCGTCCGGACGTGATCCTGATGGACCTGCGAATGCCGCGAACGGACGGCGTGACGGCGATCAAGGAGCTGGCGAAACGCGGTGTGCCCGCGCGAATCCTGGTGCTGACGACCTATGACACCGACAGTGATGTCCTCCCGGCCATCGAAGCGGGAGCCACCGGGTATCTGCTGAAGGAAGCCCCTCGGGAGGAGCTTTTCCGTGCGGTCGAGGCCGCGGCGCAGGGCCAGGCGGTGCTGTCGCCGACAGTCGCGACCCGGCTGATGGGACAGCTGCGCCAACCGGCGGCGGACCCGTTGTCCGACCGCGAGTTGGAGGTACTGCAGCTGATCGCGAAGGGAGCGACGAATCGTCGGGCGGCGGAGCAGTTGTTCATCAGCCAGGCGACGGTGAAGACGCATCTGCTGCACGTCTACGCGAAACTCGGAGTAAACGACCGCGCGGCGGCGGTGGCTGCCGGGTTCGCGCAGGGGTATTTAACGCTGTAGGGCTAGAGCGGTGCGTGGAGGGTGAGTTCAAACGGCGCGAACCCGCGACTACGGTAGAAGCTGATGGCGGATTCGTTGGCCGCATAAGCTGTGACGCTGAGCTGGTTCGCGCCGGATTCTCTGGCCCACGCGAAGAATTCTTCCGCCAAGGCTGTTCCGACGCCGATTCCTCGGTGCGCGGTGTCGACGCGGAGGCTCTCCAGCACGCCGACCACTGCCCCTGGCCGGAGCGGGTCGGGGCGGCGGATCCGGCCGATCAGGTGACCGATCGCGGAACCCGAGGCGGAGAACGCCAGCAGGCACAGGGAATCGTCGCGGTGTAGTAGATCGGCGAAGTAGGCAGAGCCTTCGCGGCGCGGCCAGGTGAGGTCCATCCATGGGTCGCGCTGACCGCCGTCCTCGGCGAACAGGGCCGTTGCCGAGGCGACGAGCTGCGGTACGGATCCAGATGTGGCGCGGACGACGACAGCATTCATTCCGAAAACGATAACCGGCGCGATTTATCTTGGAAATATCGAATTGCTGCGGAAGCCGCGGGTTGCGGGCCGTGAGGGGAACCCTGAGGGACTCAGAGTCCATGAAGGTTCCCCTCACGGCACACCCGCCACGCAACCGCTAAGCCGACCAGACCCGCTGCCCGCCAACCCAGGTCTCCCGCACCTGAACCCGATCCAACGCCTCCGGATCCGACTCGAACGGGTCCTCCGCCAGCACCGCGAAATCGGCCAGGAACCCCGGCGCGAGTTGCCCCTTGGTCGTCTCTTCGCCAGAAGCGTAAGCCGACCCCGTCGTATACACGCCGAGCGCCGCCTCGACGCTGATCCGCTGCGAAGGCCCGAACAATTCCCCGTCCGGCGCCCGGCGCGTCACGCAGCTGCGCAGCGCGTACAGCGGCGGGAACGGCCCGCACGGATGGTCGGACGAACCGGCCACAGCGACCCCGGCGTCGAGCATCGACCGGTGGGCGAACATCCGCTCGACGCGCTCCTCGCCGTAATACCGGGTCAGCTTGTCCCCGTGCGCGGCGGCGTAGTTCGCGAACGGCACCGCGATCATGCCGTGGTCGCGCATCCTCTTCAGGATCTCGTCGTCGATGATGGAACAGTGTTCGATGCGGTGGCGCGGGTCCTGTCGCGGGTGGGCGGCCTGTGCCTGGTCGACGGCGTCCAGGACGCGGCGGATCGCGCGGTCGCCGTTGGCGTGCACGCAGACTCGCCACCCGGCGTCGTGCACGTGCCGCACGGTCTCGGCCAGCTGAGCGGCGGAGACGCGCTCCAGGCCGTAGCTGTCGGTGCCTTCGATGGGCTGTTCGACCAGGCAGGTCCCGCCGTTGACGGCACCGTCGGCGAAGGTCTTGACCCCGCCTAGCCGCAGCCGGGTTTCCGGAGTGAGCGGGGAGCCGGGGAGGGCGCGGAAGTAGTCGAAGTGGTCGTAGGCGGCCAGCGCGTTCACCCGGAGCGTCAGCTGGTCCTGGTCGGCCAGGTGGCGGAGCATCTGCCATTCGGTGCGGCCGACCAGGGCGTCGCCGACCGAGGTGATGCCCGCGGCGTGCAGGTCGGCGGCGTGCCGGGTGAAGGCGGCGGCCAGTACCTCGGTGGGCGGGTCCTTCACGATCGTCGGACGCGGGGTGAAGGCCGGGAACGCCAGGTCGTAGAGGGCTTGGTCGTGGACGACACCGTCGAGGCGGCCGGCGGCGTCCCGCCCGAGGTGGCCGCCGGGCGGCGGTTCGCTGGCGTCGGTCAGGCCGGAGAGTGCGAGGCCGGGGGAGTTGAGGACGCCGGCGTGCAGCGTCACGTGCACGACCAGTACGGGGTGGTCCGGGCAGGCTTCGTCCAGCTCGGTGCGGGTGAGTTCGCGGCCGCCGTTGCTGCGGAACGAGTCGTAGCCGCAGCCGATGACCCATTCGCCGGGCGGCGTCGCGGCGGCTCGTTCGCGCAGGGCCGCGGTGAGGTCGGCGGTCGAGCGGATCCGGGACGGCGACAGGTCGACCTGCAGCGATTGCGCGGCGACGACGGTCGGGTGCTGGTGGGCGTCGTTGAAGCCGGGGATGACGGTGGCATCGCCGAAATCGTGCACTTCCGCCGAGGGGAACTCGCCGCGCAGGTCGGCGACGCTGCCGTGCGCGACGACCCATTCGCCGCGGACCGCGAAGGCCGGAGGCTCGGCTCCCGCCATGGTCACGATGCGCCGGGCGGTGACGATCTGCACGGATTCCGGTGCGGACACGAGGTTCCCTCCAGGTTCGAAGCAGGCTGCCGCGCGGCGCGATGTCCACAAAGGACAGTGGCAACGGTGCCGCACCGCCGATTCTAGGGGCGGCGCGGGTGCGGGCGCATCGTCGAAGCGGGTTGCGGCAAACGGGTGATCTAGGTCCCACCCGGGTGAGCTGCGGAATGAGAAGCGGCCGCGCGGCGGTGTATACGCTGGAAGCACAGGGCACCAGGCCCGGCTCCCGCGACGGCAGGAGGCTCCCATGTCCGGCATCGGTTCGGCGCGGGCCGCGCTCACCGCTGCGGCGGAGCCATGGGAGATCCAGGTCGGCCGCGACCTCGCCGACCGGCTCGACACCAAACCGCCTTCCCGCTGGTCCCGGCCGGGCGCGGCGGCGGAGGACCTCGCGGACCTGGTCGGCCCGGGCGAGGTGGTCCTGGCCCCGTCGGCGACCCGGCCGTCGAGCGACGGCGTGGTGTGGACGCCGGAGCAGGCACTGGGCGCGGGCGCGCGCGGGGTGGCGCTGTGGGTCGACGACCTGCCTTATCCGCGCATCGTCGGCGCGATCCCGTACCCGGAGCTGATCGCGGTCGAGCACGCGATGGCCGGAAAGCATGCCTGTCTGGTGCTAACCGGCGTCCGGACAACGCTGGTTTTCCGTTACCGCTCGTGGGCATGGCCCGCGGTGGCCGACCTCTTGACGCACGTGCGATCGCGCGCGCATCGGCCCGGCGCGGCGGAACCGGCGCACGCGGGGCCGCCTTCGCTTGGCTGGGACCGGCTTCCGGCGTCCCCGCTGGTGGCACTCGGGCATACCCGGCATACGCGCTACCTCGGTGCGGAACCCGAACTGCCGCGGCGATGGCTGTGGCAGCAATCGCGGCCAGCCGCGTTCGTCGCGCTGACGCGGCAGGAACTGGTCGTCGTCCAGCACGTGCTGGGGCGGCGGCCGTTGACGCACGGGGTGCAGTTGCTGGCGGTGGCTCGGGATCGGGTCACCGGTCTTGCCGGGCGGGGTGGTCGGTTGCGTATTGCTGCGTCGGCGGGTGGGTTCGAGGTGGACCTCGGTGCCGAGTTGGCGGGGGAGGCGCGGTCGCGGTTCGGGCCGATGTTGCGTGCGGACGGGCGGCGTCGGGTGGTGCGGAAGACGTCCGCTCCGCAAGCCTGATCCGGTTGGTGGTGGTCCGGCATGTGCTGGGGTGGCGGCCGTTGACGCACGGGGTGCAGTTGTTGGAGGGCTCGGGGTCGGGTCACCGGCCTCGCCGGGCGGGGTGTTCGGTTGCGTATTGCTGCGTCGGCGGGTTGGTTCGAGGTGGACGTCGGTGCCGAGTTGGCGGGGGAGGCGCGGTTGCGGTTCGGGCCGATGTTGCGTGCGGATGGGCGGCGTCGGGTGGTGCGGAAGACGTCCGCCCCGCAAGCCTGATCCCGAGTTCTCGCGCTGCACAAAGGAAGTCGCACCGGCCCAGCGGCGGCCGGACGAGGATCGGACTGTGCGGTGCCGCCGAACGGCGCGCGCACGGCACCGTGATCGCCGCCGTGCCGCGGATGATGAAGACGGCGCTGGCCGGTGTACGACGCCTACACCAGCGCGTGAACTTGTGGTAAGCAAGCGGGCTATGCGCGGAAAGATGATGCGCGGCTTGGTGGTCGCCGCGATGAGCCTGCTGACCTGTCTCGTCGCCGCACCGCCGGCACCGGCCGCACCGGAGCCGAAGGCGCCGCCCGAGTTCGTCGCCCTGCGCGACGTCGATCCGACCATCGTGCAGGAAATCCGCTACATCACGCCACACAACTTCACTGGCGCGCCGGTCGACGGCTACCGGCAGCCGATGTGCATCCTGACCCGCGACGCCGCGGTGGCGTTGCACAAGGCGCAGCTGTCGTTCCTGCGCCAGGGCTACACGCTGAAGGTCTACGACTGCTACCGGCCGCAGCGCGCGGTCGACAACTTCGTGCGCTGGGCCGAGGACCTGTCCGACCTGCGGATGAAAGCCGAGTTCTACCCGCGCGTGGAGAAGGACCGGCTCTTCGAGGACGGTTACATCGCGGCGAAATCCGGGCACAGCCGGGGAAGCACGGTCGACCTCACGCTCGTCCGCCTCCCGGCGTTCCCGACGCGGCGGTACCGCCCCGGTCAGCCGCTGAAGCCTTGCTACGGCCCGGAAGCCGACCGGTTCCCGGACAATTCCATCGACATGGGCACCGGCTTCGACTGCTTCGACACCCTCGCGCACACGCTCGACCCGCGGATCGTCGGCAAGCAGAAGGAGAACCGGATGCTCCTGCTGCACGGGCTGGAGCGGGCCGGGTTCAAGAACCTGCCCGAGGAATGGTGGCACTACACGTTCCAGCCGGAGACCTTCCCTGCCGCGTATTTCGACTTCCCGATTTCGCGGAGGTCGCTGCGCTGCCCGGTGGCTTAGCTAGCTCTCCTTCGCGGCGGACTTCCGCAGTCCCCGGCGCACCAGCGGCCAGAACAGCGCGATCACGGCCAGCGACACGATGCTCGTCCAGACCTGGGTGCGGGCGGAGTCGTCGGTCAGCAGCATGACCACGATGATCGCCACGACGCCGAGGACGGTCAGAATGCCGAGCCACGGGTGCAGCCACATCTTGAGCTTCAGCCCGGCGCGCTCCTCCGGCGTCATCTTCTGTCGCATCCGCATCTGGGTGCACGCGATGAACGAGTACACGAACAACGCGACCAGGCCCGCGGAGTTCATGATGAAGTCGAAGATGCCGGAGTCCGGCGCGACGAAGTTGACGAAGACCGCGATGTATCCGCCGATCGTGCAAGCCACCACCGCGACGACCGGCACGCCGGACTTGCTCTTCTTCGCCACCGCCCGCGGAGCCAGCCGCTTCTCGGCGAGAGCAGAGAACATCCGGCCCGCGGAGTAGAGCCCGGAGTTGAGCACCGAACACGCGGCGGTCAGCACGACCGCGTTCATCACCAGTCCGGCGCCGGGGAGCCCGAACAGCGTGAAGGCGTGCGCGAACGGCCCTTCCTGCTTGGGATTCGGCAGCTGGTTCCACGGGACGATGGTGACGATCAGCAGCACCCCGCCGACGAAGAACAGCAGGATCCGCCAGATCACCGTGCTGACCGCCTGCCGGACACCCTTGGCCGGATCCTCGGACTCGGCCGCGGCCATCACCGCGATCTCGGTGCCGAAGTAGGAGAAAATCACGATCGCGACGCCGCTGAGGATCGGCCACCAGCCATTGGGCGCGAATCCGCCGTGCTGCCAGAGGTTCGGGATCGAGAAGTTCGCCTTCGGCCAGAGCCCGAACGCGAACAGCGTGCCGACCGCGAGGAACACGATGATCGCGGCGACCTTGATGCTCGCCAGCCAGTACTCGACCTCGCCGAACGACCGCGCGGACACCAGGTTCGTGGTGGTGAAGAACAGCAACAGCAGCACCGAAAACACCCACTGCGGCACCGCCGGGAACCACCCGCCGAGCACCGACCCGCCGACGACCGCCTCGAACGCGATCACGCCGATCCAGTAGTACCAGTACAGCCAGCCGACGAGGTACCCCGCCCACTCGCCGAGCCCCACCCGGGCGTACTCCATGAACGACCCGATCGCCGGACGCGCCGCGGCCATCTCGCCGAGCATCCGCATCGCGAGGAAGACGAGGAGCCCGCCGATGAGGTAGGAGATGACGGCGGCCGGTCCGACGGCGCGCACGACGTTCCCGGAGCCGACGAAGAGGCTGGCCCCGATGATGCCGCCGAGGGCGATCATGGTGATGTGCCGGGAGCGGAGCTTCTTGGAGTTGGTGGTGGTTGTTTCGCTTGTGGTTGTTGCGCCTGCGGTCGGCTCGGCGGGGCTCGCCTTGTCTGCGGCCGCTTCGCTTGGAGTTGCGTCGCCGGGGGTTGCAGTGCGTTCGGCTGCCTTGGAGGGGGCTGCGTTGCTCGCGTGCGTTTCGGCCGGGGACGCGGTGCGTGCAGTTGTCTCGGCTGGGGTCGCTTTGCCCTCGGTCGCCGAGCTGGGCGCCGTCTTGTCTGCGGCGGTCTTGCTCGCGGTTGCCTCGTCGGGGGTCGCCGTGCGTTCGGCTGCCTCGGCTGGGCCTGCTTGGCTCGCGGGTGCTTCGGCCGGGTTTGCCGTCCGTGCAGTCGCTTCCGCCGGGATCGCCGTGCCCTCGGTCGCCGCGCCGGGAGTCGTTTTGCCTGCGGCCGCTTCGCCCGAGGTCGCCTCGCCCGGGGTGTCCGGGCTTCCCTGGCCCTGCTCGGTGATCCGATCAGCCATTGATCGATCTTCCTCTCGTTCGGCCGTGCCGTCCCGCGTCGCGCCCCGGCCGACAACGTTGTCGGAATCGGCCGCGGAGCTGGGCCTCGCTGACGCGGGACAGTGTGCGGCCGCCGGGTCCGTCGAGGCTAGGTGCGAGCGGGTCAGGATGCTGGACGGGACAGTTGTCGATCATCCGAATGGAGCAGCGATACGCGCCGGATTTGTCGGTTATCGACCAGCTCTGGTGCGGAATCCGTTGTTCAGGCTCGCTGGAGGTCTACCAGCGTCTCGGTGATCTGGTGCCTCGTGCTCGCCGCCACCCGAGGATTTGTTGTCGCGTAAGCGGTGTAGGCGTTGAGGCCGGTGCTCAGCGCGTAGCCGTGCCCGCGGGCGTCGGGTTAGTGCGGCTGGGAGAGGTCGCCGGGCCGGAAGGTGTCCACTGTGGTGCTGACAGGCGTGTCGAGGTCGGTCTTGTGCTCGCGCGGGTAAACCCAGCGAAGCGAGGCCGTCGAATCGGCCCCAAGGAAATCGCGCTCGTAGAAAATTTTGCCGTCGCTTTGGTAGCCGGAAATCGAGTAGTGATCGCCTTCGTCCTTGCGATAGGTCACTTGGCCGCCGTTCGCTTCTGTCTCGGCGGCTGCGTCGGCCAATGCCGCCGCGGAGGTTCGGCCGCCCGCGTTGGTGCCCCATACGGTCAGGGTCGCGTCGAGGGCGGTGTTGGTGAACGTCATTCCGTCGCCGTTGTCCGGGCTGTAGGGCGCGGCGGTGTAACCCTGTGGGATGCGCACGGTGAAGCCGAATCGGGGGTTCGTGTAGGTGTTGCTTACCGGTGAGGATGATGGCGGTGTCGGCGAGGAAGGCGTTGCGGTGCCGAGCATTGTCACGAACTTCGGTTGCAGCAGATCGGAGATTTCGGCGTACGGGACGGTTACGGTTTCTTTGCCCGCCGCCGTAGTGCAGCCCAGGTCGTACCACAGGATCTCGAATTCGGCCCCGGTCTTGGTAAATCCGATCGAGGCCGCCGGAACGTGCCCGCGCGCCGGGGTCTGGTCGGCGGCGTCGATGGTGGTTTTCCGGCCGTTGTCGTCGACGGACGCCAGCTGGCAGAAACCGTTCCTGGTGTGCGGTTCGATCCGGTCCGTCAGCGTTCGCATCCCGGCCGCGGTCAGCACTTCGGGTCGGAACATGTCCGGCGGGCCGAGCGGGTTCCCGGTGGCGAGGTCGACGGTGACGGTTTCCGGGAACCGCCACGTCGTGTGCCCCAGCACTTTCGAGTCGAGATCGTGGTCGTAGCGGACGGAGAGCAGCGTCGGGGTCCGCAGCAGAATCTGCGCGGTCGATCGCGCGGCGGGGGTTTCTCCGGCTTCGGTGAACTGGCTTTGCCAGTTCGGATTGGCGCGCGCGTCGCGAATGGCCTTCAGCCGCTTGTCGATCGGGGCGCGCAAAGCGTCGTTGAGGCGTTGCCGCACAGCGGCATCCGGTCCGCCGGACACCTGCGGATACTGGAGGTCGTAGGTGATGGGGAGGGCTTGGTCGCGTCCGGAGTCGGTCCGCATCGCGACGGTGAGCGGCGCGGACGCGGGCGGATCGTCCTGGCGGTTGAAGACCAGGATTCCGCCGGTGACCAGTGCGCCGACGACCACGAGCACCGCGACGACCTTGCCGACGATCACCGCGGTCGCGCCCGCTCCGGTGCCGGTGGCAGGCACCCCGGCTGCCACCGCGCCAGCTCCGATCGGCGCGGCGGCGGTGCCCGCAGTGGTCAGGAGGGCCAGCGGGGTGAGCGCGGTCAGGGCGGCGGCTGAGGTGGCGAGACGCTTCCAGCCGCGCTTCTCCCAGTCCTTGCCGTAAGCCTTGCGGGCGACGGTTTCCAGTTCGGCTACGAAAGCGTCCGATGTGGACGGTCGCCAGGCCGGGTCCTTCGCCATTCCGCGCGCGATCAGCGGACGGAGTTTCTCCGGCACCGCGTCGAGCGGCACCGGTGCCATCTGGTGCAGCGAGCGAAGTTCGTCGGTAGTGCTCGCTTCGAACGGCTGGTGTCCGGTGATGCATTGGTAGAACACGCAAGTCGCGGCGTACACGTCGGTGGCGGGCTGGCCTGGTTGCCCGGCCCACTGCTCGGGTGCCATGTACGACGGGGAACCGGCGGTCAGTCCGTTGTGTCCGTCCAAAGTGGCCAGTCCGAAGTCGACCAGTTTCGACTGGCCTTCCCGGGACACCAGCACGTTTCCCGGTTTGTAGTCGCGATGGACGACTCCGGCGGCGTGCGCGTCGGCGAGGCCGAGCAGCGAACCCTTGAGGATGGCCAGTGCGGATTCGGGGGCGAGAACGTTCTCGGTCGCCAGGAGCGCGCGCAAGGACACGCCGGGCACGGCCTCCATTACCAGCGCCGCGCCTTGCGGCGTTTCGATGAAGTCGAACAGCTGCACGACGTGCCGGCTTCGGACGCCGGACAGCAGCCACGCCTCGCGCCGGAACGCGGCCGCGAGGTCCGGGTCGGCGAGGTATTCCGCGAGCAGGTATTTGATCGCCACCATGCGGCCGGAGTCCTGGTGCTTGGCCAGCACGACGCGCCCGAAGCCGCCGACGCCGAGCACGTCGACCTCGGTGAACCCGGGCGCCTGCCAAGTGTCGCTCATCCCCGCCGCTTCCCCTCCCCGCGAGGACGGTCGCGGTCCGCGAGAGCGTACTCCGGAAATGTGGCAGTGGGGGTGGAGTTGTCACATTTGTGCCTCGGTCGTGGGAAGCGCGGGGTTTAGGCCGCCGAGGTGCGGTTTTGGAGGGTGCGGGGGTGGGACTCGTCGGTTTTGTGCGTTGGCCGAGGGGTTCCGTTCCTTGGCTGGACGGACGGCTTGCGAGCGGGCTGGTGTTTCGCCGGAGGCTGGAGGGCGTGAAGGGCGAGGGCTCAGCAGGCACATTCCCTCGCTCGGCGTCGCGGCACAGGGCTGCGCGGACGGGTGCTTCGCCGGGAGCGGGAGGTTGTCGAGGCGTCACATTCGCTGTTCGGCGGAGGGGTTCAGCAGGCGCATTCCCTCTTTGGTAGTGCGGTAGAGGACCTCGCGGCCGGACCGTCGGCCGGAGACCAGGCCGCTGTCTCGCAGGACCCGGAGGTGTTGCGAAACGGCGCTCGGCGACACGTGCAGGGCGTCGGCGAGGTCGGTGGTCGTGGCGGGGGAGCGCAGTGTCTCCAGCAGTTCGGCTCGACGTCGGCCCAGGAGGCGGACCGCGGGTTCGGCGGGACGGCGTTCGGCGGCTGTCCACAATGCACCGCTGCCTCGGGCCGGGTAGCGGATCGTGGTTTGCGTGGTGGTGTGCAGTTTGATCATCACCCACGGCGGGCCGAGCACGACGGGGGAGAGAACCAGTCCGCCGGCGGGCCGTCCGGGCGAGGGGCGGTGGTCGCCGTCGAGGGTGAGTCGGCTGTCGTGCCAGTTCAGTTTGGTGTGCAGGTCGGCGAACAGGTGGCGCGCGCCGCCGTCGGCCCATTGTTTGGCGCGGTAGGCGATGTCGGCGTCGAGGACTGCGCGCAGCCGGGCCCAGTGCGGTGCGATCAGGCGGTCGTGCGCCTGGCGGAGTTCGGCGGCGATGGCGCGAAGCCCCGCTGCGGGGTCGGCGGCGAGTGCCCGGGCGGGGGCAGGCAGGTGATCGCCGAACACGCCGTGCAGGCTTTGCCGGACCTGGCTCGCGGTGGTCCGGAGCATCGCGGCCAGCGCCTCGTCGATCGTGTTCGCCGCGCGGGCCGGGGCAGGCAGGAGGAACTGCGGCCAGCTGGCCCGTCCGGTGACGAGCAATGGCCAGGTCCAAGGCAGGTCCAGCGGACGGGCGGCGAGTTCGTTCGCGGCCCAGCGGGTCCAGCGTCGGTGGCGCGTCGGGCCCCAGCAACCGGCGAGGGTCTGCAGACCGGAGACGGTCTCGGACAGCGGCGAGACGGCGAGCCTGGTGGCGGCCAGGTCGCCGGTGCTCAGTTCCAAAGTGAGCGGCACGTCGCGATTATGCGGCACTCGGCGGGTGTTCGGGTGAGATCGGCGGGCCAGTGGGTGGGTGTGGCGGCCTGACGGTCCTGTTGTGCTTGGGGGCGAGTCGGCCGAACTCGCGCGTGCGGTGCGGGGCTCGGTGGATTGTTCAGGGGACAAGGCACCGAACCAGCGGTCGCGGCGACGTCTCCGTTATGCAGCACTCGGCGGTTGCCTCAGCCGAGCGCGGCCGGGTCGCCGAACCACCGGGCGAGATGGCGGTCGAGGTCGTGCTGGTCCTCGCCGATCCAGGCGACGTATCCGTCCGGACGGAGCAGGATGGCCGGAGCATCCAGAACCGCGGCGGAGTCCGCGAGGAGGTCGACACGGTCCGCCCAGCCTTCGATGTTCAGCCGGTCAGTGCGGTCGAGCAGCAGGCCTCGGCCCTGATGCAGGCGGTCGTAAAGGCGGCCTTGTTTCAGGTCGAGGTCGGGGAGACGGCGGCCCAGCAGGTCGGGACCCTCGCCGAAGTCGTAGCGGAGGTCGATCGCGGTGATTTTCCCGATCAGGCGGCGGTTGACCTCGTCGAAGTCCATCAGTTCGGTGAGCAGCCGGCGCACGGCCCGCGGTCCCGCTTCGGCGGAGGACAGTTCCATCTGGGCGCGGGTGTTGTCGAGAACGTCGGCGGCGACGGGACGGCGTTCGGCCTGGTAGGTGTCGAGCAGGGGGCCCGGGGCCCAGCCGCGGACCTGGGCGGCGAGCTTCCAGCCGAGGTTGAACGCGTCCTGGACGCCCAGGTTGAGGCCCTGCCCGCCGGTAGGCGGGTGGATGTGCGCGGCGTCGCCGGCCAGCAGCACGCGGCCGACCCGGTACTGCTCGGCCAGGCGGGTGGCGTCGCCGAAGCGGGACAGCCAGTTCGGGGAGTGCATGCCGAAGTCGGTGCCGGCGATGGCGCGCAGTTGGTGCTTGAAGTCCTCGAGAACGGGCGGTTCCGCGCTGATGCCCACGGCCGGGACCACGACGCGATAGACGCCCTCGCCGACCGGCCCCAGCATGAACCGCTTGTCGGTCTCGCGGATCTCGGCCGCCTTGGCGGTGATCTCCTCCTGCGGCGCGGTCGCGGACATCTCGCCCATCAGGGTCTCGGTCCGCGAGGGTTCGCCGGGGAAGCCGACGCCGAGCAGCTTGCGCACGGTGCTGCGCGCGCCGTCGCAGCCGACGAGGTACCGCGACCGGATCCGCTCGCCGTCGGCCAGTTCGACGGTCACTCCGTCCTCGTCCTGTTCGAAACCGGCGACCGCGCAGCCGTGCCGGACCTGTGCGCCCAGTTCGATCGCGTGGTCTTCGAGCAGGCGGACGACGACCGGCTGCGGAATGCCCAGCAGGTACGCGGAATCGAGGCCTGCGGGTGCGGGTTTGGGGATGCCCGCGAAGATGCCGCCGACCGGACGCTGCCGTCCGCGTTCGAGGACTCGCTCCAGCAGTCCGCGCATAGCCAGCTGTTCGAGGCTGCGGATATGCAGGCTGACGATGCGGGCGAGGGGGACCGGCTCGGTTTCCTTTTCCAGGACGAGGACCCGCACGCCGTGCAGCCGCAACTCGGCGGCGAGCATCGCGCCGGTCGGGCCGCATCCGGAGATGACTACGTCGATCATGAACCACCTGTTCGTTCGGTTCTCCTGTGTTGAGCCGCGGTGTGCTGGACCGCAGCCGGCGTTCGGCGGGATGTGCCCGGCTGCCGCTCGACCCGATGCCAGGGACGCCAACCTCGCCAAAACGCCCGCCCCATGCCCTCGTTGCCGCTTGCTCGTGTCCGTGAGGGGAACCCTGAGGGACTCTGAGTCCCTCAGGGTTCCCCTCACGGACAGCCGCATCCCGCACCGCACCCGAAGTGCCGCTTGAGTTTCTGGCATTGGCTGCTCGGCGTGGTCGGGAGGGGTTGGCTGCTGCGCATCCGCTTGCCGGGTGCCTTGGCCAGCGCGTCTTGCTGTGGTGTGCCCGGTCGCGGTGCGTCTGGCCGCCACCAGTTCGACCGCGGGTTGCGTTTGACCGTCTTGTGTCGGCTCGCGTGGTGGGCTTGGCTGCTGCGCGTCCGCCTGTCGCCAGCTCAGCTGCTCGCGCTCGGTTGCCGTGTGCAGGGCTGCTGCGCGCCCGGTCGCCATCCGTTCAGCCGCACCGCGCCTGGCATCCGTGCGTCCGGACGCAGCGGATCCAGCCGTCGTGCGGGGTCGTCGGCAGGCGTGGCCGCAGGCGGACCCGCCGGGCCGGTTCCGGATTCGCGCAGGACTTGGCATCGGCCGGTCAGTCTGCAGCGCCCGGGACCCTTCGGCAAGCGAAATACCGCGGCTCAGCCACCACACGGCGAAACATTCGATGTAGCTCCAGCCTACATGATGGCGAACACCTGTTCGACCCGGAAAAGATCCCGGGCATGAAGGCAAGCGACGCGCAGACCAAGCTTCCCGCCGCGTACTGGCGGTTGTGGTGGGCCTCGGCGGCGGACAACGTCGGCGACGGTGTTTTCGCGGCCGCCGTTCCGCTGCTGACGGTCACGATCACCCGCGATCCGGTGCAGGTCTCGGTCGTCTCGGCGGCGACCTACCTGCCCTGGCTGCTGCTGTCCTTGCCCGCTGGTGCGCTCGTGGACCGCCGCGATCGGGTCGGTCTGTTGTGGCGGTCGCAGGCGTTGCAGGCGGCGATCGTCGCGGTGGCCGCGGGGCTGATCTGGCTGGGGCGGATCGACATCGCGGGTCTGGCGGTCATGGGGTTCGGGCTCAGCGCGTGCGAGGTCGTGTTCGCCAGCGCGTCGCTCGCGGTGGTGCCGGACCTTGTCTCCGACGCGCAGTTGCACCGGGCGAACGGCAGTCAGTACGCGATCGCCAATGCTGGGCAGTTGTTCGTCGGGCCGCCGATCGGGAGTCTGCTGTTCGCGGGAGCGGCGGCGTTGCCGTTCGGTGTGGACGCGGTTTCGTTCGTGGTGTCCGCTGTGCTGCTGGCGACCCTTCCGAGGCGCCAGTTGCCGCAGAGCGCGCGGCCGCCGATCCGGGTCGCGGTGGCGGAGGGGGTGCGCTGGCTCGGGCGGCACCGGTTGTTGCGGACTTTGGCCGGGCTGCTGGCGGTGAACACGTTCTGCTACCAGCTCGGCAACGTCACCGTCGTACTGCTCGCGACGCAGACTCTGCACGTCAGCGAGCGCGGTTACGGCGTGCTGCTCGCCGGGGCGGCGGTCGGCAGTGTGCTGGGCGGGATGGTCAACGCGCGGGTGGTGGCGAAAATCGGGGCGCTGCAAGCGTTGTTGACCGCCTTGGTCGCCAATGTCGCGATTTTCGGGCTCATCGGCGTCAGTCCGAATGCGGTCGTTCTTGGTGCCCTGTTGGGGATCAACGGATTCGCGACGACGCTCTGGAGCGTGGTCACGGTCAGCCTGCGCCAGCAGGCGGTGCCGACGGAACTGCGCGGGCGGGTGCACAGCGTCTACCGGATGCTGGGGTGGGGGTTGATGCCGCTGGGGTCGCTGGCCGGCGGGCTGGTCGCGGACGTGTTCGGCATCCGGGCTGCCTATCCGGTGGCGGGAGCGGTGCGGGGGATCGCGTTGGCCGTCGCGCTGCCGGTGCTTCTGCCGGCGATGCGAGCCGGGAGGTCCGCTGAGTGACGGGCAAGTGAAAAATGCGGCGGAAATGTCCTCAGTGGACGTATTCCGGAACCGCACAGGTCGAAGGTCAATCAGTGGGCAACCGACCGTATGGTTTCCTTTACCGTCCTTTTCGGAATAGTCCTCTTATTGGCAGGCCGCCGATAAGGGGACTTTCTCTTCGCGCCGTCAATAAGGCGGCTCCGCTGTTCGGCTATTGGTCGCGGAGAAGCTGCAACGTTTCGGTCGGCGGGGGCGACTGTGCGGGCGGAGGTGCTTGTGACGGAATCCACAGAAGCGGCGCGTACTCGAGCGGGACCGGAACATCCGAAGGGCGGCCGCGGGAGAGCGAGAGCTACTGCCGTCGCGCGCCATTCGTGTGGTCTCCGGGCGCCGGTGAATTCCGCTCGGCGGGATGCTCCGGAATTTTCCGGTGATCGGGTGAGGTTTAGCGGGCGGATTCGCTGATTCTCTGAGATCGACTTGCCGCGCTACCTGTCGGAAGCCTTTTGGCCGAAGGCGGAAGGTGATCGTTTCCCGCGAGACGGCGGAAGCCGGGCCAGCGGCCGCGAGGTTGCTGCGGTCGGAGTAACGGCGACGGCTGTTGGCACCACTTCTTTGGTGGCGGCCGTCGATTCGGTGGTGTCGGAGACAGCGGGTTTACGCTGGTCGGCGCAGCGGGAATCGGTGCTGTGCGCGGGATGAAGATCCACCGAATGCGAAGGCGGATCATCCGCTTATCTGCGTGTCGCCCCGAGGTGTGAGCCCGTTGTTCATATTTTAGAATGGTCTCGGCAATGTGTGACGCTGGGTGCGAACCGGCGTAAGCGGGAGTCCATCGTTTGGCGGTTGCTGGAGCGCGACCGAGCTAGGCAGGGTATGGATTCCGGTGCGGGTCCGGACTGCGTGACGCCCGCACTCCTGCTGGGGGATAGTGCTGCGCGAGCAGGGGGCAATTCCTCGTGCGGCTTCAACGAGTATTCGAAAGGCATGGTCATGCACTCCCGGAAAGAAAGATGCGAAGTCCCGAGACCGCGCCCGGTGCCCGGCGTCGGCAGCGCGGACCGGCTCGCGGCGGTCCTCGCGCGGCTGGCGGTCCGGCATCGGGCGCCGGGAGCGCAGGTCGCGGTCTGGTCCGCCGGCGAGACCGTAATGGTCCAGACCGGTGCCGAAAGCCGGGGCCGGCCGATGCGGGAGGACTCGCGGGTGCCGATCGGCTCGGTCACCAAGGCGGCGACCGCGACGCTGGCGATGATGCTCGTCTCCGACGGCGATCTCGAGCTGGACCAGCCGGTCGGCGAGATTCTGGGCGACCCCGGGCTTTCCTGTGCGCTGACCCTGCGCAGGCTGCTGAGCCACACGAGCGGGCTGCCCTCGGACCCGGCCGACGCCGCGGGGACGGCCCGGAAAGAAGTGCGGTCCGCGGAGTTCGTCTGCGAGCCGGGGACCGCGTTCTCCTATTCGAATCTCGGCTACGCGCTGGTCGGCCTGTTGATCGAAGAGGTCACCGGGATGGACTGGCGCGAGGCGGTCGAGTCGATCCTGTTGCGGCCCTTGGAGATCGAACCGGTTTACGTCGACAGTCCGGGCATCGCGACCGGGCATGCCCGCGACGGCGAACGTCCGCTCGATCAGGTGCTGCCGCCGATGCTGGACCCGGCGGGCGCGCTCGCGCTCAGTGCCCGCGACCTCGTCGCGCTCGGCCGGGTGCACCTGGGCAAGCCGGGATTGCTCGACGTCGTGACAGCCAGTGACCTGCATCGGCCGGTGCCGGGCGCGGAACCGTTCGGCCTCGCGGACGGCTGGGGACTGGGGCTCGCCTGCTTCGGCGAGGAGGAGTTCCGCTGGCTCGGCCACGACGGAACGGCCGACGGCACCTCGTGCCACCTGCGGATCGACCAGGC
Organism: Amycolatopsis circi; assembly: GCF_003385235.1. Classification (GTDB taxonomy): domain Bacteria; phylum Actinomycetota; class Actinomycetes; order Mycobacteriales; family Pseudonocardiaceae; genus Amycolatopsis; species Amycolatopsis circi. The sequence continues at coordinate 33,616 of NZ_PQIA01000036.1, read as the reverse complement.
CGGCGCCTGTGTGCTCGCGCTGACCGCCAACGGCGCCGGGGGCACCGACCTCTGGCACGACCTGGTCGACGAACTCCCGGGACTCGGTCTCCCGTCCCAACGCGCCCAGGTTGCGGAATCCTGCCCGATTCCGTTTCCAGACGGCGATTTCGGCAATTATCGCAACGGGGCCATCGGATACACGATCCGGTCGGACGCCCGCGGCGACGCGTGCCTCGACGTCGACGGCGACGTCTTCCCCGAACTGACCCGGTACGCCGACGGCACGTTCACCGTCCGCGATCCGGCGACCGGCCGCGCCACCCCCTGCGGCCGGTTCCGCGGCGAACCCGGCGCGGCGACCGCCGTCGAAATCGGCGGCCGGCTCGCGCGGCGGTGCTGAGCGGCCTCTCGAACCCCTTGTCCCCACCCGCGCCCGGCGGGATCCCTTGGTGTGCCCGGAAGGTAGCGAAAAAGATGACCGCCCAAGACATTCCGGCCGAAACGGATGCAGTCGGCAGCCTGCCGGAGCTGTTCGCCGCCCAGGTGCGATCGGCTCCGGACGCGATCGCTGTGGACGGCGCGTCGACCCGGCTGACGTACGCCGAATTGGCGGATGAAGCCGCCAGGCTGGCTGCGTATTTGGTTCGGCTGGGGCTGCGCGCGGAGGACCGGGTCGGCGTGCTGGCGGAGCGGTCGGCCGCGTTGGTCGTCGGGGAGCTGGCTGTCGTCACTGCGGGTGGCGCGTACGTGCCGCTCGACCGGCGCGCGCCGGACAGCCGGTTGCGGGCGCTGCTGGTCGAAGCCGGGGTGACGGTGCTGCTGACCGACGACCCGGTCCGGGCCTCAGAAATCCACACTGGACAGATCGCGGTGCTCGGACTGTCGTTGCCCGAAGCGGACTTTCCTTCCGTGGCAGTGCATCCGGACAATCTGGCGTATCTGGTGCACACGTCCGGCTCGACCGGAAAGCCCAAGGGCGTCGCCGTCCGGCATCGGGACGTGGCGGCGCTCGCGGCCGACCGGAGGTTCGCCGGGAACGCGCATCGGCGGGTGCTGCTGCACTCGACGGCCGCGTTCGACGCCTCCACCTATGAGATGTGGGTGCCGTTGCTGACCGGCGGCACCGTGGTGGTCGCGCCGCCCGGCGACCTCGACGTCGAGAGCCTGCGCGAGGTTCTTTCCCGGTACGACGTCGGTGCGGTCTGGCTGACGGCGGGCCTGTTCCGGGTCGTCGCGCAGGAAGCGCCGGACTGTTTCCAGGGCGTGCGAGAGGTCTGGACCGGTGGCGACGTCGTCCCGGCCGGGGCGGCGCGGCGGGTGCTGCGCGCCTGCCCCGGCGTGACCGTGGTCGACGGCTACGGCCCGACCGAGACGACCACCTTCGCGACCGCTCACGCCGTTCAGCCGGCGGACGTCACGACGGTGCCGATCGGCCGCCCGCTGGACGACGTGCGCGCGTATGTCCTGGACGACGCGCTGAATCCGGTCGCTCCCGGCGAACCCGGCGAGCTGCATCTAGCCGGCGCTGGCCTGGCGCGCGGCTACTGGGCGCGTCCCGGGGCGACGGCGGAGAAGTTCGTCGCCGATCCCCGCGTGCCCGGCGAGCGGATGTACCGCACCGGCGACGTGGTCCGCTGGAACGACCAGGGCGAGCTGGAATTCCTTGGCCGCACCGACGATCAGGTCAAGATCCGCGGGTTCCGGGTGGAACTCGGCGAGATCGAAACCGTGCTCGCCGCGGACGAGACGGTCGCCGAGGCCGTGGTCGTCGCGAGGCAGGACGGTCCCGGTACGAAGCGTCTGGTGGCCTATGTCGTGCTGGTGCCGGATACGGCTCGAAAAGACCTGAAAACGGTTGTCGCGGCGGTGTTGCCGAGCTATCAGGTGCCGTCTGCGATTGTCGTGCTGGACGAGCTTCCCTTGAGCGCCAACGGAAAGGTCGACCGGAAAGCGCTGCCCGCGCCGTCAGCGGAATCGGCGGACGTCGGGACCGAGCCGAGGACGGACACCGAGCGTGCGGTCGCCGAGATCGTCACGGAAGTGCTGGGCCTGGACCGCATCGGCGTCGAGGACGACTTCTTCGCCCTGGGCGGCGACTCGATCCTGGCCGTGCAGGCGTTGTCCAGGTTGCGCCGGGCGTTCGGCGCGGACCTCTCGGCGCGGGCGCTGTTCGACGCGTCCAGTGTGGAAAAACTTGCGCAGCTCCTGGAAAACGGCCCGCGAGCCGAGCAGGCGATCCCACTCGCGTCGCCGACAGACCTGCTTCCGTTGTCCCCGGCGCAGCGGCGATTGTGGCTCCTCGACGAAATGACCGGCGGCAGCACCGAGTACAACACCGGCGTCGGGATCCGCCTGTCCGGCCCGCTCGATCCGGCCGCCCTGCGCACCGCGCTGGCCTCTTTGTGCGCACGGCACGAATCGCTGCACACGACGTTCGAGTCCGTTGCGGGACAAGGGATGCAGCGGATCGCGCCGACCGGGGAAATCCCCTTGGACATAGCGGATTCCGCCCCGGACGACGACACGCTGAAGGCTGAACTGAGCGCACCGTTCGACCTGCGGACCGGACCGCTGACCCGGGCTGTGCTCTTCCCGCTCGCCCCGGACGAGCACCTGCTTCTCTTGTGCCAGCACCACATCGTCACCGACGGCCGGTCCATCGCCGTCCTCACCGACGAACTCCTCGACCGGTACAGCGGCACAAAACTGACCCCGCTGCCGCTCGGCTACCGGGACTACACCCAGTGGCGCCTGGCCTCCGAACGCCTCGACCAGCTCGGCTACTGGCGCGGGGCCCTCGACGGTCTCGAACCGCTCGCGCTGCCGACCGACCGCCCGCGGCCCGCGCAGCGCACCACCGCGGGCGCGGTGCACCGGCACGACCTGCCCGCCGACCTGGTCCGCCGCGTCGCGGAAGCAGGACGGACGCAGGGAGCGACGCTGTTCATGACCCTGACCGCGGCTGTCCAGGTCGTCTTGGCCGCGTACAGCGGGCAGCGGGACATCGCGGTCGGCACGGCCGTCTCCGGACGCGACCGGGCCGAACTGGAGCAGCTGACCGGGTTCTTCGTGAACACCCTCGTACTGCGGTCCTCAGTGGACGGTACGCAGCCGTTCGATCGCTTCCTGGCGGACTTCCGCGAAACCGTGCTGGCCGCGTTCGCGCACGGCGACGTCCCGTTCGACCGCGTCGTGGAAGAAGTCCAGCCCGAACGCGACCCGTCGCGGACGCCGTTGGTGCAGGCCGTCGTCGTCCTGCAACGCCCGTTGGTGGCGAACCGGACGGTCGCGGGCCTGCAGGTCAGCGAGTACGCGCTGCCGCGGCCTTCGGCGCGCTTCGATCTCGTGGTCGAGTTCTGGCCGGAGCCGGACGGTCTGCGCGTCACCGTCGAGTACGCCACCGCGCTTTTCGACGCTGCCACCATCGAACGTCTCGCGCTGAGCCTGGAAGTCCTGCTCACCGGGATCGCCGCCGATCCGGCACGGCCCGTGGGCGACCTCCCGCTGCTCACCGCCGAGGACCGCCGGTTCCTGCTGCCGAGCCAGCCCGAGAGGACACCCGCCGAGACGGTGCCGGACATGTTCGACCGATGCGCCGAGCAGAGTCCGGACGCCACCGCAGTGGTGTGCGGCGACCTCAGCCTGACCTACGCCGAGTTGCAGTCCCGGGCGAACCGCCTCGCACAGCACCTGATCCGGCGCGGCATAACGCCGGAGGAACGGGTCGGCGTACTGCTGGACCGCTCGGCCGACCTCGTCGTGGCCGTGCTGGCGATCCTCAAGGCAGGCGCGGCCTACCTGCCCTTGGACCTGCGCGCCCCGGCCGACCGCCTGAGCCGCGTCCTCGATGGGGTGTCGCTGGTACTCACCGACGACACCTGGCACGACACCGCCGTCACTGTCCACAAGGGAACGTCCCTCGTCGTGGCGGACGTCGACGAGCCGTCCACCACACCGGAAACCGCGCTGAGCGCCCAGAACCTCGCGTACGTCGAGTACACCTCGGGCTCCACCGGCGTCCCGAAGGGCGTGGCAGTGCGGCACGCGGACGTCACGGCGCTCGCGATCGATCCGTGCTTCGCCGGCCACGAACGGGTCCTCCTGCATTCCCCGCTGGCCTTCGACGCCTCGACCTACGAGCTGTGGGTACCGCTGCTCAACGGCGGCACCGTGGTCGTCGCGCCGCCCGGCGACCTGGACGCCGACGTCATTCGGCAGCTGGTCGCCAAGCGCCAGATCACGGCACTCTGGCTGACCGCCGGTCTCTTCCGGCTCTTCGCCGAGGAGACGCCCGACTGCTTCGCCGGACTGCGCGAGGTCTGGACCGGCGGCGACGTCGTGCCGCCGCCCGCCGTGCGCAGGGTCCTCGACAGCTGCCCCGGCATCGCCGTCGTGGACGGTTACGGCCCGACCGAGACCACCACCTTCGCCACCTCGTTCCGGATCACCACCGAGGTTCCCGACGTCATCCCGATCGGCACCCCGCTGCAGGACGTCCAGATCCGCGTCGTCGACGACCGGCTCCGCCTGTTGCCGCGCGGCGCGGCCGGAGAAGTCTGCATCGCGGGAGCCGGGCTCGCGCGCGGGTACTTCGACCAGCCGGGAATGACCGCGGACCGGTTCGTCGCCGATCCGTCCGGCGCTCCCGGGGCCAGGATGTACCGGACCGGCGACCTGGGCCGCTGGCGCACCGACGGGACGCTCGAATTCCTCGGCCGCGTGGACGACCAGGTCAAGATCCGCGGTTTCCGAGTCGAACCGGCCGAGATCGAACGCGCGCTGGCCGCCGAGCCCGACGTGACCCAGGCGTTCGTGACCATCCGGACCACCGGCGGACGCAAACAGCTGGTCGGCTACGTGGTCCCGGCGAACGTGGACACCGAAGCCCTCCGCCGGGCCGTCGCCCGCACGCTGCCGGACTACATGGTGCCCTCGGTGCTCGTCCCGCTGGCCGAGCTGCCGCTCACCGCCAACGGCAAGGTCGACCGCCGCGCCCTGCCGGAGCCGCAGACCTCCAGCGAGCGGACGACAGCCCCGCGCACCGAACGAGAGGCCGTGCTGGCCGGGATCTGGGCCGACGTGCTCGGTCTCGACCGCGTCGGCGTGGACGACAACTTCTTCGCCCTCGGCGGCGATTCGATCCTGAGCATCCAGGTCAGCTCCCGCGCCCGGCAAGCGGGACTCAGCGTGACCACCGCCGACCTGTTCCGCCACCAGACCATCGACGCGCTCGCCCCGACCGTCAGCGAGGCCACGGCAATCCCAGCGCGCGGCCCAGAAAGCGGCGACGTCGTCCTGACCCCGATCCAGCATTGGTTCTTCGGCCTGGACACGGACCGCTTCGACCAGACGATCGCCGTCGAACTCCCCGCCGACGTCGATCTGACCGCGCTGATCCCGGCGCTGGCCGCGCTGTCCGAGCGGCACGACGCGCTGCGGATGCGGTTCAGCCACGACCGCGACGCGTGGCACCAGCACAACGCTGCCGTCGAGGAAGGGCACACGCTGCTGCGATGGACGCTGTCCGGCCAGCCGCGCACCCTGCACCTGGCCGCGCACCACCTGGTGGTCGACGGAGTCTCGTGGCGGTTGCTGCTCGAAGACCTCGACCGCGCCTACCAGCAGGCCGTGCGCGGCGAACCGATCGACCTCGGTCCGCGGACGACTTCCTTCCGCGAGTGGGCCGGCAGATTGGCCGAGCACGCGGAGGCGGGCGGTTTCGACGACGAACTCGCGCACTGGTGGGAACTGCCCACGCCGACCCCGCTTCCGGTCGACGGCACGGCGGAGAACACGTTCGGCCAGGCCCGCGTCGTCACGGCCCGGCTCACCGCGGACGAGACGCACGCGTTGCTGCGCCAGGTGCCGCAGGCGTACCGGACGCAGGTCAACGACGTGCTGCTGGCCGCGCTCGGCCGGGTGCTGGGGGACTGGACCGGGAACCCGCCGGTCATCGACCTCGAAGGGCACGGCCGCGAGGAGCTGTTCGACGGCGTTGACCTGTCGCGGACGGTCGGCTGGTTCACCAGCATTTTCCCAGTGGCGCTGGACGTTCCGGACGGCTGGGGCGCGGCACTGAAAGCGGTCAAGGAGCAGCTGCGCGCGGTCCCGCGACGGGGGATCGGCTACGGCGCGCTGCGCTATCTCGCCGGGTCCGCGCCGGTGATCGAACCGCAGGTGAGCTTCAACTATCTCGGCCAGTTCGACCTGCCCGGCGATCTTTACCCGGCCCTGCACCGGGAACTCGAGCTGGACGTCGCGTCCGACACTGTTCGGCCGCACCTGCTGGAGGTCGTCGGCCGGGTCGAGGGCGGCGAGCTGGAGCTGGCCTGGCATTACGCCGAGGGCGTCCACGAGAAGTCCACAGTGGACCGACTGGCCGCGGCGATGGCCGAAGCGCTTCGCGAGATCGTCCGGCATTGCGCGGAGCCGGGAGCGGGCGGCCGGACGCCGTCGGACTTCCCGCTGGCCGGGCTGGATCAATCCACAGTGGACTATTTGGTCGGCGACGGCCGCGACGTCGAGGACATCTACCCGCTGACGCCGATGCAGGCCGGGATGGTGTTCCACGACCTCGCCCAGCCCGGCGACCGGGTCTACTTCGAACAGGTTTCGTTCACTGTGGACGAGGTACCCGATCCGCAGCGGCTCGGCGAGGCCTGGCGACGCATTGTCGAACGGACTCCGATCCTGCGCAGCCGGATCGTGTGGGACGGCGTGCCGCAGCCGCTACAGGTCGTGCAGCGCGCTGTCGAACTGCCGGTGTCTTACTTGGACTGGTCCACTGTGGATCCCGAAGAAGCGCTAGAGAAGCTGCTGGCGCAAGACTTGGCCGAAGGATTCGACCTCGCCCAAGCCCCGCTGGCACGCTTGGTCATCGCGCGGGAATCCGCCACGAAAGTGCGCGTGCTCTGGACCTTCCACCACGTCCTCCTCGACGGCTGGAGCGTCTTCGGCATCCTCTCCGACGTAGTCGCCCTGCTGCGCGGTGAGGAACCGCCGGTCCGGCCGCCGTTCCGCGACTACGCGGCCTGGCTCGCCGATCAAGACGAGGAACGAGCCGAGGAACACTGGCGGGCCGAACTCGCCGGAGTGACGCCGACTTCGTTGCCCGTCGAGCGTCCCGCCGTCCGCACGCACTCGTCGAGTTCGACCGGCCGGATCCCGGTGGAGCTGGACGACGAGACGTCCGCCGCGGTCTACGCTTTCGCGCGGCGGCACCGGCTCACGGTCAACACCGTCGTCCAGGGCGCGTGGGCCGCGTTGCTGGCGCGCTACAGCGGCGAAACCGAGGTCTGCTTCGGCGCGACCGTGTCCGGCCGTCCGGCGGAATTACCCGGCGCGGACGACATTCCCGGCATCTTCATCAACACCCTGCCGGTGCGCGTCCGGCTCGACGGCACGCGCGGGGTCGCGGACTGGCTGCGCGATCTTCAAGCGGCGCAAGCGGAATCGCGTCGGTTCGGACACGTCGGCCTGACCAAGCTGCAGGCGTGGAGCGGCGGCGGCAACCTGTTCGACAGCATCGTGGTCTTCGAGAACTACCCGATCGACGAGGTGTCCGAGCTGCGCGACGTCCGCGCGGCCGAGCGCACCAGCTACCCGCTGGGCGTCGTCGCCTACCCCGGACGCCGGTTGTCGCTGATTCTCACGCACGACCCGGCGCGGATCGGCGACCCGGCGGCGGCAAGGCTCGCGGCGCACCTCGAAGCGCTGGTCCGAGGCATGGTCGCGGCACCGCACGAACCGGTGTCCCGAGTGCCGATGCTGTCCGACGCCGAGATCAAGCACCTGCTCGCCGAGCGGAACGAGACCGCGCGCCCGCTCCCGAAGGCGGCCGTGCCGGAGCTGTTCGAGGCGCAGGCCCGCCGCACCCCGGACGCTGTCGCGCTGGTGACGGACGACGAGGAGATCACCTACCGCGAACTCGACCTCCGCGCGAACCGGCTGGCCCATCGGCTGATCAACGCGGGCGTACTGGCTGAGGACCGCGTGGCCGTCTTGATGGACCGCTCGCCGGAACTCGTCGTCGCGGAACTCGCGATCCTCAAGGCCGGTGGCGCGTACCTGCCGCTGGACCTGCGTGCCCCGGCCGAGCGGCTGAAGCTGCTCCTCAGCGAGGCCGAAGCGGCGGTGTTGGTAGCCGACGCCGCGTGGTTGGCGACCGCCGAGGAAGTCCACAGTGGCACCATTCTCACCGGCGAGAGCGGCACCTCGGAGACGTCGCCAGCCGTCCGCGTCGATCCCGAACAGCTCGCGTACGTCATCTACACGTCCGGTTCGACCGGCCGTCCGAAAGGCGTTTCGGCGCGGCATTGCGACGTCGTGGCGCTCACCGCCGACCAGCGATTCGCCCGCCACGACCGGATTCTGCTGCACTCGCAACAGGCCTTCGACGCCGCGACCTACGAACTGTGGGTGCCGCTGCTCAACGGCGGCACCGTCGTGCTGGCCCCGCCGGGAGACGTGGACGTCGAGACGCTCGGCCGCTCGCTCACGACGCACGGCGTGACCGGCGCGTTCCTCACCACCGGGCTGTTCCGGCTGGTCGCGCAGGAATCGCCGGAGGTCTTCGCGGGCGTGCGGGAAGTCTGGACCGGCGGCGACGCCGTCCCCGCGGCCGCGCTGCGCCGGGTCCGGGCGGCCTGCCCGGACACCCTGGTCGCCGACGTCTACGGCCCCACTGAGACCACCACGTTCGCGACCGTGCACCCGCTGCCCGGCGAGGTCCCGGACGTCGTCCCGATCGGCGGGCCGCTCGACCACACCCGCGGGTACGTCCTCGACGACGGCCTCCGGCTCGTCCCGCCCGGCGCGCCCGGCGAACTGCACCTCGCCGGCGCGGGCCTGGCGCGCGGCTACCTCGGCCGCCCCGGGCTGACCGCCGAGCGGTTCGTCGCGGACCCGTTCGGGCCGCCGGGGGAGCGGATGTACCGCACCGGCGACCTCGTGCGGTGGAACGACGAGGGCGCGCTCGAGTTCGTCGGCAGGGCCGACGAGCAGGTCAAGATCCGCGGGTTCCGGGTCGAGCCGAGCGAGATCGAGGCCGCGCTCGGCGAGCACCCGGGCGTCGAGCAGGCGGCTGTGCTGGCGCGTTCGGACGGCGGCGTGAAGCGCCTGGTCGCCTATGTCGTCGGCGAGACCGATGGTCTGGCCGAGTTCCTCGGCCGGACCCTGCCGGACTACATGGTGCCCGCCGCGTTCGTCCGGCTGGAGCGGTTCCCGGTGAACGTCAACGGGAAGCTCGACCGGCAGGCGTTGCCGATGCCCGAGTTCGGCGCGCGGGACCACGTCGCGCCGCGGACCGAGCGCGAACGCACGATCGCGGAGATCTGGGCCGACGTGCTCGGTGTCGAACGCGTCGGCGCGACGGACGACTTCTTCGAACTGGGCGGCGACTCGATCCTCAGCATGCAGGTGGTCTCCCGCGCCCGCCGGGCCGGGTTGGAACTGCAGCCCGGCGACCTGTTCGCGCACCGCACCCCGGCCGCGCTCGCCACGGCGGCCCGCACCGCGACGGCGGCGGTCGAGCGCGGCCCGGTCCACGGCCCGGTGCCGCTCACCCCGATCCAGCAATGGTTCTTCACGACGCAAACCGCCGAGCCGGACCACTTCCACCAGTTCGTTCGTCTGGGAACTGTCGATTCGGACGCGGCGAACGCAGCCGTTGAGGCCCTGCTGACGCACCACGACGCGCTCCGGATGCGCTTCGCCCGCGGCGAAACCCATTGGCTCCAGGAAAACGGCCCGGTCGGCGCTGAGGCACCGCTGGTCCGCTTCGAGCAGGACCGGCTCTCCGTGCACCACCTCGTGGTCGACGGCGTCTCGTGGCGCGTGCTCCTCGAAGACTTCGAACGTGCTTACCACCAAGTGCTGGAGGGCAAACCGATCGATCTTGGCCCCCGGACGACGTCCTTCCGCGACTGGGCGCTCCGGCTCGCCGAGCACGCTGCCGCAGGCGGGTTCGACGACGAACTCGGCTACTGGCGGGCCGTGTCCGGTCGGACCACGCTGCCGGTCGACGGCCGGGGCGACTCGACCGTCGCTTCGATGCGTTCGGTGACCGTCCGGCTGTCCGCGGCGGAGACCAGGGCACTGCTGCGAGACGTTCCTGCGGTCTATCGGACGCAGGTCAACGACGTGCTGCTGGCTGCCCTCGGCCGGGTCCTGCGCGACTGGACCGGCGGGACGGCCGTGGTCGATCTGGAAGGCCACGGGCGCGAAGAGCTGTTCGACGACGTCGACCTGTCCCGGACGGTCGGCTGGTTCACCACGGTCTTCCCGGTGGCGCTGGACGTCCCGGACGACTGGGGCACGGCGCTCAAGTCCGTCAAGGAGCAACTGCGCGCGGTGCCGCGGCGCGGGATCGGCTACGGCGCGCTGCGGTACCTGACCGGCACGGCACCGGAGATCGACCCGCAGGTGAGCTTCAACTACCTGGGCCAGTTCGGCTCCGGCCGGCTGGAGTCCGACGAAAGCCCGCGCTCGGCTCGCGCGCATCTGCTGGACGTCGTCGGCCGCGTCGAGACCGGCGAGCTGGAATTGACCTGGTACTACGCGGAAGGCGTCCACCATCAGTCCACTATGGACACGCTGGCCGCCGCGATGACCACTGCTTTGCGCGAGATCATCCGGCATTGTGCCGAGCCGGGAGCGGGCGGCCGGACGCCGTCGGACTTCCCGCTGGCCGTGCTCGACCAGTCCACTGTGGACGAGCTAGTGGGCGACGGCCGCGAGGTCGAGGACATCTACCCGCTGACGCCGATGCAGTCCGGGATGGTGTTCCACGCGCTGTCCCAGCCCGGGGAGCGCGTCTATTTCCAGCAGGTCGGGTTCGTGCTCGACGGCGTCGACGATCTGGCCGCGCTGGAACGGGCATGGCAGCAGGTGGTCGACCGGACGCCGGTACTGCGGACGCGGATCGCCTGGGAGGGCGTGCCCGAGCCGGTCCAGGTCGTGCAGCGGCAGGTCCCGGTCCCGATCGCCCGGCACGACTGGCGAGACCGGACCCCGGACGAACGCGACCAGTCGTGGCAGGACCTGCTCGCCGCAGACCGCGCCCAAGGGCTCGACTTCACGGAAATGCCGTTGCTGCGCCTGGCTTTCGCGCGACTGTCGGACACCGAGGTCCGCGTGCTGTGGACGTTCCATCACGTCCTGCTCGACGGCTGGAGCGTCTTCGGCGTGCTGTCCGATGTCTTCGCCGCCTACTCCCGCGCCGAACTGCCCGAGCGCCCGCCCTTCCGCGACTACGTCGCTTGGCTGGACCGGCAGGACGACGCGGCGGCCGAGGAACACTGGCGGCGCGAACTCGGCAGTCTCGTCGCCCCGGCCCGGCTGCCCTACGACCGGGCACCCGCACAGGCGCACACGAGCCGGTCATCGGAATGGCTGCGCGTGCCGGTCGAAAACTCCGGACGGTTGCGGGACTTCGCTCGCCGGGCCGGTCTCACGCTCAATACCGTCCTGCAGGGCGCGTGGGCGCTGGTGCTGGCCCGGCTCAGCGGCGAGCGCGACGTCTGCTTCGGCACCACGGTTTCCGGGCGTCCGGTCGATCTGCCCGGCGCGGACGACATCACCGGCATCTTCATCAATACCCTGCCCGTGCGGGTCACCGTGACTGGGGCGGACGTGACCGAGTGGCTGGCTCAATTGCAGTCCGCGCAGGTCGAATCCCGCCGTTACGGCCACCTTCCGCTGACCAAGCTCCAGGCCTGGAGCGGTTGCAGCGGAGGCCTTTTCGACAGCATCGTGGTCTTCGAGAACTATCCGATCGACAACGCGTCAACGCCCGGGTTGCGGCTGCGCGACGTCGACGCCGCCGAGACGACGAACTACCCGATCAGCGTCGTCGCGTCGCCGGGGGAGCAGCTGACCCTCGACGTCGGCTACGACCCCGACCTGTTCGACACCGAGACCGCCGAGCGGATCACCCGGCAGCTCCTCGCCGTGCTCGACGCCTTCAGCGCGGGCCCGGGATCGCTGGAAGACATCGACCTGCTCACCGAGGCGGAACGCCACCGGGTGTTGGTCGACTGGAACGACACCAGCCAGCCGCCCCCGGAAGACGACCTGGCCGACCTGTTCGCCGCGCAAGTCCGGCAGGCGCCGGAAGCGGTCGCGGTGACCGGCGACGGAATCCGCCTGACCTACGCGGAGCTGGACCAGCGATCCGACCGGCTCGCCCGATATCTGGTCTCGCTCGGCGCCGAGCCGGAAACGCTCGTCGGCGTGCTGATGGACCGTTCGCCCGGGCTGGTCGTCGCCGAACTCGCGATCATCAAAGCCGGTGCCGCGTACCTGCCGCTGGACACCCGCGCACCCGAGCCGCGGCTCAAGACTCTCCTGTCCGGCGTGAAGATCCTCGTCACTGACGACACTTGGCGCGATACCGCGAGCAAGGTCCACAGTGGACCCACCGTCGTTCCCGGAGAGCAAACCGCGGCCGCGAAGCTCCCGAAGGCAGATCCGGCCAACCTGGCGTACGTCATGTACACCTCCGGATCGACCGGAAAACCGAAGGGCGTCGCACCCAGCCGCCGCGACATCGTGGCGCTGGCCGCCGACCGGCGTTTCGCGGCACACCACCGAATCCTGCTGCACGCCTCGCAGGCCTTCGACGCCTCGACGTACGAACTCTGGGTGCCGTTGCTCAACGGCGGCACGGTCGTCGTCGCCCCGCCTGGTGACCTCGACCTCGAAACGATGGGCCGCCTGTTCGCCGAATACCGCGTCGGCTGCGCGTTCCTCACCACCGGCCTGTTCCGGCTCGCGGCCCGCGAAGCGCCGGAGATCTTCCGCGGGCTGCAAGAAGTCTGGACCGGTGGCGACGCGGTTCCGTCGGCCGCGGTGCGACGGGTGCGGGAAGCCTGCCCGGACACGACCGTCGTGGACGTCTACGGCCCGACCGAGACGACGACGTTCGCGCTGTCGCATCCGGTGCTCGGCCCGGTGCCGGACGTCGTGCCGATCGGGAAGCCGCTGGACAACACGCGGGCATACGTCCTCGGCCCCGACCTGCGGCCGGTGCCGCCGGGAGCGCTCGGCGAACTGCACCTCGCCGGCGCGGGCCTGGCGCGCGGCTACCACGGCGCTCCCGGCCTGACCGCCGAGCGGTTCCTGCCCGATCCGTTCGGGCCGCCGGGGGAGCGGATGTACCGCACCGGCGACCTCGTCCGCTGGACCGCGCGGGGAGAACTGGACTTCGCCGGCCGCGCGGACGAGCAGGTCAAGATCCGCGGGTTCCGGATCGAACCGGGCGAGGTCGAGGCCGCGCTGGCCGCGCATCCCGGGATCTCCCAGGCCGAGGTGCTGGCCCGCGAGGACCACGGCGTCAAGCGGCTCGTCGCCTACTACACCGGTGAGGCGGACGAACTGCCCGCATTCCTCGGGAAGACCCTGCCTGACTACCTGGTCCCGGCCGCGTTCGTCCGGCTCGACCGATTGCCGTTGACCGGCAACGGAAAACTCGACCGTCACGCGCTGCCCGCCCCGGACTTCGGCACGACCGGCACCCGCACCGCCCCGGCGACGGAGGCCGAACGGGTCCTGGCCGGGATCTGGTCCGAGGTGCTCGGCGTCGAGGACGTCGGAGCCGAGACGAACTTCTTCGAACTCGGCGGCGATTCGATCCTCAGCATCCAGGTCGTCTCCCGCGCCCGTCGCGCCGGGCTGATCCTCTTGCCGCACGAGGTATTCCGGCATCCGACGCTGGCCGCCTTGGCCGCGCACGCCGGAGGCGATCACGGGCCGAAAGCCGAGCAGGGCCCAGTCGTCGGCGAAGCGCCGCTCACGCCGATCCAGCGCTGGTACTTCGAGACCCAGCCGGAGCGGTTCGACCAGCGGGTGGTGCTGGAATTCGCCGAAGATGTCGACGAGCCAGCGCTGCGTCGCGCTCTCGAAGCGGTCTGGGCGCACCATGACGCGCTGCGCCTGCGGTTCGATCAAACTCAGCACAACGATCCGGTCGGCCCGGTGGAACTGCTCGTCGGCGAGCCCTCGTTCGAGGTGAAGCGGGGTCCGCTGCTGAACGCGGTCCTCGACGGGCGACGGCTCCTGCTGGCCGCGCACCACTTGGTGATCGACGGTGTCTCGTGGCGAATTCTCTTGGAGGACTTGGAAACCGCCTATCGGGGCGAAGCCCTCGAACCGAAGACGACGTCATTCCTCGCCTGGTCCCGGCGGCTCGCCGAACACGCCGAGGCAGGCGGTTTCGACGACGAACTCGCTCACTGGCAGTCTCTGCCGCCGGTGCGTCCGGGCGCCCCGGGCCTCATCGCGGACACTCGCGAGGTCACCGTCCGCCTCACCGATGAGGAAACCCGGGCGCTGCTGCAGGACGTCCCCGAGGTCTACCGCACGCAGGTCAACGACGTGCTGCTGACCGCGCTGGGCCGCGTTCTGCGGGACTGGACCGGCGAAACCCCGGTGATCGACCTCGAAGGCCACGGCCGCGAGGACCTGTTCGCGGGCATCGATCTGTCCCGGACGGTCGGCTGGTTCACCAGCATGTTCCCGGTCGCGCTGGATGTCCCGGACGACTGGGGCCCCGCGCTCAAGGCCGTCAAGGAACAGCTGCGCGCGATCCCGCGGCGGGGCATCGGCTACGGCGCGCTGCGGTATCTGACTGGCACGGCTCCGGAGATCGACCCGCAGGTGAGCTTCAACTACCTCGGCCAGTTCAGCAGTGCCGAAGGCGGACTGTTCCGTGTCGGCAGCCTGGACGCCGACGTTGACCCGGACGCGCGTCGGACCCACGTGCTCGACGTCGTCGGCCGGGTCGAAGCGGGAGTGTTGGAGCTGACCTGGTCTCACGCCACCGCAGGCGACACCGTCGAAACCCTGGCCGAGCAGACGTTGAAGGCACTGCGGGAAATCATCGCGCACTGCGCCGAACCGGGCGCGGGCGGGCGCACCCCGTGCGACTTCCCGCTGGCCGCACTCGATCAGTCCACTGTGGACCACCTGGTCGCGGACCGGAACGTCGAGGACATCTACCCGTTGACGCCGATGCAGGGCGGAATGGTCTTCCACGGCCTCTCGCAGACGGCCCAGGGCATGTACTTCGAGCAGGCCACCTTCGTGCTCGAAGGGGTCACCGACCCGCAAAGGCTCGGCAAGGCGTGGCAGCAGGTCGTGAACCGCACGCCGGTCCTGCGCACGTCGTTCGTCTGGACGGGCGTGGAGGAACCGGTCCAGGTCGTGCACCGCGAGGCCGAACTGCCGGTGCGGCAGCTCGACTGGACCGACCTCGACGGGCACGAGGCGGAGCTGGCGCGGCTGCTCGCCGAAGACCGCGCGCAGGGCCTCGACCTGGCCGTCGCCCCGCTGGCCCGCGTCACGCTGGCGCGGCTGTCGGAAACGGAAGTCCAGGTGCTCTGGACGTTCCATCACGTGCTGCTCGACGGCTGGAGCGTGTTCCAGATCCTCTCAGACGTCTGCACCGCCTACGCCAGGCAACCGCTGCCGTCGCGGCCGCCGTTCCGCGACTACCTCGCCTGGCTGGGCGAGCACGACCAGGCGGCCGCCGAACAGTTCTGGCGCACCGCACTCGCCGGAATCGAAGGCCCGACGCAGCTGCCGAGCGACCGGACCCCGCCGTCCGGCCACGCCGCGTGCTCGGCGGAGTGGCTGCCCGTCCGCCTGGACCGGCCCGCCACCGCCCGGCTGGACGCGTTCGTCAAACGCCACGGCCTCACGCACAACGTCGTGCTGCAGGGAGCCTGGGCGCTGCTGCTGGCGGTCTACAGTGGACAAACCGACGTGGTATTCGGCGCCACCGCGTCCGGTCGTCCGGCCGAAGTGCCCGGGGTGGACGACATTCCCGGCATCTTCATCAACACCCTGCCGGTCCGGGTCGCCGTGGACCGCGGCGTTCCCGTCGCGGACTGGCTCGCCAAATTGCAAGCGGCCCAAGCCGAAGCGCGCGGGCACGGGCACGTCCCGCTCGCGCGGGTCCAGGGCTGGGCGGGCCTGCCGGGCGGGGTGAACCTGTGCGACAGCCTCGTGGTGTTCGAGAACTACCCGATCACCGGCGCGGCGGCGGGACACGGCCTGACCGTGCGCGACCTGTCCGCGCGGGAGACGACGAACTTCCCGATCACCGTGGTCGCCTCACCCGGTGCGGAGCTGTCGGTGGACGTCGGCTACGACCCGGCGCTCTTCGATCCCGCGACGGTGACAGACCTGTCCGCCCGGCTGCTGGAAATCCTCAGCGGCCTGACCGCGGACGGCGCCCGCGCGCTCGGCGCGGTCCCGGTCGTCACGGCGGCGGAGACCCAGCTCCTCGCCGAGCGGGCCGACACCTGCGGCGAACCGGAGCCCCGGTCGCTGCCCGAACTGTTCGCCGAGCAGGTCCGGCAGCGGCCGAACGCGCTCGCGGCCGTCCTCGGCGGCGAACCGGTCACCTACGCCGAGCTGAACCGGCGGGCCAACCGGCTCGCGAACCGGCTGGCCGGACTCGGGCTGCGGCCGGAGGAACCGGTCGGGCTCGCCGTGGACCACGCGGCCGCGGCGGTCGCCGAGCTGGCCGTGGCCAAGGCGGGCGGCGCGTACCTGCCGATCGACGCGCGCGCTCCGCTCGAGCGGCAGCGGGTGCTGCTCGACGGTGTCCGGTTCATCGTCGCGGCGGAAGAACATCCGCTCGGCCAGACGGTTCTGCTGTCCTCGGTGGACGATGAGCCGGACAGCGACCCGGATGTCACCGTCGACCCGGATCAGGCGGCTTGCGTGATGTACACGTCCGGTTCCTCCGGGGTGCCGAAGGGCGTGGTGGTGCGCCACCGCGACATCGCGGCGCTGGCCGCCGACCGCCGGTTCCGCAGCGGGGCGCACGAGCGGGTCCTGCTGCATTCGCCGCTCGCGTTCGACGCCACGACCTACGAGCTGTGGGTGCCGCTGCTCACCGGTGGCTGGGTCGTCACCGGCCCGGACACCGGCCTCGACGCGCCGCTGCTGCGCGGCCTCGTCCGCGAGCACGGCCTGACCGCGGTGTGGGTCACCGCCGGGCTGTTCCGGATCCTCGCCCAAGAGACGCCGGAGTGCTTCACCGGCCTGCGCGAGGTCTGGACCGGCGGCGACGTCGTCCCGGCGGAGGCGGTACGGCGGGTGCTGGCGGCGTGTCCGGGGCTGCGGATCGTCGACGGCTACGGCCCGACCGAGACGACCGTCTTCGCCACGGCGCACCCGATGGACGGAACGGTGCCGGACCGGATCCCGATCGGCCGCCCGCTGGACGGCGTCCGCGCCCGGGTCCTCGACGCGGACCTGCGCCCGGTGCCGCCGGGCGTGCCGGGCGAGCTGTGCCTGGCCGGCGCGGGACTGGCTCGGGGCTACCGGAGCCGGCCCGGCCTGACCGCGGACCGGTTCGTCGCCGACCCGGACGGCCCGCCGGGGGAACGGATGTACCGCACCGGCGACCTCGTCCGCTGGACGCCGGACGGCACGCTCGAATTCCTCGGCCGCCGCGACGACCAGGTCAAACTGCGCGGATTCCGGGTCGAACCGGGCGAGGTCGAGGCCGTGCTGGCGAAGCATCCGGACGTCGCGCAGGCCGCGGTGCTCGTCCGGGAGGACCAGCCGGGCGTGAAGCAACTGGTCGCCTATGTGGTTTCGGCGGCCGAAGAATCCGTGCTCCGGGAGTTCCTGGCCCGGTCCCTGCCGGACTACCTGGTGCCGTCGGCGTTCGTCGCGCTCGACCGGCTTCCGGTGAGCACCAACGGAAAGCTCGACCGGCGGGCGCTGCCTGCCCCGCGGGCGGCGGAGGCCGGGCACGTCGAACCGGCGACGGAGACCGAGCGCGCGCTCGCCGGGATCTGGGCCGAGGTGCTCGGCGCGGAGCGCGTCGGCACGCGGGACAACTTCTTCTCCCTGGGCGGCGATTCGCTGCGCAGCCTGCACATTTCCGCCAAAGCCAGCGCGCTCTTCGACGTCCGGCTCACCCCGGCCGACGTGCTGGCCGCGCGCACCGTCGCGGCGCTGGCCGAAACCGTCGAAGACCTCGTACTCAGCGAGCTGGAACGGCTTGCCGCAGAACTGGAATCGTGAGGACTCCCCATGACCGCGTCCCGTGAAGACCGCATCGCGGCGCTGCCCGCTCACCTGCAGGAAGCGCTGCGCCGCCGGATGGCCGGAACGGCCGGTCGCGCGCCGGAGATCCCGGCCGCCGCCGACCGTTCCGGCCCCGTCCCCTTGTCGTCCGCGCAACGCAGGCTGTGGTTCTTCAGCCAGCTCCGCCCGGGCGATCCCGAATACAACAGCGCGTTCGCCTTGCGGTTGACCGGTGAACTGGACGTCGAGGCATTGGCGACCGCGTTGCGGTTGCTGGTCGCCCGGCATGAACCGCTGCGCACGACCTTCCACGAGGTCGACGGCGAACCGGCGCAGCTAGTCCAGCCGCCGTATGAAGTCGCGCTTCCGGCGGTGGATGCCGCGCCGGAAGACCTCGACGCTGTCCTGCGGGCGGAGTATTCGCGGCCGTTCGATCTCACGCACGGGCCATTGTTGCGGGCGGTGCTCGTGCGCCTTGGTCTGGCTGAGCACGTGCTGCTGGTGTGCGTGCACCACATCGCCACCGACGGCGCGTCGATGGGCGTGCTGACCGAAGAACTCGGCCTTCTTTATCGCGACGGCGAGCGCGCGGAGTTGGCGCCGCAACCGTTGCAGTATGCGGATTTCGCGCTGTGGCAGCATAATCGCCCGACTCGCGCCGCCGGGCTGGAGCACTGGACCCGGCAGCTGACCGGCGTAACCCCGCTGGACTTGCCGACCGACCGTCCGCGTCCGGCCGCCCGCAGCACGGCCGGTGCGGTGCGCGAGTTCGCCGTTCCCGCGGACGTGGCCCGGCGGCTCGCGGAACTGGCGCGCACCTCGGAAACCACGCTGTTCACCGTGCTGCTCGCGGCCTGCCAGGCGCTGTTCGCGCGCTACACCGGCCAGGAGGACATCGCGCTCGGCACCGTCGTCTCCGGCCGGGACCGTCCGGAGCTGGAGCGGGTCGTCGGGTTCTTCGTCAACACCGTCGTCCTGCGCTCGGAGGTCGACCAGTTGGCTTCGTTCGCTGACCACCTGGCCGTGGCGCGGCAGTCGGTCCTCGACGCCTTCGCTCACGACGACGTGCCGTTCGAGGAAGTGGTCGACGCCGTGCACGCGGGCCGCGACCCCGGCCGCAACCCGTTGTTCGACGTCATGGTGCTGCTCCACAACGCCACTGGGACCGGGCCGGTGTTCCCGGGGCTGGCCGCCGAACCGGCCGGCGTGGCGCGGGATTCGTCCAACTTCGACCTCACCGTCGAGTTCGAGGAAGCCGACGGCCGCCTGGCCGGGCTTGTGGAATACAGCACCGAACTGTTCGAGGTCGGGACGATCGACCGGCTGATCGCGCACCTGCTGCGACTGCTGGCCGGGATCGGCGCCGACCCGGGCCGCCGGATCGCCGATCTGCCGCTGACCACCGAGACCGAGGAAGCCCAGCTGCTCGGCTGGCGCGGCCCGGTGCTCGACGTCCCGGACGGCACCATCGTCGACCTCCTCGACCACCGGGCCCGGACCCAGCCCACGGCGACCGCGCTGGTTTGCGGCGATGTCCGGCTGAGTTTCGCGGAGTTCGCCGCCCGCACCGACGTGCTCGCCGCGGATCTCGTCGACCGGGGTGCGGGGCCGGACCGGGTGGTGGCCGTGCTGCTCCCGCGCTCGGCGGACGCGATCATCGCGTTGTTCGCCGTTCTCAAAGCCGGTGCGGTGCACCAGTCGATCGATCCCGGTCTGCCCGCGGAGCGGATCGAGGTGCTGCTGGCCGACACGCAGCCGGTGGTGGTGCTGGACCGCATCGGCGGATTCACCGACGGTCCGCGCCCTGCCCGGCCGCAACCGTCGGATGCCGCCTACGTGATCCACACGTCCGGTTCGACCGGCACGCCCAAGGGCGTCGTGGTCGAGCACGCGGCCTTGATGAACCTCCTGGCCAACCACCATGCCGCTTTCGGTCGCGAACGGTTGCGGGTCGCACTGACCGCGTCGCTGTCGTTCGACACGTCGTGGGAAGGACCGCTGCTGCTCGCCGACGGCCACGAACTCCACCTGATCAGCGACGAAGCCCGGCTCGACCCGGCCGCGCTGACCCGCTACGTCCGCGAGGAACGCATCGCCTTCCTCGACGTGACCCCGTCCTACCTGCGCCAGCTGCTGCCCGCCGGACTGCTTACCGGCGCGCAGCGTCCGGAATTCCTGATGGTCGGCGGCGAGGCCATCGGCGAAAGCCTGTGGCACGAACTGGCCGGAGGCGGGGTAGCCGCCGGAAACTACTACGGTCCAACAGAGTCCACTGTGGACGCGACGTGGGCGCTGGTGGCCGGGGAGCGGCCGTCGATCGGCCGTCCGCTGGGGAACGTCGGCGCGTACGTTCTCGACGAACAGCTCCGGCTCGTCCCGGCCGGAGTCCCGGGCGAACTCTGCCTCAGCGGCGCCCAGCTCGCGCGCGGCTACCTCGGCCGACCGGGCCTGACCGCCGACCGGTTCGTCGCGAATCCCTTCGGCGCGCCCGGAACCCGCCTTTACCGGACCGGCGACCGCACCCGCTGGACCGCCGACGGTCAGCTGGAACACCTCGGCCGGACCGACGACCAGATCAAGGTCCGCGGCTTCCGCATCGAGCCCGGCGAAGTCGAGACCGCACTGCGTGCTCAGCCGGGTGTTATCGATGCCGCCGTCGACGCGCGCGGCGGCAGGCTCGTCGCGTACCTCGTCGGCGACTCCGACGGGTTGCGGAGCGGACTCGCCAGGACTTTGCCCGCGCATCTGGTGCCGTCGGTGTTCGTCCGCCTCGACCAGCTTCCGCTGACCCGGCACGGCAAACTGGACCGCCGGGCGCTCCCGGAACCGGAGATTTCCGCGTCCGCGGAGTACACCGCCCCGCGAGACGAGCGCGAACAGCTGGTGACCGACGTCTGGGCCGAGGTGCTCGGCCTGGAACGCGTCGGCGTCGACGACGATTTCTTCGCGCTCGGCGGCGATTCCCTGCTCGGCATCCGGGTCGTCGCGCGGCTGCGCGCGGAACTGGGCGCCGACGTGCCCGCCCGGCTGGTCTTCACCGCGCCGACCCCGGCGCTGCTGGCCGCGCAACTGCCGGACGCGTCCGCGCCGCAGGAGGCGATCCCGCTTCTACCGCGTGGCGAAGGACCGTTCGAAGCACAGCTTTCCTTTGCCCAGCAACGACTCTGGTTCCTCGACGAATTCGACCCCGGCAGCACCGAGTACGTCTCGCCGACCGCGCTCCGGTTGCGCGGCAACCTGGACGTGCCTGCGCTGAACCAGGCGCTCACCGCGTTGGTGGCCCGGCACGAGTCGCTGCGCACGACCTTCGCGACGGTCGACGGCCGCGGCGTGCAGATCGTCCACCCGCCGCACGCCGTCGACCTCCAGGCGTTCGACGGCGACCTGGACACCGCGCTCGCCGCGGCGACCGGACCGGTCGACCTGCACACCGGCCCGTTGCTGCGCGCCGCACTCACCCGGCTCGGCCCCGACAACCACGTGCTCACCCTGGTTCTGCACCACATCGTCACCGACGGCTGGTCCTCAGGCGTGCTCCTGAGCGAACTCGCCGTCTTCTACGCGGCGTTCACCCGCGGCGACGAGCCGGAGTTGCCGTCGTTGCCCGTGCAGTACGCCGATTACGCGGTCTGGCAACGGAACCGCACCGACTTCGACGGCCAGCTCAGTTACTGGCGGCACCGCCTCGCCGGTCTCGAACCGCTGGAACTGCCCACCGACCGGCCACGCCCGGCCGTCCGCACGAAGAATGGCGCGCTGCACGAGTTCAGCGTGCCGGTCGGCACCACCGCGCGCCTCGCGGAACTGTCCCGGCAGCAAGGCAGCACGCTCTTCATGACGCTGCTCGCCGCCTGCCAGCTGCTGTTCGCGAGGTGGTCCGGGCAGGACGACGTCGCGGTCGGTACCGTCGTGTCCGGCCGGGAACGCACCGAGCTGGAAGGCCTGATCGGCTTCTTTGCCAATACGCTCGTCCTGCGGTCCACTGTGGACCCGACCCGTGACTTCGCCGAGTTCCTCGGCGAAGTCCGCGACACCGTACTCGACGCGTTCGCGCACCAGGACGTCCCGTTCGACCGCGTCGTGGACGACGTCCAGCCCGAACGCGACCCCAGCCGCACCCCGTTGTGCCAGGTCATGGTCGTGCTGCACAACACCCCGGACGCCCGCCCCGCGCTGCCCGGGCTCGCCGTCGAGGAGGTCGCGCCGCCGATCGTGACCGCCGGGTTCGACCTGGCGATCCACTTCCAGCAGACCGCCGGGCGGCTCGACGCGGTCGTCAACTACAACACCGACCTGTTCGACGCGGCCACGATCGAACGGCTGAGCAGCTGGCTGCATCTCCTGCTGGCCGGGATCGCGGCGACTCCCGAGCAGCCGCTCGGCCGGTTGCCGTGGATCACTGCCGACGAGCGCGACCGCGTCCTGCGCGAATGGAACCCGACCGCCGTCGCGGCTCCGGAGCCGACGCTGCACCGGCTGTTCGCCGCCCAGGCGGCCCGCACCCCGCACGCCGTCGCGGTGACCTGCGAAGGCGTCGAACTGACCTACCGAGCACTGGACCGGCGGGCAAACCGCCTCGCGCACCGGTTGATTGCCGAGGGGGCCGGACCGGAGCGACTGGTGGCGCTGCGGCTGCCGCGTTCGGCGGACCTGGTCGTCGGGATCCTCGCCGTGCTGAAGTCCGGCGCGGGGTATCTGCCGATCGACCCGGACTATCCGGCCGCGCGGATCGAGGCGATGCTGGCCGACGCACAACCGGTGTGCGTCGTGGACACGATCGCGGCGGACGGCCAACCGGACACCGATCCCGGCGTGCGAGTCCGGCCCGAGAACACCGCGTACGTCATTTACACCTCCGGCTCCACCGGCATGCCCAAGGGCGTGCTCGTCCCGCACGCGAACGTGACCCGGTTGTTCTCCTCGACCGAGCACTGGTTCGGCTTCGGCGACCAGGATGTCTGGACGCTCTTCCACTCCTACGCGTTCGACTTCTCGGTGTGGGAACTGTGGGGCGCGCTGCTGCACGGCGGCCGCCTCGTGGTGGTCCCGTCCGACACCGTCCGTTCGCCGGAGGAATTCCTGGCTCTGCTGGCCGAACAGCAGGTGACCGTGCTCAACCAGACGCCGTCGGCGTTCTACCGGCTCGGCGCGCTGCCGTCCGCGCCGTTGAGCCTGCGGTACGTGATTTTCGGCGGCGAGGCCCTGGATCCGGTGCGCCTGGAGGACTGGCGACGGCGGTATCCGGCCGGACCGCAGCTGGTCAACATGTACGGCATCACCGAAACCACCGTGCACGTCACGTATCGCGTGCTCGACGACCGCGCGACCGTCGGCGTGCCGATCCCGGACCTGCGTGCCTACGTCCTGGACGCCTGCCTCGAACCGGTGCCGCCCGGTGTCACCGGCGAGCTGTACGTCGCGGGCGCAGGCCTCGCGCGCGGCTACCTGAACCGCCCCGGCCTGACCGCGTCCCGGTTCGTCGCGGACCCGTTCGGCGAGCCGGGCACCAGGATGTACCGCACCGGAGACCTGTTGTGCTGGACCGCGGACGGCGAACTCGCCTACCGGGGCCGAGCCGATCACCAGGTCAAGATCCGCGGTTTCCGCATCGAACTGGGCGAGGTCGAGGCGGCGCTGTCCGCGCATCCGGACGTGACCGGCGCGGTTGCCGTCGCACACGGCACCGGCGATGCCCGGCGACTGGTCGCGTACCTGACCGGAACGGTGCCGGGGACCACCGTGCTGCGCGAGTTCCTCGCCCGCTCGCTGCCCGCGCACATGATCCCGGCGGTGTTCGTCGCACTGGACGAGCTGCCGCTCAATGCGAACGGGAAGCTCGACCACCGAGCGCTGCCCGCACCCGGTGCACGGGTCGAAAACCGTTATGTGGCCCCGCGTACCGAGATCGAGACCACGCTGGCCGAAGTCTGGTCGACCGTGCTCGGCGTCGACCAGGTCGGCGTCGAGGACAACTTCTTCGGCCTCGGCGGCGACTCGATCCTCAGCATCCAGGTCGTCTCCCGTGCCCGCCAAGCCGGGCTGACGGTGACGTCGAAGGATCTTTTCCAGCACCAGACCATCGCTGAACTCGGCCGGGTCGTCACCACTGGCGGACCCGTCGAGCAGGCACCGGAGCAGACCGGGCCAGCGCCGCTCGGGCCGATCCAGTCGTGGCTGTTCGCGCACCTGGACGAGCCGTGGCGGCTGACCATGTCTGTCCACCTTGTACTGTCCTCAGTAGACGTTTCGCGCTTGACCGCCGCGATCGCTGACGTGACCGCCCGTCACGCCGCGCTGCGGATGCGGTTCTCCCTAGTGGACGGAAGCTGGCAGCAGGAACCGGCGGCCACGGAATCCGCGGACATCCTGCGGCACGCCGATCTGTCCGAAGTGGACGACATAGTCGCGGCGATGCACGACGAGGCAGTGCGCGCCCAGACCTCTTTGGACATCGTCAACGGCCCGGTGTGGCGCGCGGTGCTCTTCACCTTCCGGGATCGGTCGCCGCAGCTGTTCCTCACCGCGCACCACCTCGTCATGGACGGCGTGTCCTGGCGTGTCCTGCTGGGCGACCTCGAACACGCCTACCAGGGCGAGCCGCTGGAACCGGCGGGCAGTTCGTTCGCACACTGGGCCCGGACGCTCGCCGACCACGTCCGCACCGGCGGGCTGGCCGGCGAGGCGGAGTACTGGAGGAGCGTGCTGCACGGGACCGAGACCGGACTCCCGGTCGACCGCTCCGGGCGCAACACCGCGGAGTCGGCACGTTCGGTGTCGATTTCCCTTGGCCGCACAGAGACTTCCGCGCTCCTGCAGGACGTGCCCGGCGCGTACCGGACCGAGGTCAACGACATCCTGTTGAGCGCCCTCGCTCGCGTGCTGGCGCGCTGGACCGGCCGGTCCCAGGTCGTGCTCGAGATGGAAGGCCACGGCCGCGAGGACGTCGCCGCACCGCTCGATCTGTCGCGGACGATCGGCTGGTTCACCGCGCAGTACCCGGTCGCGCTGACCGTGCCCGGCGACGGCTGGGACGCGATCCTCAAGTCCGTCAAGGAACAACTGCGCGCCATCCCGAACAAGGGCGTCGGCTACGAAGCGCTGCGCTACCTCAGCGAGTCTCCGCTGCGGAACGACCCGACTCCGCAGATCTCGTTCAACTACCACGGCCGCTGGGACGTCGGGACCGCCGAGGACGGGCTCTACCAGGGGCGCGGGGAAAGCCTCGGCCACGATTCCGCGCCGGACAGCGTCCGCCCGTACCTGCTGGACGTCGTCGGCGTGGTCGAATCCGGCGAACTGCACCTGACCTGGGAATACTCCGCCGAGGTGCACGAGGAGGCGACCGTCCGCGGCCTGGCCGACGCGACCGTCGAAGCGCTGCGGGAAATCATCGCGCACTGTGCGTCCGCCGGTGGCCGCACGCCGTCGGACTTCCCGCTCGCCCGGCTCGACCAGGCGACGGTGGACCGGCTGGCCGGGGACGGCCGCGAAGTCGAGGACATCTATCCGCTGACGTCGCTGCAGGCGGGCATGGTGTTCCACAGCCTGGTCGACAGCGGGTCGAGCGCGTACTTCGACCAGTTCCGGCTGCGGCTGGCCGGGGTCCGGGACCCGCGAGCGCTGGGCGAGGCCTGGCAGCGGGTGGTGGACCGGACGCCGATCCTGCGCAGCAGCACCGTGTGGGACGGCGTCGACGAGCCGGTGCAGCGCGTCCATCGCGGCGTCCGGGTCCCGGTCGGGCAGCACGACTGGCGCGGCCTTGCCCCGGAAGCGCAGCAGGCCGAGCTGGCGAAACTGCTCGAAGCCGACCTGGCGGCGGGCATGGATCTGACGACCCCGCCGTTGATGCGCTTGGAGATCGCCCGGCTTTCCGACGACCAGGTGCAACTGCTGTGGACCTCGCACCACGTCCTGCTCGACGGCTGGAGCGCCGCCCAGGTGTTCGGTGAGGTGTGCGAGCAGTACACGGCGATTGTCGAAGGCACGCCAGCGAAACTGACGCCGCGCCGACCGTTCCGCGACTACCTCGCGTGGCTGGCCAGCCAGGACCGGGCCGCAGCAGAGGAGCATTGGCGCGAGGTGCTCGACGGCTTCGCCGCGCCGACCCCACTGCCGTACGACCGTCGTCCCCGCGAGGCGCACCGCGCGGAATCCGGGGCGACGCTGCTGGTCGAGCTGTCCGCGGAGGAGTCGGCGGAGCTGCGTGACATGGCGAAAGCCGCCGCGCTGACGGTCAACTCGGTCGTGCAGGGAGCGTGGGCGCTGCTGCTCGCGCGCTACAGCGGCGAGCCGGACGTCCTGTTCGGCACCACGGTTTCCGGACGGCCGCCCGAACTTCCCGGTGTCGAAGCGATGATCGGGATGTTCATCAACACCGTGCCGACGCGGGTGGAAGTCCGAAATGGACAGTCGGCCGCCGAATGGCTGCGCGCGATCCAGGCCGAGCAGGCGGACGCGCGCCGGTACGACTTCCTGGCGCTCTCGCAACTGCAGACCTTCACCGGGATTCCGGCGGGCGCGGCGTTGTTCGACAGCGTGGTGGTTTTCGAGAACTACCCGATCGAAGACAGCGGGCAGGACGGCGTCCGGGTGCTGGACGTCGATTCGCTGGACACGACGAGCTATCCGCTGAACCTCACCGCTTATCTGCACGACCGGCTCGGGCTCGAACTTTCCTACGACCCGAAGCTGTTCGACGAGACCACCGCGCAGCGGCTGGCCGGGCACCTCGCCCAGCTGGTGCGCGCGATCGCCGCCGATCCGCACCGTCGCGTCGGCTCGCTCTCGCCGCTCACCGCCGGCGAGCGAAACCACGTGCTGGCCCTGGGACACGGCGATTCGGCCGACCTCCCGGCCGAGACTGTCCTGGACGTGTTCGACGCGACCGTCGCGCGGATGCCGCACGAGACCGCGCTGGTCTTCCACGACACCGTCCTGGATTACGCGGAGGTCGACGCCCGCGCCACGCGGCTGGCGGAGGAACTGATCGAGCGGGGTGCCGGGCCGGAGCGAGTGGTGGCCGTCATGCTGCCGCGCTCGGCCGAGGCGGTCATCGCCGCGCTGGCGATTTTCAAGGCAGGCGCGGTGTATCTGCCGATCGACGCGGATCTGCCGGCGGAACGCGTCCGCTTCCTGCTGGACGACGCGCGCCCGGTGGTCGTGCTGGGCAGGCCGGACGAGAGTTACGCACCGCCAGCGCCGCTCTCGAAGCGGCCGGACGCGGACACCGCCGCGTACGTCATCTACACCTCGGGCTCGACGGGAACGCCGAAGGGCGTCGTCGTGGAGCACCGCGCGCTGGTGAACCTGCTGGTGGCGCACCGCGCGGTCTTCCTCGACCGTGGGCGGGAGCGGACGGCGCTCACCGCGTCGCTGGCCTTCGACGCGTCCTGGGAACCGTTGCTGGCCATGATCGACGGCCACGAGTTGCACGTGCTGGACGATGACACCCGGCTCGACCCGCGCGCCCTGGTCCGCGCCGTCCGCGCGCACGGGCTCAACCTCCTCGACCTCACCCCGGCCTACCTCCAGCAACTGCTGGACGCCGGGCTGGCGACCGGCGAAGTCCGGCCGCGCACAGTGATCACCGGCGGCGAGGCAGCGACCGAAACGCTGTGGCGGCAGCTGGCCGCCGCCGATGTCACCGGCCACAACTACTACGGCCCGACCGAAGCGACCGTCGACTCGATCCACGCGCCGGTGACCGGGGACCAACCGCTGATCGGCCGTCCGCTGACCAATTTCCGCGCGTATGTCCTCGGCGACACCGGCGAGCCCGTGCCGCCCGGCCTGCCCGGCGAGCTGTTCCTCGCCGGACCGCAGCTCGCGCGCGGCTATCTCGGTCGGCCGGGCCTGACCGCGGACCGGTTCGTCGCGGATCCCTTCGGCCCGCCGGGGGAGCGGATGTACCGCACCGGCGACCAGGTCCGCTGGACCGCCGATGGCTCGCTCGACTACCTCGGACGCGTCGACGACCAGGTCAAAATCCGCGGGTTCCGAGTCGAGCCAGGGGAGATCGAGACCGTCTTGCGGCGGCATCCGGCGATCGCCGACGTCACGGTCATCGCCCGTGAAGGCCGCCTGGTCGCGTACGTCGTCGGCGAAGCGCAGGGCCTGCGCGAGTGGACGCGCGAACGGCTGCCGGAGCACCTGGTCCCGTCGGCGTTCGTGTCGCTGGACGCGCTCCCGCTCAACCGGAACGGCAAGCTCGACCGCCGTGCGCTGCCTGCCCCCGGCCGCGCCGGAACCGCCGAGTACGTCGCACCGCGGACCGCCGTCGAACAGCGGCTCGCCGCGATCTGGGCCGACGTCCTCGGCATCGACCGCGTCGGCGCCGATGACAGCTTCTTCGAGCTGGGCGGCGATTCGATCCTCAGCATGCGGATCACGTCGAGAGTGCGCGCCGAGTTCGGAGTCGAGGTGTCGCCGCGGATGCTGTTCTCCGCCCCGACGCTCAGCCAGTTCGCCGCCGAACTCCCTGTCGAGCAGGCCGCTGCGGAAGCGATCCCGGTCGTCGCGAGGGACGGTGCGCTGCCGTTGTCGTTCGCTCAGCAACGCTTGTGGTTCCTGGACGAATTCGAACCCGGCGGCCTGGAATACATCTCTCCCACCGCCTTGCGTCTGCGCGGCGAACTCGACATCGATGCGTTGCGCCGGGCCTTGACCACGGTCGTCGCCCGGCACGAATCGCTCCGCACCACCTTCGACGCGATCGAGGGCCATGCCGTTCAGATCATCCACGAGCCTGCGCCGATCGAACTTCCGGTGGCGGACTTCGACGAGACCGTGCTGGCGCGCGAAGCACTCCGGCCCTTCGACCTGCGCACCGGCCCGCTGCTGCGCGCCCGGTTGTTCCGGGAGGAAACCGGCGACCACGTCCTGCTGCTGGTGCTGCACCACATCGTCACCGACGGCTGGTCGGCCGGAGTGCTGGCCGCCGAACTGGACACCTGCTACTCCGCCTATGTCCGCGGCGAGGAGCCGCAGCTGCCCGCGCTGCCCGTGCAGTACGCGGATTTCGCCGCCTGGCAACGGGATTTCCTCGACAGCCTCGACCTCGCCGAGCAGCTCGACCACTGGCGGGACCGGCTCGCCGGGCTCGCGCCGCTCGAACTGCCCACCGACCGGCCGCGCCCCGCGGTCCGCACGAGCGAGGGGGACTGGTACGGCTTCGCCATTCCGGCCGAGGTCGCCGCGAACCTCCGCGAACTCGCGGGCACCCGGCACGGCACCCTGTTCATGACGCTGGTCGCGGCCTTCCAGGTCGTGTTGTCGCGGTGGTGCGGGCAGGAGGACGTCGCGGTCGGCACGGTGACCGCCGGACGCGAGCGGGCCGAGTTGGAGCGGTTGATCGGCTTCTTCGTCAACACCTTGGTTCTGCGGTCCACAGTGGACTCGCGCGGCTCGTTCCGGGAGTTGCTCGGCGACGTGCGCGACACGGTGCTCGACGCGTTCGCCCATCAGGACGTGCCGTTCGAACGCGTGGTGGACGCCGCCCAGCCAGTCCGCGATCCGAGCCGGACACCGCTGTTCCAGGCGATGGTGGTGCTGCAGAACACCGGCGACCGTCCGGGCGGCGGTTCGCTCGTCGCCGAGGAGGTCGCGCTGCCCGCGACGACCGCGACGTTCGACCTGCTTGTGCAATTCGAGGAGGACGGCGGGTCGCTGCACGCCGCGATCAACTACGCCACCGGCCTGTTCGACGCCTCGACGATCGAACGGCTGGCGGGTCGCTTGCTGACCGCGCTGACGGTTCTCGCTGCTCAGCCGGACGAGCCGATGGCGTCTCTGCCGCTGCTGCCGCAGTCCGAAGTGGACCAGTTGCGGGCTTGGAACGACACTGCGGCGGCGGACTCGGGAGCGTCCCTGGCACAGCTGGTCGAAGCACAGGCCGCGCGGACTCCGGACGCTCCCGCGCTGGTGTCCGACTCGGGGGAGATCACCTTCGCCGAGCTGAACGCGCGGGCGAATCAGCTGGCCCGGTTGCTGATCGACCGGGGCACCGGTGCGGAACGAATCGTCGCCGTCCGGCTGCCGCGCTCGACCGCGCTCGTCGTCACCGAACTGGCGATTTCGAAGACCGGTGCCGCGTTCCTGCCTGTAGACCCGGGCTATCCCGCCGAGCGCATCGAGTTCATGCTGCGCGACGCCGACCCGGTCTTCGTCGTGGACAGCGCACTCGACGCGGGGGAGTACGCCGACACGAATCTCGACGTCCCCGTCGACCCGGAGCAACCGGCGTACGTGATCTACACGTCCGGTTCGACCGGGCGGCCCAAGGGCGTCGTGGTGCCGAACGCCGGACTGGCCACCCTCGCCGCCGCCACGATCGGCCATTTCCAGGTCCGCCCCGGCGACCGGGTGCTGGCGTTCAGCTCGCCGAGCTTCGACGCCTCGGTCGTGGAACTCTGCCTGACTCTGTCCGCGGGCGCCGCGCTCGTCGTTCCGCCCGAAGGGCCGCTGCTCGGCGCGCACCTGGCCGAGGTGCTGACCGGACACCGGATCACGCACGCGGTGTTCCCGCCGGTCGCGCTGGCAACGGTGCCTGACGTGCCGCTGCCGGACCTGCGCACGGTCGTCGTGGCCGGTGACGTCTGCCCGGCCGAACTGGTCGCCCGCTGGGCGCCGGGGCGGCGGATGATCAACGCGTACGGGCCCACCGAATGCACGGTCGCGGTCTCGTGGAGCGAACCGCTGTCGCCGGGCGGACCGCCGCCGATCGGCAAAGCGATCCGGAACACCGAAACGTACGTGCTGGACGCCGAGCTGCGGCAGGTGCCGATCGGATCGTCGGGCGAGCTGTACGTCCGCAGCGCCGGACTGGCCCGGGGATACCTGTCTAGGCCCGGCCTGACCGCCGACCGGTTCGTGGCGAATCCCTTCGGCCCGCCCGGATCGCGGATGTACCGCACCGGCGACGTCGTCCGGCAGACGGCGGCGGGGGACCTCGAATTCGCCGGGCGCGTGGACCACCAGGTCAAGATCCGCGGGTTCCGCGTCGAACTGGGCGAGATCGAGGCGGCGCTGCGGAAGCACCCGGAGGTGCGCGAAGCCGTCGTCGTGGCCCGGGAAGCCGGTGGGCACAAGCGATTGGTCGCCTACGTCGTCGGCGAAACCGCTCAGCTGCGCTCATTCCTGGGCGAGACGCTGCCGGACTACCTGGTCCCGTCGGTGTTCGTGCCGCTCGACGCGATTCCGGCGAGCCCGAACGGAAAGATCGACCGCGCCGGGCTTCCGGAGCCGGATTTGTCGGAGCTGCAGACCGCCGAGTACGTCGCGCCCGGCACTGAGCTGGAGGAACTGCTGGCGAACGTCTGGGCCGAGGTCCTCGGAATCCCGCAGGTCGGCGCCACGGACAACTTCTTCGAACTCGGCGGCGATTCGCTGCTCAGCATCCAGGTCGTGCACCGCGCCCGGCAGGCCGGGCTGGCGATGCGCTCGAAGGATCTGTTCACGCACCAGACGGTCGCGGAACTGGCGAGCGTGGTCCAGCCGGCCGATGCGCCCGAGGACGACCGCGAAGCCGTGGTCGGGTCAGTTCCGCTGACGCCGATCCAGCGATGGTTCCTGGACTCGTCGCCGGCGAATCCCGCGCACTTCAACCAGTCCGTGCTGATCGAGCTGAACGGCCCGGTGGACGAGGAAATCCTGCGGCAGGCGATCGACGCGCTGGTGGCTCAGCACGACGCCCTGCGCCTGCGCTTCGAGCAGGCCGCCGACGGGTGGACCCAGCACAACGACCCCGTCGATTCCGGTTCCGTGCTGCGTCGAGTGTCCACTGTGGACCTGGAGTCGGCTGCCGAGGACGCCCAGGCGAGCTTCGACCTGGCCCGGCCGCCGCATCTGCGGGCTCTCGTGTCGGACGGTGCCGAGAATCCGCTGCTTTTCCTGGTCGCGCACCATCTGGTCGTCGACGCTGTCTCGTGGGGCATCCTGCTGGAGGATCTGGAGCGGGCCTACCGGCAGATCGAAGCCGGGGAAAAGCCCGACCTGGGCCCGAAGACGACGTCGTTCCGGGACTGGGCGCGCCGCCTGCGGGAGTTCGCCGAATCCGGCGCGCTGGACGGCGAGCGTGCGCATTGGACCCGTGACCTGCCCGGCTGCGAGATCCCGGCGGACCGGGCGGGCGCTGCTCCGGAGCCGCAGGAACTGGTGACGATCCGCGTCGACGAGCGGGACACCGATGCCTTGCTGCACCTGGCCCCCGGTGCGTACCGGACGCGGATCAACGACGTCCTGCTGACCGCGCTGGCCTGGACGCTCAACCGCTGGACCGGCGAACCGGCGGTGGCGGTCGACCTCGAAGGCCACGGCCGGGAGGAGATCCTGGACGATGTCGACTTGACCCGGACAGTCGGCTGGTTCACGACGCTGTTCCCGGTCGCGCTGGAGGTCGATCCGGCCGCGAGCTGGCGAAACCTGGTCAAGTCGGTCCGTCGGCAGCTGCGGGCGGTGCCGGGGAACGGGTTCGGGCACGGGGTCCTGCGGTCCTTCCGCTTCCCCGACCTGGGCCGCTCTGCTCCGCGGGTCGCCTTCAACTACCTGGGGCAGGGCGAGAACACCGGGTCCGGGGACGGGCTGTTCCGGCGCTCGCTCCCGCCGCTGGGCCGGGACCAGGACCCGGCGAACCGGTCGCCGCACGCGCTGGAGGTCGTCGGCGGGGTGCGGGAGGGGAAGCTGGAGTTTTCCTGGTACTACCAGCCGGATCAGCATTCGCGGGCGACGGTGGCCGGGGTGGCTGCGGGGTTCGCGGACGCGTTGCGGGCTATCGCGGCGGATTGCCGGGGCGGCGAGGCATGAGCGGGATCGCAGGCAATCGCGACTATCGGCTGCTCTGGACCGGCCAGGTGGTCTCCGAGGCCGGGTTCAGCACCACCATCATTGCCTTTCCGCTGTTGGTCCTGGCGCTCACCGGTTCCGCAGCGCAGTCCGGGCTCGTGCTCGGGGCCGTCGCGATCAGTCAGCTCGTTGCCGGGTTGCCGGCGGGGGCGTTGGTGGATCGGTGGTCTCGCAAGCGGATCATGCTCTGCTGCGAGGCCGCGCAGGCGGTGGCCGCGATTGGGTTGGTGCTGGCGTTGTACTGGGGCGTCGCGGATGTGTGGATGCTCGTCGTGGTGGCCATTGTGATGGGGTTGAGCCGGGCGTTGTTCGAGCCCGCGGAGGAGGCGAGTCTGCCTCGGTTGGTGGCGGAGGAGCAGGTGCCTTCTGCGGTGGCGATGAATGCTGCTCGGACGAGTGCGGGGCAGTTGTCCGGGACTGCGCTTGGCGGGTTTCTCTTCGCGGTCGGGCGGTTTGTTCCGTTTCTCTTCGACGTGGTCGCGCATGTGTTCGCGTTCGTATCGTTGTTGTTCGTGCGGTTGCCGCGGCAGCCGGAGCGGGCGGAGGGCGGGCCGCCTAAACATCTTGGGCGGGAGATTGTCGAGGGGCTTCGGTGGGTGTGGTCGCGGCCTCCGTTGCGGGCGACTGTTTTGTGCGTGGTCAGTTTGAATTTGTTCTTTTCCGCTTATTACCTGGTGATCATTGTGTTGGCTAATGAGCGGGGGGTGCCTGCCGGGGAGATCGGGGTGATGGCGGCGATGCTGGGGGC
>NZ_PQIA01000040.1 GCF_003385235.1 Amycolatopsis circi | reverse complement strand
GGAGTGTTTCGGTGGTTTTAGCGTCAGGGAAACGCCCGGTCCCATTCCGAACCCGGAAGCTAAGCCTGACTGCGCCGATGGTACTGCAACCGAAGGGTTGTGGGAGAGTAGGACACCGCCGAACTTATTTTGAGAAGTCTGGGCCCCGGTCCGAGAACCCTCGCGGTTCTCCCGGGGCCCAGACTCATTTCCAAGCCAAAAAAGTGAAAGGCCCGAACCCGGCACAGGGTTCGGGCCTTCGTCATGTCCGGGTCACAGCGGCAGCCCGCGGCCCCGGACGGGAGACGAGAACACCAGCGACGTCGTGGTCTCGCCATAGCGCTGCGCCTGTTCCACGAACCGCTCCAGCTCCGCCGTCGTGCGGCAGTGCACGCGGAGCAGCCAGCACTCGTCCCCGGTGACGTGATCGGCGTCGGTGATCTCCGGCAGCGGCAGGATCGCCTCGCGGAACCGCGGGCCGTCCAGGCTGCGGACGCGGACCCGGATCATCGCCTGGATCGGACGGCCCAGCTTCTCCGGATCGACGCGCGCCGCGTAGCTGGTGATCACCCCGCGCTGCTCCAGCCGGCGCACCCGTTCCGTCACGGCCGGGGCGGACAGCGACACCCGGCGGCCGAGTTCCGAGAACGTCAGGCGGCCGTCGGACTGGAGCAGCTCCAGCAGCCGCCGGTCGACGTCGTCCAGTTCCATTGCCGCACCCTCCCAGAAACTCCAAGCCAACCGCCGTCCAGGCCGGGAAAACCCTGGTGAAGGCGGCGGAACACCTGGATCTTCCCCTGTCCCGCGCCAGCGTCGGAACGGGAGGATCAACAGCGTGAAACCTCGCATCCTCTCCTTGCCCCACCAAGCCGCCAGTGCCGTCGAGTACTTCGGGCGCGAACTCTCCTTCGAGGTCGATCCGGTCGACCTCGCCCAGGACCTCGCCGACGGACGCACCGACGGCTACGTCCTCGTCGAGACCCGCAGCCCCGGGGCGTACGCCGAAGCGCACCTGCCGGGCGCGATCTGCTTCCCGTATCGGGAAATGACCGAGGAAAGCACCCGCGACCTCGACCGGAACCTCGTCTACGTCTGCTACTGCGAGAGCATCTACTGCAACGCCGCCACCCAGGGCGCGTACCGGCTCGCGCGGCTCGGCTTCACGGTCAAACGGCTGTCCGGCGGTATTACGACCTGGCTCACCCACGGCTATCCGACAGAGGCCGGGATGCCCGTACCCTGGACGCCGTGACTCGTCTGCTCATCATCCAGCCCGATGCCACCAACCCGATCGGCCCGCTCGGGGAGTGGCTCACGGAAGCTGGCGCCGAACTCGACGTGCGCCTGCCGCCGGAACAGGAGCTGCCGGCGAGTCTCGACGGCTACGACGGCCTGATCTGTCTCGGCGGCGGCATGGGCGCGCTCGACGACGCCAAGCACCCCTGGCTCATCAACGTCCGGAAGCTTCTTGCCGCCGCTGCGGGGAAGGCCGTGCCGACGCTCGCGATCTGTCTCGGCGCGCAGCTGCTCGCCGTCGCGACCGGCGGGCAGGTCGCGGAGGGCGAGGCCGGTCCTGAGGTCGGGCCGGGGCTCGTGTCCAAGAAGGACGCCGCGTGGATCGATCCGCTCTTCGCGGACATGCCCTTCCTCCCGGATGTCATGCAGTTCCACCGCGACGTCATCACGGTTCTGCCGCCGAGTGCTGAGCTGCTCGCGTCCACCCCGAAGTACGCGCACCAGGCGTATCGGATGAACCGTTGTGTCTACGGTGTCCAGTTCCACATCGAGACCACGCCGGAGGCCGTCCTGGCCTGGGCCGAGGCGGAGCCGGAAATGGCGGAACTCACCCGTCCGGGCGCGCTCGAGGGTGACGCCTTGACCTCTGCGCACGCGGAGATCGCCGAGACGTGGCGTCCGTTCGCGCGCCGGTTCGTCCAGTTGGCCGCCGGTCAGCTGCAGGCGGCTCCGGAAAGTCAACGCCAGTTGCCGTTGGCTTAACGGATGACGTCGGAATCACTTACGGCGAGTTAACGGTTCACCCAAACGGTCAGGTACCTTGCGAGAGGTATTTCCGTAGGGTTCGGAGGTCGGGGTGGACCCCTCGCTGCTCGTCGTCGTCGTGATCTGCACGGCGCTGGTTTTCGATTTCACCAACGGCTTCCACGACACGGCGAACGCGATGGCGACTTCGATCGCCACCGGAGCACTCCGGCCCCGCGTCGCCGTCGCGATCTCCGCGGTCTTGAACCTGGCAGGCGCGTTCCTGTCGGTCGAGGTCGCGAAAACGATTTCCAGCGGTCTGGTCGACGAGACGAGGATCGGGCCCGCCATCGTGTTCGGCGGGCTCATCGGGGCGATCGTCTGGAACCTGTTCACCTGGTACGTCGGCCTGCCGTCGAGTTCGTCGCACGCGCTGTTCGGCGGGCTGATCGGCGCGACCTGGGTGTCCGCGGGCGCGGACTCCGTCCACTTCGCCAAGATCGTCGACAAGGTGCTCATTCCGGCCGCCGCGTCGCCGATCATCGCCGGAGTCGCGGCAGCTGCGGTCACCTACCTCGTCTACCGGTTCCTGGTCCGCAAGCGCGGCGGGCGCGGATTCCGGGTCGGACAGATCGTCTCGGCGTCGCTCGTCTCGCTCGCCCATGGCACCAACGACGCGCAGAAGACGATGGGCGTCATCACCCTGACGCTCGTAGCGGCGGGCAGTCTCCCGGCCGGATCCGCGCCGCCGGTCTGGGTGATCATCAGTGCCGCGTCCGCGCTCGCGCTCGGCACGTATCTCGGTGGCTGGCGCATCACTCACACTCTCGGCAAGGGCCTCACCGACATCGAAGGTCCGCAGGGCTTTTCCGCGCAGACCAGCAGCGCTGTCGTGATCCTGCTGTCCTCGCACCTCGGGTTCCCGCTCTCGACCACGCACGTGTGCTCGGGCGGCATCGTCGGCTCCGGCGTCGGCCGTCGCGAGGCTCCGGTGCGCTGGAAGATGGCAGGCCGGATGGTCGTCGCTTGGCTGTTCACGCTGCCCGCCGCGGGTGTCGTCGGCGCGGCGGCGGGAAAGATCGCCTCGCTCGGCGAGGTCGGGACCATCGCGGTCGGCGTCGCCGGGATTCTCTTCGCGGCCGGGATTTACCTCCTGTCGCGGCGCAAACCCGTCACCGCACACAGCTTCCAGGTCCCCGAACCGTCCGCAGCCGATACCGAACCGGACCGCCTGGCTGCCTGAACCGCCCCGGGTCCGGCTACGGTGTGAGCGATGGCAGAGCGCGCGCGAACCTCAGCTTCGGCGGCCAGGTACGGCTTCACTGACACCCGGGCCGACGGTCAACTGCGCGCGGCGGGCTGGTGGACCGAAGGCGGACCCGCCGACGGTGCCACGGACGTCCTCCTCGCCTTGTCTCGCGCCGCGGATCCCGACCTCGCGCTGGCCGGGCTCGACCGCATCCGCGAGGCCGACGAACCCGGCTGGCCTGAGCTGGACAGCACGCTCCGCGAGAACCGCACGTTCCGCGGGCGGCTCCTGGGCGTGCTCGGCACCTCCACCGCGTTGGCGGACTTCCTTGTCGCCAACCCGGGCGAGTGGCGCTGTCTCGCCGACAACGGCTGCACCGATCCGGCGAAGTTCGCGGAACGGCTGCTTGAGCGGGTTCGACAAGACGACGGGACGTACGCCACCGGAACCGCTGCCGAACAGGCGTTGCGCGCCGGATACCGCGGACTGCTACTCGGGATCGCCGCCGCGGACCTGGGTCACCTCGTGGAGCCCGGGCTGGAACACCCGCAGTTCCGTGACATCGCCAGCGAACTGACCACCCTTGCCGAAGCGTCGTTGCAGGCCGGGCTCGTGGTCGCCGAGCAGGAGGTCGGTGCGTCCGCTGAAGGCACGCTCGCGGTGATCGCGATGGGCAAGACCGGCGGTCGCGAACTGAACTACGTGAGCGACGTCGACGTCATTTTCGTCGGTGCCGGTGACCTCGGCATCGCGACCCGGCTGGCCAGCACGATGATGCGGCTGGTCGGCAACGCGTGCTTCGAGGTCGACGCGGCGTTGCGGCCGGAAGGCAAGAGCGGCGCGTTGGTGCG
The DNA here is from genome assembly GCF_003385235.1 of Amycolatopsis circi. GTDB lineage: Bacteria > Actinomycetota > Actinomycetes > Mycobacteriales > Pseudonocardiaceae > Amycolatopsis > Amycolatopsis circi. The sequence goes on along the minus strand of NZ_PQIA01000040.1, from coordinate 61,497 downwards.
GACGCTCGAAGGGCACACCGCTTACTACCAGAAATGGGCGAAGACCTGGGAGTTCCAGGCTTTGCTGAAGGCGCGTCCGGTGGCAGGCGACGCCGAGCTTGGCCAGCAGTACGCGGAGATGGTCGCGCCGATGGTGTGGTCGGCCGCGGACCGCGACAACTTCGTGACCGAGGTCCAGCAGATGCGCCGGCGGGTGGAGGACCACGTCGCGTCGGAGCATCTCGAACGCGAGCTGAAGCTGGGCCGCGGCGGCCTGCGGGACGTCGAATTCGCGGTGCAGCTGCTGCAGCTCGTGCACGGCCGGGTGGATCCGGCGCTGCGCTCGTCGTCCACTTTGGATGCCTTGGCGGCGCTCGGGGACGGCGGGTACGTCGGCCGTGCGGACGCGGCGGAGATGAGTTCGTCGTACGAATTCCTGCGCACCATTGAGCATCGGCTGCAGCTGCGGCGGTTGCGGCGGACGCACCTGTTCCCCGCCGCGTCGGACACCGATGAGCTGCGGATTCTCGCGCGCGCCTGTGGGATTCGGCCGGTTCGCGGGCGCAGCCAAGGCGAGGCGCTGCTTGCCGAGTTCCGCCGTCACGCGCAGGGGATTCGGCGGCTGCACGAGAAGGTCTTCTACCGTCCGCTGCTGCAGTCGGTGGCGAATGTGCCGACGGAAGCGTTGCGGCTTACGACGAAGCAGGCCGCCAGCCGGCTCGCCGCGCTCGGGTACGCCGCGCCGGAAGGGGCGCTGCAGCACATCAAGGCGCTGACCTCGGGGGTGTCGCGGCGCGCGGCGATTCAGCAGGCGCTGCTCCCGGTGTTGCTCGACTGCCTGGCCGATACGCCGGATCCGGACGGCGGTCTGCTCTCGTATCGCAAGGTGTCCGAGGCGCTCCAGGACACGCCTTGGTACCTGCGGGTGCTGCGCGACGAGGGCACTGTCGTCGAACGACTGGCCTTCCTGCTCGGTACGTCGAACTTGGTCCCGGACCTGCTCGTGCGCGCACCGGAAGTGCTGCAACTGCTGGGAGATCCGGCTCGGCTGACCGGACGCACTCCGGCGGAAGTGGCGACTTCGCTGCGGGCTGCCGTGCGTCGTCAGCCTGGGTTGAGCGCTGCGGTCACCGCCGCCCGGTCGTTGCGTCGGCATGAGCTGCTGCGCGTCGCGTGCGCGGATTTGCTGGGACTGCTGGATGTTCCGGCGGTCTGCGAAGCGCTGTCGAGTGTCTGGGTGGCGGTGCTGCAGGGAGCGTTGTCGGCGGCTTACCGGCAACGGCAGGCTGAGCTGGGGCGTACTCCGGCGACGATCGCGGTCATCGGCATGGGACGGCTCGGCGGAGCGGAACTGGGCTACGGCTCGGACGCTGACGTCCTCTTCGTCTGCGAGCCCGCCGAAGGGGTTCCGGACGCCGAAGCGCTGCGGTTCGCCTCGTCGGTCGCGGAGACGGTGCGGAAAATCCTGGGCGCGCCGAGCGCGGACCCGGCGCTGGTCGTCGATGCCGATCTCCGCCCGGAAGGACGCAGCGGGCCGCTCGTGCGGACGCTGGAGTCGTACCGGGCGTACTACCAGCGCTGGGGCGAGGTGTGGGAGTCGCAGGCGCTGCTGCGGGCCCGGTTCGCCGCCGGCGACGAGGAGCTTGGCCAGCGGTTCATCGAGATGATCGACCCGTTGCGCTATCCGGAAGGCGGGCTCGACCCGACGGACGCGCGCGAGATCCGGCGGATCAAGGCCAGGGTGGAGACCGAACGTCTCCCGCGCGGAGCCGACCCGACCCGGCACACGAAGCTCGGCCGAGGCGGTCTCGCCGACGTCGAGTGGACTGTCCAGCTTCTGCAGTTGCAGCATGCGCACGAGATCCCTGGCCTGCGGACGACGTCGACTCTCGACGCGCTGACCGCCTTGGCCGAAGCGGGTCTCGCACCGGTCGAGTCGGCGGAGTCGCTGCGCGAGGCATGGCTGCTGGCCACACGGGTGCGCAACGCGACGATGCTGGTGCGCGGCAAGGCAGCGGACGAGGTGCCCGGAACCGGCCGCGACCTCGCCGCGGTGGCGCGCGTGTTCGGCTACTCGGTGGACGACGACCCGGGCGAGTTCCTCGACTCCTACCGCCGGGTGACGAGGCACGCCCACGCTGTGGTCGAGGAACTTTTCTACGACAACTAACCTGGGCTGCGTGACCGACCGCGAACCGTTCCGCACCCGGATCAAGGTGCGCCACTACGAACTCGACACCCTGGGACACCTGAACCACGCCGTGTACCACTCGTACGGCGAGGTTTCCCGGCTGGAAGTCTTCGAGGCAGCCGGCAGCGACACCCTGCACGAATCGCGTCTCGCGCCGGTGCTGCTCGAATCGAACATCGTCTACCGGCGGGAACTGCGCGCCGGCGACGAGGTGGACGTGACCTGCGACGCGTCCTTCGGCGACGGCAAGGTCTTCTGGATGACCTCGCGCATCGTCAAGCTGGACGGGACGCTGTCGGCCGAGATCAAGTGCACGCTGGGCCTGATGGACCTGGAGAAGCGCAAGCTGGTGCCGGATCCGCGGGGGCATTTCGAGCGGGCCGGGGTCGACCTGAAGATGCTGTCCACTTCGGAGTGAGTTCGCGACGGGTCCGTGAGGGGAACCTTCACGGACTCTGATTCCCTGAGGGTTCCCCTCACGGACTTCGCCGCGGTCAGTCCAGCCGCATTCCGTGCCACACCAGGTCCACCACTCCCTCGGTCTCCGCCTTCCAATCTCCTTCCGGAGTAAGGAAAAACAGCCCGCCAAGGCCGCGCATCAGGGTTTCCGTCTTCAGGTTCGGCCGGATCGTGCCCGCTTCCGCGTTGGCCTTCCGCAGGGTGTCCAGCGCGTCGAGCATCCGCGCGTACGCCTGCGTCGGCAGTTCGCTCTGCGACGCGCGCAACGCGTTGGCCAACCCTCGTTTCGTCATCATGTAGTGCGCCAGGTGGTCCACGATCCAGACGCGCAACGCCTGATCAGGGGAATGTTTGGCGAGTAATTCGGGCACGATCTCGACGAGCTGGTTCACCTCCCGCTCGTAGACGGCCAGCACCAGCGATTCCGGCGTGGGGAAGTGCCGGTACACCGTGCCGACGCCGACGCCCGCTTCCTTGGCGACCGCGTTGAACGACACGTCTCCTGCTCGGCTGACGGTTTCCGCGGCCACCGCCAGGATCCGTTCGTGGTTGCGCCGGGTATCCGCCCGTCGCGGGCTCACCGGCATCGCGCCTCCCGCGTTTGCTTCGCCTTGCCTGACCTGGAGCTGCTCCAGCGCCACCTGGAGTAGCTCCACTTCGTTGCGTAGCGGATTCTAATCCGCTAGCCTCGGTCAAAGCGAGCCAAGCGGATGAATATCCGGTTTACCACCAGCAGCTCGTGTTCCCGAAGGGCCGTCACCACCACCATCACGCCGCAGGACGTCCGCCGCGGACGACACTGCGGGAAAGCGAACCCTACTGTGGACATTTCCCTTGAAGTCAATGGAAGAACCGAGGAGCTCGGCGTCGAGCCGGGAGTGACCCTCCTGGACGCGCTGCGCGAGCGGCTCGGCGTCACCGGCCCGAAGAAGGGCTGCGACCGCGGCCAGTGCGGCGCCTGCACCGTGCACGTCGACGGCAAGCCGGTGCTGTCCTGCCTCACGCTGGCGGCGACCGTGCGCGGTCCCGTCACCACCGTCGAAGGACTGTCCACTGAGGACGAACTGCACCCGGTGCAGCAGGCGTTCGTGGACCAGGACGCGCTGCAGTGCGGGTTCTGCACGTCCGGTCAGGTGATGTCGGCGGTCGCCGCGGTGCGCGACGACGTCTCCGACGTCCGCGAGTTCATGTCCGGCAATCTGTGCCGTTGTTCGGCGTACCCGAACATCGTGCGCGCCGTGGAGCAGGCGAGGCAGGCCGATGCGACCGTTTGAGCTGACCGCACCCGCCACCGTGGAGGACGCGCTGGGCAGCGCGGGCACCTACCTGGCCGGCGGCACCACCCTCGTTGACCTGATGAAGCTCGACGTCCTCACCCCGCAGCAGGTGCTGGACATCAACGACCTGCCGCTGCGGGGCATCGACACCGCCGACGGCCTGCGGTTCGGCGCGCTGGAGCGGATGGGCGACATCGCCGCGCATCCCGGCGTGTACCCGGCGATCTCGCGCGCGCTGCTGCTCAGCGCGTCGCAGCAGCTGCGGAACATGGCCAGCATCGGCGGAAACCTGATGCAACGCACGCGGTGCTCGTACTTCCGCGACGTCGCCATGCCGTGCAACCGGCGTTCGCCGGGCAGCGGCTGTTCGGCGATTTCCGGTGTCAACCGGATGCACGCGATCCTCGGTACGAGCGACTCCTGCGTGGCCACGCATGCCAGCGACGTCGCGGTCGCGCTGGTCGCGCTTGACGCGGAGGTCGTGCTGGCCAGCGCCGAGGGCACCCGCACGGTCGCGCTGACCGACTTCTACCGCGAACCGGGCGACACCCCGGAGGTCGAGCACGACCTGCGCCCTGGGGAGCTGATCACCGAGGTGCGCGTGCCACGGCTCGACTGGGCGGAGAACTCCACGTACGTGAAGATCCGCGACCGGCAGTCGTACGAGTTCGCGCTGTGCTCGGCGGCGGTCGCGCTCGACGTGCGCGACGGGAAGATCGCCGACGCCCGAGTGGCGGCCGGCGGCGTCGGGACGGTGCCGTGGCGGCTGCCTGCCGTGGAGGAGGCGCTGCGCGGCGCGGAGCTGACCGAGGAGGCCTTCGCGGCCGCCGCCGCGGTGGCGGTGGACGGCGCGAAGCCGTTGTCCGGCAACGTGTTCAAACCTTCGCTGCTGAAGCGGACGATCGTCCGCGCGCTGCTCGAACTGACCGAAGGGAGCCGGGCATGAACGCGCGGCTGGACGCTCCGCGGAAAGTCACCGGCCAGGCCGATTACGCGCTGGACCGCACGTTCCCCGGCATGCTGTACGGCTACATCGTGCTCAGCACGATCGCGCACGGCGAGATCACCGCGATGGACGTGACCGCGGCGAAGGGCGCGCCCGGGGTGGTCGGCGTCTACAGCCCGTTCGACCCGCTCGAACTGCACCCGTTCAAGTCGCAGCTGATGGGCGACGTGTGGCTGCCGCTGCACGACCGGGACGTGGTGTTCTACGGGCAGCCGATCGGGCTGGTCGTCGCGGAGACGTTCGAACAGGCGCGGGACGCGGCGGGGCTGATCGAGGTCACCTACCAGGAGAAGCCCGCGCTGACGTCGATGGAGGACGGGCTCGCGACCGCGGAGGACGCACCGGAGAGCCGGGGAGCCCCGCCGTCGATCGAGGTCCTCTCCGACGGTGTCGAGTCCATTGTGGACGCACTGGCGCAGAGTCCGGTCGTCGTCTCGCAGACCTACCGCACCGCGACGCAGAACCACGCGGCCATGGAACCGCATTCGGCGGTCGCGAAATGGGACGGCGGCGAACTCACCCTCTACAGCGGAAACCAGGCCAGTCACCTGCAGGCCATGGAAATGTCCGGGGTGCTGGGCATCGAGCCGTCGGCCATCCACGCGGTGAACCCGTACGTGGGCGGGGCGTTCGGCGGCAAGGCGGGCACCTCGGCACCGGGGATGCTGGCCGCGGCGGCCGCCAAGGCGCTGGACCGTCCGGTGAAGTGCGCGCTCACCCGCGAGCAGGTGTTCACGGCGACCGCGAACCGGCCGGCGACGGTGCAGAAGGTCGCACTGGGCGCGGACCGCGACGGCACGCTGATCGCGGTGCAGCACGATTCCTGGTCGGCCACGTCGATGAGCCGGTCCTTTGTGGAGCCGACGTCGCACGGCACCTCGCGCGAGTGGTACGCGACGCAGAACCTGTCGATCAGCCAGAAAATGGTGCCGCTGCACATCCCGCCGGGCACGTTCATGCGCGCGCCGGGGGAGGCGTCGGGCTCGTTCGCGCTCGAAAGCGCCGTCGACGAACTCGCGATCGCGCTCGAGATGGACCCGATCGAACTGCGGAGGCGCAACAGTTCGCTCGCTCCTCCCGGGGTCGACCTGCAGTGGTCGAGCAAGCACCTCGACGAGTGCTACGAGGTCGGGGCGCAGCGGTTCGGCTGGGCGAACCGGTCGCCGCGCGGGCACGTCGACGGGGACTGGCTCGTCGGCATGGGCACGGCGACGGCGATGTTCCCGGGGCTCCGCTTCCCGGCGACGGTCGAGATCACGCTCAACGCGGACGAGACCGCGGACGTGTCCACGAGCGGGGCGGACCCGGGCACCGGGCTGCTCACCGTGCTGGCCACGATCGGGGCCGAATCCCTCGACATCGATCCGGAGCGCGTCACCCCGCACCTGGGCGATTCCCGGTACGCGCCGGGCGGAATGTCGGGCGGCTCGACGGCCACGGCGAGCACCGGCACCGCGATCATGCTCGCGGCCACCGAACTGCTCGACGAACTGGTGGCACTCGCCGCCGAGCCGGGCGCGCCGTTCGAGGGCGAGGTGGTGACGTACGCCGAGGGCCTGCTGCACGGCAACCGCGGGACCATGCCGTTCGGTGAACTGCTGCGCGCGATCGGCCGGGAATCCTTGTCCGCCAGGGGTTCCTCCGCGCCCGGCGAGGAGATGACGAAGCATTCGTTCAGCTCGTTCGGCGCACAGTTCTGCGAGGTCCGGGTCCACCGGCTGACCCGCGAGGTGCGGGTGTCGAGGATGCTGGGCGTCTTCGACGGCGGCCGGATCATCAACCCGACGCAGGCCAGGAGCCAGCTGTCCGGCGGGATGATCTGGGGCGTGTCGGCGGCCCTGCACGAGGGGCTGGAAGTGGAGCCGAGCGGACGCCCCGCGAACGCGGACTTCGCGAGCTACCTGCTGCCGGTCAACGCCGACATCCCGGAGATCGACGTGCAGTTCGTCGAATACCCGGACACGCTGCACAACGCGGTCGGAGCCCGCGGAGTAGGCGAGATCGGCGCGGTGGGCATGGCGGCCGCGGTGGCGAACGCGGTGTGCAACGCGACCGGGATCCGGGTGCGGAGCATTCCGATCATGATTGAGGATCTGCTGGTGGAGTGACCCGGTGGGGGCGTCCGGGTCTTCGGGCTGGGACGCCCCTGTGCCGGAGTGGCGCAGCGGGGGTAGGGGTTCTTGCGCGCGGAGTGTGCGTTAGGCGGGCAGCGTGCTGGGCGTGGCGGCGGCCGATGGCGCGCCGGAACGCCAGGCGAGGCGGACCAGCGGCGGCGTGCCAGAGTTCTGTGTGGTGGGCTTCGGCTCTGAACGGGTAGCGCGTTGAGCCTTTTGCGCGGCGTCTCCGGAGACGCCGCGCGGTGTGCCGATGTGCTGTGCAGCCGAACCAGTGCGGCATGCGCCGGAGGCTAAGCATTCTTTCACCGCGTACGTCGGCTGAACCGCTCAACCGGGAAGCTGGGCTCCGTCCGGGAAATCGGTGGACCTGCTCAGCTCGGCCCATTCCTCGATCTCCTTGTCGACCGCAGCCCGGCCGTTCGCGACGAGGCGTAGCGCGTCGGAGCCGAGGACCAGGTGCGCGGGCGGGTTCGGGACGTCGAGGATGCGCAGCACGGCTTCCGCGGCCTTTCGCGGGTTGCCGAGCTGTTTGCCGCTGGCGGCGAGGCGGTGTTCGCGGATCGGGTCCATCACCTGGTCGTAGTCCGGCACGGAACGGTCGGTGCGGACCATCGAGCGGCCCGCCCAGTCCGTGCGGAACGAACCCGGCGCGATCGCGGTGACGTGCACGCCGAACGGGGCGACCTCCTTGCCGACGGTCTCGAGAATGCCTTCCACGGCGTACTTGCTGCCTTGATAAAAGGACGTGCCCGGCACGGTGATCAGCCCGGCCATCGACGTGACGCCGAGGATGTGCCCGCGCCGCCGCTGCCGCAGGTACGGCAGCACTGCCTTCACTGTCGCGACGACGCCGAACACGTTGACCTCGAACTGCGCGCGCAGTTCGGCCATCGTCGACTCTTCGAAGACGCCCTCGTGGCCGTACCCGGCGTTGGCGATGACGACGTCGATCGGGCCTACCTCGGCCTCGATCTCGTCGACGGTCCGGAACACCGCGTCGTCGTCGGTGACATCAAGGATGCGCGCGAGCGATTTCCCCGGCTGGAGCTGCTCGAACGCCTCGGCGTCGGCCTGCTTGCGGACGGTGCCGACGACGGTGTGCCCGGCTTGGAGCGCCGCCTCGGCGAACGCGCGGCCGAGGCCGGAGCTGGCACCGGTGATCAGGAAGAGCTTGGTCATGAAGTGAACTCTACACCGTGCCGAGAAAAATCTGCACTGCGTCAAAAATAGTCGGCGTGATAGAACTTGCAGGTGGAAGAGCAAGGCACCCGGACCCGTCGCCGGACGGCTCCGACCAAGGGGGACCTGCGCGAACGCGCGATTCTCGACGCGGCGGAGCAGCAGCTGAACTCGACCGGCGGAGCGTCCATGACCGTCGCGACGATCGCGCAGGAAGCCGGGATCACCCGGGGCGCGCTGTACTTCTACTTCGGGTCCAAGAACGAGGTGCTCGCCGCGCTGGTCGAGCGGACCGTGACCAAGCTGCGCACGGAGGTCGACGCGGTGGACGCGGGTGCTGCCGATCCCGGCGACGCGGTCCGGCAGGGGGTCGAGCAGACCGCGCGGATGTGGCGCGAGCACGGCACGGTGATGCGCACGGCGGTTGAACTGTCGCCGTCGGTTCCGGCGATCGACCAGGCGTGGCGCTCCGCGGTGGTCGCGCTCGCCGACACCATGCGCGGTGTCGCCGAGCGCGCCGGAATGCCGTCTGGAACCGCGGCTGAGGTTGCTGCGGCGCTGGTCTGGATGACCGAACGCGTCTTCTATCAGGCGTTTGTCGCTGACAGCTCGCTGGACGACGCGGCCGCGACCCTGACTCGGGTGTGGCTGGCGGCGCTCGGTATCACGGCCTAGCCCACCGCGATGGCGACCTTGCCGCGCGGACGTCCGCCAGCGGAGCCGCCCTCCACCAAGGCGTGCGCCTTTGCGACGTCGGACAGCGGGAGCACAGCGCCGATCACCGGCCGGAGCTTGCCCTGGTCGACCAGTCGGCCCCGCTCCACCATGCACCAGCACCCGTGCCCCGGCCCGCATCCCGGCGCGTTCGACCAGCGACTCCCACGCCGTCACGCCCACGAGCGCGAGACCGGCCGCTTCGACATGCGACAACCCTCCAGGCTTGCGTGCGACTAGCGCCTGGTCGACCACGTGATACTCGGCGTAGGTGCCCTGCGCGGCGAACACCGGTGCCAGGTACCAGACCTCGTCGCCCGCTCGAAGTCGTCTGCCCCGGAGCCAGTCTTGACCATCACGCTGGACACGTCGTTGCCGATCACCGCGGGCAGCGCGACCTCGTCGCGGTAGTCGCCGCGCCGGGTCTGCAGGTCAAGCGGGTTCACGGATGCGGCTTCCACGCGCACCAGCACCTGACCCGGCCCGGGGACGGGGCTTGGTAGCTGGCGGGCGGCGAACGCGGCGTCCGCGGCACCGAAGCGGACGAGTTCCACCACGCGCATCGAGGTCGGCGTCTGCGTGACCGACATCCAGCAGCGCGTCGGCCATGGCTAGTCGACCACCTTGCAGTACCTCGCGATGTTGCGGCAGGCGGGCCTGGTCGTTCGCGACGAGGCGAACATCGCCCGCCTCCTGGAGACCCTGCGCGACGTGTTCTAGGCCGGGGGTTGCGACGCCGGCCGAGGTCGTGCCCGCACGGACCACGCCGGGGTGGCATTGGGGCAACTATGGCCGTCGGCGGAACTTCCGGGCAACGTCATTCGGTGCTTCGCGTCTTTGGGGGCAGAGATTCGCCAAAGGACACGGGGAGCACAAAATGGGATTCACCGCGATGAAGTCGATGAAGCTGGTCATGGTCGGCGGGGCCGTCGCCGCGACCGCGTTGCTTTCCGCGTGCAGCGGAAACAATGTCGACGGAAATGGTTCCGCGGCGAAGAGCATTTCCGACGCGGCGGCGGTCAAGCAGGGCCCGCAGGGCGGCTCGGCCGGTGCGGCGGGCACTACCGCCCTCCCGGACGGCGACGTGAACTGCAGCAAGCTCGGCGGACAGGTCGGCCCGGCCAACGGCCCGAAAATGGACCTGATTGCCGTGGAAAGCGCGAACGGATCCGTTCCGGGCTGCGTCGAAGCGTTCAATGTGATGACGAAGTACTACGAATTGGCGCCGTCGCAGGGCGAAGGCCCCGGCCACCGCGTTCTCGGAATCGAGGGGCACTGGGACTGCGCATTGGGCGCGGAAGAAGAATTCGCCCAGGGCGTCGTGAACTGCGGCAAGGACGGCGGCTCCGAGTTCATGATCAAGACCGCGCCGACCGCGGGCAAGGGCTCCGGTCAGCAGCCCGCCGCGCCGACGCGCCGCTTCCCGAACACGACGCAGACCGTGCAGTTCACCGGGTTCGACCGTTCGGTCAACATGGCCCAGTTCCAGCTGATCACCTGGAAGAAGGGCGGCGCGGACAACGGGCACTTCGTGCCGGTTCCCGGCGACGGCAAGACCTACCGGCTGCCGGTGAGCAAGACCGCGCAGGTGTTCGGCGCGGCCGAACTGTGCCCCGGCGGCGAAGTGGCCATCGACCAGCAGGGCCGCGGCACGAACCCGTGCACCGAACAGGCGCTGATGGAGGCTCTGACCGGCCCGACCCCGCCGCTGGCCGAGATCCACGTCGACAAGAACGACAACATCGACGTCGCCAAGGAGCTTTACCGCCCCTGAGCGGATGACTGACGCGAACCGGCGGCCGGGTGTGGAATCCTGGCCGCCGGTTCGCGTTATGCGGCGAGTTTCTGTTGTCCCGCGTCGAAACTGCGCAAGGCAGCGCCCACCGCTGCGGCGACGGTGATTTCGTAGACCTCGTCTTCCTGGTATTTCGTGGCCAGCTCGGCGAAATCGGCGTCAGTGAGCCGGTAGGACGCGTCGCGGACTTTCGCCGCGAACGGCTGCAACGGCGCGGGTAAACCGTTCCCGGTTGCCGCCGCGCCGCGAAGCGCCTGGTCGGTCACTGCGGGGGCGGTGAAGACCGAATACCGCATGTTCTCCACCGGATCCTCGTGCGTTCCCTTCGGGCCACCGGCGAGCAGGAAGCCAGGGAACCGGTACCCGAACCGGTGCAGGGCCCGGGTCCCGCTCTCCAGCTGGCCTTCCCGGAGCACGAAACCGAACGCGTTCGCGAGCCGGTTCACGACGTTCCACACCAGATTCACCCGCAGCGCCTCATGAAGCGCCGCGGAAGGAAGATCCGGCAGCACGATCTGGTCCGGATTCAGCGTGACGGTCTCCAGAAACGCCCGAACAGTGCGCACTTCAGGCCGCGCCTCGTCAGGTTGCGAGGGATCGATCTCGCCGTGTCCAGCAATCCGGGTCAGCTCTGCGTGCGAGTCGATGCAGAACGGGCACTCGTGCAGCAAAGCCGTTGACATGGCGAGGAATTCGCGTTCCCCGGCAGTCCAGAACGACGGGCCGCGCATCGCCGGAGCGGTGACATCCAGCAACGGCCGGGTGAAAAAACCCGGACGGTACAGCAGCATCTTCACGATGTCCGGCGGCTGCTTCGACGTGATCGACAGGAACATCTTGGCTCGCAGGCGATGCCCGTTGTCGAGAATGGACAGTCTCATCAGGACTCCAAGGTGGCTAAGCGGCCCGCGAGAAATCGCCGGTCGGCTGGGTTGACGGCGAGTTCGTGCGCGCGCCGATACGCGGCTATCGCCTCCGCGGTACGGCCGAGGCGACGCAGCAAATCAGCGCGCGCGGCGTGCATCAGGTGATACCGGTCAAGTCCGTCGATGCCGTCGATGAGTGCCAGGCCCTCCGCCGGGCTCGTGGCCATGGCGACCGCGACGGCGTGGTTCAGCGCGATCACCGGCGAGGGATTCGCTTCATGCAACCGGAGATACAGCCCAGCGATCGCCGCCCAATCGGTGTCCGCCGCGGAACGAGCCTGCGCGTGCTGGACGGCAATGGCAGCCTGCAGCTGATACGGCCCCCCCATCTCGAAGCGCAGCGCACGGTCCAGCAAGCCGATCGCCTCGGCGATTTCGCCGCGGTCCCAACGACTTCGGTCCTGGTCTTCGAGCAACACAACGTCACCATCCGGCGTATACCGGGCGGCGGTGCGCGAATCGTGCACGAGCAACAGCGAAACCAGGCCGAGCGCTTCCGGCTCGTCCGGCATCAGCGTCGCGACCAACTTCGCCAGCCGAATCGCTTCCTGTCGCAGCTCCCGATGGTCCGGTGAGGTGTAGCCTTGAGTGAAGATCAAGTACAGCACCGCCAAAACCCCGGACAGCCGCTCGGACAGCAGATGATCGGCCGGGACCGCGAGGCTGATCCCGGCATCGCGGATCTTGCGTTTGGCCCGCACCAGCCGCTGCGCCAGCGTCGCCTCGCTGACCAGGAACGTCCGCGCGATCTGCCCCGCGGTCAGCCCGGCCACCGCCTGCAGCGTCAGCGCGACGCGCGCGTCCTCGGCGAGCGCGGGGTGACAGCAGGTGAAGACGAGACTGAGCCGTTCGTCGCCGATCTCGAGCAAGCGTTCCTCGGCTGGCTCCATTCTCGTGGCCTGCTCCTCGAGTTGAGCGAGCTTCTCCTGGCCGCGGCGAGCACGCCGGAGCCGGTCGATCGCGCTGTTGCGGGCGGCGGTCAGCAGCCACGCCACGGGGTCGTCCGGCGGTTTGGCGTCCCAGTTGCGGAGGGCGAGCGCGCACGCGTCCTGCAGTGCGTCCTCGGCGAGTTCGAAGTCGCCGAGGACGCGGACCAGCGCCGCGAGCATCCGGGCCCGGTGTTCGCGGTAGGTCTCCCGCAGCAGCGCCGAGGTCATGCCTGGTGGGACAGCCCGGGCACGCCGGCGACCGGGCGCACCTCGACGGTGCCGACCTCGGCCATCGGGCACAGCGCGGCGAGTTCGAGGGCTTCGTCGAGATCGCGGCAGTCGAGGACGTACACGCCACCAAGGTGCTCGTGGGTCTCCAGGAACGGCCCGTCGGTGATCAGCGTCTTCCCCTCGCGGACGCTGACCGTGGTCGCGGTGTGCTCGCCCTGCAGCGGATGGCCGGACACGAACACCCCGCGCCGCCTGCATTCGTCGGCGAACGCGTTCACCCTGGCCAGCGCGTCCGGGAAGGCCGGATCACCGGGTTCGGGACGGTCGCAGTTGTAGATCACCAGCAGGTAGTGCATGTGTCCTCCGAGGGCCGGTCCGGCGTCGTCGTAATGGAAGACGAATGCGTCGACCGTAACTCGACAGCGCGAGCCGGGCTTCCCGGAAAAACCGAGAACGGCGGGCCCGGGGGAGCCCGCCGTTCTCCTCAGGAGGGGGTCAGCCCTTCTGCCACAACGCGGGCGCGTTGGGCGGTTCCCAGCCCTGCTGGGCGGTGTGGCCTTGCAGGCACACGTAGGCGACCCCGTTGTAGGTGACGCGCGTACCGGCGGTGTACGCCTTGCCGGTGGCCCAGGACGTCCCTCCCGGCTGCCCGGTCGGCGGTCCCGTGGTCGGCCCGCCCGTCGGCGTCTGCTGGACGGCGAGGACGAAGTCGAACGCGGCCTCCTTGGCGTTGTTCGGGGCGTCGCGGACCGTCATGAGCAGCCGCGAGTCGAAGATCGTGTCGGTGTTGTTCCGCGGCTCGCCGGGGAAGTACAGCTGGGTCGTCAGGATCGACTGGCCGGGAGCCTGCACCTTGACGTGGATGTGCCGCGTCCGGCCGGGGTAGAGGCCCGGCACGATCGTGGTCAGCTTGAACTCGCCGAGGTCGTTCGTGTACTGGTGGCCGCGGAAGTTGAAGCCGTCGTTGTCGTAGGCGCCGTTCACGTCCGCCTGCCAGAAGTCCAGCAGCGCGCGGCCGATCGGCTGGCAGGCGAGCCCGAACACGTATCCGCTCACGGTGAGCCGCTGGCCCGGAGTGCTGTCGTCGACGAGCACGCTGCGCTCGGGCGAGTCCGGCTTGAAGTACGGGCCCTCGGTCTGGTCGATCGTCGGCTCGTCGCCGTCGTGGCAGTACGGGGTCGGCTCGACCTTCTGCCCGCCGGCGAAATTCGTGCGGGCCAGCGCGGGGCCGCCGACGAGCGCGACCGGCGCGGCGACTCCGGCGGCCAGCGCGGCCTTCAACACTGTTTTGCGGCTGAACTTCCTGTCTTCGTTCATGCCTGCTCCTCGGTGGGGGCTCGGGATTCCCCTCGACGGTAGGGAGAAGATCAGCCCGCAGCGATGGACGAAGTCATGCAGTCGTGGTGAATCTTCGGGGCGGTGTCGCCGGTGCGGCGGAATCCTCCGGGGCTCAACCCGGTTTCTCGCCGAAAGAACCGACAAAAGTAGGCTGGATCGGCGAATCCGACGCGGCTCGCCACCTGCCGCACGGACAGATTCGTCCGCAGCAGGAACCGTTTCGCCTCCTGCGTTCGCGCCTCGCGCACCAATTCCGCCGCCGTACGCCCGGTCGCCGCTTTGACGGCCTCGGTGAGGTAGCCGGGAGTGACGCCGAGCCGTTCGGCGTGCGCGCGCACCGACCACAGTCCCAGCTCGGATTTTTCCGCCTGCTGCGCGAATTCCGCCGCTACCGCGCGTGCGCGGACGGGCGCCGGCGCGGGCGGAATGCCGGGAAGTCTTCCCGCGCGCACGATCAGCACGTGCAGCAGCGCGCGCAGCACGGATTCGCCGTCCTCGCCGCCGCGGCGGAATTCCTCCTCGAGTTCGGCGATCAGCCGCGCGGTCCGGTCGTGCTCGGTCCCGTCCAGCCGCAGCCACGGCCGTTCTCGCAGCCTGCGCAGGGTTTCGCGGTCGGCCGGATGGTCGAAGAGGAAGTCGTCGGTGAACAGCACGACCGATCCGGTGAGTTCGCTCGCCTCCCAATGGTGCACCTGACCCGGCGTGACGACGCCGAGGTGCGGCGGGCTCAGTTCCCACCGCGTCAGGTCGACGACGTGCGCGCCGGTCCCTCCGGTGACGAGCACGATTTCGTAGAAAGTGTGCCGATGCGGGAATTCCGCCCGCGACAACGGTCCCACCGCGTCGAAGGAGCCGACCGCGAACGGCACCGCGTCGGGCGCGGACACCTCAAGCCGGTGCAACGGAAGTTCACCGGTTTTGACCGGTCGGCAGCACATTCCCGGGGGCACCGTGGTCCCACGCATCAGTCCGTCCTTTTCGCCGGGTTCGGAACGAAAAGTCTAGACCAATTTCGATGCGGATACCTCCGACGGAAGTATCAGTAACTCGGCGGAGTGACGCTCACGAGGAACCGGGCGGTGGTCCGGCCGTCGTTGCGGAAGCGGTGCGGGATCGTCGAATCGAAGTGGCAGCTGTCGCCGGTCTTGAGCACGTGCGTCTGCTCGCCGACCTGGACGGTCAGCCGCCCGGCGATCACCACGACGCATTCCTCAGATGGATGCGAGCGCAGTTCGTCGGACGACACGCCGCCGGGTTCCAGCTCGCCTTCGAGCACTTCGAGCTTCGCACCGCCCGGCGACGCGCGGGTGTAGGTGATCGCGTGGTGCGGCGAGGAGATCCGGTACCGGTCGTCGTGCCGGATCACCGCGACGGTTTCCTCGTCCGGCTCCTGGAACAGGCTGAACAGCGGGATGTCGAGCACCTCGGCGATCCGCCGCATGGTTTCCAGGCTGGGGTCGGTGACGCCCCGCTCGACCTGGCTGATCAACCCGGTCGACACCCCCGCCTGGTCGGCAAGCTGGCGCACGGTCAGCCCACGCAGGGTGCGGAACTCGCGGATCCTCGTCACGGTCACCCGATCATTATCGTCGAACGGCGCTTCGGCGCAGGTCACCGGCCTCGACGGGTCCCGCTGGGCGGTCCCCGCTCCCGGCGCGGCGCAGAGGCCAGCTGTCCGACGGCGCTTTACCCGTCCGTCAGGATGATCAACAGTTTTTCGTTGCTGTGTGCGGCAAGAAGTGCGGAAAGCGCATTGCCAGCGCTGCCTCAGCGGCCACAGGCGGTCGTCTTCGACTGCGACGGCCTGCTGATGGACGCCGAACCCTGCTGGTCTGTCGCCGAATTCCCCGCCGACGTCGTGGTCCCGCCCTTGCCGCACGCCGAACTAGCGGTGGCGATGACCCCGCGCCCCTGCGTCACGCCCGCGTGAAGACCCGCTCGTCTCGTGATTGACTGGCTGGCATGGCTTTGTTTCCGCATCCGGGTGCTCGGGGTCCGCAGTGACCTCCGAACCGGCCGCGGCGACCCGTCCGCGCAACCGCAAGCAGCTCATCGTCGAAGCGGCGGGCCGGGCTTTCAGCGAACGCGGCTACCACGCGGCGTCCATGGAGGAGATCGCCGCCGCCGTCGGAATCACCGCGGCCGCGCTGTACCGGCACTTCCCGAACAAGTACGCCCTGTTCACCGAATGCGCCAACGTGATGGCAGACCGACTGGTCACCGCCCTCGACGAGGTCGACGCGGACGCGTCCGCCGCCGACGTCCTCCGCCCGCTGGCCCGCGTCACAGTCGCCCACCGCGAGTCCGGCGGCCTGTACCGCTGGGAGGCCCGCTACCTGGATCGAGCGGACCGTCGCGTCCTGAGCGCGAAATTCGCCCACGTTGTCGCGCGGGTGACCGAGGCAGTGCAGCCGTCGCCGGACGCGGACCTCCGAGCCGTAGCCGCGCTCGGCGCGATCGGCTCGATCACCATGCACCGCACGTCGATCGCCCACCACCGCGCCGAGAACCTGCTGACCGAGTCCGCCCTGCGCCTAGCCACCGCAACGACCAGCGCGCCCGTGCCCGCCGTCTCACTGCCCACGCAGCCAGTCGCCCGAACCCGCCGCGCGCAAATCCTCGCCGCCGCCGTCCCGCTGTTCGAGCAAGACGGATTCGCCACCGTCACCAACGCCCGAATCGCCGAGGCAGTGGGTTTAGTGCCTTCTGCCCTCTACCGCCATTTCCCCAACAAAGCCGAAATCCTGGCGGCCGCCTGTCTGCAAGCCGCGGGACTCCTGTCGCAAGCCGTAGAACAAAATCTCCACGGCACCACCGGCGCGGAAGCCTTGCCCGTACTAGCCGCGACCTACGTGGCCTACAGCTTCGAACACACCGCGCTGACCAACGTCGCCGCCGCCGAACTGGGCGGCCTGCCCGCCGCGTTGCAACGCCCGCTGAATCTCGCCCAACGCGAGCACATCGCCGTGTGGGAACAACAACTCCGACTGGCCCGCCCGGATCTGGACGCGCACCAAGCCCGCGTGCTGGTGCACGCGGGCTTCGGCGCAGTAGTCGAAACCGGCCGGCGGCTGCGGTGGGAGGACACCCCCGACCACCGCGCCGCCGCCACCGCTTTCCTGCTGAGCGCGTTGGGTCTCTAAGCGCCGGGCCGATTCGCCGTGGGCAGCGTGATCGGCGTCTGCGTCGGCGACGTCCCGTTGTTGAGGTACAGCATCGAAATGCCGCGCACGAACTGGTCGAAGAGATAGAAGCTGCCCGGCATTATCTTGGACGCCCCCTCCCGGAACGCTACATACGCGGGCCACTCAAGGCGTATTAGCGCCGCCTGCGCGTAATCGCGGGGGAGCCCGAGCCAGTCGCCCATCTGGTCATTGAGCAGATATCGCACCAACTCGTTGACGAACCCGGAATCGAGCCCGAGCGTCGGCTTCTCGATATACCCGAGCAACGTCTTCGCCAGGCTGACCCCTTCGTCAGTCGGCCCGAGCACCGGCCACAACATCTGCTGTGCCTGCGCTTCCGCGTCCGCCCACGTCTGCGGAATGAACTGCTCCTGCACGCCAAGCAGATGCAACGCGACCTGCCAGGCGTGCAGATCGGCGTCCTGCTCCGCGGTCGACAACGCGATGTTCCACTTGAGCATGTTGCTGCGCGCGAACGTCGCGACCGAATGGAACGTCCGCAGAATGTCGCCATTGCTGATCGGCTTAGGCTGATCCGCACCGGCCTGGTACTTCGCCGACGTCGGCAGCAAATTCCGCACCACAGCGTGCACAAGCCGCGTCTTGTTGGCCGTAACGACGAAGTGCCCGTCCGGTGCCCAGGCCTTGGAATTATGCAGGTCGTACCCGAAGGTGAACGTCTTGGCCGCCCGCTGCTTCATGTCCGCGCCGCCAGCCGACCAGTAAACCGCCCGCGCCTCCCGCGGAATGACGGTGCTCATGATCCCGCTGCCCAGCGTCTCGGAAACGAAAAGATAACTGCTCAACCGGGTATAAAGCTTCTCCGACGCAGCAAGCTTGGCCGGATCCGCCCACGACGGCAGCTGGTTGACCTGCTGCAGATACGAAACCAGGTAATCCGGCATGCCCGCGGGCAGCGGCGCGTTGTTGTCAATCCAGCCGTGCCAAGCCGTATTGACCGCCGGGACCTTGCCCTCCTTGAGCAACGCCGCGGCGACCGCGTCCGCCGTGTCGTCCCAAACCTGGAACGGATCCGCCCCGGTGCCGCTCCCGGCGATCGACCCCTTGCCCGACCACGCCCACGCGGTGCCGGTGGTGCCCGCCATCCCCGCGATGCCCAACGCCGCGCCGAGGGTCAGCACCTTCCTTCTGCTGAGATTCTCCATGTACTTGTCTGCCTCTCTGGTAGGCGTCGTTGCCATCCCATCACCGGCCAGGGGCTGCTCGCCGCCCCGTGTCGACAGTCTCGGAAGAAGTGATTTCTCATTAACATAACGGCCTCGGACGGCTGGTGGCAAGAGGTGTCGCCGCTCCGGATCGCCAAGTCGGCGAGGACGTGCTGCCATGGCGTCGGCCGCCGGGGAAGCCCGCGGCGAAGATCGACCGGGGCCTGGAGGCAGGACTCCGGAGGCCGGTCGGGCGAGTCAGTTCAGCGGGACAGCTTGCGAGCGCGGGCTCAACGCCGCCGCTTCTTGGGGGCTTTCTTCGAGGACCGGGAGATTCCGGCCAGCGGATGCACGGTCGCGTGCCCAGGCCGCCGCCGGGCGAAGACCTCCCGCAGCTCCGCCATCCCAGTCTCGTCGGGATGGCCGCAGGCGAGCAGGTTCGCGGTCAACCCGCGCGCCTCGTCGGGCGGGATCGTGGCGAGAGCGGCCGAAACCTCGTCGGGCCCGCCGACCTCGAGCAGATGAATGAACTGCTCGGTCATGCCGCGCAGGGTTTCCTCTTCGCTGAGTTCCTCCATCGCGGCCTCGCCGTTGTCGACGAGCAGTTGCACGGCGAGCGGCCCGAGTTCCTGGTCGTGGCGCAGTTGCCGAAGCATCGCGGCACCGTCGGGAACAGACTGGACGAGCACGTCGAGCATCGCTCGCGCACGCGTGCGGAACGGGCAATGGCGGACCGTGTCCAGCAGCAAGGGCAGCCCGCGGTCGCGCCCTCCGTGGGCAGTCAGCCACCTGGCCAGTTCCGTTTCCGCGGTCTCCGGGGTGTAGTGCTCGGCGAGCAAACCGAGCAATCCGGCGGGTTCGGCACCGGTGAGCTCCCCGGTCAGCGGAGCGTGCCGGCCCGCGGCGATCAGCCGGGCGCGGACCGCCCGGGTCGCCAACGGGGTCAGGGCCACCAGTTCAGTGGCTCCGGAGGAAAGCGCGGCCCGCAGCCGGGCGTCGGTGTCCGGCGGGAACCCGGCGGGCCCGTCCGGGCCGAGATCGGAGCGGAACATCGGGTCGGGCACCCCGGTCGTGAGCGTGAGCGCGCCGAAGTCCGCGAGCGTGGCGAACACCCGGCGCAGATCCGCGCCGACTCCCTGCCGCCACTCCGCCTCGGTCTTCTCGTCCAGATCCGCGAACCAGACGGCCTCGACGAAGGACAGCCAGACGGTTTCCGCGAGCCGGACCACCGGCATCGGTTCGGGAAAGCCGTAAAGGGTGTTGAGAACGTCGGGCAGCACTACGTCGATGATGTCGCCGAACAGCACGGTGTACTCGGGTGCCCAGGTGCGTCCTTCCGTGACGAGTTCGGGGGAGGGAAGTGCGTCGAACGCCGCGCTCCAAAGGGCGAGACTGTCTCGAAGCAGCCGCGCGTTCCTCGCTACGCGCACCAGCTTTCCCTTGACCACCCGGACGACGCGGATCTCCCTCGCCAGCTCTACCAGGTCGGCCAGCACGGGCAGATCGGCGCTGCTCTGGGTCCGGTAGGTCCGGTCGCCGATCATCGGATCGAGCTGGTCTCCGGTGTCGAGCAGATCCACCAGTTCGCGCGCGTCGGCCAGTTTCAGCTGGCCGGTCGAGGTCAGCGCGCGACCGTCGCCGACCCATTCGACCAATCCGCGCAACCGGGCGACGACCTGCGTCCGCTCCGCGGCCGCCGCGAGTTCCGCATCCGGAGGAAGCGACACCGGAAGCTGCGGCACCGCGCGCTCAGGCGTGCCGCCGCCGACGAGGTGCCGCGCGGCGATTTCCTCGAGCGCCGCCTCGTCGTAATCGATCTCGCCCGCGCGGATCTCGTCGAGAAAACTCTCCATGGCCGCGTTGTCGGTGGGGTCGATTCCGTGCCGGAACGCGTTCATCACCCAGAACTTGGCCACGCCGAAGTTCCGTTCGTCGGCCATCGCGGCGGCGAACCCGGAACTGGCCTTGCTCACCGCGATTTCGAGGTCGGCCAGCGGATCGCCCGTGGGGTCGGCCAGTCCGTTCGCGTGCAGCCACCGCAGGAAGAGCCGCAGGTCTTCCGGGACGTGGCCCGCCTCGTCGGGCGTGGCCGACAGGGCGCGGGGCGTGTAGGACAACAGGAATTCCTCGGCCAAGCCGGCGGTCCAGAACCCGAGCCGCCCGTCGACGCTGTGGTGCCGGAAATTCAGCGCGGATTCCACCACCAGCGGATCGAGGTGCTCGGCGCGGGCCGTGCAGCGCCGGATCAGCAGTGCCTTGGCCGCCTCGAACGCGTCGGCGTCCTCGGGTTCGAAATACATGCGCATGGTGTCAGAGTCCTTGCCGGTTCAACGCGGGCACGCGACCAGCGTAGGGGCTTGGACGTGGTCGTCGCGCTAGGCCCGCGAAGGACCGGCAAGGACGTTTTGTCCGGCGGCCGATCTTCGTTCAGGGGCAGCAGCTTTCGGGATTCGGTGCGGCACTGTCGAAGGTCGGCGAGTCGGCCTTGACGGTGTAAACCTCCCAAGGCTCCTGCCCCGGACCGTGCACCCACACCTTGTCCTGCACGGCGTAGCAGCAGGTCGTGTTGTCCTCGGTCAGGGTTTCCAAGCCCTCCCCGGTGAGGCGCTTGCTGGCCGCGTTGACGTCCTCCGTCGATTCGACCTCGACGCCGAGGTGGTCCAGCACGGTGTCCTGACCGGGCTCGCCTTCCAGGAGCACGAGCTTGAGCGTGGGTTCGGCGACGGCGAAGTTGGCGTAGCCGGGCCGGAGTTTGGCCGGCTCGGTGCCGAACAGCTTCGAGTAGAAGTCGATCGACCCCGCCAGGTCGCCGACGCGCAGTGCGAGCTGAACTCGGGACATCCGTCCTCCTTGAATAGATGACTGTCGAAACAGAATGGAACCTAGATTGCTGTCTATCTAGAGGTCTGTCAAGATAGACGTATGTCGAAGCAACTGCCGCTGGTCGCGCTGGACGCGTGCTGTACCCCGCTGGCGCGCGAACCGCTGACGGCCGACCAGGCCGCGGAGCTGTCGAAGCTGTTCAAGGCGATGTCCGACCCGGTGCGGCTGCGACTGCTGTCGCTGATCGCGTCCCATGCCGGCGGGGAAGCGTGCGTGTGCGACTTGACCGACGCGTTCGACCTGACCGGCCCGACGATTTCCCATCACCTGAAGGTGCTGCGCGAATCCGGTCTGATCACCGGGGAGCGGCGCGGCACCTGGGTCTACTACCGCGTCCACCCCGAAGTCCTGGCCCGGCTCTCGGCCGTGCTGGTCCCGGGCGGCGCGGAGGCGCCGGCATGACGGCGGAAGCCGGCGTGGTCGGCAAACTGTCCACTTTGGATCGTTTCCTGCCGGTGTGGATCGCCGTCGCGATGGTGCTCGGATTGCTCGCCGGCCGTTGGATTCCCGGCCTCGGCGGGGCACTGGACGCGGTGCGGGTCGATGGCATCTCGTTGCCGATCGCGCTCGGACTGCTCGTGATGATGTACCCGGTGCTGGCGAAAGTCCGCTACGACCGGCTGGGCGGCGTGACGGCCGACCGGCGGCTGCTGTGGCCGTCGCTGGTGCTGAACTGGCTGATCGGCCCGGCGCTGATGTTCGCGCTGGCCTGGCTCCTGCTGCCCGACCTGCCGGAGTACCGCACCGGGCTGATCATCGTCGGCCTCGCCCGGTGCATCGCGATGGTGGTCATCTGGAACGACCTGGCCTGCGGCGACCGGGAGGCCGCGGCCGTGCTGGTCGCGCTGAACTCGGTGTTCCAGGTCGTCATGTTCGGCGTCCTGGGCTGGTTCTACCTCGCCGTGCTGCCCGGCTGGCTCGGTCTCCCGCAAGCCGGTCTGAGCGTTTCCGCGTGGCAGATCGCCAAGAGCGTGCTGGTGTTCCTGGGCCTCCCGCTGCTAGCCGGGTACCTGTCCCGCCGGCTGGGGGAGCGCGCGAAGGGGCGTGCCTGGTACGAATCCCGGTTCCTGCCGAAGATCGGGCCGGTCGCGTTGTACGGGCTGCTGTTCACCATCGTGGTCCTGTTCGCGCTGCAGGGCGGCCAGATCACCAGCCGCCCGCTCGACGTCGCCCGGATCGCCCTGCCGTTGCTGGTCTACTTCGGACTCATGTGGGCGGGCTCTTACGCGGTCGGCAAAGCGGTCGGCCTGTCGTACGAACGAACCACGACGCTGGCATTCACCGCGGCGGGCAACAACTTCGAACTCGCCATCGCCGTCGCGATCGCCACTTTCGGGGCTGCGAGCGGACAAGCCCTCGCCGGAGTCGTCGGGCCGCTCATCGAAGTCCCGGTTCTTGTCGCGCTGGTCTATGTGTCTCTCGCGCTTCGACGCCGGTTCGCCGCCGTACCCGCGGAGATTTCGCCATGACCATCCCAGAAGTGCTCTTCGTCTGCGTCCACAACGCCGGACGCTCACAGATGGCGGCAGGACTGTTGCGTCATCACGCGCGCGGCAGGGTCGTCGTCCGCTCTGCCGGATCCGCGCCAGCCGACACGCTCAACCCGGCGGTCGTCGCGGTCATGGCCGAACTCGGCATCGACCTGACCCGCGAGTTCCCCAAATCCTTGACCACCGAAGCGGTCCGCGCCGCCGACGTCGTGATCACCATGGGCTGCGGCGACGCCTGCCCCGTGTTCCCCGGCAAGCGCTACCTCGACTGGAAGCTCGATGACCCGGCGGGCCTTCCGGTCGACCAGGTCCGCCCTGTCCGCGACGAGATCGACCGGAGGGTCCGGGCTCTGCTCGCCGAGCTGGTCAGCTGACCCCTTCATCGTCTATCGTCGATGGACGATGAAGGAGGTTGATGTGCTGGACCGTGCTGTCGCGGAGACCTATGCCGGATGGTTCCGCGCGCTCGCGGATCCGACGCGTGTCCAGATCCTGCACCTGATCGCCTCCTCGGGTCGTCCGCTGCCGGTCGGCGAGATCGTCGAGCACGTGAGCGTGAGCCAATCGACTGTCTCGGCGCATTTGAAGATCCTGACCGAGGCCAGGTTCGTCCTGGTGCAACCGCACGGCACGGCCCGGTTGTACCAGGTCAACAAGCACTGTTTGTCTTGCTTCCCCAGCGCGGCCGACGTCGTCATGGGCAGGGCGGCCGTCCCCTTCGCCGACATTGCCTGCGAGGTCCCGAGATGACATCAGACCAGGACGCGGTCCGTGACCGCTACGCCAATGCCGCACGACGAGCGTTGGCAGGCGAAGCCACCGGCCTGCTGTCCGGATCCGAACGACTCGGCGCGGTGCACTACACAGAAGAAAGCGTCCCCGAAACGGTCGCAGCCACCAGCCTGGGCTGCGGAAACCCACTCGCGGTCGCCGGCCTGCGGCCCGGCGAAACTGTCCTCGACCTCGGTTCCGGCGGCGGCCTGGACGTGCTGCTTTCCGCCCGTCGCGTCGGGCCGGAAGGCCGCGCCATCGGTCTCGACATGACCGACGAAATGCTCGCCCTCGCCCGCCGGCACGCCGCACAGGCGGGGCTCGGGAATGTCGAGTTCGTCAAGGGGACGATCGAAGTCATTCCCTTGCCGGACAACGCTGTGGATGTCGTGATCTCCAACTGCGTCATCGCCCTGTCGCCGGACAAACCGGCTGTTTTCGCGGGGATCGCGCGCGTTCTGCGTCCCGGAGGCCGTCTCGGGGTGACTGACCTCCTCGCCGGGGAAACCTTGACCGACGCGGAGCGAGCTGCAGCTGACGAGGAATGTCTCGGCGGGGCACTCACGGCCGACGACTACCGGGCCTTGCTTCACTCCGCGGGCCTCGTGAACGTCGACATCCGGCGTACTCACGAGGTCGGGAACAAGCTGTACTCGGCAATCATTCGGGCGGACAAGCCGTCAGGCTGACCCGCTCACTGCCGAAGCAGCGGTCCCACTCCCGGAACCCGGATGATCTCCTCCGCCAGAAAGTCCCGCAAAAGCCGAACCCGCGTCAGCTCGGCCCGTTCAGGCACGACGAGCAGATTCAACGGCAACGGCGCACAGCCGTACCCAGGCAGCACCGCCCGCAGCACCCCGTCCCGGAGAAGGTCGTCGACAAGCCACCGCGGCACCGGCGAGATCCCGCGCCCAGCGACAAGCGCCTCCCGCGCAGCCAACCCATGATCGACCCGAAGCCGAGGCGTGAAAGTCGCGACGTGCGCCATGCCCTGCTCGTCGATCAGCGTCAGCTCGTGGCTCTTCGCGACACTCGTCCGCCGAATCACGTCGTGCGAAGACAGATCTTCCGGCGATTCAGGCGTCCCGCGCCGCGCGAGGTAGTCAGGTGACGCGACCAAGATCTGATGCGCCACCCCGAGCGGACGCAGCCGCAGTTCGCTGTCCGGCTGTGGCCCGATCTGGATGGCGACATCCACGCCGTCGCGGATCAGGTCGGAGCGTTCATCGGTGAGGACGAAGTCGACGCGAATGTCCGGATAGCGATCCTGGAAGTCGAAGATCAGCCTGCTCAGATGCATGACCCCGAAGAACGCCGAGCACGAGATCCGCACTTTTCCGGACGCACCCGACTCGACCTCTTGGCGCGCCTGCTCGACCAGCCGCAGGATCTCCGTGGCACGGTCGTAAAAACGGCGACCCTCGTCCGTCAGGGAAATGCTTCTGGTGGTGCGGCTGAACACCGAGACCCCGAGCGCCTCTTCCAGGTCGCCCACGTGCCGGGTGACGGTGGACTGCCCGACGCCCAGATCCCGTGCGACAGCGGAAAAGCTGCCGCTTTCGGCGACCCGGACGAACGTGCGCATTCGATCGAGCGTGACTTCTGGCTTATGCATCGTGTGGATAAATCCTTTCCGCCGACGAGGCTAAATGAATCGCCCTCCCGCGGCTACCGTGACGATATTCCGAGGGAAGAAGCGGAGAATGCCCATGGGAGCTGTTCAGGCCTGGCCGGACGGCAAGAAGGTCGCGGTGAAGATCTGCGTCGCGCTCGAGTCGTGGACCGACGGCCACTGGCCGGTCTACGCGCCGATGGCCGCCGCCTGGCCGCTGCCCGGCGTCGAGTGCCGGCACAGCATGTCTTGGGCCGAATACGGGGCTACGACCGGGGTCTGGCGGCTGCTCGAGGTCCTGGACCGGCACGACATGCCGGCCACCTTCGGCGTCAGCGGCCTGCTCGCGGAACGGCATCCCGAACCCGTGCTGGCCGCGCACGCCGCCGGACACGAGATCGCGGCGCATTCCTACGCTCAGGACATCATCCCCGGACAGCTCAGCGCCGAAGCCGAAGCGGAAAACATCAGGCGTTGTACCGACATTCTGCGCCAGCTCACCGGTTCCAGGCCGACCGGCTGGCTCAGCCCGCGAGCCACCGAATCCCAGAACACGCCCGCTCTGCTCGCCGCGTCCGGGTACCGCTGGTCCGGGGACCGCAGCGACCGCGACCTGCCCTACGTCGCGGCCACCTCCGCCGGCCCCTTGGCGTACCTCATGCACAGCGACTTCACCGACGTACGCGGCGTCATGGCAGGCCCGCGCGCGTACCGAGACATCCAGGCAGACTTCCTCGACTACCTCCTCCGCCAGCCGACGCCAGGCATCCTCAACCTGACCGTCCACGCTCACGTCGGCGGACGACCGCTGTTCGCCGACCAATTCGAACAGCTGCTCCAGCAGATCGCCCTCGTCCGAGACGACGTCTGGATCGCCACTCACCACGAGCTAGCCGAGCACGTGCTCAACACCGAAAAGGCCGCCTCATGACCCGCACCCTCGTCATCGGCGGCACCGGAGCCATGGGCAGCCGAGTCGTCACCCGGCTCCTCGCCGACACCGACGACGAAATCACGGTCCTCACCCGCGGCCCGGATTCACCACGTGCGGCAGCCCGAGCGCACGACCGCGTACGGCTGATCCGCGGCGACGCAAGCGACCCGCGAAGCATCGATTCCACGCTGAACGGCGTATCCCGGGTCTTCTGCAACACCGACTTCTTCTCCGCCAAAAGCCCGCTCGCCGAGTTCACTCAGGGCACGAACATCCTCGAAACAGCCAGACAACACGGCGTCGACCGGTTCGTATGGTCATCGCTGGACAGCCCCGCGACGCTGACCGCTGGACGCGTTCTCGTGCCGCACTACGAAGCCAAAGCCGCAGTCGCCGCACACATCCAGCTTCACCGGTCAGAAGAAATGATGCGTCAACAGCGGGACGGCTGGTACACAGAGCACGTCTCGATCCTGGTGACCTCGCCGTACTTCGAAAACCTGCAATCCCGCCTGTCTCCCGAGGGTGACCAGGCCGCGGTATTCACCCTCCCGCTGGGCTCCGGCCGATACCCCATGATCGCCCTGGCCGACATCGCCTGGTTCGCGGTGCACATGCTGGAACACTGGCAATCCTGGGGCGCACGCGATCTAGCCGTCTCTGCGGACAGCCTCACCGGCACCGAAATCGCCGCGACTTTCGAGCGCGTGACTGGAACCCCCGCCCGCTACGAAGACCTGCCACTCGACGCCCTCCGCGCGAGCATCCCCGACGTCGGCCACGACTACGCCGGAATGTTCGGCTTCTTCCAGCAACACGACGTCGCCACTCACGACCGCGACCTCTCACTGCTGCGGCGACTCCATCCCGGCCTGATGACCTTCGAAGACTGGCTGCGCCACACCGGATGGGACGGCAGCCGACGCGAAGTCCAGCAATTCAGGCCCCGAACATGACTTATGCGTCCGTCCAAACCGAACTGCGCACCGCACTAGACGAACTCCGCGCCGCAGACCTGTACAAGATCGAACACCGCCTCACCTCGCCACAATCGGCGCGGCTTGTCGTCGATGGACGAGAGGTCTTGAACTTCTGCTCCAACAACTACCTAGGCCTGGCCGACCACCCCGCGGTCATCGACGCCGCCAAACACGCCCTCGAAACCCGGGGCTTCGGAATGGCAAGCGTCCGCTTCATCTGCGGCACTCAAACCGAACACGCCGACCTGGAATCGCGCCTGTCCACGTTGCTGGGAACCGACGCGACGATCCTCTACTCCTCGTGCTTCGACGCGAACGGCGGCGTATTCGCCACCCTGCTAGACGAGCGAGACGCGGTGCTCTCCCACACCCTCAACCACGCCTCAATCATCGACGGCATCCGCCTTTCGAAAGCACGCCGCCACCGCTACCGCACCCTGACCGAGCTAGAAACCCAACTGTCGACCCCCGCTCGCCGCCGCCTGATCGTGACCGACGGCGTCTTCTCCATGGACGGCTCCATCGCGCCACTGCGAGACATCTGCGACCTAGCCGACCGCTACGACGCGATGGTCATGGTCGACGACTCGCACGCCGTCGGAATCCTCGGCCCGACCGGTGCCGGAACCCCCGAACTGCTGGGCGTACAGGACCGAGTCGACATCGTCACCGGCACCCTCGGCAAAGCACTCGGGGGCGCGTCCGGTGGCTACGTCAGCGGTCACGCCGAGATCGTGGAACTGCTGCGGCAACACTCCCGGCCCTACCTGTTCTCCAACGCCTTGCCGCCCGCCATCGTCGCGGGTGCCTTGGCTGCCCTAGACCTGGCCGCGGACCCCTCTCGTCGCGTCGCACTCCACCGCAACACCGCCACCTTCCGCACCCGCATGGAACGGTCAGGCTTCCACCTCCTGCCCGGAGAACGCCCCATCGTGCCGATCATGTTCGGCGACGCGGGTGATGCCGCCCGCGTCGCCGAACTAATGCGGCGATCCGGCGTGTACGTGACCGCGTTCAGTTATCCGGTGGTGCCGATGGGAGAAGCGCGCATCCGGGTGCAAATCTCGTCGGAACACTCCCGCGACGACCTTGACCGCTGCGTCGCCGCCTTCGTCGCTGCTCGCGACGCGGAACTCGTCCGGAGAACGTGAACTCGTGAGATGCGATAAGGGCGGCCGTGATCGTCCACAAGGCAGGGAAGAGCCCTGAGCCACCCTCGCCAGAGGTGGACGTCGGTGAAGTCGCCGCCAGCATCCGGTTTCCAGGCCTTCTTGCGAACAGGCTTCAAGATCGATGTCTCCGACGATGAGCGGCTGGCCTGACCGCGAAGGGCTCAAAGCGGCACGGCTTCTTGCCGTCTGAAGGTGCGCAAAAAAACAGGACGGCGGCCGAGGGAATCCCTCGACCGCCGTCCTGCGCCAGGAGGAGGCTCCGACCAGGAAAAAACCCTGGTCAAACCCCCTCCCAGATCACACGTCGTAGGTCTGTCACGCCCCGGCGCTGACCTGCGGTCCGCCCAGTTGTACCCCTTCTGACCTGCTGGTTAGCGGTTGTCGCCGGTCGTTCATGGTCAACACTCGCCGACGTCTGACGGCCTGGAGACGGCCTGGCGGGTCCTTCCTGCACCTGTTCCGGCGGCCGACCGCGGAACTGACCTCGTGGGGTTCCTGTTCGCCCCCTTCTCCCTCGTCCCTGCTGCCTCTAGCGCCGGGTCGGTCGTGTCAAGGCACGCTTTCCCGCCTTGATGCGGCCGACCCGGTGTTAGACGCTGAGTAACGAGGGACCCTTGGTGACCACTGTGCGTCGGCCGCGCAAGTCGGGGGACTGAGCCGGGTGGCTCGATGAATCTCCGTCGTCGTTGGCGGCGCGCTTGCGTTGCCATGTCTGCGGCGGGCTCGCCCGGCGGCGCGGGCCGGAGCGGAGCGGCAGGCTCGCGTCCGCCATTGGGCGGAGCCCGCCGTACGCGAGGTGACACGCGCGCCGCCAACGGCGGCGCGCCTTGATCCCATAGAGCCAAGTTCGGCAGCAGGACGATTTTGACTTTAACGGGTCGATCTTTGGACGGCGGTGGGCAACGTTGCTTGTCCGCAGTCGCACAACTCTGCTGTTGGGATGTTCGCAGACGCAATTAGTCAAACCAAGGTGTTAGCAGTGGTCGAATGGCATCTAAACCGGGGGGTAAACCGTGGCTTGATCTTGCTGCCCAGGTCTGGCGGCCGGAGGTCGCGACCTTCTGTAACCGTCTGCCGTTCAACGACGACTGCACAGGGCATCGAAGAACTAGACGCGGCGAGGTTGACACAACCAGGAGGTTGGGTGAGTATGGGCTTGCCAGCCTTTGACGAGCACGGAAACCTCGTGCCCGGCGTACATGGCGTGACCTGGGCGGAAGTCAAGGAGGCATACGGCTACAACCCGAAACGGCGACTCATCCTGGACGGCTTGAGAGAAGTCCTAGATCGACTTGAGGAGCGGAGCGCGGTCCGTGTGTGGGTTGACGGTTCATTCGTGACCACAAAGCTGCGTCCACGCGACGTCGACGTTGTATACGAGCCCCCGCCTGGTGCTATCACTTCCGAGTGGGGGATTCTGTCATGGCCTAGGAGGGATCAACTAAAGAAGTTGTACCATGTTGACCTTTTGCCATTCCCGGGGAATGAACGTTCTCGGCTAGGTAGACCTATCACGATTACAGAATTTTTTCAAGTCGATCGAGACGGAAACAAAAAGGGCATAATTGAGCTGACTAGGTGGAGGTCGTGATGATCAAAAATAATCGCCAGCTCGCAGTAGCGCGAGAAAAGCTACTCGCTCTTGAAGCTTCCGCCGACGAGGCTTCCGATGATATGTCGAAGCTAACCTATATGCAACTCGCGTCCGATATTCGTCGCGAGATTATGGATTATGAGTCGGTAAAGTCTGGTCAAATTCGAGTGTTTGCGGTCTCTGGGCTAGATGACCTGGGTGAATCGGTAGTGCGAGCAAGGCTGGCAAGTGGACTGACACAGAAAGAACTGGCTGGACAGCTCGACGTTTCAGAGCAAATGGTACAGAAGGACGAATCTCGTTCCTATGAATCAGCCGGAGTTGCACGGGTGGCTGACGTTATCGATGCTCTTGGATACGAATTAATTGGAACGTTGCGCCCGAAGCCGGGCGTTTTACATCTTCACGAGCGATCGACTCAGAATAATATCCTCGCCAGCTCGGAACATGAGCATGGTTCGAGTCCAACTGCAATAAGCACTCATCCCGCATCAGCACTGGGGGTGTTCGGCATGGTCACCCCTTGGTCGTCGCTGGCTTCTCGGAACCACGTTGTGGCTTCAATAAAGTCCGGCTATCACGCTGAGTCCGGGAACGAGATGACAGCAATTCGAGTGGTAGGGCAGAGTGGGGATTTTGGATGAGAATTAAATGGATTCTACTCTGCGAAGGGTTTGGACTTGATTCGAAAGGTGCGCTTACTGCGATCGGCTTGAATCAGAACGTGGTCGCATCGGAGACATTGCCAGTTCAAACCAAGCGGGCGATCATAATTAGGCTAATTGATGAGAATGAGCCCGCTTATCAAGGCGTGATGACGATTTCATTCTCTGTTATATCGCCTACCGGCAAGGTTGTCTCAGCGAACACGGCTAATGTTTCTATTGGGCCTAAGAAATTTTCAGACTTGCCGGGAACCGGTGAAATACCGGCCGAGTTGATTCTGAATTTGAGCGAGTATGGCACTTATAGGGTGTCGGCAGAAATTCGACTCGAAGATGACCGTGTCGAAACCGTGGCCGAATACCTCTACGTAGTCTCCTCACCGGGCCTCGCAAGCTAGGCAGACACCTACAAGTGGGTGGCTTTTTCGTCATCTCGTCGACCTGGCGCAGTCCGACCACATCGGGTCAAGGGGGCACCTCCGCCGGTGCGCAGCATGTAGGCGAACTGCCCTCTTGGCGCGGCGTGATAGCCCTCGGGAGGTCGGCGTGATGGCAGCAGGTCACTCATGGACGCAACGTGTGCGCGGGCCCGGTCATCTCGGAGACCTGTCCGCCCGGCCAAGATATCTCTTGGTCGCCCGCTAGCTGGACGTGCACAGATGGTCACGATACGTTCGCCAAATGGAGATGAAGCAGGACTCAGCACAGTTCGGCGAGAGCGGCTTTCCTTTCGAGATCGCTGTTCAGACGACCGGCCTGCAAGGTGGCGACGCCAGCCATGGTGGCTA
The DNA here is from genome assembly GCF_003385235.1 of Amycolatopsis circi. GTDB lineage: Bacteria > Actinomycetota > Actinomycetes > Mycobacteriales > Pseudonocardiaceae > Amycolatopsis > Amycolatopsis circi. Next base: position 30,116 of record NZ_PQIA01000040.1, on the reverse strand, counting down.
CGTCGAAGTCACCGTTACAGATCACGATGGCTTCGCAGTAGCGGCCAAACCGAGTCAGCAGACTGGTGAGGTCGTCCGGCTTCGCGCATCGGGCGACCTGGAAATGCTGGCATTGGCGGACGGCCTGGAGTGGGCTGGGCGACGCCTGCGTGAGCTGATCGGCTCGGAGCACGCTACCAGCGGGCAGGAGCCGCCTTGGTGATTGTGTATCGCTTGTAGATCTGCGGCCCCTTCGGCGGTGGTCGCTGGGTCTCCGTTGCGGCGGATTGGACGCTGCCCCAGCGACCCCGGAGGGCCGCCTTGACCAATCGGTGAAGTTATCAACACGTCGTCTGCGACGTTGCTCTGATGGTTGCCGCTAACGGTCAGCTGAGAACTGTCGTCAACGCGCGGTGAATCGCTGACGACGCCCCAACGGTCTCGGCAGAGCCGGTGGTGTGATGCTCGCCTGTGGCGTCGGTGACGAGTGCGCCAGCTTCGCGTGCAACAAGAACTCCGGCTGCGGTGTCCCATGGCTTGTTGGACAGGATGACGCATGCGTCTGTGCGGCCCTCGGCGACGAATGTGAGGTCGAGCGCCGCCGACCCGAACATGCGGACGCGCTCTACGTTCTCGGCTAGGGCTTGGGTTACAGAGAACCGGCGGCGGTTCTTCTCCGTCGCACCGGTGCCGGTGGCGTAGTCGCCGAGGGAGACGATGGCGCGGGCGAGACTGTCGTTGGTGCTGGCTTGGATCGCGTGGCCGTTGCAGTACGCGCCTGCCCCTTCAACTGCGGAATAGCTGAGGTCCAGGAACGGGGCGACGACGACACCAACCACGGGTTCGCCGCGATGGACAAGTGCTAGCTGGGTCGCGCATAGCGGTATGCCGTGTGCGAAGTTGGATGTGCCGTCGATGGGGTCCAGTGCCCAGACTTGGGGTGTGCTCGGGTCAATGGTGCCGCCGCCTTCTTCTTCTCCGAGGAAGCCGATCTCCGGAGTGGCGCGTTCCAGGAACGCCCGGACCTCTCGTTGGATCCGAAGATCTAGATCAGTAACGAGGTCGCGGTCTCCCTTGGCATGGACCTCGCCCGGGCCTTGGGTAGTCATGAGTTTCCGGCCGATCTCGACGGCCTCCTGAGCGACGGCGAGCATCGCGTCCAGGTCGTCGTTCTTCACGCGGTGACCTCCGTCGAGCGCGCCCACATGGACTCGAAGACCTGCGAGAACGTGTCGAAAAGGCCGGCGGGCTTGCCTGCCTGCCGTTCCATGACCAGCGTCGGTGACTCGACGCCTCGCGCGTCCGGTAGGTAGGGCTGGACCACGCAGGTGTCGTTGTCGATGACGGTGATGTTGAAGCGCACGGGCTCGTCGTAGGTGCGGATCTGCAAGTTCTCTCGCGCGGACGGGCTGAGCTTGGACTGGAGACGCTGCAAGGTCTGCATGTTCAGCGTCGTCAATGTGGTGAGCACGTCCTGCGGAAGCCCTTCTTCGCGTTCGCGCGCCTTGATGTACTCCCCGGCCGGGTCGAGGAACAAGGCGCGAACCGTGGTTCCGTTCTCCAGCAGGTCCGTGAGCGAGCGGTCGGAGTACTGCTGGCACAGTGCGTTGAGCGACAGACCAACAATGCTGATCGAGTCCGCGTCGTCGAACAGGCGGTGCGGCGGCATCTCGTGACTGAACTCCGGCCGCGTGGTGAACACGGCGGTCACATCGGCCATGCCCTCGGCACGGGCAACCGGCGGCGCGGCTGGTGCGGCGGGCTTGGTCGACGGTGGCTCGGGGACGAAGCCGATTCCCCCGGTGTGCTCCTGGAACAGCTGCTCGGCAGTCCACCCGGGGAACATGCTCTCCAGGATCCGGCAGTGGTCGGCGTAGGGGAGGCCGCGGACGTCCCCGGACAGCCATCGGTAGAACTGCGCCTTGCTGGGATAGCCGCCCTTCAACGTGTCGTCGATCTTGGCGGCGTGCTTGTCGTACTCGCGGCAGAATGCCCGATGGCCCTGTAGGTGCCGCTGCTTCAGCAGCACCTTGAGCACGTTGGCTTTCTCGGTCACCGGTCCCGCGTCGTGGTCCGCCATGCGACCACCGTAGCAGGCGGATGAGACAAAGACGAGACTCGATGATGGTCAGAAGTTCGAGACGAGACCTCCGCGCCATCTCGATGAAACTCCTGGTCAGCCGATTGTGTACGTAGCCGCCAGTGAGGCGGGACACAACGGTGAAGCAGGTGAATCCAACATGGCGATCAGCAAGGGCTTTCGGTTCCCGGTCGAGTTCGACGAGGCGTTCCCGCAGGGGTTGGTGATGGTTGGCGAGGTGTCGCCGGACAACGAGTACCAATCGCGAGAGGACCGGGCGGCCGGTCGGCCTGCTCGGCAGCGGGTGGACGAGTCCACGGGCAAGCGGCAGTGGAAGGTGACGGTCACCGACCCGAGCGAGCCGAACGCGAAGCGGGCGTCGTATGAGGTGACGTTCCTGGCGGACGTTCAGCCGGTGCCGACGACCAGTGAGGTTCTGCCGGGGATGCGGCCGATCGAGCTGGAGGGGCTGACGGCGGAACCGCGCGTCGCGGGCAATGGCGAGTTCAAGTACCAGTCCTACGTCTACCGCGCGACGGGCTTCAAGGCTGTTGCCAGCGGTGGCGGGTCGAAGTCGGCGCGATCGGCGCAGCAGGAGCAGACGGCTAAGGCCGCGTGACGGCGCTGACGGCGACCTGACTGGGAGTCGCAATGGTGACCAAGAAATCGGTGAAGGCGTGGGAGGACGCGTACCGCAAGTACGGGGCCGCATCGGAATTCGCGGCTCGTGCGGGTCAGAGCGACCACGAAGCGGCGTCTGTCATGGCGCACGCTTCGTGGGTCGTCGCTGAGGCCTGGCGGGCGATTGCGGCGGAGCGTCAAGACCTGACCTGGTGGATGTTGGCCGCGATCGAGTCCGCGGCTGAGGCATTCGAGGACCAGGCACGCCATTGGCAGCGAAAGGAAGGACAAGACGGTGCCGTTCAACGCGACCTGGACGCCTGGCCCGGAAGCGGTGGCGGGAATGCACGCCAGTGGCCCGGAAACCCTGCCGGGCTTGGTCCTCTACCTCGACAAGGACAGCTTGGCGATCACCCCACCGACCGACCCGACGCAGTGGCGGGCGTTCGCGACGTTCCTTCGCCAACTCCGCGACGGCGCGGACCAACTGGCGGCCGTCCTCGACGGACAGGCAGGGCAGGCACATGACGACCAAGACTGAACCGGCCACGCTGGAAGACGCGCACAACGCGGCGAGGTCCCGGCGTCCTGCCTCCAACGCCGCTCGTTCGGAATGGGTGGCTTTCCATCTGACGAACGCGGGGATGTATCGGACTGTCGCGGACTATGACCGCTGGCACCACCACGAAGCCCTGTACTGGGCGGACTACGAAGAACGTCAGGCTAAGCGGCTTTCTTCTCCCTCCGGAGAGGATGACTCCGGGGCGAAGTAGTCCACATTAGACAACGAAAAATTCAACACCAGTAAGAAAAAACGCACGCTCGGACGTGTGGCGATGAAGCACGTCCTCGTTCAGATGTGCGTGACCCGTAAGACGCAGAAGCGGAACCCGGCTACCAACCTTGCCGCTCCTGCGCTGTCCACAACCAGCGGAAGTGAACAATGACAACGCTAAACGATGACAAGCGTTGCGTGTCAACGGGGGTCACCCGGACGCGCTGCGGTTCCTGTAAGCGATTCGCGAAGTTGCTGCCCGGCGAGACCAAGTGCGCGACGTGCTTGGGCGTGCTGCCGCTCGACCTGACATCGGTGCGGGGTGGTCGGTGATGCACATGTCGACCGGGTTTCTTATTGCGGCACTTGGGTTCTTGGGCCTTGGTGTGTGGGTGCTGCACAAGATCGGCCGGGCGCTGGCGTCCGTGCTGGAAGTCTTGGCGGCTGCTGCGGTGGTGTTTGTCGCCCTGTGGTGGTTGTGCAAGGCCGCCGTCTGGGTGCTGGCGCAGGTGGTGACGCGGTGGCGTACCAGCCTGGCCGTGGTCGGTGTTTATGTGTGGTGCGAACTGGCGGGCTGGGTCTCGCTCGTCTCCGTTCTCGGTGGAATCGGCTTCGTGCTGGGCGTGTGGCGGTTGATCGGCCCGGTGTCGTTCGACCAGTGGTGCTGGTGGTTCCTGCGCTCGTGGTGGGCACGGTGGTTCGTCTACGGACGCAAGCTTCCGGCCTGGCTGCACGCCTGCGGGCTGTCGGTGCGGGACGAAGCGTTGCCAGTCGTGGTGAACGTGAACCTTGTCGGTCGTCGTCGCACGCTGACCCGCACATCGGCAGGGACCTTGTCGGCCCGGACGCCGAAGGTGTGCAAGGTCCGTTCCGGTGCCTCGTGGGACGAGGTGCGGGTAGAGCTGGTGCCCGGCCAGAAGCCGGAGGATTTCGACGAGGCCGCGCGGGCCTTGGCGGTAGCGCGGAAGGTCGCGCGCTGTCAGGTGCGGGAGCTGGAACCGAACGTCGTCTCCATCGATTTCCAGCGACATGACCGGCTGTCCTCGGTGGTGTCGTGTCTGCCCCTGCCGGAGGGTGCCGAGGCCGGCGGGGTCGACCTGCGCAACGTGTGGGCAGGCCGGACCGAGTACGGCAAGGCGTGGCACGTTCCGCTGCTCGGCGCTGGTGCGCACATCCTGACGGCTGGTGCGTCGGGCGCGGGCAAGAACTCGGTGATGTGGTGCCCGCTGGTCTCTGCCGCGTCGGCGATCCGTTCGTGCGTCGTCCGGATGTCCGGGATCGATCCGAAGGGGATGGAACTCGCCTACGGGCGCGGGATCTTCGCTCGTTACGCGGTGTCGGGCAAGGACGCGCTGGAGGTGCTTGACGGCCTGGTGGACGAGATGGAATCGCGGAAGCGGGCCTTCTCCGGGCGCGTGCGCACGATCCCCGTGTCGACGGAGTATCCGTTGGAGCTGCTGGAGTTCGACGAGATCGGCGCACTGACGAAGTACACCGACCGCAAGACGCGGGATGCGATCGTGGAACGGGTCGCGCTGCTGACCACGCAGGGGCGGGCGCTGGGGATCTCGGTCCGCGGCTACGTCCAGGAACCGACCAAGGACACGGTTCCGGTGCGGGAGCTGTTCACCCGCCGAGTCTGCCTGCGCGTCACCTCCAAGAACCACGTCGGGATGGTGCTCGGCGACGGTGCATACGAACGCGGTGCGTGGGCGAACCGGATCGGCGACTCGGAAGCCGGTGTCGGCTATGTGTGGGGCGAAGGCATCCGCGAGCCGCTGCGGGTTCGAGCGGGCTGGGTGTCGGACGAGACGGTTAAGGCGCTGGAGGACTACGTCACTAACGGCGGCAGCGCCGATCTGCGCTCCCGAGTGCAGGGGGTGGCGGCATGAACTCGCTGATGGTCTTCCTTGACGCGATCCGGGACCACCTCGACCTGCACCAGCTCCCGCCCGTCGCGTCCCTGGACGTCTCGGCCTGGTCCCGGCCGATCTCGGTGCAACTCGACGTCGACGGGCTGCCCGAGGTCGCCCGTGCCCTGTTGGTCTGGGCGAACACCCTCGACGACGTGACGGCTTCGCTCTGGCGGGTCCGGGAGGGCGACTCTGTGCACCTCTCGATCACCGGACGCACCCCGTGCGGAATCCCGGTGCGGGTCTACGGCGCGGTCCCGTTCGACGCTCGCACCTTCCCGGATCTTCCTGCGGGTGCGAAACAAACCATGCCGCTGTATCTGCTGCGGGACTGGACCGCGCCCGGGGAGGTGGCTGCCTGATGAGCGACACGACCACCCGCGCGGAACGAATGCGGGCACCCCTCGCCGACGACGTCATCCGCGCCACGGCAGAGAAACACGGCGTATGCGTGCGGCCGTTCACGATGGAAGTCGGCGACCAGGACACCGGCGAAATCCGCTACGTGCCGGTGCCCTGCGGGTCCACTGTGGAATCCGTGTGCCTGCCGTGTGCGCGGAAAGCCAAGGCGCTGCGGCAAGTCCAGTGCCGCGAAGGCTGGCACATGACCGAGGAACCCGATCTCGCATCAGACGAGCCAACCGAAGACCAGACGGAGCTACTGACGTTCCGGGCGGACCTTGTCGCGTCGTACCGAGAGATCGCCGATCAGGACCCCGCTGAGGCTGAGGAACTGCGCGAGGAAATCCGAGGGGTTGACGAAGAACTTCGGCAACTCGGCGTCCGGGGCCGCTTGCCCTCGGCCGACCTGCCGACCAGGAAGGTGGTGAAGCGGTCGACGAAGCGGCGGCAGGACGCGCCGAACCTGCCCCGGCGCAAGGTCGCCAAGACCACGGTGGGCCGGGAGTACGCGGGGCGGTTCCGGCCGTCGATGTTCGTCACGCTGACCTGCGACACCTACGGCCCGGTCCGCGGTGACGGCTCCCCGGTCAACCCGGCTGCCTACGACTACCGGCGGGCGGCGCGGGATGCGGTGCATTTCTCGGCGCTGGTGGATCGGTGGTGGCAGAACCTGCGCCGGGTCGTCGGCTGGGACGTGCAGTACTTCGCGACCGTGGAACCGCAGAAGCGGACCGCTCCGCACCTGCACGCCGCTATCCGGGGATCGGTGCCGCACGAGGTGATCCGGCAGGTCACCGAAGCCACCTACCACCAGGTCTGGTGGCCGAATCACGACGAGATCGTCTACACCGACCGGATGCCCGCCTGGGACGGTCCGGAGCGCGGGTTCGTCGATCCCCTCACCCGAGAGCCGCTGGTGTCCTGGGACGAGGCGGTAGACCAGGTCGAGACTCCGGCGCATGTGGCGACTTTCGGGCGGCAGGTGCACTCCAAGGGCATTCTCGGCGGGAGCGAAGAGGCTGGCCGCCATATCGGCTACTTGACGAAATACCTGACCAAGTCCACTGGTGAGGTGGTCGAGGCCGACACGGCGGCGCTGGCTGACCACCACGACCGGCTGTTCGCCGAGCTGGCCATCACGCCCTGTTCCCCTCGGTGCGCGGTGTGGCTGCTGTACGGGATCCAGCCCAAGGGAGCGAACGGCAAGACCACTCCGGGGCATTGCAAGGGCCGGGCGCATCGGCGGACCACCCTCGGCCTGCCCGGTCGCCGGGTGCTGGTGTCACGCAAGTGGTCGGGAAAGACGCTCGTCGATCACAAGGCCGACCGGCGCGGCTTCGTCCTGGATGCGCTCGCTGCGGTGGGAATTGAGAAGCCGCAACCGGACCCGGCCCGGCTCGTCTGGCGCAAGGTCGACGCTGGAGATCCGCACGTGCCGCCTCGGCCACACCTGGTGATGCACGCGATAGCCGAACGCATCGCCTGGAAGGCCGAGTACGACCGCGCACTACTTGCCGCCAGTCCGCCGGAAACTTCGGCAACTCAGATCGCAGCGTGAAAGGGGGAGCCATGGACGACGTGCGTGCGATCGACCCGCTTTGGACGCTCGACGACGTAGCGGCCTTCCTGCGGGTTTCGGTCGAAACATTGCGCGCGTGGAGGAAGCGCAACTACGGGCCACCTGGGCGAAAGATGGGAAAGCACCTCCGCTATGACCCGGTCGAAGTTCGGAACTGGTTCGCCGACGCGGTCTGAACAATTCTCAATTCAACTCAGAGGAGAAGTGTGCCATGGGGCATATCCAAGATCGTTGGTATCGGACCAAGATCGACCCGGAGACTGAAAAGCCTGTGCTGGACAGCAAGGGCAACCCGGTCAAGGAGAAGACCGAGATTTACGGTACCGGCCTGCGGTACAAGGTCCGGTACTTGGACCCTGGCAAGCGGGAACGATCCAAGATGTTCGCGGACCGGCAGCTGACTGCGGCTCGCAACTTCTTGCACAAGGTCGAGAACGACAAGAATCAGGGAACCTACCTCGACCCGGAAGCAGGGCGTGTGACATTCCGTGAATTTGGGGAGGGCTGGCTCAATTCGCAGACGTTCGATGAATCAAGCAGGGAAGGAACTGAGTTTCGGCTCAAGCTGCACGTCTACCCGGTGCTCGGTGACAAGTCGCTGGTTGCTATCCGTCCGTCGACGATCCGTGAATGGGATCGCGGGCTGCAAAAGAAGGGGCTGGCCGAGACCTACCGCCGGACGATCTTCGCCAATGTTTCGGCAATCTTCGCTGCGGCCATCGACGACGAACGGATCAGCAAGAACCCGTGCAACGCCAAGTCGGTCACCAAGCCGCGCGGCGAGTACCCGAAAGTTGTTCCCTGGCAAGAGAAACGAGTGCACGCGGTTCGGAAGGCACTCGGCGATCGTTACGGCGTCATGGTGCCCCTCGGTGCCGGTTGCGGACTCCGGCAAGGGGAAGTGTTCGGCTGGTCTCCAGACGATATGGCTGAGGACTCCGACATGCTCAAAGTCGAACGTCAGGTCAAGATCGTTCGCGGCCGGATGGTCTTCGCGCTGCCCAAGCATCGCAAGACGCGAGAGGTACCGCTGTCGACGGAGGTCCGGACGGCGATCAAGGAGCACATGAAACGGTTCCCGCCGTTGGCCGTGACGCTTCCGTGGGAGGTGCCGGACGGCAAGCCAGTCACGGTGCGGTTGCTGGTTTACACCCGGGAGAGCAACCAGCTTCACCGCCACTCGTTCAACCACCACACCTGGAAACCTGCTCTTCGGGAGGCAGGGGTGGAAGCGCCAGGCCGGGCCGAAGGGTTTCATGCGCTCCGGCACTTCTACGCGTCGGCACTTCTAGACGCGGGGGAGAGCATCCGGGCACTCGCCGAATATCTCGGTCATGCCGACCCGGCGTTCACTCTCCGCGTCTACACGCACCTCATGCCGACGAGTTCGGAGCGGACCCGGCGGGCCATCGATGAGGTGTTCCGCCGGAAAGACGCCGCGTGAAACGACAAGTGCACAAAGAACGGGACGGCGGTCGGGGAATCCCCTCGACCGCCGTCCCGTGTCTTGTGGGTCGTCACCTGCTGACCTTTGACGGCCTGGTGACGGCCTGGCGGGGGCTCGGACCAGTGAAATGCCTGGTCACAGCCCCGCGCCGATCAGACGTCGTAGTAAAGCGAGAACTCGTACGGGTGCGGACGAAGCCGCAGCGGGTCGATTTCGTTTTCGCGCTTGTACTGGACCCACGTCTCGATCACGTCGGGCGTGAAGACGCCGCCCTCGAGCAGGTAGTCGTGGTCGGCTTCCAGCGTGTCCAGCACGGTGCCCAGGTCGCCGGGGACCAGCTTGACGTTCTTGGCCTCCTCGGGCGGCAGCTCGTAGAGGTCCTTGTCGATCGGCTCCGGCGGCTCGATCTTGTTCTTGATGCCGTCGAGCCCGGCCATCATCATCGCCGAGAACGCGAGGTACGGGTTGCCCGACGAGTCCGGGCAGCGGAACTCGGCGCGCTTGGCCTTCGCGTTGTTGCCGGTGATCGGGATGCGCACGCAGGCGGAGCGGTTGCGCTGCGAGTACACCAGCGAAACCGGGGCCTCGAAGCCCGGCACCAGGCGGTGGTAGGAGTTCACCGTCGGGTTGGTGAAGGCCAGCAGGCTCGGCGCGTGCTTGAGCAGGCCGCCGATGTAGTGCCGCGCCGTGTCGGACAGGCCCGCGTAGCCGGACTCGTCGTGGAACAGCGGCTGGCCGTCCTTCCACAGCGACTGGTGGCAGTGCATGCCCGAGCCGTTGTCGCCGGCGAGCGGCTTCGGCATGAACGTCGCGGTCTTGCCCGCGGCGAACACGGTGTTCTTCACGATGTACTTGAACAGCTGCAGGTCGTCGGCAGCGTGCAGCAGCGTGTTGAACTTGTAGTTGATCTCCGTCTGGCCGGCGGTGCCCACCTCGTGGTGCGCGCGCTCGATCTCGAAGCCGGAGTTCGTCAGCGTGCGGACGATGTCGTCGCGCAGGTCGGCGAAGTGGTCGACCGGCGGGACGGGGAAGTAGCCGCCCTTGAACTTCGTCTTGTAGCCCTGGTTCCCGCCCTCGGTGTCGGCACCGGTGTTCCACCAGCCCTCGACCGAGTCGATCTCGTGGAACGACAGGTGCTCGGCGTCTTCGAAGCGGACCGAGTCGAAGATGTAGAACTCCGCCTCGGGACCGAAGAAGACGTTGTCGGCGACGCCGTACTCCGCGATGTACTGCTCGGCCTTGCGCGCGATGTTGCGCGGGTCGCGGCTGTAGGCCTCGCGGGTGAACGGGTCGTGCACGAAGAAGTTCAGCGAGAGCGTCTTCGCCTTGCGGAACGGGTCGATCCGCGCCGTCTCGGGGTCCGGCAGCAGCAGCATGTCGGACTCGTGGATCGACTGGAAGCCGCGCACCGAGGAGCCGTCGAAGGCGAGGCCCTCTTCGTACGCCTCCAGGTCGAACGCCTTGGCCGGCACCGTGAAGTGCTGCATGACGCCCGGCAGGTCGCAGAACCTGACGTCGATCGACTCGACCTTCTCGTCGGCGATGAGGCGCTGAATGTCGTCTGGAGTAGTGGGCACCCTCGGTGACTCCTTCTCGTTCGTTACCGGCGGCTGTACTCTCTTCGGCTCACGCTAAGAGGGCGGTGTTGCCCGACCGTCACCCGAATGTTTCGCCGGTGTTAACGGGCCGCCGTCACCGCCCAGTCGACCAGGCCGGATGTGGTCCGCGCCACCGGCATACCCTGGACGGGTGGCGAGATGGACGGGTGAATGGCTGCCGGGCACCGGCGACGGCTCCACCGCGACGGGCCCGCGCGAGGCTCCGAAGTGGCGCGGCGAGTCGATGGGCCTGCCCGAATCCGGCGTGGGCGCGGTGGCGGGCGGCGGTCCGCGCTTCCTCGCGCTGGTCGTCGACCTCGTGCTCGCGTCCCTGATCACGGCCCTGTTCGTGCGCTACGACCTGCAGAACGCCGCCGCGATGCAGACGTTCAACCTCTGGGCGGGCGCGGTTTGGGCGGTCGTCACGGTCATCCCGGTCACGTTCTTCGGCTTCACGCCCGGCATGGCGGTCCTGGGCATCCGGGTGGCCCGCCTGGACGGCGCGACGATGGTCGGCCCGTGGCGCGCGCTGGTGCGGATGGTGCTGACCGCGCTGCTGCTCCCGCCGCTGGTGCGCAACGCCGACGGCCGCAACTGGCTCGACCGCGCGACCAACACCGTCGTCATCCGGATGCGCTGACCGAAACAAAAGAACCCCCGGTCACGTCGGACCGGGGGTTCTTCGCAAGTAAGCAGTGTCAGCGACGACGGATGGTGCGCTGCACGTTCCGCATCTTCGCGCCGGCGGGCATCGGCCCCTTCGGCATCGCCGCGCCGCGCGAGCCGAGGGCGGCCAGCTTCGCTTCGAGCGCGTCGACCTGGGCCGGCTTGAGGTTGCGCGGCAGCTTTGTCAGGTGCGACTGCAGCTTCTTGAGCGGAATCTGCTTGTCCTCGTGCCCGATCGTCACGTCGTAGATCGGGGTGTCGCCGACCAGCCGGGACACGCGCTTCTTCTCCTGCGCGAGCAGGTTCTTCACCCGGTGCGGGGCGCCTTCCGCCACGAGGATCACGCCGGGGTGGCCGAGCACGCGGTGGACGGCGTCGAGCTGGGTCGTCGCGGCGACGGTCGGCGTGACCTTCCACTTCCCGCGCAGGTTCTCCAGCGCCCAGGCGGCCGTGCCGGGCTGGCCGTCGGCCTTCCCGTAGACCGTGCGCTGCACGCGCCTGCCGAAGATGATCACGGCGAGCAGGATGCCGAGCACGATGCCGAGCGGCAGCAGCGTCCACTGGATGTTGAAGATGAACCCGATGCCGAAGAGCACACCGGCGACCACCACGATCGAACCGGCCATCCAGGGGATGAGCATCGGGTCTTCGCGGCGCTGCATCTTGAACGCCTCGAACAGCTGGCCGCGCCGTGCCTTGCTCGCAGCGCGCTTTTCCCGCTTGGCCTGCTTGGCCGCTTCCTTGTCCTGCTTGCCCGCCATATGACCAGGATACGGCCGCGTGCCCGGCCGGGAATCCGTCGGCCCCCTCTGCGAGGATCGCGGGGTGGCCATCGCATCGTCTCCCCAGAGCCGGCAGAGCCGCGCGGGCCTGCTCGACGGGCTTGATCCCGAGCAGCGCGCCGCCGCGGCGGCCCCCCGCGGTCCCGTGTGCGTCCTCGCCGGAGCGGGCACCGGCAAGACCCGGACGATCACGCACCGCATCGCCCACCTCGTGCAATCGGGCCACGTCTCGCCGGGGCAAGTACTGGCGGTCACCTTCACGACGCGCGCCGCGGGGGAGATGCGCACCCGGCTGCGCGGCCTCGGGGTCGACGCGGCGCAGGCGCTGACGTTCCACGCCGCCGCCCGCCGTCAGCTCCGCTACTTCTGGCCGCGGGTCGTCGGCGACCGGCCGTGGGACTTGATCGACAACAAGTTCCGGCTCGTCGCCCAGGCCGCCCAGCGCGTCCGGCTGAGCACCGAGACCGAGGTGCTGCGCGACCTGTCGAGCGAGATCGAGTGGAGCAAGGCGTCGCTCGTGTCGCCGGACGACTACCCCTCGGTCGCCGCGCGGATGCAGCGCGACACTCCCGCACCGGTCGCGCAGGTCGCCGAGGTCTACCGCTGGTACGAGGAGCTGAAGACGAACGCGCAGGTCCTCGACTTCGACGACCTGCTCCTGCAGACCACCGCGGTGCTGGAGAAGCACGACGCGGTCGCTGCCGAGTTCCGCGACCGGTACCGCTGCTTCGTCGTCGACGAGTACCAGGACGTCACGCCGTTGCAGCAGCGGCTGCTCGACGCGTGGCTCGGCGGCCGCGACGACCTCACCGTCGTCGGCGATGCCAACCAGACCATCTACTCCTTCGGCGGCGCCTCGCCGAAGTCGCTGCTGGAGTTCACCCGGCGGTTCCCGGAGGCGACCGTCGTGCGTCTGGAACGCGACTACCGGTCCACGCCGCAGGTCGTCGCGCTCGCGAACCGCGTGATCGGTGCCGCGCGCGGACGTCCGGCCGGGTCGCGGCTGAAACTCATCGGACAGCGGCCGGAGGGCCCGGAACCTCAGTTCGCCGAGTACGAGGACGAGGCCGCCGAAGCCAGCGCGGTCGCGCGGCGGATCCGCGAACTGCTCGACGCGGACGTGTCGGCCAGCGAGATCGCGGTGCTGTTCCGGGTGAACGCACAGTCGGAGGCATACGAACAGGCGCTCACCGAAGCCGGGATCCCGTACCTGGTCCGCGGCGGCGAGCGGTTCTTCCAGCGCACCGAAGTGCGGCAGGCGATGGCAGCGCTGCGTACGGCGTCTATGGAGCCCACCTCGTTGGAGCTGGTCACTGCGGTGCGCTCGGTGCTCGCGCGGGTCGGGCTCACCGAGCAGCCGCCGTCCGGCGGAGCGGCGAAGGAGCGGTGGGACGCGCTGCTCGCGCTGGTGGAGCTGGCCGAAGAACTAGCGGCGTCGGTCGAGGACGCGGACCTGCCGCGCTTCGTCGCGGAACTCGAACAGCGCGCGGCGGCGCAGCACCCGCCGACGGTCGAAGGCGTCACGCTCGCCTCGCTGCACGCGGCGAAGGGGCTCGAGTGGGACGCAGTGTTCCTCGTCGGACTGTCCGAGGGCACCATGCCGATCTTGCACGCGGACGGTGACGACGCCGCGATCGAAGAAGAACGACGGTTGTTCTACGTCGGCGTCACGCGAGCGCGGGAGCACCTGTCGCTGTCGTGGTCGCTCTCGCGCGGGCAGGGCCGGGGACGCAACCGGCGGCGGTCGAGGTTTCTGTACGGGCTGATCCCGGAGGATCACCCGGCGGCGCGCATCGCCCGTTCGCAGCAGGTGTCGAAGCCCGGGTCGAACGTCGCGCGCTGCCGGCTGTGCGGCGGTCCGCTGGTGCAGACCATGGAGGTCAAACTGGGACGGTGCGGGAAGTGCCCGTCCACAGTGGACGAGGATCTGCTGGAGAAGCTGAAAACGTGGCGCGGGGAGCGTTCCCGGGAGTTGAAGGTTCCGGCGTTCGTCGTGTTCACCGACGCGACGTTGATGGCGATCGCCGAGCAACGGCCGACCGACGACGGCGCGCTGGTGTCGATCTCCGGGATCGGCGCGACGAAGTTGGAGCGGTTCGGCGCGGAAGTGCTCGACGTGGTCCGTTCGTCGATGCGATCTTGACCGCGTCTTCGCGGTGATCCATGCGGCGAACCTGCTGCTGTGAGGCGATCTTCGTCTCTTCGGCAGAGATTTGGGAAAATAAGTTGCCCCGGCTGTGCCGGGGCGCATAGCCTGCATAGGCACCCGGGCGAGAAGAAGGCCCGGTCTGGGGAAGAACACGACGGTTGCCGCTTCACGCGGCGCAGTCCGACAGAGAAAGGCGGTGCCGGTGAAATGATCAGCAATCTGATGCACACGATCCCTGGCGCCGGTCTGCCTGTCTGCACGACCGTCGCCGCCCCGCGCCAGGGCACCGGTGTGTCCACGTTCGCGCACATCGACGGAACGCGTCGTCACATTGACGGATTGCGTCGCATCGAGCGCAACGGGGCCCCGGCCGGCATCACTCTCGCGACCGCCGCCGTTGTTGCCGCGTACCCGCAGGTTGATGTCGATCTGCCGACCATCAAGCAGTTCCGTGTTCCGTTGTCGATACGGGAGCGAAGTACCTGACCTGCGTCAGGACTCAAGGCTCACGAAGGCCGCGGAACCGGTAACCCGGATCCGCGGCCTTCGTGTTTTTGTGGCTGCACAACAGAAGGAACAAGTTGTCCAGTTCGATCGCCCACCGCCACACCACCACCGAATCGCAAAGGAGCACGGACATGTCTTCCGCCATCGCCCTCGCCGAGGGCCCCTTAGCCGAAGGGTTCGACATCGGCGATCTGCTCGACGGGGTCGCCGAACCCGAACTCCCCTGCCGCTCGCGCGACGCGGACCTCTGGTTCGCCGAATCGCCCGCGGAACTCGAGCGGGCCAAGGCGTTCTGCGCCGGCTGCCCGGTCCGCGAGGCCTGCCTCGCGGGAGCACTCGCCCGGCGTGAGCCGTGGGGTGTCTGGGGAGGGGAGATCTTCGAGCGCGGCGCGGTGATCGCGCGCAAGCGGCCCCGTGGCCGTCCGCGCAAGAACGCCGCCCTCGAACCCGTCGCCGCAGCCCGGAGCGCCGCCGCATGACCGTCGACCTCATCACCACGCGCGATTTCGAGGCCCGCACCGGAAAACCGGTCCGCGTGCAGCCGAAACCCAAGCAGAACAAGTCTCAGGAGACCACGAAGATGTTGCTTCACGAAGAACTGTCCCGGGCGCGAATACGCGATCTGATAGCCGAACAAGAAATCCAACGACCATGGCGCCAAGCGCGAGCCGCGCGCCGCTGGTCGCGGGTAGCCCGCTGGGCGACCAACCGAGCGGAACGATTCCAACCACCCAATTAGCATGGTCCGGTCAGGTGGGGCGGGTCCGGCTTCGGCTGGCCCTGCCCCGACCGCTGACCTTTTGTTCGGGAGCCGATGCCCGATGCCGGGGTTGCCTCCAATCCTGGCTGGGCGCTGCCCTTTGTCCGGGTGGGTGCCCGTCGCCAGGATTGCCTCCAGTCCTGGCGACGGGTGCCGACCGTCCGGACGTTGATCCCGCCTCCGGCCGGGTTCTGCGCTGCCTGGCTCCTCTCGGGCGGCGCGGATTCGATCGGATCCCGTCGCCCGAGCACCAAGCTCCGAGCTGGGCGACCGGAAGTAGATCGGCCTGAATCGCCCGGCCCGACCAGTTCGGGCTGCATCGGCTCTCGCGGGAACGGGAGGCGAGTTGCCGCGCGAGACCCTTCGCCCAAGGGGAGGGGGGGCGCTCGCGCGACCGATTCCGTCGCGAGCCGGACTTACCGAAACGAGCCTGGAAGGTCCGTCGGGGGACCGTCCAGGCTCGTTCTCGTCCGGGAACCGCGGACGGGTGTTCAATGGCCCCGTGTCCGGACATACGCACGACCACATCGACTGGGCTGACCGGCTGGTCCTCCTCCGCGCAGCCGACGCCCTCGACGCTCCCGCGCAGGCCGCCATCGCAGCCCGCCTGGTCGAGAAGCTTCCCGCCAACCCGACAGTGATCGACCTGGGCTGCGGAGCCGGTGGCATGAGCACCCACTTCGCCCAAGCCCTGGCTGCCGCAAATGGCGGAACCATCGTCCTGGTCGACGCAACGCCCGAACTTCTCCACGAGGCCGAACGCGCCGTCCGCGCCGCCGTCGACGCAGCACAGCCAGCCGACGGCCTCGCGCCCGACGGAAACACCCAGCGTCCGGACGGCCGGTTCGCAACCGCCGGGGGCGCCGAGCCGACGGTCGAGGAGGGAAGTGCCGAGCGGTCGGGCGCCCGTCTCGCAGCATCCGGAGGCGCCGAGCCGACGGTCGAGGACGGAAACGCCGAGCCACCGGGCGCCCGTCTCGCAACAGTCGAGGGCATCGAGCCGACGGTCGAGGAGGGAAGTGCCGAGCGGTCGGGCGGTCAGCTCGCGACAGCCGAAGGCACCGCACCGACGGTCGAGGTGCGTGCAGTGGTCGCCGACCTCGCCGATGCCGCCTTGCCCGACTTGCTCCCCGCCGCGGATCTCGTATGGGCATCGCGCGTGGTGCATCATCTTCCGGACCAGCAGGCCGCGATCGGCACGCTTGCCGCTGTCGCGCGGGCTGGCGGAGTGGTCGCGCTCGCTGAGGGCGGGTTGTCTTTCTCTTGTCTCCCTTGGGATCTAGGAATCGGACGGCCCGGCCTGGAGGACCGTTTGCAAGCCGCGCAGGCTGAGTGGTTCGTAGGGATGCGCGAGGGCATCGACGGCTCCGTGCCAATGCCCTACGGCTGGACAGTCGCGCTCGAACGCGCCGGGCTCGCGGACGTCAGCTCGTTCAGCGCGTTGGTAGACCACCCCGCACCGGGCCCGGACGGTCTCGTTGGCTACGTGCACCACCACCTTTCCCGTCTCGCGACGCACGGTGCCGACCATCTCGCGGAAGAAGACCGCGCGACCTTGGCTTCTCTGCTCGATCCGGACAGTCCCCACTACCTCGGCAAACGCCACGATCTCTTCCTGCTCGGCGCACGCACCGTGCACCACGGACGCCGACCGTGACCGCGCCCGATCCGACGTGCTCCTGGTGCGGCCGAGCACGTTCCGCCGAAACCGACCCGCTCGCGACCTTGGCATGGGTCAGCACCAAGGAAAACGGCGGCGAGCGCTGGCTATGCCCGGACTGCGCGCGCAACCACGTCCGCGACATCGAAGGCAAGCTGCCGGACGAGTACTGGTAACAGCCGCACTCCGGTGTTGCGGCGGACGGTCAGCCCCGAAGGCCGGAAAGTTGTGCGGGGGCCTGTCGATCCCGGCGACTGTCGTTCGACGCGTAGTCAAAGACACCCACACGGGCTCAGCGACTCTCACCGGCTGCCAAGGCAAAGGACCTCCCATGACTGACCTGAACGCGGACCGCACCCGGCGCGCGATCGTCGACCACACCCAGCGCCTGGCGGCATCAGCCATCGCAGCCGGACCTGACGCCGCCGTGCCGACGGCGCCGAAGTGGAGCGTCGCCGACCTGGTCGCGCACGTGGGCCAGACCCAGCACTGGGTCGCGGAGACCATCGAGCGGCGCATCGCCGACCCCACGCAGTTGCCCACGGAGATGGCCACGCCACCTGCCGACCCCGGCGAGTGGCAGGCATGGCTGTCGGAGTCCGCACAGCGGGTCGCCAGTGCGTGCTCTGATGACGCGCTCGAAGCACCCGTGTTCAACGCCTCGGGAGACGCGCGGTCCGGGACGCAGTTCTGGATGTCCAGCATGCTCAACGAGGCCGTCGTCCACGGCTTCGACGCGGCCAACGCGGCGAACCAACCGCTCGATGTCGATGCCGACGTCGCAGCTGCGCTCATCACCAACCACCTCACGATGCTCACCTCCCCCACCTGGGAGATGCAGCGCCCCGCGTCCGCCCAAGCCATCCGAGGCACCGGGCAGACCTTGCAGTGGCTGGCCACCGACACTGCGGACGGTTCAGGCGCGTGGTTCGTCGAACGGCAGCCGGATGGTGCGACGTGGCAGCCCGCAACCCGCAAAGCCGACGTGACGGTGACCGGCCCGGCGCGATCACTGCTGCTGATCTTGACCCGACGGGTTCCGCTCACCGACCGCGAAACCACCAACATCAGCATCGACGGCGACACCGATCTCGCCCAGCACTGGCTCGACAGCACCGCCCACGCCAGCGACTGACCCGCCCGACCCCCGCCTCGACGCCTACGCAAACTTCGAAGATTCTCCGCGGACAGGTGAGGGAGAAGGAGCAGCCGCTGGCGGGAGTCGTGCCGGGAGTCGCGGCGGGTTACGCCGATGCAACCCACCGCCTCCCGCCAACGAGGTCCGATCGCACGTCACGACCATGCGACGTTCGGCGCGTTGAGAGCACACTGTCTTTGAGCGCTGGCGATAGCCCTGTTCCGCCCAAGGGCCTGTCCATCAGGTTCGGCTCATGCGGCATTTCCTGTCTTGTAGACCGCGCGCACTTTGGGGCGGGGTGTGCGCGTCGCGTGGCGGTAGGCGTTGAGGAGTTCTGTGCTCATTTCCTCCGGCGAATCGCGGAGTTGCCGTGGGGTGCAGCGAAACAGCACAGTGCCGGTCGCGGCTAGGGCGAGGTGGCTGAAATCTTCCGGGCCCGCTGCGGTGCGGTAGCGCCATGCCAGGCCGATTTCGTCCCACCACGCGTCTGCGGTGCCGAGTCGGCGGCCTCGGCGGTCGCAGACTGCGACGTTCCATTGCGGGGTGGGCAGCGGTGTTCGTTGGAGTACACGGAGCGCTTGTCCGTGCGCGAAGGTTTCTTGTTCGTCGAGGCTGCGCAGGACTGTGCGCACGGCTGCTGAACCGCGCTGATTTCCGTTGTCCAGTTCGGTCGTCAGTTCGGCTCGGTCCGCTAGGCCCCAATACAGCGGAAGCGAAACTAGCCTTGCGATCTCGTCCGGATCGTTTTCTCGCCGGGCGAGATCTAGCGCGGCGCGGGCAGCGCTTGCATAAGGCAGGCCGTCGATCGGGATTGCTTCGGGCATTCGGGCCGTGCGGTAGGTGATGACGCTCGGCTCGTTGGACGGCCTTCGGTTGTGTGGCACCAGCAGGTGGATCTCCGGAGTCCGCGGATGGCTGATTCCGTGTGCGCACAACGCATCTGTGCCCGTGATAACGGTTCCGGGACCGTACCGGGCAACGGCCGCGTGGAGGAGTTCTTCTCGGCTCGGCGGTTTGTCGTGCACGAGGTACACGCCGGAATACACCTGTCGCCACGGTCCGCCTGGGCCGGAAAGCTGTGCGGCTCTTCGATCTGAAATTCCCGCGACGCGCAGGTGTCGTCGGTGAAGAACTCCATGGGAAACCAGGTCACCGAAAGCGAGGGCGTCTGTGCTTGTCGTAGTCGTCATATATCGAGAATGACGCTTTGATCAACTGCGCGAAACCACTCTGCGCAATCTGTGGACAACTCGGGGTTACGCCACCACCTTGTGGATAACTCAGGCGGCGAACCCGGGTTGCCACCGTTCCACGATGCCGCGGGCCGGGATCTCGGCGTCGAGCTGGCAGAGGATGCCGGTCGAGCCTGCCGTGACGCGGTGGATCATCAGGTACTCCGGCGGGAGGTTCAGCGAGCGGCCGACGT
This sequence comes from Amycolatopsis circi, assembly GCF_003385235.1. Lineage (GTDB taxonomy): Bacteria > Actinomycetota > Actinomycetes > Mycobacteriales > Pseudonocardiaceae > Amycolatopsis > Amycolatopsis circi. Next base: position 10,634 of record NZ_PQIA01000040.1, on the reverse strand, counting down.
GGAAGTCGTTGCTGCGGGAATCGCCGACGCGCCCCGCTTGCCGTTGCATCCAACGACGGGTGAAGTGGAACGTCGGCTCGGCCAGCGGCTCGGTGAACGGGGTTAGGTACGCCAGCACCTCGTCTGCTTCGAGCGACGAATCTGCGCGCACGAAACGGTTCTCGCGGAGCAACCGCATCAGCTCGTCGGAGTGGCCGTCCAAGGCGAGTCGCGTGATTTCCCCCAGGTGGCGTGGAATCCCGTTCGGCAGCTTCGCGACGCCGCCGAAGTCGATCACGCACAGCCTGCCGTCGCCGGTGAGCATGAAGTTGCCGGGGTGCGGGTCGGAGTGCAGCAGATGCGCCCGCGCCGGCGACGAGTAGTGGAACTCCGCGAGCAGGCGTCCAGCGAGGTTGCGAGTGGCTGGATCGCCGTCCGAGATGATCTTGGCGAGCGGGGTGCCGGTGGCCCATTCGCTGACCACGACCTTCGGCGCGCTCGCCACGACGCGCGGGATCAGGAACTCGGGGTCGCCCTCGAACGCCTTCGCGAACGCGCGTTGATTGTCGGCTTCGGCGAGGTAGTCGAGTTCCTCGTCCATCCGCTCGGCCAGCTCCGTGAGCAGCGGTTTCACGTCCGTGCCGGGGACGAAAGCTTGGAACAGCCTGCTGAACCGCTGCAACTGGCGCAGGTCGCTGCGCAGCGCCTCGTCCGCGCCCGGGTACTGGACCTTGACCGCGACCTCGCGACCGTCGTGCCAGGTCGCGCGGTGCACCTGGCCGATGCTCGCGGCGGCGGCCGGCTCGTCGTCGAAGTGCGAGAACCGTCCGACCCACGACCGTCCGAGCTGCTCAGCGAGCACGCGGTGGGTCTGCCGGGCAGGCATCGGCGGCGCGGCCGACTGCAGCTTCGTGAGCGCCTCCCGATACGGCTGCGCCATGTCGTCCGGCACCGCGGCCTCGAAGACACTCAGCGCCTGCCCGAACTTCATCGCGCCGCCCTTGAGCGTGCCCAGCACCTCGAACAGCTGCTCAGCGGCCTTGGCCGAGAGCGTCGCGCTCACCTGCTCAGCGCTCTGCCCCGCCAGCCGCTTGCCCCAGCCGCCCACGGCTCGTCCGGCGATGCCGAGCGGAAGGCTCGCCAGCTTCGCGGTGCGGGCGGCACCGCGACGCGGCATGGCGGAATCGCGGTCTCCGGTTCGGTCGCGAAAGTCGGTCACCCTGCGATTCTGCCTTGACGAGCGCGACGTCCGCAGCCTGCTGACGGCACCCAGGTGTGTGCTACGTCTCTTGCAGCACCTCCTGGGGAGCTTCCTCCGCCGGTGAGGGGCCTTCCTCGACGGGAACGGGCGCTCCACAGCCGCAGTCCGGATGTGGCTCCCAGCTCCGGCGGTGCACCTTTCCGTCGAAGTTGTCGATCTCAAGCGTGGCGTTCCAGGCCGGCGGTGGGGTTTCGCTCGGTGAGAGAAGCCGCATCGCCTGTGCGACGGCGAGCGAGGCGCACGCGTGGACGGCACCGAGATCAGCCCGCGGAATCCGGCCTACCAGCTGCGTCGCGATCCTTGGCCACGACAGGTCCGCGTCGGTCCGGTGCAGGTCACAGCAGCGGAGGCAGGCGCTGCGGCCAGGCACCACGAGCGGCCCGACGATGCCCGTGCCCTCGCAGACCCGGACCGGCAGGTGCGAGGTGGCCGAGTCGACCAGTTCGGCGACCTCTTCCGGCGGCGGGACGAGCGTGTCGGTGAGCAGCACGAGGTCGGGGAGACGTCGCTGGTTCCGGGCGGTGGTGACGTCGGGCGCGACCCGGGCGACGACGGTCCGGATCGCGCGCTGCCGGGGTTGGCCCAGCTCAGCGGGGGTGAACCCGGAACCGAGATCGGCTTCGCTGACCCTGCCGGACGCACGGATGTCGAGGTGCCCGACGCCGGACGCCGCGAGCAGCGCGGCGACTGCCACAGCGATCCGCCCGCTGCCGTGGACCGCGATGAGGCTCTGCCAGCGCCGATCCGTGAGCGCTGGTTGGTAGTGCCGGGCGCGCAGCGACCACAAACCGGTCTCGACCCGTTTCGCGTTCTTCTTCGCCGCTTCGGTAACCAAACCGAGAGCGGCCAGCTGTTTGAGCAGCAGATGGAACTGGTCCCGATGTTCGCCTACAGCGAGCAGGACGTCCTCGAGCCCGCGCCGTCCGTCGAGCCTGCGGACGCTGTCGACGATCGGCGTGGGCAGGCCGTTGGCGATGATGCCGTGGCGAGGGTCGAGGCCGAACTGAATCTCGCCGCCGTCGCGTTCGAGCACGTGGATGCCCGGAAGCAACGTCGGATACGCCGGGAGGAGCACGTCCGGCGGCGGAACACTGGACAGGGTCATGCGGTCAGCTTGGCAGCTCCGGAACTCCACTCGCGGGTGAGAAGCTGAGTTGTCCACAGGGAAATCTACTTGTGGACAACTCAGGGCTGTGACCTTTCGGCGCTCCAAGTTGTCGGTGCGGAGCCTTACCGTTGTCGAGTGGTCGAAGCACGGATGCCCTCACTGAGAGGCAGGGGCGAGAACGCCCCGTCGGACACTTCTCAACACAAGGTCGAGGTGCGGCGCAGCCAGCGCAGGCACCGGACGGTCACCGCCTACTGGAACGAGGACACCCTGGTGGTCCTCATCCCGGCACGGATGACCCGCGAGGAAGAGAAACACTGGGTCGCGGAGATGGAGCGCAGGCTGCTGCGCTCGGGAGGGCGGAAGGCAGCGCCGCCCAAGTCGTCGGACGCGGCGTTGCTGACGCGCTGCGCCCTGCTCGGGGCGAAGTACCTGGACGGGAAAGCGCTGCCGGCCAGCGTGCGGTGGGTGCCGCCGATGCGCACGAGGTGGGCGTCGTGCACGCCGGTGGACGCGACCATCCGGGTCAGCGATCGGCTCCAGCGGGTGCCGCAATGGGTGCTGGACTACGTGCTGATCCACGAGCTGGCGCACCTGAAGGAGCCGGGGCACGACGCGGCGTTCTGGGCGCTGGTCAACCGGTATCCGAAGACGGAACGGGCGATCGGGTACCTGGAGGGGCTTTCGGCGGCGGCCGGGTGGGGGATTTCTTTGGAGGACTGAGCGGGCGGCCGGGTGCGGTTGCGTTGGGAGGGGTGGAGAGCTGGTGAGCGGCGGGTCGCGGTCGCGGAGGGTCTGGAGGGCTGGCGGCAGGGCGGAGTTCGTGGTCAGCCGTGGTTGAGGGAGGGATTTCGGAGGAAGGGCTGGGCGAACGGCTGGTTGTGGCTGGGAGATGGCCGGACGGCCGGGGTGGGGGTTCGCGATAGTGCGGCAGTGGCCAGGTGCGCCTGCGAGCGAGCTGGAGAAGGGCTGAGCTGGCCGCCAATCGCGGCTGGCACGGCCGAGAGAGTGGAGGCGGTTGGCTGCGGTTGACGAGGAGTCTTGGAGGGATTTGGCGCACGGGTTGCCGAGGGCCTCGGCGGCCCGGCCCGGCGCGGCGTGGCCCGGCTCAGCCCGGCTCAGCCTGGCTCGGCGTGGCCTGGCTCGGCGTGGCCTGGCTCGGCGTGGCCTGGCTCGGCCCGGCCTGGCTCGGCTCGGCCCGGCCCGGCCCGGCTTGGCCTGGCTTGGCCCGGCTCGGCGCGACGGGTTCGGGTTCGGCCGACGGCGATCGGGTACCTGGGGTAAGTCGGCGGCACCGGTTCGAGCCGTGCCGGGGGAGTGAGGAGGCTCGAGGCGTCGAGTTCTTGGCTGCCGCCTAGACCGCCGTGGTCGGTGGTGCGGAGAGACCAGCGAGGCAGGGCCCGAGCGTTGCGTGCGGAGCGGCGTGCTGGCCGTGCAAACGCCGCGCGGACCGTCTCAACCAGGTGAGACGGTCCGCGCGGTGGGTCTGGACGGCGGCGTAGCCAGATCGCAAGAGCAGAGGCGGCCCTAGGAAGGCGAGTTCCCCTCGTCCTTCGGGGTCTCGTCGCCCTTGCCGCCGGCGTCGGAGTCCTTAGCCTCGCCGCCCTCGCCGCCCTCGGCGGCTGACTTCGCCTCGCGGGCCTCGCGCTCCGCCTTCTCCGTGCGTTCCAGTTCGGCGATCGGATCAAGATCAGACGCGAGAGCGGGCGGCTCGGCCATGCGGTCGGCGAAGTCCAGGGGCTCGTCCAGGTCTTCGGCGGTCGGCATGAGGTCGGGGTGGGACCAGAGGCCGTCGCGCTTTTCCAGGCCGTGGCGTTCTCCGACGAGGTTCCACAGGGACGACGCGGCGCGCATCCGGCGCGGGCGCAGTTCGAGACCCACCAGGGTCGCGAAGGTCTGCTCCGCGGGGCCGCCGGTCGCGCGGCGGCGGCGCAGCGTTTCGCGCAGGGCCTCGGCTCCCGGCAGACGGTCGCCGATGGCCTCGGCCACCACCACGTCCACCCAGCCTTCCACCAGCGCCAGCAGGGTTTCCAGGCGCTTCAAGGCCGCCTGCTGTTCGGGGGTGGTCTGCGGTTCCAGCAGACCGGACGACATCGCTTCCTCGATGCTCGCCGGGTTCGCCGGGTCGATGCTTCCGGCAAGGGACTCCAGCGCGGAGGTGTCGACGGTGATCCCGCGCGCGAACTCCTCGACCGTCGCCAGCAGACGCTGCCGCAGCCACGGCACGTGCGCGAACAGGCGCTGGTGCGCGGCCTCGCGCGCGGCCAGGAAGACCAGCACCTCGCTGGCCGGCAGCTCCAAGCCTTCAGTGAACTTCTCGATGTTCGCCGGCAGCAGCGCCGACGTGGTGGCCTCGCCGAGCGGCAGGCCGACCTCGGTCGACGTGAGCACTTCCTGCGCGAGCTGCGCCAGCGCGTTGCCGAGCTGGGACCCGAACGCCATCCCGCCCATCTGGCCCATCATCGACAGCAGCGGCCCGGCCGCCTGCTTGGCCTCCTCGGGCAGCGCCTGCATCCACGCGCCGGACACCTGCTGCGCCACCGGATCGCACAGCCGCTGCCAGGTCGGCAGCGTCTTCTCGACCCAGGTGCGCGCCGACCACGACACGGTGGTGCTCGCGCCCGCGGGGAGGATCGTCGCCGCGTCGAGCCACAGTTCCGCCAGGTGCGCGGCGTCGCGCACGGCCGTGGCGGAGTCGTCGTCGGAGCTGAAGCCGATCTTGGCGTCGTCCCGCCCGCTCAGGTTTTGGAGTGCGATCTGCTTCGCCAGGTCGTAGTTGACCGGCCCGCTCGACGAGCCCGCCTGGCTCAGCATCTGGCCCAGCTGGCTCAGCATCTGCCCGAGCTGGTTGAACGCCTCGGCTCCGCCGGGCTGGCCCGGGTTCGAGGGGTCGTTGTCGCCTCGCTTGTCGGGATCGGGCGGTCCGAAGCCGAACGGGGGATTGCTCATAGCTCCACCGTACGCGGGTACGACCCGGCTCAGCGCGTCAACCGTGGCCTTCACCGGGAAGCGAACACAGTCACCGTACGCTGTCGCTCGTGACAAAACCGGACGAGGACACCGCGAACCAGTCCCGCCGCGCCGAGCCGTCGCGCGCGCCGGCCCGCAGCGACCGGCGGATGACCCGCCGCGGATGGACGATGCTGGTCAGCGGCGTGCTGTTCCTGGTGTTCGTCGTGGCCGGGTTCCTGGTCCAGGTGCCGTATGTCGCGATCAGCCCCGGGCCCACCTACGACACCCTCGGCCGCGACGCCGCGGGCAACCCGGTGATCCAGGTCAAGGGACAGCAGACCTACGGCACCAGCGGCGAACTGCGGATGACCACCGTCTCGCTCAACGACGGCATCAACCTCTTCACCGCGCTCGGCCTCTGGGCCAGCGGCCGCTACGCGCTCGCGCCGCGCGAGGAGTACTACAAGCCCGGCGAGACCAACGAGCAGGTCAAGCAGGAGAACATCCAGCAGCTGCAGAACTCGCAGAGCAACGCGCAGGTCGCCGCGCTGCGCCACCTCGGCTATCCGGTGCAGGTCGTCGCGAAGCAGATCGTGTCCGGCAGTCCGGCCGACCACATTCTCGCCCCCGGCGACAAGCTCGTCGCGGTCAACGGCAAGCAGGTTCACGAGGCCGCCGAGGTCGCCGCCTCGATCGCCAACACCAAGCCGGGCGACTCCGTCCCGGTCACCTTCCAGCACCTCGGCCAGCCGGAACGCACCGTGCCGGTCACGCTCGCCCAGCGCGACGACCGCACCCAGGGCTTCCTCGGGCTGACCGCCGTCGACCGCGCGGTCGCGCCGTTCTCCGTCGACATCTCGCTGCAGGACGTCGGCGGCCCGTCGGCCGGGCTGATGTTCACTCTCGCGATCATCGACCGGCTCACCCCGCCCGGGAAACCGGGCAACGACCTCGCCGGCGGCAGGCACATCGCGGGCACCGGCGAGATCAGCGAGACCGGCCAGGTCGGGCCGATCGGCGGGATCTCGTTCAAGGTCGTCGGCGCGAAGGAAGCGGGCGCGACCGACTTCCTCGTTCCCGAGCACAACTGCGCCGAGGCCAAATCGGCCGCGCCGGAAGGGCTCAACCTCATCAAGGTGTCGACGCTGGACGACGCGCTCAAGCAGCTGGACAACCTGAAGGCCGGTCGCCCGACGGCGCACTGCTGACGGCACGCAAAAGGTCCGTGAAGGACTCCTTGAGGGAATCAAATTCCCTCAAGGAGTCCTTCACGGACCTTGCCGGGCGGGAGAGCCGCAGCAGCTGATCAGGGCTGCAAGGTGGTCTTCAACGCGTCCACCAGGTTCGGCGCGAGATCCGGGCTTTCCACCAGTTCGTCGACCGCGTTCTCGTCCTCGTCGCCCGGCTGGACGCCGCGCAGCCGCATCACGCAGGCCGTGTCGCCTTCGCGCAGGACGGCGGCCACGAGACGCGCCTCGGTGCGGCGCGGGTGGTCCGCGGCGGCGCGGCGGAGGCTTTCGGCGTCCGCCTCGGCGATTCCTTCGAGTTCCGCCTCGACGTCCGGGGGCAGCACGATGATTTCCTGCGCCAGCGCGCATCCGACCACGATGTCCGGCCACGCGATCCGGCCGAGCGATTCGGCGAGATCGCCGTCCGGCAGCGCCTCCTGGGCCACCGGGGTCAGCGGGTTCGCGCGGTCGAGCTGACCGGCCAGCTCGGGCTGTTCGTCCAGCAGCGCCGCGGTCGGCACCAGCGCGAACAACTGCGGCGGCTGGTTCCAGCCCGCGGCGGCGACGAACTCTTCGACTTCCCGGGCCAGCCCGGCGACAGGGTGGGCGGCAGACGGCTCACTCGGTGGCATGGCGACCATCGTGTCAGGCGTCCCCGCGCCGCGCCGCGCGTGCCCGGTTTGGGCGGTCCCGGGAACTCGCGGCACCATCCGTAGAGTTAGAGGTCACGGGGACACAGCTGTCCCCGGCGAACGTGTTCACGAAGACAGGAGCATTGCCGTGGCGACTCGGCCCCCGGTGAGCCTGAAGCTGTCCCGGCGCAGCCGGATCCTTCTCATCATCGCCGCGGTGATCGTGCTGGCCTTGCTGGCCGGCGTCCGGTTGCTCGACACCTACGTGGACTGGCTGTGGTTCGGCGAACTGCAGGCGCGTTCGGTGTTCACCACGCAGCTGGTCACCCGCATCGTGCTCTTCCTCGCGGTAGGGCTGCTGGTCGGCGGGGCGCTGGCGGTCAGCCTGCTGATCGCCTACCGCACGCGCCCGGTGTTCGTGCCGGTGTCCGGCCGCGACGACCCGCTGTCGCGCTACCGCTCGGTGATCGTCAGCCGGATCCGGCTGTTCGGCATCGGCATCCCGGTGCTCACCGGCGTCATCTCCGGCGCGTCGGCGACCGGGGACTGGCAGACGATCCAGCTGTTCCTCAACGGCACCTCGTTCGGACAGAAGGATCCCGAGTTCGGCATCGACCTCGGTTTCTACGCCTTCACCCTGCCGTTCGTGAACTGGCTGCTCGGCTGGCTGTTCGTCACGATCGTCATCTCGTTCTTCGGCGCGCTGATCGCGCACTACATCTTCGGCGGCATCCGGCTCGCCGGCCGCGGCGGACAGCTGGCAGGCCCGACGCGCGCGCAGCTCGCCATCCTCGTCGGGCTTTTCGTGCTGCTGAAGGCGGTCGAGTACTTCTTCGACCGGTACAACCTGCTGCTGTCCGACCGGAACATGCCGCTGTTCAACGGAGCCACCTACACCGACCTCAACGCGGTGCTGCCGGCGAAGCTGATCCTGCTGTGCATTTCGGTGATCTGCGCGATCGCGTTCTTCGCGGGCGCGTTCCTGCGGAATCTGCAGCTGCCGGCGATTTCGCTCGTCCTGCTGATCCTCTCCGGCGTGCTGGTCGGCGTCGCCTGGCCGGCGATTCTCGACCAGTTCTCGGTCAAGCCGAACGCCAACGAGAAGGAAGCGCCGTCGATCCAGCGCAACATGGACGCGACGCGCGCGGCATACGGCCTCACCAACGTGAAGTACGAGCAGTACCCGGGCAAGACCGAAACCACGGCGGACGCGGTGAAAGCCGACACCGGCACGGTGTCCAACATCCGCCTGCTCGACCCGAACATCCTCAGCGACACCTTCACCCAGCGCGTCGGCCGCGAGAACTTCTACGGTTTCCCGTCGAAACTGGACATCGACCGGTACACCATCGGCGGCACCACGCAGGACTACATCGTGGCCGCCAAGGAAATGAAGACCGACGGGCTCAGCGGCAACCAGGCCAACTGGATCAACAAGCACATGGTCTACACGCACGGCAACGGATTCGTGGCCGCGCCCGCCAACACGATCGACCGTGCGGTGAAGGATTCGAACTCCGACGGCGGCTACCCGATCGCGACCACGAGCGACACCACCAACCCCTCCGGCGCGGGCTCGGTGAACGGCCAGCCGGGGATCAAGGTCGACCAGCCGCGGATCTACTACGGCGAGCTGACCAACCAGTCCGACTACGCGATCGTCGGCGGCACCCCGGGCAAGGCTCCCGGCGAGTACGACACCGCCTCCCAACGCGGCTACCTCTACCAGGGCAAGGGCGGCGTCTCGCTCGACAACTGGTTCAACCGGCTGATGTTCGCCGCCGAATACCGCGAGCCGAAGATCCTCTTCTCCGACGCCATCGGCGACGGCTCGAAGATCATGTACAACCGCGAACCGCGCGACCGCGTCGCCAAGGTCGCCCCGTGGCTCACCCTCGACGGCGATCCGTACCCCGCGGTGGTCAACGGCCGCATCCAGTGGATCGTCGACGGCTACACGACGCTCGACAACTACCCGTACGCCCAGCAGACACAGCTCGGCGAAGCGACCAACGACTCGCTCAACGGCGTCACCAAACAGGCGAACAACTCGATCAATTACATCCGCAACTCGGTGAAGGCGACCGTCGACGCGTTCGACGGCACCGTCAACCTGTACTCGATCGACGACAACGAACCCGTCCTCAAGGCGTGGGAGAACGTCTTCCCCGGCGTCGTGAAGCCCAGCTCGGCGATTTCGCCGGAACTGCGCTCGCACTTCCGCTACCCCGAGGACCTGTTCAAGATCCAGCGCGAACTGCTCGCCCGCTACCACGTGGACAGCCCGCAGGAGTTCTACGCGCAGCAAGCGTTCTGGAGCGTCCCGCAGGACCCGACCGAGGACGGCAGTTCCACCACGGCCGGCGCGAACGTCGCCAACCAGCCCGGGTATTACGTCCTCGCCAACGCGGCGGGCGAAGGCAGGCCGACGTTCCAGCTGACCAGTGCGCTCACCGGTCTGCAACGGCAATACCTCTCCGCCTGGATGTCCGTCTCGTCCGATCCGCAGGACTACGGAGCCATCCGCGTCCTGCGACTGCCGCCGGCCAGCGGAGCGAATCAGGTCGACGGGCCCGTCCAGGTGCAAAACCGGTTCCAGAGCGACCTCCGCGTCGCCCAAGACCGGACCTTGCTGAACAACCCCAACATCATTCCCATTTACGGCAACCTGATCACGCTGCCGGTAGCCGACGGGTTCCTGTACGTCGAACCGGTCTACATCCGCCAGCGCAACCAGCTCAGCTACCCGCAGCTGGCGCGCGTGCTCGTCTCCTACGGATCAAAGATCGGCTTCGCGTCCACCCTCAACGAGGCACTGGAACAGGTGTTCGGCAAGGGAGCCGGCACGGCCGCCACGACGCCCAAGGAAGGCGACTCCGGCACCACGCCGACCCCGCCGACATCCACCACCCCCGTGCCGCCGCCCAGCACCGGCGGCAGCAACCCGGCCATGGACAAAGCGGTCTCCGACATCCAAGCCGCGCTCGCCAAAATGAAGGCAGCACAGCAATCCGGCAACTTCGCCGACTACGGCGCCGGGATGCAAGCGCTCGACGCGGCCACCAAGGAGTACTACGCCGCCAAACCGACCACCCCGCCCGCCTCCAGCGGGCCGCCGTCCCAGCCCGGCGGGTGACGTCGGTTACGTAATAGGCACCTGCTTTGCGCCCGCAGGAAACCAGGGCGTAAGGTAGGTCCTACGACGCGGGGTGGAGCAGCTCGGTAGCTCGCTGGGCTCATAACCCAGAGGTCGCAGGTTCAAATCCTGTCCCCGCTACAGAGATGGGAGACCCATCCTCGCACAAAGCGCGAGGGTGGGTCTCTTTCGTTGTTGTCTCTGGGGGTCGAACCCCCAGACCCCCGCCAGGGGGCGAGCCCCCTGGACCCCCGGTTGGGGCGCGTGGGGGTTGTTCCTCGCCTTTGTTTTGGCTCGTCGGGGTTGCCGTTGCTCGCGGAGCGAGCTTGGCTCGTGT
>NZ_PQIA01000039.1 GCF_003385235.1 Amycolatopsis circi | reverse complement strand
CGTTATGCTGTTTTTTTTTTTTAAGCAGAGGCCGGCATATGAGTTCAGCCTCGGGCTCGTGGGCTCGGAGATGTTGATAAGAGACACGGGCGAATCCTGCGGGGGTGGGGGCTACGCAGAACTCGTTTCCCTCCGGATCTGCCATCGTCACATGATGTCCGTCGTGTTCCACCAGGATCGTCCCGCCTGCTGCCGCCAGGCGTTCGGCCTCGCCTTTGACCGTTGCCCACCGTTGGGCGGGATCGGCATCTCTCGGCACTCGGATGTCGATGTGCAGTCGGTTCTTGACTGTCTTCGGTTCCGGAACCTTCAGGATCGCCAGCCTCGGACCGGCTCCCGCCGGATGGCACAGCCAGGCACCGTCCTCCGCTGACTCGTCCTCGGGCAGATCGAATTGCGCTAGCCACTCCTCGCGGGTTGTGAACGGCGGGGGCGGCGGTTCGTCGATATAGCCCAGTGCCGTTTTCCAGAACTCCGCGAGGAGTTGCGCGTTGGTGCAGTCCAAGGTCAAGTCGATGGTGAAGGCCATACCGCGGACGGTACGACCTGCCACCGACAAAAACCTCAGGCCAGATCAGCGGGGCGGGTGCCGGTGGAGGAGAGTGGCAGGCCCAGCGCGACCCGTTCGGTCAGCCAGCCGCTTGGGCGGTAGCGCGGGTCGCCGGTGGCGCGTAGTAGGCCGTTCAGGATTCGCAGGACTTTTTCTGGGCCGACCAGGTCGCCCCATTCCAGCGGGCCGCGGGGGTAGCCCAGGCCTAGGCGTACGGCGGTGTCGATGTCGGCGGGGGCCGCGAGACCCTGGTCGGCGATATAGCAGGCCGTGTTGATGATTGATGCCAGAAGGCGTTGTGCGATCGGGGCGGAACCGTCGCGGACTACCGTTACGGGGGTTCCGGTCGCGGCCAGGGCACCCCAGGCGGCGCGGCCGTAGTGCGGGTCCAGTCCAGAGTGGACAGACATCGTGAAGCGCGCTTCGTAGCCCAGTGCGTCGATTCCGACGACGCGCGAGGCGGGCAGCTCCAGTTGTCGAGCAGCCTCCACAGTGGACTCGCCGCGCAGGGTTACCAGGAGAACCGTGTCGGGGTAGGCGTCTGGGACTACGTCGACGCCTGCTGCGGACAGGAGGCGACCCAGTCGTTCGTCGGCCGCGTAGACCGGCATGGTGGGGGCGGGCGGGGCCGCGGGTTCCGGCGGAAGTTCTTGTTTTCCGTCGACATAGCGGTAGAAGCCTTCGCCGGTTTTGCGGCCGAAGAGTCCGGCGGCGACGCGCGGACGAGTAAGCCACGACGGGCGCAGGCGTGGTTCGGCGTGGAAGCCGCTCCAGATGCTTTCCAGTACTGCGTGGGAGACGTCCAGGCCGGTGAGGTCCAGTAGCTCGAACGGGCCCAGCTTGAGGCCGAGGACGTCGCGCGCGATGCGGTCGATTTCGGCGGGAGAAGCTAAAGACTCGGAAAGGATTTGCAGGGCTTCGGTGTTCAAGCCGCGGCCCGCGTGGTTGACGAGGAAGCCGGGGGCGTCCTTCGCCAGCACGGGTTCGTGGCCCCAGCTGCGGACGAGTTCCAGCGCTTCGCTGGGAAGCCAGTCGGCGGTGCGCGCGCCGGGGATGACCTCGACCAGGCGCATCAGCGGGACTGGGTTGAAGAAGTGCAGGCCGACCATCCGCGAGGGATCAGCCAGGCCAGCGGCGATCTCGGTGACGGACAGCGAGCTGGTGTTGGTCGCGAAGATGGTGTCCGGGCCACAGATTTTCTCCAGGCCAGCGAAGAGCGTTCGCTTCGTTTCCAAGTCTTCGCGGACGGCTTCGATCACCAGATCCACGTCCTCGGCGGGTGCGTGCGGACCGTCGACCGGGACCAGGCGTTCCTTCGCCGCGCGGCCGGCCTCCTCGGTCAGCTTGCCCTTGGCGACCAGCCGGTCGACCATCGCGCCGACGTGCTCGATCGCCGCGTTGACCGCGTCCGGCCGCACGTCCGCGAGTTCCACGGTGACTCCGCCGGTCGCGGCGAGCTGGACGATGCCGCGTCCCATCACCCCGGTGCCGATCACTCGGATCCTGCCGACCCGCCCGGCCCATCCCGTCACGTCGAACCCGCCTTTCGTTCTTGCGCCACGGCGAACTTACCCCGGACTACAGACCGACGAAGTCCGCCATCTGCCCGATGAGGTGCTCGAAGTACGCGTCCGCCGGGTCGACGCTGCCGACGTACTGGCCGAACAGCTCGAAGTTGAGCGCGCCGAACAGCTGCGTCCAGGCGGCGATGGAACGCATGACGACCTCTGCGGGCGCGTCGATCTCCAGGACCCGGGTGAGCTGATCGGCCTGCGCGCGCAGCTCTTCCGACATCGGCGCGGTGACCGCGGGCTCGTGCGGGTGTGCGTCGCGCAGCACTGCGACCAGCGCGAACGCCACTCGTCCGGCGGGCCCGACGGTGTCCTGCGGAGCTTGGTAGCCGGGGATGGGCGAGCCGTAGATGAGCGCGTACTCGTGCGGGTTCGCGCGGGCCCAATCGCGGGTCGCACGCCAGACGGCGCGCCAGCGCGTACGCGGGTCGCCGGTGTGCGGGTCGGCCTGTTCAGCCGCGTCGCCGACGGCGTTGTACGCGTCGACGATCAGCGCGGTGAGCAGGTGGTCGCGGCTCGGGAAGTATCGGTACAGCGCCGACGAGACCATCCCCAGCTCGCGGGCGACGGCACGCAGGGAAAGCCCGTGTGCGCCGACCTCGGCCAGCTGGCGGCGGGCCTCGTCCTTGATCTCGCGGGTCAGCTCGGCGCGGACCCGTTCGCGGGCGGTCCGGGGTGCGGCAGTCATGTGATCAGTGTGCCTCGATTGAGAGCGTCGCGCAAAATCGAGAGCACTGCTCTTGACGTGAGACGGCCTGCGGGTGTTCACTGTTCACAACAGAGAGCACCGCTCTCGCAAGCCGAGGAGAATCCGATGACCAGCACTCGTTACGTCGAACCGGGCAAGTCGACCGCGGCGTTCAACGGCCTCGTCCGCTGGCTCACCAAGCGCGGCGTCAGCGTGTGGGGCAGCCGGGTGCTGGGCGTTCGCGGCCGCAAGTCCGGCGAACTGCGCGAGGTGCCGGTGAACCTGCTGCCGTTCGAGGGCAAGCAGTACCTGGTGGCCGCGCGCGGCGAAACCCAGTGGGTGCGGAACCTCCGCTTCGCGGGCGAAGGCCAGCTGACCGTCGGACGGCGCACCGAGACGTTCACCTACCGCGAGCTGTCCGACGAGGAGAAGCCCGCCATCCTGCGCTCGTACCTCAAGCGCTGGGCGTTCGAGGTCGGCGTGTTCTTCGACGGCGTGGACGCGAAGGCGCCGGAGGAGAAGCTGCTGGAGATCGCGCCGGGCTACCCGGTGTTCGAGATTTTCACGCGATGAGTCAGCGGACGCGTTTCCGGAACGTGGTGGCCGCGACGAGGACTACGCCGACCAGGAACGCGACCAGCCCGATCAGGAACCACAGCTTCTGCCCGGTCATGAAACTTCCGGTCAGCACGCCGACGCCCTGCAGCACCCACACCGCGCCGACGAGCACCAGCACCACACCGCACGCCAACGTGATCCACCGCTTCACGACAGCCTCCTCGCTCGCTGTGAAGGACTCCTTGAGGGAACCAGATTCCAATGCCAGGGACTTAAGGCGGGGCTGTGGGTGGGGTTCGAAGTGTGCCTGTCCTGGTCGTGGGCACAGGGTTTGCTGTCCGTGAGGGGAACCCTGAGGGACTCTGAGTCCCTCAGGGTCCCCCTCACGGACGCGCGGAAGCGGCTAAGTGGGCATGGGTCGGGCATTTCGGCGGAAGTGGTGGCCTTTGTGGACGGTCGGTAGGCGTGAGGCCACGCCGCTTAAGTCCCTGGCATTGGAACCAGATTCCCGCAAGGGGCCCTTCACGGACTACCCGCGGCGGCGAGGTTGTCCGTTGCCGAACTGCTGAGCTTCGCCCAGCGAGGTCGCGGTGGCCGTGGTGCCCTGGACCTTCGCGACGACGGTGACGTTGTCGCCGGACTTGGGCGAACCGGTCTTGTTGGTCGACGAATCCAGCGTGTAGCTCTGCTTGTAGCCGTCCTTGCTCGTCAAAGTCACCGAGGTGGCGCTGAGTTCGGTGATCGTCCCGGTCTGCAGGCGTTCGGTGACATATCCGCCAGCCGGATCGGCCACGACGAAGTCGCCGTGCAGCGCATCCCGCAACGCGGCCATCCCGCCCATGCCGCCGCGACCGGCGAAACCGCCCTGTCCGCCCGGACCGCCGAATCCGCCGGGACCCTGGCCCTGCTGCGCGGTCGCGTTGTTGCCGCTGGTGCCCGCCCAGATCGCCAGTCCGCCGCCCACCGCGATCACTACCGCGACGCCCGCCGCGATCACGGTTTTCCGGCCCGACCACGCCTTCCCCGGGCCGCTGCCGCCGGAAGCGGGAGCAGGCTGCTCTCCCCAGGTCGCGCCCTGTGCTGGATCGGTCGTCATGGTCTCCTCCGGAACGTTCGGGCTTGTTCTTCCCGAGCGTCGGGGCGGCCGCTGTGCGGAACCTGTGGCGGACGTGGGGGGCACCTGTGCGCCCATCCGGGGGAACACGCACAGGAAACGCACAGCGGGGGCACAGCCCGACCTGAAGGCCGGGCCTAAAGATGGCACCATGAGCAGCGTGAACGCCGCATCTGCCGGCCGGGGCAAGGCCGAACTGCGCCGCGCGGACGGCAGCCCGGTCCGCGTCCTGGTCGTCGACGACGAATCGACGCTGGCCGAACTCGTGTCGATGGCCCTGCGGATGGAGGGCTGGGAGGTGCGCAGCGCGGGCACCGGAGCCGAGGCGGTGCGCGTCGGCCGCGATTTCCGTCCGGACGCCGTGGTGCTCGACGTGATGCTGCCCGATTTCGACGGACTCGAGGTGCTGCGCCGGATGCGCGCCGAGACGCCGTATCTGCCCGTTCTTTTCCTTACCGCGAAAGACGCGGTGGAGGACCGGATCGCCGGGCTCACCGCGGGCGGCGACGATTACGTGACCAAACCGTTCAGCCTGGAAGAGGTGGCGCTGCGGCTGCGCGCGCTGCTGCGCCGGGCGGGCGGTGTTTCCGGTTCGACCGGATCGCAGCTGGTGGTCGGCGATTTGACGCTGGACGAGGACAGCCGCGAGGTGCACCGCGGCGGCGACCTGGTCCCGCTCACCGCGACCGAGTTCGAATTGCTGCGCTACCTGATGCGCAATCCGCGCCGGGTACTGTCGAAGGCGCAGATCCTCGACCGGGTGTGGAGCTACGATTTCGGCGGCCAGGCCAATATCGTCGAGCTGTACATTTCCTACCTCCGCAAGAAAATCGACGCCGATCGGGAACCGATGATCCACACCATGCGCGGCGCCGGATATGTCCTCAAGCCAGCCGCGGGCTGATCCGGGCGTCCGGCCCGGCCGTCGTCCGTGGTCGTTGCGCCGCCGGCTGATCATGCAGCTGGCGGCGCTGCTCGCGTTGGTCTGCCTGGTGGTCGGCGTGGTCACCGAATTCGCGTTGAACAGCTTTCTCGTCGGGCAGCTCGACGGACAACTGGCGGCGGCCAGCGATCGCGGGTTCCGCCACGGCGTGCCGCGTCCGCCCATCAACGGTTCGGGCAAGCTGCCGCCGGACCCGTTGCGCGTGCTCGGCCAGCCCGAGGGGACGCTCAGCCTGACTGTCCACGACGGAACGGTCAACGGGCAGGTGATCGGCCCGTTCGGCCTGGTCCAGCTGACGCCGGACCAGGACCGGGTCCTGCTCGTGCTCGCGCCGAACGGCCAGCGCCGCACGGTCGAGCTTCCGGGGAACCTCGGGAAGTACCGCGTGGTCGCGACGTATTCGCCGCGCGGCGAGTTCACCGTGATCGGGTTGCCGATGAACCGGGTCGCGGAAACGTTGTGGCGGCTGGGATTCATCTTCGGCGGCGTCGCGCTGTGCGGCATTCTCGTCGCCGGGTTCGCCGGTGCGGTCACGATCCGGCGCACGATGGCTCCGCTCGACCGGCTCGCCGCCACCGCGTCCCGGGTGTCCGAACTGCCGCTGGACCGCGGCGAGGTCGCGCTGTCCGAGCGAGTGCCCGAAGTGGACACTGACCCGCGGACCGAGGTCGGCAAGGTCGGCTCGGCGATCAACCGGATGCTGGGCCACATCGCCGAGGCGCTCGCCGTCCGCCAGGCCAGCGAAAGCCGGGTGCGGCAGTTCGTCGCGGACGCGAGCCACGAATTGCGCACGCCGCTCGCCGCGATTCGCGGATACGCGGAGCTGACCCGGCGCAGCGGCGAACAGGTGCCGCCGGACATCGCCTTCGCGATGAGCCGGGTGGAATCCGAATCGGCGCGGATGACGACGCTCGTGGAGGATTTGCTGCTGCTCGCCCGGCTCGACTCCGGGCGTCCGGTGGTGCACGAGCCGGTCGATTTGTCCCGGCTGGTCGCGGACGCGGTCGCCGATTCGCACGTCGCCGGCCCGGAACACAAGTGGCTGCTGGAACTTCCCGGAGAGCCGATCGCGGTGCTGGGCGATTCCGGGCAACTGCACCAGGTGGTGCTGAATCTCCTCGGCAATGCCCGCACGCACACGCCCGCCGGAACCACGGTGACGACCGCACTGTCCACACGCGACGGATGGGTTACTTTGTCCGTTGTGGACGATGGGCCGGGAATTCCGCCGGAAATCCTGCCCGAGGTATTCGAGCGGTTCGCGCGCGGCGACAATTCGCGTTCGCGTGCCGCTGGGAGCACCGGGCTGGGGCTGGCGATTGTCGCCGCGGTGGTCTCCGCGCATTCCGGACGGGTGATGGTCACGAGCGGGCCAGGGCGTACCGAATTCGTGACTTCGTTTCCGCAATTGCGTGACGGTGGCAACACCGCATCGTGAGTGATTCACAGCCCGCGCACAGCCCGGACCGCGAGAATTGCGGGCATGACGACTGTCGACGCGCCCGCAGCCGCATCCGACACGGTGGGCACGCCACGTTGGGTACGCCCCGCGGTCGCGGTGTTGCTGCTCGGCACTGCCGTGCTGTATCTCACCAATGTCGCGATTTCCGGCTGGGGCAACGACTTCTACGCGATGGCCGTGCAAGCGGGCACGTGGGACTGGAAAGCGTGGTTCTTCGGCTCCCTTGATCCGGGCAACGTGGTCACCGTCGACAAACCGCCGCTTTCCCTGTGGATGATGGGATTGTCCGGGCGGATCTTCGGATTCTCCAGCTGGAGCATGCTGGTTCCGGACGCGCTGGCGGGCGTGGGCTCGGTCGGCCTGCTGTACCTGGCGGTGCGGCGGCTTTCCGGTCCGGTCGCCGGACTGCTGGCCGGGTCGTTGCTCGCGCTCACTCCGGTGGCCGCGTTGATGTTCCGGTTCAACAATCCGGACGCGTTCCTGGTGCTGCTGCTCGTCGCGGGCGGGTATTTCCTGGTGCGGGCGCTGGAAAAGGCGAGCACGAAGTGGTTGCTGCTGGCGGGTGTCGCGATCGGCTTCGGATTCCTCGACAAGATGCTGCAGGCGTTTCTGGTGTTGCCTGCTTTCGTGCTCGCCTACGCGGTCGCCGCACCGACTTCGCTCGGACGGCGAGTGTGGCAACTGCTCGCCGCCGCCGGTGCGGTCGTGGTTTCCGCCGGCTGGTGGGTGCTCGCGGTGGCGTTGTGGCCGGTGGCCGACCGGCCGTACATCAGCGGGTCGACGAACAACAGCGTGCTGGAATTGGCCTTCGGGTACAACGGACTCGGCCGGATTTTCGGACAGTCGCACGGCGGGGACGCGCGACCAAAACTGCCGGACGTCTCTCACGGCGAGGCAATGCGCGGTTTCGGCGGGCAGACCGGTTTGACGCGATTGTTCACCGAGCAGTTCGGCGGCGAGGCGTCCTGGCTGTTGCCCGCGGCGTTGATCGGGCTCGTGGCTGGGCTGTGGTTCACCCGCCGAACGCCGCGCACTGATCACACCCGGGCAGCGCTGCTGCTGTGGGGTGCCTGGACGGTGGTCAGCGTTGTCGTGTTCAGCTACATGAGCGGGATCATCCACCCGTACTACACCGTCGCGCTCGCGCCCGGAATCGCCGCCACCGTAGCGATTTCCGCGACCGAGCTGTGGCGCGGCCGCGCTTATCTGGCCCCGCGAGTGGTGCTCGCGGTGATGCTGGCGGCCACCGTCGTGTGGAGTTTCGTGCTGCTGGACCGGACTCCGAACTGGCAGCCGTGGGTGCGGTACACCGTTCTGGTGCTCGGCGTCCTAGGCGTGGTTGCGCTGTTGATCGGGACCGCACGCCGAGCCGTCGCGGTGCTGGCGCTCGTGGCTGCCTTGCTGGGGATGGCGTCCTTCACCGTGGCTACCGCGTCGACGGCGCATACCGGCGGAAGTCCGGCGTCCGGGCCGCAGAGCCAGCACAAGGGCCGCGTCAGCTTTGGCGGGCCGCAACAGTCCAATGTGGAGCTGAACCGGTTGCTGGAGACCACGACGACGAAGTGGGCCGCCGCGGAAACCGGTGCGATGCAGGCCGCTGGGCTGGCGTTGAACAGCGGCAAACCGGTGCTCGCGGTCGGCGGTTTCAGCGGGAGCGATCCCGCGCCGACGCTCGCGCAGTTCCAGCAGTACGTGACGAGCGGCGACATCCACTACTTCGTCGTCGCCGCGCGCAACGGCCGCGGCGGCCCTGGCGGCTTTGGCGGTTTTGGCGGCAGCCGCGGCACCTCGGGGAAGATCACCACCTGGGTTCAGCAGCACTTCCGCGCCACCACGGTCGGCGGCGCGACGGTGTACGACCTCACGCAAAAGTGACCGAGGTATTGGCTCCGCACAAGACAAAACACGGCAGCTCGGCCGGGATGCGCCCGGCCAGCCAGGCGGCCAGCGGTGCGGCGGCGGCCGGTTCGACGACGAGCCGGAAGTCGCGCCACAGCAGGTCGCGCGCGGCGAGGATTTCGGCGTCGGACACCAGCACGGACGTGACGGACGGCGAGTTGAGGATGCCGAACGCCAGCTCGCCGACGCGGGTCGCGCCGAGTGCGGAGGCGGCGACGGAGTCGATGGTGACGTCCACCGGCTCGCCCGCGGTGAGGGCGGCGTGCAGGGCCTGGCAGTGCTCCGGCTCCACCGCGAACACCTGACGGCCGTCCGCGGCCAGCGTCGCGCCGGACGCCAACCCGCCGCCGCCCACTGCGACCGCGATGGCGTCGACGTCCGGTGCGTCGACCACGATCTCCGCAGTCGCGGTTCCTTGCCCGGCGATGACGTCGGCGTCGTCGTACGCGTGCAGGTAGCGGGTGCCGGGCTCCTCGGCGACGGCCAGCGCGGCGGCAGCTGCTTCGGCGTAGGCCGCGCCGTGTCGGATGAGCTTTGCGCCAGCCGCTTCGATGCCCAAGGCCTTCGCTTCCGGCACGGACTCCGGCACGTAGACGACCGCGGGAATGCCTAGCGACTGCGCGGCGGTGGCGACGCCGAGCCCGTGGTTACCGCCCGACGCGGTGACCACTCGCTTCGGCTTGGGGCCGGTGAGCAGGGCGTTCACCGCGCCGCGGAGCTTGAACGAACCGGACCGCTGGAGGTGCTCCAGCTTGAGGACGAGCGGTCGGCCGTCGATTTCGGTGCGTAACAGCGGCGTCCACCGGACGTGTGGTCGGAGGCGAAGATGGGCGGCGGCGACGTCGGCGGAGACAGGAGCGGTGCGCATATCGGCCATTCTCCTCGCGGGAGTCCTCCGGTGGGTGCCGCTCGCCGGGAAAACCCCAGCGTGTCAGGGCGCGACACGGTACAAGAGGGCATTGTCTAGATCTTGCAAGCCTCGCTAAGCTCTGCGCAGACGTGGGGTGTCCGACCATGTGCGTACCGCGACGAGTGCTACTGAGAGTAGTAGCGTCCTGCGGGTGTCCCCGTTCGGTGCACTCCACGCCTCGGTCTCGTCGGGACCTCTCGGGAACGGAAGGTGACGTGGATGCGCGACGGCTCGGCCCGGTCGCATGAATCCGCTGCGCGGCTGCTCGACCGCGTCGGAATCCGCACTGTGCAAGCGCGAGTGACCGTATTGGTCGTAGCTCCGCTGATCCTGGTCGTGGCGGCGGCGGTTCCGCTCGTGTTTGCCCAGGTCACCGCCGCGTCAACGGCCGCGACCGCTTCGGACACCGCAGCCCGGGCCCAGCGGGCGGGCGGCCTGGTCGGCCAGTTGCAGCGGGAAAGCCTGCTCACGGCCGCTTATGTCGCTGACCCGTCGGCCACCAATACGGCGCTCGTCCGGCAGCAGCAGGTGGTGGACAGCGCTGCACAGGGGGTCGCGGGCAGCCTGGTCAGTCCAGGTGGTGCGCTGTCGAAACTGCGGCAGAACGCGCTCAATAGGCAGATTTCCGTAGCTGACATCGCTTCTGGCTACGATTCCCTGTCCGTCGGCGTGATTGACGCACTGGGACTGGCTACCGCGGACGACACCGGCGCCCGGCAGCTCGGCGCCCTCGACGCGCTGCTGCGCGAGGACGAGCAGCGAGCGGCCCGGGCGACCGCACTGATCGCGTCGGCCGGAGTTGATCGCGCAGGTCAGCGCGCTGCCGTCTACGGAGAACAGTTCGCCCGGCTGGCCGGGAGCCAGGACGCGGCACAGCTCGCCGCGGTCGAGACCGGGGCGACGGCCCAGCAGCTCGACCGGCTGGCCGCCGCGCCGGGGCAAGACCGGCAGTTTGTGTCCGATGTGGTCACTGCCGGTACTCAGCTCGCCGATCAGCGCGACGCGGTGGAAACCCGGCTCGCCGGTGTGATCGCCGACGCAGCCTCCGCGAAAGCGTCCAGCGCGACCCGGACGGCGATCATCGTCGGCGGCGCCGCGATCGTCCTTTTTGGACTTGTTGCCGCTTTGTCCGTGCTGGCCGCCCGATCCGTCGCCCGACCGCTGCGCCGGCTGAGCGCCCAAGCGCATTCGACCGCCGACCTCGCCGCCGCTGAATTGGTTCAGGTCGCCGAGCCGGGATCGGACCCGCCGCAACCGTCGCTGCCCGCTCTCGACGCCGGAACCGTCGGCGAATTGGCCGAGCTGGCCGACGCGTTCAACCGGCTTCGCGGGTCTGCCGCGGAAGCGGTGACCGAGCAGGCGAACGCGCGCCGCGCCGGGGTCCAGCTGCTGGTCGGAGCGGCCAAGCGCACGCAGAACCTGGTCGCGGGCCAGCGCACGGTGGTCGAGGAGCTGGCGCGCGGCGCTGAGGATCCGGTGCTGCTCGCCGGGCTGCATCGCGTGGAGCACGCCGCGCTCCGGCTGCGCCGCACTGCCGACGATCTGCTTGTGGTGACCGGCAATCGCGACGAGACCCGGGTCGGCGGTCCGATCGAACTGGCCACCGCGTTGCGCTCGGCGGCCGCGGAGATCGACGACGAATCCCGGATCCGGCTTGGCGAACCGGCGGAGGCGCTGCTCGCGCCTTCGCTGGGGATCGACCTGGTGCTGTTGTTCGCCGAGCTGCTGGAAAACGCCGCCGCGTTTTCGCCGCCGGAATCCGCGGTGGAGATTTCGACGGAGTTTCAGCCGTCCGGCGATCTGCTGGTGCGCATTGCCGATCACGGCGTCGGGCTGTCCGCGGACCGGCTGGCGCAGGAGAACCGGCGGCTCGCCGAACCGGTCGACGCGGCTTCCGGGCAGCAGCTCGGCCTCGCCGTGGTCGGGCGGCTCGCTCAGCGGCATTCGCTGCGGGTCGAGCTGGAGTCCACTCCGGACGGCGGCGTGACGGCCCGGGTTTCGGTGCCGCAGGCGTTGTTCACCCGCGACGTCGATTTCCGGCGCGGGCCTGGGCTTTTCGAACCGGGACAGGTGCCGGACCCGCGGCCGGTGCTGCTGCCCGCGCCCGCGATCGCCGCGCTGTCCGCGCCGACTCCGGCCGGGTTCCGGTGGTTCATCGACCCGCCGGAACTCGATGCTGACGAGCCGGAACAGGCCGTGGCTCCGGAATGGCCGGAGGCGGAGCCGGAATTCGCCTCCCGCGCCGGAACGCTGGAACTCCCCGACGAACCCGGCGAGCCCGGCGAACCAGAAGAGTCCGAAAAGGACACTCCGGAAACGCCGGACGTGACGGACCCGTCCCCGACGCACCAGTTCACCGTGGTGACACCGGAATCCCGTGACGGCGTCTACCGCCGTGTCCCCGGCGCCCAGCTGGCTCCCGGGCTCAAACTGCCGCAGATCGTCCGCACCCCGTTGCCGCGCCGCGAATTGCGCGATCCGGCCGCCGAACGGGCCACCTTCGACTCGTTTTCCGACGGCGTCGCCAAAGCACAGCAAGTCACCGCCCAGCAGGCCGATCAAGGAGGATCATGACCGTTCCCGCCGCCGCGCAGAACTTCAACTGGCTGGTCAACCGCTTCGCGCTGCACACCGCGGGCGCGATCGCCGCGCTCGCGGTGTCCGCGGACGGGCTGCTGATCGCCGCGTCCCAGGACCTCGACCGCGCGGACGCCGACCGGCTCGCGGCGACCTGCTCGGCGATGCTCGCGCTGGCCCAGAGCGTGTCCGAAAGCCACCCGCTCGGCGATCCGGACAAGGTCGTGGTCGAGCTGGAACGCGGCTACCTGGTGGTCTGCACCATCAGCATCGGCTGCTCGCTCGGCGTGCTGGCCAACAAGCAGGCCAGCCTCGGCACGATCGCCTACGAGATGGCGATGTTCGCCAACCGCGCGTCCGAAGTCCTTACCCCCGCTCTGGTCGAGGAGTTGAAGAACACCGCGTTCGCCTGACCCGTGAAGATTCTCGTGCTTGGCCCGGCCGGAGCCGGGAAAACGACGGCGGTGCACGCCGTTTCGGAAATCGCGCCGGTGCGCACCGACGCCGGCGACACCACCGCCGCGCTCGACTTCGGCCGGCTCGGCGAGGGCGAGCGGCGGCGGTACCTGTTCGGCGCGCCGGGACACGCCCGGTTCTGGTTCCGCTGGCCGGACCTCGTGCAGGGCGCGGACGCCGCGCTCGTGGTGGTCGATCCGCGGCGGATCGCGGACGCGTACCCGGTGCTCGACGCGGTCGAAGGGCTGCGGCTGCCGTTCGTGGTCGGGGTGAACTGCTTCGACGGCCTGCTCACCCGCCCGCTGCATGACGTGCGCTGGGCGCTGACCGTGCGCGACGGCGTCCCGGTGCACCCGTTCGACGCCCGCGACCCGGCGTCGGTGCGGGAGGTGCTCGACCTCGTCGAAGCCGGGGTGGCGCGGGGGTCGGAGGCACCGCAGCCGAGTCCGCTATAGTCGTCTGCGGGGACCCCCCGTGGCGTCCACCCTGTGAACTTCCCCAGGGCCGGAAGGCAGCAAGGATAAGCGGGCTCTGGCGGGTACGGGGGGAACCCGCTTTTTTATGCCTAGAACAGGCCGAGGACGTCGTCCGGCGGCACCGGCGAGGGCAGAGATTCCGCGTCGGAGACCGGCGCGGCCTTCCCCCGAAGCTGACGCAGCTCGTCCCCGTGCACCACCCGCGCCGGATACGGCGAGGACGCCGCGCGCCGGGTCAGCTCCGCGGTCGGCAGTTCGAGTCGCGAGGCGGCCAGCACGAGATTGCCGAACCGGCGGCCGCGCAGCACGCTGGGCTCGGCCAGCAGCACGACGTGCGGAAACACCTCAGCCAGCGTCGCGAGGAACCGGCGCGCGAACGGCAACCCAGGCCCGTCGGAGATGTTGGCCAGCATCGTGGCGCCCGGCCGCAGCACGCGGGCGACGTCCGTCACGAATTCGACGGTCGCCAAGCCGCCAGCCAGTGTCGCGCGTTCGAAGGCGTCGAGCACGATCAAGTCCGCCGTCGCGTCGTGCCTGCTGCGCACGCCCGCGCGGCCGTCCTCGATCCGCACCCGCAGCTTCGGGACGCTGCGCAGGTCAAGCTGTTCGCGGACCAGGTTGATCAGCGGCTCGTCGGCGTCGAAGACCAGCTGCCGCGAACCCGGTCGCGTCGCGGCGACGTAGCGCGGGAGAGAACAGCCCGCGCCGCCGACGTGCAGCGCGTCGAGCGGTCCGGGCGGAAGGAAGTCGACCAGATCGCCGAGCCGGCGCACGTAGTCGAACTCCAGGTTCGTCGGGTCGTCCAGATCGACGTAGGACTGCGCCACCCCGCCCACCGAAAGCATCCACGCGTTGGGCCGATCGGCGTCGCGCAGCAGCTCGGCGGTCCCGAACCGCACCGGGTAACTGCCCGGTCGCGGGCCGCTCGGCGCACGGCCGCGACCGGAACGGGAGGGGCTCACCGTGCTCACTGTAGTCTCGGGCACGTGGCTCTCGCGCTGTACCGGAAGTACCGTCCGGCGACCTTCGCCGAGGTCGTCGGCCAGGAGCATGTGACCGATCCGCTGCGCACGGCGCTGGCCGCCGGGCGTATCAACCACGCGTACCTGTTCTCCGGGCCGCGCGGCTGCGGCAAGACGTCGAGCGCGCGGATCATGGCGCGCTCGCTCAACTGCGCCAAAGGCCCGACCCCGGATCCGTGCGGCGAATGCAACTCGTGCCGCGCGCTCGCGCCGGAAGGCCCCGGCAGCGTCGACGTCACCGAACTCGACGCGGCCAGCCACGGCGGTGTGGACGACGCCCGCGAACTGCGGGACAAGGCGTTCTACGCGCCCGCCGAATCGCGCTACCGCGTGTTCATCATCGACGAGGCGCACATGGTCACCACGCAGGGCTTCAACGCCCTGCTGAAGATCGTCGAAGAACCGCCAGAGCACCTCATCTTCATCTTCGCCACCACCGAGCCGGACAAGGTGCTCACCACCATCCGCTCGCGTACGCACCACTACCCGTTCCGGCTGATCCCGCCGAGTTCGATGCGGGAACTGCTGGAGCGCAACGTCGCCGCCGAGGGCGCGACGGTCGAACCGGCGGTGTACCCGCTGGTGATCCGCGCCGGCGGCGGTTCCGCACGCGACACCCAGTCGGTGCTGGACCAGCTGCTCGCCGGGGCCGGCCCGGAAGGCGTCACGTACCCGCGGGCGGTGTCGCTGCTGGGCGTCACGGACACCGCGCTGATCGACGCGGTGGTCGACGGGCTCGCGAGCGACAATCCCGCCGAAGTGTTCGGCACCGTCGAAAAACTCGCCGACGCCGGACACGATCCGCGCCGCTTCGCCACCGACCTGCTCGACCGGCTGCGCGACCTGCTGCTGATGCGCGCGGTCCCGGAAGCGGCCGAACGCGGTCTGGTCGCCGCGCCGGACGACGAGCTGAAGCGGATGACCGAGCAGGCCGAGAAGCTCGGCCCGGCCACGTTGTCCCGCTACGCCGACATTGTCCACAGTGGACTCCTCGAGATGCGCGGCGCGACGTCGCCGCGGCTCGTGCTCGAACTGCTCTGCGCGCGGATGCTGCTGCCGTCGGTCACCGAGGCGGAGAAAGCCTTGCTGGCGCGGATCGAACGGCTCGAGCGGCGTCCGGCCGGTGCGCCCGCTCCCGCTGTCGCCTCCGCGCCTGCTGCTCCTAGCTCCGGTCCCGCTCCGGTCGCCGCGCCTGCTCCGGCGGCTTCCGCTGCTCCGGCGGAGGCTCCCGCGCGGTTCCAGCGGCCTTCGCAGCGTCCGGCTCAGGAAGCTCCCGCCGCACCGGCACCGGCACCGGCTCCGGCCCGTCCGGCTGCGGAGGAATCCGCGCGTCCGGCTAGGCCGGAGGTCAGTCGTCCGGCCGCTCCCGCCGAACCGCCTGCCCCGGCGGCTGCCGCGCCTGCTCCCGCGCTGGAGTCTCCTGCACCGGCTGCCGCGGAGGAAGCCCCGGCGGCGGGCGGGGTCGACGCGGCCAAGGTGCGCGAGAAATGGCCGCAACTGCTGGCGTCGCTGCGGAAGTTCACCGGCGGACGCGCGCTCGAGGCCATGCTCACGCAGGCCGCGGTCGCCGAAGTCGACGGTTCGGCGGTCACGCTGACGCACAAGTCCGAACCGCTCGCGCGGCGGCTGAGCGATCAGGGCAACGCGAGCAAGATCGCGGCCGGGCTGAGCGAGGTGCTCGGCGGAGAATGGCAGGTCCGGTGCGTGCACGGCGCGGCCCCGGCGGCCGCTCCGGCGCGGCAGGCTCCCCGGCAGCAAGCGGCGGCACCGGCTCCGGAACGGTCGTTCACGCGTCCGTCCGCCTCCGCGCAAGCCCCGGCGGCCGCCGCGCCTCCGACACCGCCGAAGCCCGCGGCGGAAGCGCCGAGCCGCCCTCGCGTCGCCACGAGCGAGCCGGACATCCCGCTCCCGCCCGAACCGTCGGACGAGGACGACGACATCTACTCCGAGGACTCCAGCCCGGTCCCGCCGCCTCCGCCGCCGCCCGCGGAAGAGGACCCGGAGCAGATCGCGCGCAAGCTCCTCTCCGACCACCTCGGCGCGCGTCCGCTGGACTGAGGCTCTCGTGAGTGCTGAGCACGGTTCTAACCGGCACCGCCACTCACGACGCCGCCTACCGCACGAGCCGCACGTTCAGCGGATGCTGGGTGGGCGGTGCCTGCACGGTTACCGTCCGGGTCGCGGCGTCCCAAGTCCACGCGCCGCTGCGACGACCGTCCACGTACACCGCGGACGGTGCGGTCGCGTTGGTGAACCGGACGGTCCAGGCACGCTGTGTGGCACCGATAGAGAGCATCGAGGAGTGGGCGTTTTCGGTGTAGCGCAAGGAAGTCGTAGCGCCCTCCTCGTAGAGAGTGAACGCGCCGTTGCGGCCGCCAGCCACCGTGGCCGTCGCGGCGGTGAGCGGATCGTGTGCGTCGCCGGTGACGTTTCCGCTGCGGGTGACCATGATTCCGCCCGAGCGCACGAACACCGGCATCGTGTCCAGACCGGTGGTGATCTGCGCGGTGGTGCCGCCTCGGTAGGTCTTGCCGGTGAAGTAGTCGGTCCAGTCGTTGCCTGGCGGGAACCAGACGCTCGTGGTCGCCGTAGTGCCCGGACTGGTCGCGGGAGCCACGAGGACATCCGGGCCGTACAGGTATTCCCCGCCAGCTTGGGCGTAAGCCTCTTGCTGGTCCGGATATTGCAGGTACAGCGGCCGCACGACCGGCATTCCCGTCGCGGTGGCCTGCTGCGCGAGCGTGTACGTGTACGGCACCAGGTTTTCGCGCAGGTTAAGGAACTTTGTCGCTGAAGCGTCCGCGGCCGTCCCGTACTGCCAGGGCAACCGGTCACTGTGGTTGGAGTGCAGCCGGTCGATCGGCTGGAACGTGCCGAGCTGCACCCATCGTGCGTACAGATCGTCCGGCAGCTTCGTACTGCCCGGTTCCGTGCCTGGCTGCTGCAATCCGCCGGTGTGGCCGCCGATGTCGTGGCTCACCGATGCCAGGCCGGTGGCCGCGGACTCGCCGGGCGTGTAACCGACCTCGAAGGCCAGCGTGGCCCAGTCGGAGATGGTGTCACCGGTGAAGTGGAGCGTGGTGCGCTTGTCGGCCCACGGTCCGGTCGGCACGGCTGTCGGCGAGCTGTATCCGCCAGCTTGCAGCGAGCCGTACGCGCGGGAGAACGCGAAGCCGCTGCGCTGTGCGTACTGCTGATTGATCCACGCGTCCGGAGTGACCCCGGCGAGGCTGGATTTCGAGTTGTCACAACACCAATCGAGCCACCAGACGTCGTTGCCCTGCTGTTCCATCGGCCGGTGCAGGTCGAAGTAGGCCCGCAGCTGGTCGGGGTCGCCGAAGTCGAAGACATAACAGTCTTTTCCGCAGCTGGCCTGAAGTTTGCCCTTCGCGGTCGCCTGCGCTGCCGGGAACTGCGGGTCGTCGCCGCGGATGCTCGGGTGGATGTTCAGCGACGTGTGCAGGCCTTGGTCGTGCGCCCACTGGAAGAACGCTGCCGGGTCCGGGAAGCGGGTAGGGTCGATTTCCCAGCCGTTCCACCGGTCCGGCGATTTGAAGTCGGTGTCGACGACGAGCATGTCGAGCGGCACGTGCTGCTCACGGAACTTCGGCACGATCGTCTGCTGGAAGTCGGCGGCCGTGCGGTCGTAATACTCGGAGTACCAGACACCGTAGGCCCAGCGCGGCAGCAGTAGCGACGGTCCGGTGAGCTGGGCCAGTTCCTGCAGTGCGCGGCCGTAGTTCTGGCCGTAGGCGAAAACGTATCCGTCCTGGTAGCTCTCGCTGCTAGGCCGTTGGGTGACGACTTTGGTGCGCGGGTCGTACAACGCCGATGCGGTGTCGTCGAGGAGGGACCAGCCGTCCTGGTAAAGGATTCCGGGCGCGGAGACCGCGCTGCCGTCCACGCCGTCGAGGCCGCGTCGGTAGCCGCCGAGTGCTGCGTGCGGGGCTAGCAGCGTCGAATGGGCTGCGGTGATAGCGACGGTGTCGAGGTTGACGTGGCAGTTCGCGTCCGGGCAAGAGAGTGCGACGGTGTTGGTGCCAGCCTTGAGCTTGACCGGGATTGTGTTGGTACGCCACGAATTCCAGCTGCTGGTCGGCGGCAGAGTCAGGTTGGTGGCGGTGCCACCGGTTTGGAGAGTCAACGAGGTTGGCTGGGTTTGGCCGGAAACGGCGGTGGCGTCGGCGTAGCGGAGTTGCAGATCGTAGGAACTGTCGGTGGGGACGCCGGTGATCGTCAGCGCATCAGACGCACCGGCTCGCTCCATGCCTGCGAGGAAGGCTTTGCCGGAGTGGCCGTCGTGGTCGCTCGCCGGATGCGCGCCGCCGGATAGCGCGCCCTGCTCGGCTTCGCAGAGGACGCCGAAGGCGCACGGCGTCGGCGCGGGTGGCACGGGCTGTGGGTACGCGGCACCGGGGTTGACCACGGCGAGGCTGTCGACGTTGACGTTGCCCGAGTCGCCGGCGCCGCGCTTGACGGTCACCTGATGCTGTCCCGCGGGCAAGGTGATTGGCACGGTCGCGAGAGCCCACGAGTCCCAGTCAGCGGTGGCCGGGAGCGTGACGGTGTGGGCGTTGGTGCCGTCGACGAGGACGGTGAGCGTGCGAGTCGTGTGCTGCCCGTCGCCGCCGGTCCCGTTGGCGTAGCGCAGATCCAGTTGCTGATCACCGGGAGCAGTTACGCGGAAGGCCAGGCTGTCGCCGGGGTTGATGAAGCCCGCCGCGAAACCGTCGCCGGTGTAGCCGCGGTGGTCGCTGGCCGTGCCTGGTCCGTTGAGCTGCAGTTGTTCGGCCTCGCAGAGCGTGCCGAACGCGCAGACCGGAGTCGCCTTGCCCGCCCAAGGCTGCGCGGTGACGTCCTGGCCGCCGGTACGCAGTTGGACGGTGAGGTTGTCGTCGGAGAACGCGCCTGAGTCGAGCTTGTAGCGCAGCTTGACCGCACTGGTCTGGATGGTGAGCCAGCCGTCGCGTTTGGTTGCGGTGTAAGGGGTCTTGGCGAAACTGCCGCGGCCGACCGCGTTGAACGTGGCAGCGTCGACGAATTTGGCGTCGCCCGCGTATTCGGTCCGGATGAGCGTCGGCGACAGGACTTCGAACCGCGCTTGCCCGGCGGTCACCGCAGGTGGAGCGGCCTCGGCGACTCCCGTCGACACGAGTGTGCCCGCCATCGCTGTCACGGCCAGCAGCCGCACCAGACGTCCTCGGAGTGATGTTGCCACCGGCGCCTCCTCGACAGGTCCCCAGCGACGGTAAGTCGGGACCGATCAAGGGAGAAGACGGTGTCCGGTGTTCTGTCCGCTCAGTAGCCCTTTCGGCTCTCTGCGTCAGGACCCGGCGAGGTATGCCTCGATCGCCTTCGCGATGGCCTGCGCGTAGTGCGCCCGGCCCGCCGCCGACGACATCTGACCGGCCTCGTCGGCGTTGCGCATGTTGCCGCACTCCACGAGCACTGACGGCCGGGTCGACAGGTTGAGCCCGCCCAAGTCGTTCCGCGGCGAAAGGCCTGCCGAACCGATGTAAGTGGACGTCGCGAAGCCGTCGTCGCGGATTCCGTCACGCATGGTGCGCGCCAGCTTCAGCGACGGTTCGCCCTGCGCGGCGTTCAACGGCGGTGCCGAGTACGCGACGTGGAAGCCGTGCGCGGTCGGCGAAGTGGAGCCGTCGGCGTGGATGGAGACCACCGCGTCGGCGTTCGCGTCGTTGCCGATCTGCGCGCGCTCGTCGACGCACGGGCCGACGCCGGAGTCGTTCTGCCGCGTGTAGACGACCTTGATTCCCTTGGCCGCCAACGCGTTCCCGACCTCCTGCGCGACGGCGAAGGTGAAGGCGTGCTCCGGGTACCCGGCGTTGGTCGACGTGCCGGTGGTGTTGCACGGCTTCGTCTGCCCGCGCCCGGCGGGCACCTTCCGGTTGATCTCGCCGGGGTGCGAGGCGTTGCCGCCGTTGTGGCCGGGATCGAGCACCACGACCTTGCCCGAACCGACCGGCGGCACCGCGGACGTCGAAGGCGGGCTCGAAGACGAGGACACCGGCGGCGGGCTCGAAGACGGGCTCGGGGCCGCCGAACTGGCCTTCGACGTCGGCGCAGCGGCAGGTGAGGGAGGCGTCTCGCCGCCGCCGGAACACGCTGTGAACAGCATCAGGCCGGTCAACAGCGGGAGTGTCTTCGCTCGCACGCGACCACGGTGCCACAGCACACGCGTGCCGCCGGGGCGGACTCGCCGGGTGCGCGGCTACGCTGGGGCAGAACACCCAAACGCGGAAGGACCGAGTGCGATCATGGTGCAACCCGGCGGCGGCGGCTTCGACCTGTCGCAGATCATGCAGCAGGCCCAGCAGATGCAGCAGAAGCTGGTGGAGGCCCAGGAGGAACTCGCCAACACCGAGGTCACCGGCACCGCGGGCGGCGGCCTGGTCACCGCGACGGTGTCCGGCGACAGCCAGCTGAAGGGCCTGGTCATCGACCCGAAGGTGGTCGACCCCGAAGACGTCGAAACCCTGGCCGACCTCGTGGTCGCCGCGGTGCGCGACGCGTCGGCGAGCGCGCAGAAGCTCACCGAGCAGAAGCTGGGCCCGCTGGCCGGCGGCCTCGGCGGCATGCCGGACCTCGGCAGCCTCGGCTTCGGCGGCTGACACTTGTACGAAGGTGTCGTCCAGGACCTGATCGACGAACTGGGCCGGCTGCCCGGCGTCGGTCCGAAGAGTGCCCAGCGCATCGCGTTCCACCTGCTGGCCGCCGACCCCGCGGACATCGCGCGGCTGCAGGACGTGCTGGGCAAGGTCAAGGAAGGCGTGCAGTTCTGCGAGATCTGCGGCAACGTCTCCGAACAGGAAACGTGCCGGATCTGCCGGGACGAGCGCCGCGACCTCACGGTGATCTGCGTGGTCGAGGAGCCGAAGGACGTCCTGGCGGTCGAGCGGACCCGCGAGTTCAAGGGCCGCTACCACGTCCTTGGCGGCGCGCTGGACCCGTTGTCCGGGATCGGCCCGGAGCAGCTGCGGATGCGACAGCTGCTGACCCGCATCGGCGAGGCGGACGTCCAGGAGATCATCATCGCGACGGATCCGAATACCGAGGGCGAGGCTACGGCTACGTACTTGGTGCGGATGCTGCGCGACTTCCCGGGGTTGTCGGTGACACGGCTGGCGTCGGGGTTGCCGATGGGCGGGGATCTGGAGTTCGCGGACGAGTTGACGTTGGGACGCGCGTTGTCTGGGCGGCGCGTGTTGTAAATTCTTTGCCCCCTGAATGCCGACGCGACCCAACCGCGGGATCGCGTCGGCGTCTGGGAGCTGCGTGCACGGCCTGAGGGGTGTCTGTCCTGGCCGCGGGGCTGGCGAGGCAGGTGCGGGATGCGGCTGTCCGTGAGGGGAACCCTGGGGGACTCTGATTCCCTCAGGGTTCCCCTCAGGACACGAGCAAGCGGCCACGAGGGCATGGATCGGGCATTTCGCGAGCCTTGAGTCCTTTGTAGACGCTCGGCATGCCGAGGCCGCACGGCCTAAGTCCCTGGCATTGGGGTGCGCAGCTCCGTCAGACGCCGACCTAAAGGCGATCCCGCCCGCGACGACGAAGTCGGCGCCAAAGTTTCAGCAATAACCCAGCTGTGCCAACGAGTTCACCACGATGTCCGACGGGTGGTACTTGTCCATCCAGGACTCCCCGCGGCGATTCTGGTACGTGTCAAGGAATTCCCGCAGCCGGTCGCCGCGCATCTCGGTCAGGATGACGTTTTCGCCGATTCCCACGTGCCGCTCCGTGCGCGCTCGGTGGACCGCGCACGGCAGGCCCAGGTAGCCGCATTCCTCCTGCAGCCCGCCGGAGTCGGTGACCACGTACTCGGCTCGCGCGACGAGCGGCAGGAACTTCAAGTACCGCATCTTCGGCTGCGCGATGAACTTGTCGTCGAACAGACTGTCCAAGCCCAGCGCCCGGATCTTCTCCCGCTCCGGCGCTCCAGCCAGGTACAGGATCGGCATCTTGCGGCTCTGCGCGCGCAGGATTTCCAAGACCTCACGATACTTGTCCGCGCGCGACACCAGTTCGAACCGGTGCAGCGTCGCCAGGCCAAACTTCTCCGGCAGGCCCGGTACGTCCAGCGGCTGGTCGACGACCTGGCGCATCGAGTCGATCGCCGTGTTCGCCTCGGTGTTCACCACGACGCCGCGGGCGCCTCGCAGGTTGTGCACCTCGCGCTCGCTCGGCGAGAAGTGGATGTCGACGAGCTTCCCGGCGATCTTGCGGTTCAGTTCCTCCGGCAGCGGCGACAGAATGCTGCCCGACCGCGTGCCCGCCTCGATGTGCCCGACGCGCGCCTTCAGGATCTTCTTGCCGATCAACGCCCCGTACGGCGTGGTGAACGTGTCGCCGTGCACCAGCACCACCGGCGGACGGCCGTCCGAAGCCAACTGGGCGCGCAGCTCGGCGCGGCGGCTCCACGCGGTGCGCATCACCTGTGCCGCCCAAGCCGGTACCTGCGCCGGGGATTCGAGGTTGTGCGCCCGCGAACGCGGCACGAACCACAGATCCGGTTCCGGCAGCCGCAGATCGGACAGGACGTCGGCGACCTCGTCCACGTGCTGTGCGGTGAACCAGAGCTTCGGAGCCACTCCGCGCTCGGCGATGCGGTGGAACACCGGCGCGATTTTGATCAGTTCCGCGGTGGTGCCGACGACGAAGGAGATCACCGGGGAGGCCCAATCACCAGGAGTCAACGATGGCGGCCAGGATACGGGGAGCCCGGCCCGGCAGGCACCGGGTAGCCTCGCCGCGTGAGTGCGAACCCGCTCCTTCCGTCACTCAGCGTCGTGATCCCGGTCCACAACGAACAGGACTGGATCGAACGCAGCGTGGGCGCGCTGATCGCCTCCGCGGAGGCCGCCCGGTGGCCGGTCGAGGTGCTCGTCGTGGACGACGGGAGCACCGACGGCACGCCGCGGCGGCTCGCCCGGCTGCGCGAAAAACACGAGATCACCGTGCTGACCCAGCCCAACGGCGGCCGGTTCGAGGCCCGCCGCGCCGGGATGGCGAAGGCCTCCGGCGAGTGGCTGATGCTGCTGGACAGCCGGGTCGTCGTCGACCCCGGCAGCCTCTCCTTCCTGCGCGAGCAGCTCGCCGAGCACCCGGAGCGCGCGGTCTGGAACGGCCACATCCACGTCGCCTCCGAGCACAATCCGTACGCGGGCTTCATGTCCGGCCTCGTCGCCATCGGCTGGCGGCGCTACCTCGCGGACCCGAAGCTGACGTCGTTCGGCATCGAGGAGTTCGACCTCTACCCCAAGGGCACCACGTTCTTCTGCGCGCGCCGCGACCTGCTGGAGGGCTCGGCCGCCGCGTTCGCCTCGCTCTTCGACGACGTCCGGCTCGCCAGCGACGACACCCGCATGCTGCGCTGGATCGCCGAACGCTCGCGGATTTTTCTGTGCCCGGAGTTCTCCGCGATCTACCACGGACGCGATTCGTTCAGAAAATTCTACGCTCAGTCATTTTTCCGCGGTACGACGTACGTCGATTCCTACTTAAATTCACCCGGTCCAGCGAGGAATGCATTGTTTTGCTCGCTCGCTGTAGGCGCGGTCGGCCTCGGACTGGCGGTGAAAAAGCCCAAAACGGCAGCCGTCATCGGAGTGGCCGGAAGCGCCGCGGCCGCCGCCGTGGTGAAGAAGTGCGGGGCCACGAACGCCGAGGCGCGCGCGGTCGGCACCCTGCTGCCGGCGTTCGCGGTCGGCTTCGGCTCGGGAGCGCTTCGCGGGCTGTATCTCGCGCTGCGCGCACGGCTGCGGCGCCGATGAGCGTGAGCGGCGCGGAAGGGACGGCCGGCGGGGTCGTCCGCGACACCCGCCGCACCGCGGGAAAACTCGGCGGTTCGCTGATCGCGTCGATCGTCCTCGGTTACGTCCTCACCGTCGCTTGTGCGCGGCTTCTCCCGCCGGACCAGTACGCCACGTTCGTCGCCTTCTGGGGCCTGCTGATGGGCCTTGGCAGCACGCTTTCCCCGCTGGAGCAGGAACTTTCCCGGCAGTCGGCGGTCGCCGCGCTCACCGGCGGACTCGCCGGCCGCGGTGCTCTCCGCGCGGTCGCCACCGCCGTCGCGGTCGCCGCCGCGTTCGGGCTCGCCCTGCTCGTCCCGCCGATCAACGACCGGCTTTTCCACGGCGCCTGGCAGCTCGCCCTCGTCGTGCTGGCCGGGGGTATCGCGTTCGCCTGCCAGTTCGGCACTCGCGGGGTCCTGATCGGACACCATCAGGTGAAGCAGTTCGCCTGGCTGGTGGTGGCGGAGCCGGCGGTCCGTGTGCTGGGGCTGGGATTGGTGGTCGTCGCGACGGCGTATCAGCTGGTCCCGCTCGCACTGGCGGTCGCGGCG
The DNA here is from genome assembly GCF_003385235.1 of Amycolatopsis circi. Lineage (GTDB taxonomy): Bacteria > Actinomycetota > Actinomycetes > Mycobacteriales > Pseudonocardiaceae > Amycolatopsis > Amycolatopsis circi. The sequence continues at coordinate 41,455 of NZ_PQIA01000039.1, read as the reverse complement.
GGTTCGTTCGCCTGGCTGCTGTTCGTCCGCCAAGGCTGGCGGCTGCTCGACGTCCGCGCCGACGGCGACAGCTGGCCGGTGACCATCCGCCGGATGCTGATGCTGCTGCTCGGCGCCGCGCTCACCGCGAGCGTAATCACCGGTTATCCCGCGCTGGTCGGCCTGCTCGCGCCGGGCGGAGACCGCGACCGGCTCGGCGCGGTCTTCGCCGCGCTGGTCATCGCGCGGTTGCCGTTGACCCTGATCGGACCGGTGCAATCGCTCGCGGTGCCGTTCGTCGTGCGGCTTTCCGCCAGGGAGGCCGGACGTCGCCGGTTGCGCCGGGTGCTGCTGCTCGGCACGTTCGCCTCGCTCGCGCTGGCCGCGCTCGGCGCGCTGGCCGGCCTGCTCATCGGCCCGTGGGCGGTGCGGTTCGTCAACGGCCCCGGCTACCAGGTCGGCGGCTGGGCGGTCGCCGGACTCGTCTGGTCCTCGGTGCTGCTGGTGCCGATGCAGTTGCTCACCGCCGTGCTCGTCGCGCGCGCCCAGGCCAGGCGCGTGTTGATCACGTGGGCGGTGGTCGCGGCCACCGCTTCGGTGCTGCTGCTCGCGGTGCCGGGCGACACTGTTCTTCGCGCCGTGGTGGCGCTCGCCGCCGCGCCGATGACCGGGCTTGCGGTCGTGCTCGGATTCGTTCTCGATAATGCGTCGGCGAAGGCAACGCACGACTCAGATGAAACGTCGGAATAGCGCCGCAGTAGTGTGACTTCGCAGCCTCCGGCATCGGTGTGCGGCGAAGGCAAGAATGGTGATCACGGTTGGACCGCGAATTCGATGAACGTTCTTCTGGTGCTGCTCGCATTCTGGGTGCCTGGGCTCGTCTTCGGTGCTGCCGTCCGGCTGCGCGGATGGACTCTCGCGGCCAGCGCGCCGCTGCTCACCTTCGGGGTCGTCGCGCTCGGTGTCCCGGTGCTCGGCGGACTCGGCATCCGCTGGACGATGCTCGCCGTCGCGCTGTGGACCCTGGTGCTCGCGATCGTCGGCCTCGGGCTGGCTTTCGCCGGGCAACGGCTGCGCGCGCGACGCCATCCGGACTGGACGGTCGAGGAACTGCCGAAGCTCCCGCTGCGCGACCACCTCGTGATGGCGGCCGGCGTGGCCGCCGGTCTCGCCGTGGGTGCGGTCGCTTTCCTGCGCGGCAGCAACGGGATTCACACCGTCCAGCAGGGCTGGGACGCGCCGTTCCACGGCAACCTGATCCGCTGGATCGCCGAGCACGGCGACGCCCGGCCGTCCACGGTCGGCACGATCGCGAATGTGCCGAACCAGGCCGACTACTTCTACCCGGACACCTACCACGCGCTGCTTTCGCTGGTCTTCGGCAAGGCCGGGCTGACCATGATGCCCACGCTGAACCTGGCCGCTCTGGCGGTGATTTTCACCGTGCCGGTCGGAGTTGCCGCACTGTGCCGGGTGTGGGGCATGCCGGCGCTGGGCGCCGCCGCGGCCGCCGCGGTCACCACCTGGTTCAGCGCCTTCCCATACGACTCGCTGTGGCGTGGTCCTCTGTGGCCGTACGTCGCGGGCGTCGCGCTGATCCCGGCGATGCTCACGCTCGCGCGCTACCTGCTGAAGCCGAACGGCGTCACGGGCCCGGTCGCGATCGGCGTCGGCGTTGCCGGGCTGTGCGGCCTGCACACCAGCCTCGTGTTCGTGCTCGCCGTCTACCTGCTGCTCCTCTTGCTCGCGGTGCTGCTGCGTTACGAGAAGATCGAATGGCGGCGCAGTGCGCCGTCACTGATTGCGACGATCGGGCTGGCGATCGTTCTCGGCCTGCCGCTCGTGCTGCCGTCGCTGTACAACGCGAGTGGCGTGACGAGCGCGCGCTGGCCGTCCGAGGCGACGCTGGCCGGCGGCCTCGGCGAGACGCTCACCTTCTCCCCGATGTCGGAGTTCCCGCAGTGGTGGATCGGCGTGCCCGCGTTCATCGGGATCGTGCTGATGGTGCGGCACCGGCGGATGCTGTGGCTGGTCGGCGCGTACGTCGTGTTCGGCGGCCTGTTCATGGTCACCGTGGCGCTCGAATCGAACCTCGTGCAGGCCGTCACGAGCGTCTTCTACAACGACCACTGGCGGATCGCCGCGCTCGTGCCGCTCGCCGGCGCGGTGGCGTTCGGCGAGTTCGCGCACACCGCCGTCGCCTGGCTGGTCCGCAAGACACAGCTCCGGGTGAAGCTCAAACCGGCCGCGCTCACGGGCGTCGCCGTGTTGCTGTTGGCCGTGGTGCTCGGCGGGCTGAGCCATGGCGGTTACATCGGACGCAACGCGGTCCGGCTTTCGGCCAGGTACCAGGACGGGCCCGCGGTGTCCAAAGGGGAGGAAGCCGCGTACGCCTGGCTCGGGCAGCACACGGCACCCGGCGAACACGTGATGAACAACAAGGCCGACGGCTCCGCGTGGATGTACGCGCTCGCCGGTGTGATGCCGGTCGAGTGGAACTTCTACGGCGCCGGCCCGGGCACCGCGGCTTCGTACCTCAGCGAGCGGGTCGACCAGGTCGGCGAAACCCCGCAGGTCCGCAAAGACCTCACCGACCTGCACGTGCGCTACGTCATCCAGGGCAAGGGACTGGCCACGCCCACCGCGATCCAGTCGGCCGGCGTCGCCCGGATCACCGAGGGCCCGATGTTCCGGGTCGTGTTCCGCAACTCGGACGCGACGATTTACGAGATCACCGGCCAGTCCGAGGCCGCGGGTTCCGCCGCCGGGCCCGGGCTCAGCACTCCACAGGGGAAGTGAGCGGTCATGGTCGCTGCGCCCTCCGGCACACCCGTGAGCATCCGGCGCGTGCTCATCGTGATGCCTGCCCTCAATGAGCAGGACAGCGTTTCGTCGGTGCTCGCCCAGGTCAAGCAGTCGCTGCCGGGAATGGACGTGCTCGTCGTCGACGACGGTTCGCGGGACCGCACGGCCGAACTCGCCCGCGAGGCGGGAGCCAAGGTGGCCCGGCTGCCGGTGAACCTCGGCGTGGGCGGTGCGATGCGGACCGGGTTCCGCTACGCCGTCGCGCACGGTTACCACGCCGTGGTCCAGGTGGACGCCGACGGGCAGCACGACCCCGGCGAGGTCGGCGCGCTGCTGCGGCTGCTCGACGAGGGGGCCGACATCGCGATCGGCTCCCGGTTCGCGGGCAAGGGCGCGTACCGGGCGGTCGGGCCGCGCAAGTACGCGATGGTCGTCCTGTCTCTGGTGTTCAGCAAGCTGGCCGGGAACAAGCTCAGCGACGTCACATCCGGGTTCAAGGCGATGGGGCCGCGCGCGATCCGGCTCTTCGCCGCGTACTACCCGGCCGAGTACCTCGGCGACACGGTCGAGGCGCTCGTGGTGGCGATCCGGGCGAAGCTCACGATCGCGGAAACCCCGGTCCTGATGCGGCGGCGGGCGGGCGGCACGCCAAGTCATTCACCGGGGAAATCCGCCGTGTACCTGGGGCGCGCCGGGCTGGCTCTGCTGCTGGCCCTGGTCCGCCGTCGTCCGTCCGTCGATTCTTCCGACGCCGCGTAGGAAGGCTTCCCATGGCAGGCTGGCGCGTACTGAGCATCGTCATCGCGTGTCTCGTGTTGTTCGTCGTCATCGAGATGATGCGGCGGCGCAAGCTGCGCGAGAAGTACGCCGCCATCTGGCTCGTGGTGGCCATTGGTGTCGTGATCCTCGCTGTGGTGCCGTCGGTGGCGAACTTCGTGGCGCACCTGACCGGCGTCGAAACGCCGTCGAACTTCGTCTTCTTCCTGTCGGGTGTGGTCCTCGCGCTGGTTGCGTTGCAGCTCTCGACCGAGGTCGGGCTGCTAGAAGAAAAGGTGCGGACCGCGGTCGAGGAGACGGCGTTGCTGCGCTGCGAACTCGAAGACACCCAGCGCGCTCTCGAAGCGCGCATCGCCGAGCTGGAGAAGCGTACGTCCGCACCGGACAACGTGGACGGCCTGCCCGAAGCGAGGCCGGCACGCACTCGCTGATCTCCGCACTGCTCGCCGCTCCGCCCCGGCTCGGCGGCGTTCGAGTGCTCGCCATCGACGGTCCGTCCGGGGCAGGGAAGTCCACTCTCGCCGCCGAGACGGTCGAAGCTCTCGGTTCGCGCGCCGTGCTGATCAGTACGGACGCCTTCGCGACTTGGGACGATCCTGTCGCGTGGTGGCCGCAGCTGGAAGAAGGCGTGTTGAAGCCGCTGGCAAAGGGTCATTCCGGCGAGTACCGCCGGGTGGACTGGACCTCCGGCACGCCGCGGCCCGGCGAGCTGGTGCGTGTCGAGGTGCCCGAGGTGCTGGTGCTGGAAGGTGTGTCGAGTGGACGCCGGGCGCTGCGGTCCCGGCTGTCGCGGCTGTGCTGGATCGAGGGCGGCACCGAAGCTGAACGGTTGTCCAGGGCAGTCGCCCGGGACGGCGAGGCGGCGCGGGCGGAACTGCGGCGCTGGCAGTTGTTCGAACGCGGCTGGTTCGCTGTCGACGGCACTCGCGAGGCGGCGGACCAGCTGGTCTGAACAACCGGAATCCCTGCTCGACATCGGTTTGCGACCAGTGAAAGCGGCTATTGCGCGGAATGCGCGAGCACGGAAAACTCGAGTAATTCGGGCTGTTCCGAGGTCCTTCGCGGGCAACTTCGCCAGACCGCCGCAAGGGTTCCGGAACATCCACGGCACCCGGAACGGACAACCCGCCTCGTTAGGCCAACTGGGTGAGCAAACCGCCACTCAACGTACCAAACCGGCAGATTTCGCTACGCAGAGCGCACAATTGCCGACACGTTGCGGTCAATTTGGGGCTTACGTAGCGCGATCGTAACCTCACGTGCTTAAGCGGGGGCCGAGTTCCCGCTAGTGTCACCGGACACACCGATCGCACTGGTTCTTCCCGAACTGACCGCCGACGGTGAATTTCGAGACACCGAACATTCCCAAGGGGTGCCAGATGCAGCAATTGCGGCTGACCCGAACACGCCGGGCAGCTCTGATCGGACTCGCGGGCGCGCTCGCGGTCTCGCTGTCCGCGTGCGCGGAATCGAAGCGCGACGAGTCCGGAGGCGGTGGTTCCGGGGGCACCATGGTCTTCGGCAACACCGGCAACCCGAAGATGTTCGACCCGATCTTCAACGACGAGGGCGAGACGTTCCGGATCACCCGGCAGATGCTGGACACGCTGATCCAGAACAAGCCGGGCACCGCCGACCTGGCCCCGTCGCTCGCCACGAAGTGGACGTCGAGCAACGACGGCAAGACCTGGACGTTCGACCTCAAGCAGGGCGTGAAGTTCAGCGACGGCACGGCGTTCGACGCGAAGGCCGTCTGCTTCAACTTCGATCGCTGGTACAACATGAAGGGCGCCACCGCCCAGAGCCAGATGATCTACTACGGCGACGTCTTCGAGGGCTTCGCGAACAACGAGGGCACCACCAAGGGCCAGCCGGTCTACAAGAACTGCGAGGCGAAGGACGACCACACCGCGGTTCTGAACCTGACCCGCGCGAAGGGCGCCTTCCCGGCCGCGTTCACGCTGCCGTCGTTCGCGATCCAGAGCCCCACCGCGCTGCAGAAGTACAACGCGGACAAGGTCACCGGCTCCGGCACGTCGATCACGTATCCGGAGTACGGCTACAAGCACCCGACCGGCACCGGCCCCTTCAAGTTCGAGGGCTGGGACCAGGGCAACGGCCAGATCACCTTGGTGCGCAACGACACCAGCACGATGCCGCAGCCCGCGAAGCTGGACAAGCTCGTGTTCAAGGTGATCCCGGACGAGAACGCCCGCAAGCAGGCGCTCAAGGCCGGCGACATCAACGGGTACGACTTCCCGGCCCCCGCCGACTACGGCCTGCTGCGCAACGACGGCGAGCAGGTGCTGATCCGCCCGTCGTTCAACGTGCTCTACCTCGGCATCAACCAGGGCGGCCCCAACGGCGCGAAGCTGGCGAACCCCAAGGTCCGCCAGGCGCTGGCCTACGGCATCAACCGCGAGCAGTTCGTGCGCTCCAAGCTGGCCGAGGGCTCCGAGGTCGCGACCGAGTTCGTGCCGAAGGCGATCTCCGGCTACACCGACGACGTGACCAAGTACCCGTACGACAAGGAACGCGCCAAGCAGCTCCTGAAGGAAGCCGGCGCCGAGGGCCTGACCCTCAAGTTCTACTACCCGACCGAGGTCACCCGGCCCTACATGCCGAACCCGGCCGACACCTACACCGCGATCTCCGAGGATCTGAAGGCCATCGGCATCAACGTGCAGCCGGTCGCCGAGTCGTGGAACGGCGGGTACAAGGACGACGTGCAGCAGAACAGCAAGCAGGACATCCACCTGCTCGGCTGGACCGGTGACTACAACGACGCGGGCAACTTCGTCGGCACCTTCTTCGGCCGCCCGAAGCCGGAGTTCGGCCTCACCGACCAGAACAACCAGGGCATCTTCAAGGCTCTCGCCGACGCGGACGCCGCGCCCGCCGGCGACGCGCACACCAAGGCGTACCAGGAAGCCAACAAGAAGATCATGGAGTACCTGCCCGCCATCCCGATCGCCTACCCGACGCCGGCGATCGTGGTCGGCCCGAAGATCAAGGGCGTGGTGGCCAGCCCGCTTACCGACGAACGCTTCGACAACGTCACGATCGGCTGACGTGCTCCACTGAGCAGCCAGGCCAAGGGCAGGTGCTACCGCGCCTGCCCTTGGCCTCGTTCCCGGGCTGTACGCAAAGGACTACTCGTGCTCCGTTTTCTCGTGCGTCGGCTGCTACAAGCGATCCCGACGCTCCTCATCCTGTCCATCCTGGTGTTCGCCTGGTTGCGCTCCCTCCCCGGCGGTCCCGCGTCCGCTCTGCTCGGGGACAAGGCGACTCCGGAAAAACTGGCGAACCTGAACCACGTGCTCGGCCTCGACCAGCCGATTTTCGTGCAGTACTTCAAATTCCTCGGCCGCGCGATCACCGGGGATTTCGGCAATTCGCTCGTGTCGTCCCGGCCGGTGATGTCGGAGATCGGCACGTTCCTTCCCGCCACCATTGAACTGGGCGTCACGGCGATGATCATCGCCGTGGTGGCCGGCATTTCGTTCGGCTATCTCGCCGCCCGGTTCCGCGGCCAGATCGTCGACAACGTCATCATCGTGCTGACGCTGGTCGGTGTCGCGGTGCCGATCTTCTTCCTCGGCTACATGATGCAGGACCTGCTTTCCACGCCGCTCGGCTTGCCGTCGCAAGGCAGGCAGGCTCCCGGCATCGACGCCACCGTCGTCACGCATTTCGCCCTTCTCGACGGAATGCTGACCGGCGAATGGGACGCGGTCTGGGACGCGATCAAGCACCTCATTCTTCCCGCGCTGGCGCTCGCCACCATTCCGCTCGCGGTGATCACCCGGATCACCCGCGCGTCGGTGCTCGACGTGTTCAATGAGGACTTCATCCGCACCGCGAACTCCAAGGGCCTCACCCAGCCCGTGGTCCGCCAGCGGCACGTGCTGCGCAACGCCCTGCTGCCGGTGATCACCACGATCGGCCTGCAGACCGGCGCGCTGCTCGGCGGCGCCGTGCTGACCGAGCGAGTGTTCAACTTCCGCGGCCTCGGATTCCTTCTGGCGGAAGGGATCGACAAGCGGGACTACCCGCGGCTGCAGGCGCTGCTGCTTCTCGGGGCACTGGTCTACGTGCTCGTGAACATGCTCGTGGATATTTCTTACGGGCTCATCGACCCGAGGGTGCGTGTGCGGTGAACACTCTGCTGAACAAGAAGAAAGAGCCGATCGACAAGCTCGCCGCGGCGTCGGCGGGCGGGCGGAGCCTCGGCGCCGAGGCGCTGCGCCGGATGGTGCGCAGCCCGGTCGCGATCGTCGGCGGCGTGATCACCCTGCTGTTCCTGCTGCTGGCGATTTTCGCGCCGCTGCTCGCGCCGAAGGACCCGCAGGTCCGGTATCTGCAAGACCAGGTCATTCTCGGCCGGGGCATCATCCCGGGCGCACAGCCCGGTTTCCCGTTCGGCGTCGACGATTTCGGCCGCGATTTCCTGTCCCGGCTGCTCATCGGCGCACAGCAGACGCTGCTGGTCGGCGTGCTCGCCACGGTGATCGGCGTACTGCTCGGCGCGCTCATCGGCGGCCTCGCGGGCGCGTTCGGCGGCTGGGTCGACACCGTCCTCATGCGACTGGTCGACGTGCTGCTGGCGTTTCCCTCGCTGCTGCTGGCGATTTCGGTCGCGGCGCTGTTCGCGAAGCCGAGCCAGTGGACGGTGATCATCGCGGTGTCGATCATCGGCGTGCCGATTTTCGCCCGGCTGCTGCGCGGTTCGATGCTCGCCCAGCGCGAGGCGGACCACGTGCTGGCGGCGACGTCGCTCGGCGTGAAGCGGACGACGATCGTGTTCCGGCACATGCTGCCGAACTCGCTCGGCCCGGTGATCGTGCAGGCGACGCTGACCCTGGCGACCGCGATCCTGGAGGCCGCGGCGCTGTCGTTCCTCGGTCTCGGCGACCCGGACCCGACCCGCGCGGAGTGGGGATTGATGCTGGGCAACGCCTCCCAGCACTTCCTCGACATCCGGCCCGAACTGGCGGTTTACCCGGCGATCGCGATCATCATCGTGGCGCTCGGGTTCACGTTGCTCGGCGAGTCCCTCCGCGAAGCCCTCGACCCGAAGAACCGGCGGTGACCCCGTGGCACTTCTCGAAGTCCGCGACCTGAAGGTCGTGTTCCAGCGCCGCGGCGAAAGCCCGTTCACCGCGGTCGACGGCGTGAGTTTCGACGTCGAACCCGGCCAGACGGTCGGGCTGGTCGGCGAGTCCGGCTGCGGCAAGTCGGTGACCTCGCTCGCGATCATGCGGCTGCTCGCCAAGCGCGGCAACACCGTCAGCGGTTCGGTGCGCTTCGAGGGCACCGACCTGCTGACCCTGTCCGACCGCGAAATGCGCGACCGGCGCGGCCGCGATCTCGGCATGGTGTTCCAGGACCCGCTGTCCTCGCTGAACCCGGTCATCCCGATCGGGCTGCAGATCACCGAGGTGCTGGAGCGCCACCGCGACATGCCGCGCAAGAAGGCGCGGATCGAAGCGGCGGAACTGCTCGACAAGGTCGGCATTCCCGACCCGACGCGGCGGCTTTCCGAGTACCCGCACCAGCTTTCCGGCGGGATGCGCCAGCGCGCGCTGATCGCGATCGCGCTGGCGTGCCGTCCGCGGCTGCTCATCGCGGACGAGCCGACCACCGCGCTCGACGTGACGATCCAGGCGCAGATCCTCGCCCTGCTGCGGGAACTGGTGCAGGACACCGGAACCGCGCTGGTGATGATCACGCACGACCTCGGCGTCGTCGCCGGGCTCTGCGACGAGGTCAACGTGCTTTACGGCGGCCGCATCGTGGAGCGCCAGGAGCGGCATTCGCTGTTCGCGCAGCCGCGGCACCCGTACACGCACGGCCTGCTGGCCTCGATCCCGCGGCTCGACGAGGGCCGCGGCGAGAAGCTGGTGCCGATCCGCGGTTCGGTGGCCGACAACATCCCGTGGGACGGCGGTTGCGCGTTCGCGCCGCGCTGCCCGAACGCGGTGGCGGCCTGCCTGGAGAATTCGCCGGAGCTGGTTCCCGACCGGAACGGCTTGCTGCGCTGCCACAACCCGGTGCAACCCGCCGTGGCGGCAGGAGGAGGAACCCGATGACGGTGGCGAACACCGACGAGGTGCTGCTCGAGGTCACCGGCCTCAAGGTGCACTTCCCGATCAAGCGCGGCATCGTCGTGGACCGCACGGTGGGCCACGTGTACGCGGTGGACGGGGTCGACCTGTCGATCCGCCAAGGCGAAACCTACGGCCTGGTCGGCGAATCCGGCTGCGGCAAGTCGACGCTCGGCCGCGCGATCCTGCGGCTCAACGAGCCGACCGACGGCAAGGTCGTCTTCGACGGCACCGACGTCGCGAAGCTCAAGGGCGAGCAGTTGCGCAAGGCGCGGCGGCGGATGCAGATGATCTTCCAGGACCCGATGTCGAGCCTGGACCCGCGCCAGTCGGTCGAGTCGATCCTCGTCGAGGGGATGCGCGCGCACGGCCTGGACAAGGACAAGGAATCCACCGCCGCCCGGCTGCGCGAACTGCTGAGCGCGGTCGGTCTCCCGGAGACGTCGCTGCGGAAGTACCCGCACGAGTTCTCCGGCGGTCAGCGTCAGCGCATCGGCATCGCGCGGGCGCTGTCGGTGGAGCCGGACCTGATCGTCGCCGACGAACCGGTGTCCGCGTTGGACGTTTCGGTGCAGGCGCAGGTGGTGAACCTGCTGGAGGATCTGCAGGAGAAGCTCGGTCTCACCTACGTGGTGATCGCGCACGACCTCGCGGTGGTCCGGCACATCTCCGACCGGATCGGTGTGATGTACCTCGGCGCGCTGGTCGAGGAGACGACGTCGGAAGAGCTGTACCAGAACCCGCTGCACCCGTACACGCGCGCGTTGCTGTCGGCGATCCCGGTGCCGGACCCGGTGGTGGAGGACAGCCGCGAGCAGATCCTGCTCGCCGGCGACCTACCTTCGCCGGCCAATCCGCCGTCGGGCTGCCGCTTCCACACGCGGTGCCCGTGGAAGCAGGAAAGCCTGTGCGACACCGATCGCCCGCAGCTGCGCGAGATCGGCGCCGGCCACCGGGTGGCGTGCCACTACGCGGAGGACATCCGCGACGGGCGGATCCAGCCGCACAAGGTCGAGGTGGAACTGGTCGACGCCGGGGCGCTGAACCCCGACCTCGGCCCGCCGGACGTCGGTTCGGCCGCCGAGATCCTCTGATCGTCCGTGAAGGACTCCTTGAGGGAATCAGATTCCCTCAAGGAGTCCTTCACGGCTTTTCAGGGCTGGAGGTCGACAGCGGCGCGGAACGAACCGTCCATGTGGAACGGCGTCGAAACGTGCTCGTGCGCGATCAGCCAGCCGTTTTCCGTGCGCTGCAAGGCAAACGTGGCGCGGAGCCAGAGGGTGAACGACTCGCTCTGCCCCTGCGGCGTCGCGGTCAGCTTCGCCAGCGCTGCCACCACCGCGAGATCGCCGGACACGGTGATCTCCTCGTCGTGGTAGGTGTAGGAAATCGGTCCGTCGAAGGTGCCGAACCACTGCGAGACATACTCCGCGGAAGCGCCGGTCGTGCGCAGCGGCGGGGCGAGGTCGAACTTGACCGCCTTCTCGGTGTAGCTCGCAACGACCCGTTGCGCGTCCTTCGCGTGCATCGCGGCGGTGCGCTCGGCCAGCAGGTCGCGGATCTCGTTCTCGGACATTCTGTGTTCTCCTTTTCCCGGATGGTTCGTACGTCCGGGACGTCGAAGCCGTCCGCGCGGCTTCGACATCAGGGGTAGAAAACTTTTTCGAGGAGGCTTCCGATGAAGTATCTGGTCCTGATCTACGGCAACCCGGCGTCGCGCGCGGCATGGGCGGGGATGACCGACGAGCAGAAGGCCGAGGGCCTGCGTGCGTATCAGCAGTTCCACGAGGAGCTGGAGGGCACCGGCGAGCGGATCGTGTCCGAGCGGCTGGCCGCCCCGGAGCTGACGAAGCAGGTCCACGTGCGCACCGACGGCGTGAGCACCACCGACGGCCCCTTCGCCGAGATCAAGGAGCAGCTCGCCGGGTTCTACCTGCTGGAATGCGATTCGGAGGCCCGCGCGCTGGAGATCGCCGCGCGGATCCCGGAGGCCCCGTTCGCGACGATCGAGGTGCGGCCGGTAATGGGGCTGACCGGCGACGTGGACTTCGAGCTGTGATCGACCGCCTCCTGCGCGACCTCATTCCGCAGGTGGTGACCGCGCTCGTGCGCCGCTACGGCGATTTCGGCAAATGCGAGGACGCCGTGCAGGAGGCCCTGCTCGCCGCCGCCGTGCAGTGGCCGAAGGACGGTGTCCCGGACAACCCGAAGGCCTGGCTCATCACGACGGCTTCGCGGCGTCGGATCGAGATGTGGCGCAACGAAGCCGCACGTATCCGTCGTGAGGAGACGGTGGCCGCGCTGGAACCGCCGTCCTTCGAACTCGTACCGCAGCAGGACGACACCCTCACGCTGCTGTTGCTCTGCTGCCATCCCTCGTTGACCCGGCCGTCGCAAGTGGCCTTGACGCTGCGTGCGGTCGGCGGCCTGACCACCGCCGAGATCGCGCGGGCGTACCTCGTCCCGGAGCCGACGATCGGCCAGCGGATCAGCCGGGCGAAACACAAACTGCGCGGTGCGGAGTTCGCTCAGCCGCCACAGAACGAGCTGCCGGAACGCGTTGCCGCGGTACTGCAGGTGCTGTACTTGGTGTTCACCGAAGGCCACACCGCCAGCTCCGGCAGCGAGGTCAACCGCGTCGAACTGACCGCCGAGGCCATCCGGCTCACCCGGCAGTTGCACGCCCTGCTGCCCGCTGACGGAGAGGTCGCCGGGCTGCTCGCACTCATGTTGCTCACCGACGCTCGCCGCCCCGCCCGCACTGGCCGGGACGGCATCCCCGTGCCGCTGGCCGAACAAGACCGCTCGCTCTGGGACGCGTCCGCGATCGCCGAAGGCAGCGCACTCATCGAACACGCGCTGGCGAATACACCCGTCGGCCCGTATCAACTGCAGGCCGCGATCGCCGCCGTGCACGACGAAGCCCCGGTCGCCGACGCCACCGACTGGCCGCAGATCCTGTTGCTGTACGACCTTCTCCAGCAGATCGCCCCCGGCCCGATGGTCGCACTCAACCGCCTGGTCGCGCTCGCCCGCGTCGAAGGCCCGGCGCTCGCGCTGAGCGAACTGGACGCGAGCGACCACCTTGACCACTACCGAGCCGACGTGGTCCGCGCCCATCTCCTCGAACTGTCCGGCGACCCGCGAGGCGCTCACGACTGCTACGCCCGCGCCGCACAGCGCACGCTGAGCCTGCCGGAACGGGAGTACTTCGAAATGCGTGCTTTGCGTGTTATGTCGGAAAAACCCTGAAAAACCCTGCCGGAAGACGGACCCCACCCCCGACTCCAGGTGGACGCGAGGATCGCCGCCAGCTGGGTACCCTGCGGAGACCAGGCACGAATCACAAGGGGGTTGGCAGTGAACATCGACCACGTGCTGGAGGCGATCCCTCCGCTCTCGGTCTACCTGCTGGTGGGCTTGGTGGTGATGGTCGAAAGCCTGGGCATCCCGCTGCCGGGGGAGATCGTGCTGGTGAGCGCCGCGCTGCTGGCCTCGTCGCACAGCGGGCTGAACCCGCTGTGGATCGGCGTGCTGGCGTCGGCGGGCGCGATCATCGGCGACAGCATCGGGTACCTGATCGGCAAGAAGGGCGGCAAACGGCTGTTCGCCTGGGCCGGACGGAAGTTCCCCAAGCATTTCGGCCCCGACCACATCGCGAGCGCCGAGAAGATGTTCCACAAACGCGGCATGTGGGCCGTGTTCTTCGGCCGGTTCGTCGCGGTGCTGCGCATCCTGGCCGGCCCGCTCGCCGGATCGCTCAACATGCACTACCCGCGCTTCCTGTTCGCGAACGCACTGGGCGGCATCGTGTGGGCGGGCGGAACAACGGCGCTCATCTACTACCTGGGCGTGGTCGCCGACAAGTGGCTCAAGGGCTTCCAGTGGGCAGGCCTGGGAGCGGCGCTGGTGATCGGCGTGGTGGTGACGCTGGTGCTGAAGAAGCGCATGTCCCGCCATGCGGCGGAGTCGGCCTCGTCGTCGGACGAGAAGAACGACGCGGTGGCCTGAGCTGACGGACGAGGTTCCCCCGGTGAGTCCTTCGGACTTGCCGGGGGTTTTCTGTTCCCGGGGCCGGGCCCCGACCCCTCACACCGGCAGCAGTTCCTCCGGCGTAACCGCTGGCTTCCGCCGCAACGACCCCAGCAGTACCCCGCCGATCACCACCGCTGCCGCCACCAGCGTCAGGACCGTCGGCACCTCGCCGAGGATGAAGAACGACGCCGTCAGCCCCACCACCGGCACGAGCAGCGAGAACGGCGCGACCACGCCTGCCGGGTTGCGGCGCATCAGCGTGGTCCAGATGCCGGACCCGACGACCGTCCCGAAGACCACCACGTACGCCAGGCCCACGAGGCCGATCAGGCCGGTTTTGGTGCCGAGCGTCGCCAGCGAATGCCAGGCGGCGCCGGGACCCTCGAAGATGCTCGACAGCGCCAGCATCGGCAGCGGCGGCACCACCGACATCCACAGCGTCAGGTGTAGCGGGTTGTCCGGCTCCGCGCGGCGCATGCTCAGGTTGCCGATCGCCCAGCTCAGCGCGGCCAGCAAGGTCAGCACCACCGGCAGCAGCGCGGCGTGGGCGGACTGCTGCCAGGCGATCGCGGTCATGCCCGCCACCGCGAGCAGGATCCCGGCCAGCTGCCGTCCGGAGACGCGTTCCCGCAGCAGCACCGCGCCCAGCAGCACGGTGAACGGCGCCGACGCCTGCAGCACCAGCGACGCCAGCCCGGTCGGCATCCCGAGGTGCATGGCGACGAACAGGAACGCGAACTGCCCGGTGCCGAACCCAAGCCCGTAACCGAGGAGGTAGCGCAGCTTCACCCGCGGCCGCGGCACGAGGAAGACCGTCGGGATCGCGATCAGCAGGAATCGCAGCGCGCCCGCGAACATCGGCGGGAACTGGCCGAGTGTGGCGTGGATCGCGATGAAGTTGAGGCCCCACAGGACGGCGACGAACACGGCGAGCAAACGGTCCCGGATGGCCATGCCTCAACTGTGCCTAGGCAAACTTTGAAGCACCAGCGAGAATAACTGTACTGAATGTGTAGCAGTGCTTCACATACACTCCGCGGATGGACTTGGGCAGGCTCCGGACGCTGCGCGAATTCGCCGATCGGGGCAGCGTCACCGCCGCCGCTCAGGCGTTGCACTGCACGCCGTCGGCGATCTCGCAGCAGTTGCGCGCGTTGCAGGCGGAGGTCGGCATCGCACTCACCGAACCGGCTGGTCGCGGCCTGCGGCTCACCGACGCGGGCCGCGCGCTCGTCGCCCGCGCCGACGACGTGCTGGCCGCGCTGGACCGGGCCGAAGCGGAGCTGGACACCTACCGCAGCGCCCCGCGCGGACGCGTGCGGATCGCGATCTTCCAGTCCGCCGGCCTGATGCTCCTGCCCGGCCTGCTGCGTCGCATCGAACAACACGAAAACCTCGAGGTCGACGTCCGCGACGTCGACATGGTCCCGCCGCAGGTGCCCGGCCTGGTCGCCGACTACGACGTCGTCGTCGCCCACCGCGACGAGCACGCGGCCGAATTCGACACCGAACGTCTGGACGTGGTCCCGCTGCTGCGCGAACCACTGGACGTCGCCCTCCCCGTCGGCCACCGCCTTGCCCGCAACCGTCGCGTCGGCCTCGCCGATCTCGCGGACGAGCGCTGGATCTCGGTAGACCACGGCTTTCCCGTCGACGACGTCCTCCGCTCGCTGACCGTGCGCAGTGGCGTGCGGCCGCAGATCGTTCAGCGCATCAACGATTTCCGCATCACTGAACGGCTTGTCGCGGCCGGACACGGGATCGCGCTGATGCCTCGGTACACAATGGACACTCGGCGCGGAAGCGGATTGGTCGGCCGCCCGCTGGCGGGGATCCGCGCGGCGCGGTTGGTGGAAGTGGTGTGCCGCACCGGCGCGGCGAACCGCCCGGCTGTCGCGACCGTGATCGACGAAATGCGCGCCGAGGTAGCCGCGCTCACGACCTAGCTGGGTTCCCGCGCGGGCAGACCTCGCAACAGCGTGTCGAGGAAAAGCTCGAACCGGGGTGCGTCAGGCCCAAGGTCGAGCGGGTTTTCGCGGACGGCGAGCCAGCTGACCGTGCAGGTGATGAAGATGTACCAACTCTGCTCGGCCAGCTCGGACGACACACCGGCATTCGTGAACGCGGCCACCACCTCGGTGTGCAACCGGCCGAAGGAAACCGCGTTGTGCCGATGGGGCCGGGACGACCGCGTCGCATAGCCGGGTACCGCGAGAAACTGGTCGTGCATCGCCCACGCGACCTTCGCGAGCCATGGCCGCCAAGCCCGCCGCGGCGGCCCCTCAGCCGGAAGCACTCGCTCAAGTACCACTTCGCTGACCAGGTCGAACAGCGCGTCCCGATTGGCGACCCAGCGGTAGAGCGCGCCATGCGTCACGCCGAGCCGCGCCGCCAGTTCGCGCATGGTCAACGTGTCGAGATTCCCGGCGGACAACGCCGCGTCGACGATCCGTTCGCGATCGAGCTGTGCGGGACGGCCGGGCCGCGGTCGGGTCATGGGCGGGGACTCTACCGAAAATAGTTAGTGACCAATGGTTAGAAACTCGGGTAGCGTGGCGGCATGGCAAACCTTCAGGGCACCGTGCAGCCCGGCTTCGAACCGGTCAGAGACGAGTTCGCCGCAGTAGCCGACGGATCGGCTCAACTGGCGGCGTACCACCGCGGCGAGCTGGTCGTCGACCTTTGGTCCGGCCAAGACATCGACGAAGATTCCCTGCTCGGCGCATACTCCGCGTCGAAAGGAGCGGCGCATCTGACCGTCGCGCTGCTCGTCCAGGACGGCGTGCTGGACCTCGACCAGCGAGTGAGCCACTACTGGCCGGAGTTCGCGGTCGAAGGCAAACAGGACGTCACCCTGCGAGACCTCCTGGCGCATCGAGCCGGACTGATCGGCTCCGACGAAGGCTTCAGTCGGGCGGAACTCGCAGACGACCGCATCGTCGCCGAACGCTTGGCTCGCCAACGCCCGTTCTGGCGGCCCGGCACCGCATTCGGTTACCACGCACTGGTAATCGGTGCGCTCAGCGGCGAGGTCGTCCGCCGCGTGACCGGCCGCACCCTTCAGGAGAACTTCGCCGACCGCGTCCGCGAACCGTACACAGTGGACTTTCACCTCGGCTTGCCCGCCGAACTTGACTCTCGATTCGTGGCCACGCAACCGATGGTGCTGACCCCCGAACGACAGCTCCCGCTGCCCGCGCCGAACAGCTTGCCGGGCATCGCGTTCAACCGGCACCATCCGGACGGCCCGGAGGTGTGGGAACTGCCGAACCTTCCGGAAGTCCGGCGGCTCGGCCCCGCGTCGTTCGGCGGTGTCGCGTCAGCCCGCGGCCTGGCGCGGATGTACGCGGCGGCGATCAGCCCGTTAGACGGCGAACCGCCGCTGCTGAAACCGGAAATCGCCGCCGAATTCGCGCAGCTCCAGTCCGTCGGGCACGACGTGGTGTTGCGCGAGCTCAAGGCGTTCGGCGTCGGATTCCACTCCACCGGCGAGTACTACCCGGAGCTGGGGCAGGGCAGTTTCGGGCACAGTGGCGCGGGCGGTCAGCAGGCGTTCGCCGATCCTCGCAACGGCATCGCGTACGGCTACACCCGCCGCCGGATCCCGTTCCCGGCCGCGGCCGCTCCGGAGAACGGGCCGCTGATCAGGGCGCTGTACTCGGCGCTCCGTGCCGTCGAATCCCGACGGTGATCGCCGAACCCAGCAGTACCGCGATGGTCAACGACAACGCCAAGCTCAGCCCGGGCTCGGTAACCAGCTGGCCGCCGGCGTAGCCGAGGAACGCGACGTACGACGTCCACAGCAGCACCCCCACCGCGGACGCGGTCAGAAACTCGGTGAACCGCCACCGCAACGAGCCGGCCAGCAGCGCGCCGACCGTCCCGCCGGAAGGCAGCCACCGCGCGACCACCAGAACCGGCCGCGGGTGTCGTTGCAGCCGTCCGTCGAGCCAGCTCAGCCCGGCGGCCAGCTTGCGCCGACGGCCAAGCCGGGTCAGCATTCGAGCGCCGCCGAACCGCCCCAGCGCGTACAACGCCTGGTCGGACAGCAGGCAGCCGACGCTCGCGACCGCGATCACGACGGCCAGCGACGTCCCGTGCTGCGCGGCGGCCACGCCCATGCCGAGCAGCGTCACCTCGGTGGGCAACAACGGCACCAGCGAGACGACGAACAGCACCACCAGCCCAGCCGTCGTAGCGTCCATCTCTCTATTAACCGCCCTGCCAGCCCGAATGAGTCCCAATCACCGGCACTTCACAGCAAGGCACAGGCAGGACACAGATTCCGGAAATCCGGACAGGGGATGTCAGGGTTCGAGCGCACGCTGGTGGTCCACCGACAGAAAAGGGGACGAACGGAATGAGCGGGGAACTGGCCGGGAAGGTCGCGCTCGTGGCGGGCGGCACGCGCGGGGCGAGCCGGGCGATCGCGGTCGAGCTGGGCCGGGCCGGGGCGTACGTGTACGTGACCGGTCGAACGACGCGGGCCGGACGGTCCGAAGTGGACCGTCCGGAGACCATCGAGGACACGCTGGATCAGATCGAAGCCGTTGGCGGCAAGGGAATCGCGCTGCGGGTCGACCACCTGGAGAGCGACGAAGTCGCCGCGCTCGCCCAGCGAATCGACGCCGAGCACGGCGGTCTCGACATCCTGGTCGACGGCATCTGGGGCGGCGACCGCTACCTGGAGTGGGGCAAACCGATCTGGGAGCACTCGCTGGACGCCAGCCTGCGCATGATGCGGCTGTCCCTCGACGCCCACCTGATCACCAGCCACCATCTGTTTCCGCTGGTCATCCGCCGTCCGGGCGGGCTCGTGATCGAGCTGACCGACGGCACGGCCGAGTACAACGCGAAGTACCGCGAGGGCACGTCGCTGCCGTACTACCTGGCGAAGGCGGCGATCAACGTCCTGGCCGTCGGCGAGGCGGCCGAGCTGAAGGCGCACGACTGCACGGCCATCGCGTTCACGCCGGGATGGCTGCGTTCGGAAGCGATGCTGGAGATCTTCGAGGTCACCGAGGAAAACTGGCGCGACGCGACCGTCCGCGAGCCGCATTTCGTGATCTCGGAATCTCCAGTCTTCTCCGGCCGCACGGTCGTCGCGCTCGCCGCCGACGCGGACCGGCACCGCTGGACCGGCCAGACCGTTTCCAGCGGACAGCTGGCGAAGGTTTACGAGATCGACGACGTGGACGGCAGCCGCCCCGACGCGTGGCGGTACATCACCGAAGTCCAGGAACCCGGAAAACCCGCCGACGCCTCCGGCTACCGCTGATGCCGACTGTCCGTGAAGGACTCCTTGAGGGAATCAGATTCCCTCAAGGGGCCCTTAACGGACGGTTGCGGTCGGCGAGCGCCTGACCGAATTCCGCGACCGCGGCGCGGATCTCCGGCGGGGTCAGCACTTCGACGCCGGGGCCGAGGGAAACCAACTGTCCGACGGCGACTTCCTTGCCCTCCATGGCGAACTCGGCCTCGGCCCATCCGTCGTCGTCCTTCGGGCCGAGCGATACCAGCACCTCGTTCACGTGCTCCGGCCCGAAAACGCGCCGCAACGCACCGGCCGCGGTCCGGTCGAGCCGTGCCGTCACCTTCAGCGGCAGCGGCATCTTCTCGAACTCCGCCGACGACGCCCGCCACCAGTCAGCGAGCGAGAATTCTTCCGGCCGTACAAAGGTTTCTCCGGTCTCGGCGACCGCCCCTAGCCGAGAAACGCGATACGTCCGCAGGTCAGCGTCGACCCGCGCCACCAGGTACCAAACCCCGGCTTTCAATACGAGCCCCAGCGGATCGAGCGTCCGCCGAGTGACCTTGTCGCGCCGCCGATACCGCACGTCGAGCCGCTTCTGGGTCCACACCGCCTTCGCGACCGCAGGCAGCATGGCGGTGTCGTCCGGCGAGCTGAACCAGGCCGACGCGTCGAGATGAAACCGCCCGGCGACCGTCCGGGCCTGTTCCTGCAGCTGAGCGGGCATGCTCGCGGACACTTTCGCGTGCGCGGCCGCCACTGCGGTGCCGAGACCGAGCCCGGCCAGCGCGTCCGGAACATCAAGGGCCAACAGCGCGACGGCCTCCCGGGAAGTGAGGCCGTCGAGCCGAGAACGCCAGCCGTCGACGAGCCGGATGCCGCCGTGCCGCCCTGGTTCACTCCAGAGCGGCACTCCGGCTTCGCGCAACGCGGCCAGATCGCGCCGCATCGTCCGTTCGGTCACGCCGAGTTCGTCGGCCAGCTCCCCGACCGTCCCCGCACGTTTGCGATGCAACGTGAACAGCAACGCGACCAGACGCTCAGCTCGCATGCCCACCTCCCGCCCCGCTGCGCGATGCCAGATGTCCGTGAGGGGAACCCTGAGGGACTCAGAGTCCCTCAGGGTTCCCCTCACGGACTTTCCCGGGAACAGAGCCGCCGCGAGGCAGCGAAAACCTCGCTGAGTCAGGCTCGGGTCAGCGGTTGGCCCGGTTGACCGCGCTCACCACGGCGCGCAGCGAAGCGGTGACGATCGACGGGTCGACGCCGATGCCCCAGAACACGCGGTCGGAGATGGCGCATTCGATGTAGGACGCGGCGCGCGAGTCGTCGCCAGGGCTCAGCGTGTGCTCGCTGTAGTCCAGGAGCCGCAGGTCGTAGCCCACAGTGGACAGTGCGTCGAAGAACGCCGCGATCGGCCCGTTGCCGCGCCCGGTGATCTCGTGCTCGTCGCCCTCGACCTTCACCGTGGCCTCGAGGTCGTACTCGCCGCCGCCGCTGTCGGTGACCCGCTGCTTGATCAGCTCCAGCGGGGTCTTCGCCTCCAGGTACTCGGCCGAGAACGCGCGCCACATGGTGCCCGGGTCGACCTCGCCGCCTTCGGTGTCGGTGTAGGCCTGGATGACCTTCGAGAACTCCATCTGCAGCCGGCGCGGCAGGTCCAGCTGGTGCTCGGCCTTCATGATGTAGGCGACGCCGCCCTTGCCGGACTGCGAGTTCACCCGGATCACGGCCTCGTAGGTGCGGCCGACGTCCTTCGGGTCGATCGGCAGGTACGGGACCTCCCACGGGTGCTCGTCGACCGGCACGCCCTTCTTGTCCGCGGCGTCCTTCATCGCGTCGAGGCCCTTGTTGATCGCGTCCTGGTGGCTGCCGGAGAAGGCGGTGAACACCAGGTCGCCGCCCCACGGGGAGCGTTCCGGGACCGGCAGCTGGTTGCAGTACTCGACGGTCCGCTTGATCTCGTCCATGTCGGAGAAGTCGATCTGCGGGTCGATGCCCTGGCTGTAGAGGTTCATGCCCAGCGCGACCAGGTCGACGTTGCCGGTGCGCTCGCCGTTGCCGAACAGGCAGCCCTCGATCCGGTCCGCGCCGGCCTGGTAGCCCAGTTCGGCGGCGGCGATGCCGGTGCCGCGGTCGTTGTGCGGGTGCAGCGACAGGATCACCGAATCGCGGCGCTCCAGGTTGCGGCTCATCCACTCGATCGAGTCGGCGTAGACGTTCGGCGTCGCCATCTCGACGGTCGCCGGCAGGTTCAGGATCACCGGCTTCTGCGGGGTCGGCTGCCAGATCTCGGTGACCGCGTTGCACACCTCGAGCGCGTAGGACAGCTCGGTGCCGGTGTAGGACTCGGGCGAGTACTGGAAGCGGAAGTCGGTGTCCGGCTGCTTCGCCGCCAGCTCGACGACCATTTCCGCGGCCTGCGTCGCGATCTTCTTGATGCCCTCGCGCTCCTCGCGGAACACCACGCGGCGCTGCAGGATCGAGGTGGAGTTGTAAATGTGGACGATTGCCCGCGGCGCGCCTTCGAGCGACTTGAAGGTGCGCTCGATCAGCTCGGGACGGCACTGGGTCAGCACCTGGATGTGCACGTCGTCCGGGATCGCGCCCTCTTCGATGATCTCGCGCACGAAATCGAAGTCGGTCTGCGACGCGGCCGGGAAGCCGACCTCGATCTCCTTGTAGCCCATGCGGACCAGCAGGTCGAAGAACTTGCGCTTGCGCGCGGGCGACATCGGGTCGATCAGCGCCTGGTTGCCGTCGCGCAGGTCGACCGCACACCACAGCGGCGCGCGGTCAATGCGCTTGTCCGGCCAGGTGCGGTCGGGTACGTCGATGTTCTCGACCACGTCGTACCAGGGGCGGTAACGGTGGACCGGCATGGACGTGCCGCGCTGCGGGTTCCACGAGGGCTGTCCGGCGGGCGCGGGACGAGAGGGCGTGCGCAGACGGGAGTTAGTGGTGCGGGGGTCGGTGCTCATCGCGGGAAAATCTCCTGAAGGGATCGGTGCGGACGACCGGCACCACAAAGCCCCGCGACGAGGAGCCGGTCAGATCAGGCCCCGTCGCGGCAGCGAAGCAGGAGTTCACGCGCCACGGGGTCACTGTAACCACCCGACGCGCCGAAAGAAAAGCCGCCCGCCGCGATCGAACTGTTACGTCGGGTGGCTGATACCTGTTACTAGCGGGTAGCGAGGCGCGAGGCGACGTGCCAGACTGCCCGGCATGGGCGAGCACGCGGAAGAAGCGCAGGAAACCGAGGCGAAGGCGCGTCCCCAGCGCACCCCGGTGGACTGGCGGCGCACTCGTGAGCGCGCGGTGTCGTTCATCGCGTCGCTCGTGCGCTGGGTCGGGCTGCTGTTCGCCGCAATCTTGGTGCTGCACGTGATTTTCGTCATCGGCGAGGCCAACCAGGGCAACGGAATCGTCTCGTTCGTCCGCAACTGGGCCGACGGGCTTTCGCTCGGCTTCAAGGACCTGTTCACGCCGGGCGACGCGAAGCTGCGGGTGCTGGTGAACTATGGCATCGCGGCGGTGTTCTGGCTGGTGGTGTCGGGGATCCTGGCGAAGATCATCCGCCGCGTCGGGGGCGCGGGCGTCTGAGCCGGGATCACGGCTGCCAGACGATCGGGTTTTCGTGGTAGTCGGTGCCCTTGGCCAGCCAGGCGTAGCCGTCGTTGTCGTACTTCGCACCGGTCACCGTGGTGCCGCGGGCGGCCAGTTCCATCGTGCAGGTGTCGTTGGTCGCGCCCTTGGCGGTGAAGTCGCCGGGGGTTTCGCTGAGGCACCTCGCCGAGTCCGCGGGCAGGTCCATCCTGCCTTCGGAGCCGTTCTCGATCAGGCCGCTGATGCCGAGCACCCGGGCGAAGGAGAAGTCGTCGCCGGTCTCGTTCGACACGGTGAACTGGACATAGAACGGCACCAGCCCGGCGAGGTCGTCGCCGAGGTTCATCCGGGCCAGCTCCGCCTCGGTGCCCCGGTCGATGCGGGTCACCGTGATGCCGACCGCGCCGACGGGCGAGGAATCGGTCGTGAACGGCACCACGGCCTTCTCGCCGAATTTGAGCTTCGTGCCCGGCTTGGTGTAGGCGATCTTCTTCCGCGCGGGCGCGCTGGTCGACGCGGGCGCTGAGGCCGCGGTGGGCGCTGAGGTCGGGGCGGTGCCCGGCCGCGGCGCGTCGGCCGCGTTCGAACACGCGGACAGCGTGAATGCCAACGCCGCCACCAAGACGATCGGTCTTCTGCCAGACATCAAGTTCTCCCCAGGACGCGAAAAGGGGCGTCAGTCCTCGACTGACGCCCCCGCGGCGGTCTCGCTCCCAGCTTACTGCCAGGTCACCGCGTCCTTGCCGTAGTCCGTGTTCGGAGCCAGGTCCCGGTAAGTGCTGGCCCCGTAGCTAGCCCCCTTGACCTCCGCGCCGGCCGGAGCCAGCGCCAGCACGCAGCTGTTGTACGAAGCGCCCTTCGTGGTGAATGCCTTGCCGGAGTTCCCGCTGTCGCACTTCTCGAACTTGCCGATCACCGACACGTGCGGGCCGCTGGTGCCGTCCGCGAGCAGGCCGTTCATCAGGCCCAGCGAGCTGTACGCGAAGTCCGAGCCGGTCTCGTTCGTCACCTTGACCTGGATGTAGTACGGCGTCATGCCCTTGGCTCGGTCGCCGAGCTTCAGCGGCGCGAGATCGGCCTCGACGCCCTTGTCGATGCCGGTCACCGTCACGCCGATCGCGCCGGTGTTCTTCTGCGACTTGAACGGCACCACGGCCTTCTCGCCGATCTTCAGCTTCGTGCCCTGCTTGGTGTACTCGGCCGAGGCGGAGTCGCCGGCGGGCGCGGCGGCCGAGGAAGACGAAGGCGCGGCCGCGGACGAGGCGGGCGGCGTGGCGATCGCCGGAGCGGGAGCCTTGTCGTCCGAGCTGGAGCACCCGGACAGGGCGAACGCCATCGCCGTTGCGGAAATCGCCATTACAACCGGCAGCCCAGTACGCATCTCGTCGCTCCTTGAGGGGTGTCCCACCGATTCAGTGGCCTGACCGGTTTGGTGCCTATCTGACCTCAAAGACGCGACGCCGGTTCCCTCGATTGCTCACGAAACGGTCACAGTGCCGGAGACCCCCATTTGTCCCCGAAGGCGAACTCGTCGAGCGGCAGCCGTCGACGCGGGGCCAGTTCCCGTTCTATGCGGCGCGGGTCCTCCAGTACCGAAGGATCGGCGGCCGACCCGACGGCGATCGCCACCCGGGCCACCGCCTCGTCCGGCAGGCTGAACTCCGCGCGAACGGCGTCCGGGGAGAACCCGGCCATCTGGTGCGCGATCAGGCCGAGTTCGACCGCCTGCAGGACGAGGTTCTCGGTCGCCAAGCCGAGCCCGTAGTCGGTGTAGGGCACCTCGCCTTTCTCGTTCGTGGTGACCATCACGCCGATCAGCAGCGCGCTCGCCCGGAACGCCCACGCCTGGTTCCCGGAGTTCAGCGTCGCGAGGAGGCGCGGGAAGACCGGATCACCCCGTCGGCCGACGAGGTAGCGCGCCGGCTGGGTGTTGCCGAAAGACGGCGCCCACCTGGCGGCTTCGAGCAAGGCGGTCAACTGGGCGTCGGTGATCTCGGCGGTCTCGTCGTAGGCCCGCGGGCTCCAGCGCTCGGCGATGGCCGGCGCGACGGGAACGCTCGTCTCGGCTGGTTTGCGCATGCGGCGAACCGTAGTACGACCGGTAGTGCTCTCCGTCACTCCGGAGGAAGGGCTTCGAGCTTTCCCCTGGCGTTAAGGAAAATTTACTTCCAAACGCTCCGAACGTGCCGTGGCGGACCACTCGATGGGGTGGCGAGCGCCGTTCTCGCCGGTAGGCTCTTCTCCAAATGAAGGGCCGTGGGCGCTCCTCGGTGCCCTCCAAGGAGTACGCCCCGGCCCGTCAAGGAGGTTCGGGCGTGGCCCTCGTGGTCCAGAAGTACGGCGGATCGTCGCTGGAAAGTGCCGACCGGATCAAGCGCGTGGCAGAACGGATCGTCGCGACCAAGAAGGCGGGCAACGACGTGGTCGTCGTGTGCTCGGCGATGGGCGACACCACTGATGAGCTGCTCGATCTGGCGCAGCAAGTGAACCCGGCGCCGCCGGAACGGGAAATGGACATGCTGCTCACCGCCGGTGAGCGCATCTCGAATTCGCTGGTCGCGATGGCCATTTCCGCACAGGGCGCGCAAGCCTGGTCGTTCACCGGTTCCCAAGCGGGCGTGGTCACCACGTCGGTGCACGGCAACGCGCGCATCATCGACGTCACTCCGAGCCGCGTCACCGAGGCGCTGGAGCAGGGTTACGTCGCGCTGGTGGCCGGTTTCCAAGGCGTGGCACAGGACACCAAGGACATCACGACGCTCGGCCGCGGCGGTTCCGACACCACCGCGGTGGCGCTCGCCGCCGCGCTGAACGCGGACGTCTGCGAGATCTATTCCGATGTGGACGGTGTGTATTCGGCCGACCCGCGGATCGTGCCGGACGCCAAAAAGCTCGACACCATCCCGTACGAGGAGATGCTGGAGCTCGCGGCGAGCGGGTCGAAGATCCTGCACCTGCGTTCGGTCGAGTACGCGCGCCGCTACGGCGTGCCGATCCGAGTCCGTTCTTCTTACAGCGACAAGCCGGGCACCACGGTGGCCGGATCGATCGAGGAGATCCCCGTGGAACAAGCGCTGATCACCGGTGTGGCACACGACCGCTCGGAAGCGAAGATCACCGTGACCGGCGTGCCGGACCACGCCGGTGCCGCGGGCAAGATCTTCCGGGTCGTCGCCGACGCCGAGATCGACATCGACATGGTGCTGCAGAACGTGTCCAGCACGTCGTCCGGCCGCACCGACATCACCTTCACCCTGTCGAAGGCCAACGGGGCCAAGGCGGTCAAGGAACTCGAGAAGATCAAGGCGGAGATCGGCTTCGAGTCCGTGCTGTACGACGACCACGTCGGCAAGGTCTCGCTCGTCGGCGCCGGGATGCGCTCGCACCCGGGCGTCACCGCCACGTTCTGTGAGGCGCTGGCCAACGCGGGCGTGAACATCGAAATCATCAACACCTCGGAGATCCGCATTTCGGTGCTGATCCGCGACGCGCAGCTCGACGAGGCCGTGCGCGCGATCCACGAGGCGTTCGAACTGGGCGGCGACGAGGAAGCTGTCGTCTACGCGGGGAGTGGTCGCTGATGGCACAGGGTCTTCGCGTCGGCGTGGTCGGGGCTACCGGCCAGGTCGGCGCCGTGATGCGCAAGCTGCTCGACGAGCGGAACTTCCCGGTCGAGCAGATCCGGTACTTCGCCTCGGCCCGCTCGGCGGGACGCACGTTGCCGTGGCGCGGCGAGGAAATCACCGTCGAGGACACCGCGACCGCTGATCTGTCCGGTTTGGACATCGCGCTGTTCTCCGCCGGGGGCGCGACCTCGCGCGAGCAGGCGCCGCGGTTCGCCGAGGCGGGCGCGATCGTGGTCGACAACTCGTCGGCCTACCGTCGCGATCCGGACGTGCCGCTGGTCGTCAGCGAGGTCAACCCGGAAGCGATCAAGGACGCGCGCAAGGGGATCATCGCGAACCCCAACTGCACCACGATGGCCGCGATGCCGGTTCTCAAGCCGCTGCACGACGAAGCCGGTCTGGTCCGGATCATCGCGAGCACCTACCAGGCGGTGTCCGGCAGCGGCCTGGCTGGCGTCGACGAACTGGCCGCGCAGGTAAACGCGGTCGCCTCGCGCGCCGCCTCGCTCACCCACGACGGTTCGGCAGTCGAATTCCCGGCCCCGGCCAAGTACGTCGCGCCGATCGCGTTCAACGTCCTGCCGATGGCCGGGTCCATTGTGGACGACGGCACGTTCGAGACGGACGAGGAACAGAAGCTGCGCAACGAAAGCCGGAAGATCCTGGGCATCCCGGAGCTTCTGGTTTCCGGAACGTGCGTGCGGGTTCCGGTGTTCACCGGGCACTCGCTGTCGGTGAACGTCGAATTCGCGCGGCCGCTGTCGGTCGAGCGGGCGACGGAACTGCTGTCGACCGCGCCGGGCGTACAGCTCGCGGACGTACCGACGCCGCTGCAGGCCGCCGGAATCGACCCGAGCCTGGTCGGCCGCATCCGCACTGACCCCGGTGTCCCGGACGGCCGCGGCTTGGCGCTGTTCGTCTCCGCCGACAACCTCCGCAAGGGGGCGGCGCTGAACACGGTGCAGATCGCCGAGCTGGTGGCGCAGAACCGCTGAGCTTCCTTGCAGAAAACTGCCCGGTCCCTGTTTCAGGGGCCGGGCAGTTTTCACTTCTTTTGGCCCCAGTATGAGCGCTGCCTGCCCGCCGATCGCGAGGCGCATTGATCGGATCCCGCCCTCAGGGTTTGGTAGCCAGCAGGGCGCGGAGCGGAGCAGTGTCCCCGCCGATCGCCGCATCGACTGCGGGGGTCAGTCCGGTGGCGTACGGTTCGGCCAGCACGAGCGGTGCCGGTCCGGACCACGACAATTCCCACCGCGCCGCACCAGTTTCGGCTAGCCGTGCAATGACCACAGTGGACAGTCGGCGGCGGGCGGACGTCTGGTGAAATTCACGTTCCGTACGCGGCTCCATTCCCGGCGGGGCGGGTTGACCGGGGTCGGCGATCTCTGCGAGCCGGCCGTCGTCGAGTGCGTCGAGCAGGCCTTCGAGGCTGCGATCACGCAGTACGCTCAGCGCGTCGTCCTCGAATGACTTGCGCATCCCCGCGTTGACGACCGTCGCCCAGTCAGCCCGCTTCTTGGCAAGGGCTTCCTTCGACAGTCCGGTCGCGAATGCCGCTTCGAGCGTCGCTGCCGCGTCACGAAGCAGTTCCGTCGCCGGCCGTTCGCTGCCGGGCGGCACGGGGACGAAAGGGGCGGCTTCCAGCAACGCGATCCGTTCGGCTGCTGCCGGGTGACTGTCGAATCGTGCCTTCGGTTTCGTTGGCGGATTTCGCCGCAGCTCGGCCATTTCCGCCCTCCGCGCTTCGTCGGCGAGCAGGAGCTGGTAGCCCTCGGCCAGTCGATCGGGCAGGTACTCGGCCGCCCAGCCGGCCTTTATGTAGTCTCTGACGAAAATCTGCCAGGACGCGTCGAGCACTTCGAGGTCCCGCAGCGCGCTCGTCGCCGCGGCAGTGCCCGCGATCCGCGCGGACGCGGCGTCCGCGGCGATTTCCTGTTCGCGGTTCACTCGCAGCGAGACCAGCAAATACACCACGGCATAGGGCATGAAGATCGGCCGCAGGAGCCAGTGCAGCCAGGTCGAGCTGTCGAGTCCGTTCACGGCTCTGCCGACCGTCTGCCTGCCCCGGTAGGTCACGCCGCCGAAGCGCGTGTGCCGGTTGCTGTAATGCCCGAGTTCGTGGCCGATGACCGCGCGGAGCTGGCTGACCCGCAATCCGGCGATGAGCTGGGCGCCGAGGTACATCCGGCGCCGCTTCACCCGAGTCCCGAACCAGCGCGTCTGCTCGCGCACCGACGCGTTGACCGCGGGAACCAGATAGATCTCGTCCGGCGGCCGCGTGCCGACTGCTTGGGCGAGTTCGCGGACAGTCGTCCACAATTCAGGTTGAGCGGCAGGCGTGACGAGCAGGCCGCGCACCTTGTCGTCTCGGGAACGTTCGATGACTATCAGCGCGCGCAGCAGTACGTACAGCACAGGCACGGCGAGAATGGCGAGCCACAGCCCGGTCCAGGGCCGCTCGGTCAGAGCGTACCCCTCGGCGGCGGCGAGAAACGCGACCACGGCAAGCACCAGCACGGGAAACCCGGCCAGCAACAGAATGGCGAGCAGCGACCGCAAAGTTTTCTTCATGGAAACCGCGGAATCCTCCCGGCGGACCAGCACCCCGGGCGTGCGGTCGTTGTGCCCGTTATCGATGACGGGCCGGATTTCGTTTCACCCGCGGCGGGCGAGTCCGGAAAATCCGTTGTCGTCCGGATCCCGGTGCCGGATGCTGAGCGGGCAAACTTCGTTCTGGGAAAGGAAAGTCATGTACACGGCAGTGGACGGCGAGCGGGTTCCGATCCGGATGTGGGCAGATCCCGCGTCGGTCGAAGACCAAGCGATGCGTCAGCTGCGCAACGTCGCCAACCTGCCCTGGGTGCACGGCGTCGCGGTGATGCCCGACGTCCACTACGGCAAGGGCGCGACGGTGGGCAGTGTCATCGCCATGCGCGACGCCGTCTCGCCGGCCGCGGTCGGGGTCGACATCGGCTGCGGGATGAGCGCGGTGCGGACGTCGCTCACCGCGAGCGACCTGCCGGACGACCTCGGCAAGCTGCGCAAGCGGATCGAGTCGGCGGTGCCGGTCGGGTTCGGGCTGCACAAGACGCCGGTCAACACCGCGAAGGTGCACGGCGTCGGCGGCTGGGACACGTTCTGGAAGTCGTTCGGCGACCTGCACGAAGGCGTTCAGGACCTGCATGACCGGGCGGCACGGCAGATCGGCAGCCTCGGCGGCGGCAACCACTTCATCGAGGTCTGCCTCGAACAGGGCGGAGCCGACGAGGGCCGCGTGTGGCTGATGCTGCATTCGGGTTCGCGGAACATCGGCAAGGAACTCGCTGAGCGGCACATGGCGATCGCGCGGAAGCTGCCGCACAACCGGGATCTGCCGGATCCCGACCTGTCGGTGTTCGTCGCGGACACGCCGGAAATGCAGGCGTACCGGCGAGACCTGTTCTGGGCGCAGGACTACGCGGCGCGGAACCGGGCGACGATGATCGCGCTGGTGAAGCTGGCGGTCGCGGAGGTCATCCCGGGTACGACGTTCGACGACGCGACTTCGTGCCACCACAACTATGTCGCCGAGGAAACCTACGACGGCGTCGACCTGCTCGTCACCCGCAAGGGCGCGATCCGGGCCGGCTCCGGTGATCTCGGGATCATCCCGGGCAGCATGGGAACCGGCTCGTACATCGTGCGCGGGCTCGGCAACACCGCGTCGTTCGAATCCGCGTCCCACGGCGCCGGACGGCGGATGTCGCGGACGAAGGCTCGCAAGACCTTCACCGCCGCCGACCTCGCCGCGCAGACCGCGGGCGTCGAATGCCGCAAGGACACCGGGGTCGTCGACGAGATCCCGTCCGCGTACAAAGACATCGAGACGGTGATCAAGGCACAGACCGACCTGGTCGAGGTGGTCGCCCACCTCAAGCAGGTCGTGTGCGTGAAGGGGTGAGGAGTTCCCGCGGGCGAATCGCATTGGTCCGCCCGCGGGACCCGCTACCCTGAAGTGCATGAAGAACTGGGGGGTGGCTGTCGCTTTGGCGGCGGCCGGAACGCTGCTGGCCG
This sequence comes from Amycolatopsis circi, assembly GCF_003385235.1. GTDB lineage: Bacteria > Actinomycetota > Actinomycetes > Mycobacteriales > Pseudonocardiaceae > Amycolatopsis > Amycolatopsis circi. The sequence continues at coordinate 11,216 of NZ_PQIA01000039.1, read as the reverse complement.
GATGCGACCAGGTCGATTCGGCGGTCAATCAGGCCAATTCCACGGCGGACAAGGTCTCCGCGTGCAGTGAGGCGCTGGGGCTGGCCGACCTGAATCCGTTGGTGGACGGCGAAAAGCTTAAAGCCCGCGCCCAGGACAAGGAACGGCGGCTGCGCGAGCTGGCGGCCGACGTCAAGGAGGAGGACGTCAAGAAGGCCCTGCTCGGCATGGCCGACTCGTACGTCCAGGTGCAGAAGGAACACCTCGAGGACGCCGGGGTGATCGCCCGGTGGACCAAGCGAAACCTGGAGAAGCTCGACGGGCTGCGCAAAGCCTGCACCTGACCCTTGGCACCCCGCTGTCCGTGAGGGGAACCCTGACGGACTCTGATTCCCTCAGGGTTCCCCTCACGGACTTTTGCGGGAGCCGAGCCCAAGCCGCCAGCCCAGCCCAGTTCAGCGACGCGCGCGAACCGCGGCTGCCAGCGAAGGCGTCCGCGCCGTGCTCCGGCGCAGTGACCACACCAACCCGAGCGCCGCCAGCGCCAGCCCGCCGAGCCCGGCCGCCGCGAAGCCCCACGCCGGGCTCGAATGGTCGATCGCGAACCCGACCACCGGGCTCCCTGCGGCCAGGCCCAGCCGGGTCGACGCGTCCTGCAGGCCCATCGCCTCGCCGCGGACCGCGGGCGGCGCGAGTTCGCTGACCGCCTCCGTGGTGGCCGCGAGCGTCGGGGCGCAGACCAGGTTCGTCGGGATCAGCAGAAGCATCAGCAGCCACCACGGCTGCGTCACCAGCCCGACCGGGATCACCAGCAGCGCGAGCAGCAGCATCAGTAGCCCCTGCGGCAGCGACTTCCGCACCGCGCCGTGCACGATGCCGCCGATCATCGACGCCGCGCACATCACCGCGATGACCAGGCCGGTCCAGCCGACGTCGTCGTGGGAGCGCAGCGCGGCCAGCGTCGCGACCTCCGTGCCGACCAGGCAGAACAGCGTCCCGGCGGCGATCAGCAGGGTCGCCAGCAGCCGTCCGGTCAGCCAGGACCGCAGCGGCGGACGCGCGGTGCCGGTCGGGGCGAGTTCGTCCTCGTTCCGGATCGGCGGGTTGAGCAGGAAGATCAACAACGCCGTGCCGCCGAAGATGGTGCCGATGCCGCTCAGCGTCAGCGTCGCCGACAGCGACGAGATCGCCGCGATCCCGGCCGCCGGACCGATCATGAACGACGCTTCGACCAGGATCGTGTCCAGCGAGTACGCCGCGCGCCGCTGGGCAGCGGGCACGAGTGCGGCCAGGATTTGTCGCGCCAGCGAACCCGCGGGGACCGACAGCACGCCAGCCGGCAGCGCGCACACCACCAGCGCTCCGTAAGAGAGATGCGGCGCCGCGAACCAGAACGCGGTGGACGACAGCCCGCACACCGCGACCACCGGACGCAGGCCATACCGATCGATGGTGCGCCCGATCACCGGCGCGCCGAGCGCCATGCCCAGCGTGACGGCCGCGCCGACGACGCCCGCCGCGCCGTAGCCCCGGCCGAGGCCGCTGACGACGTACAGCGTCAGCGTCACGCCGGTCATCGTCATGGGCACGCGTGCGAAGAACATCAGCGCCATCGACGGGCGGACTCCGGGGACGCTCAGGACGCGGCGATACGGCTGAAAAGGCACGTACCCCATGAGAGCAAGAGTTGGTACGAGCGTGCAACTTCTTTTCGTCACACCCGCCCGGCGGCCGTCTCGCCCCCCGGCCGGGCGTCGCGCAGGCGTTCGGCGGGGCCGGAAAATGCGTGCGCGACCTGGGTGATAACTTCATCGGCGACGCGAAAAAGCATTCCTGTCGCCCATTCGCGAACAATTTTTCATATTTCTGCGCCGACCTCGGAGTTCTCCGGTCGAAGCGGCGGCGATCCCCGGGAAAGGGGGAGCTGACCCGAATGCGGGCCGCGGTGCGTGCGTGGGGGACCCACCACGGTCGGACGAGCGAGATCACGCCTCCCGACGGAGTGACGAAGGTAATCGATCACGAACTGCGCCCGTGTGAGTGAGCAGCGCCGCCATTCGGGTAATCCGGCTACTATGAGTCAGATTCAGATCCGCGGTCCGTGATCGTCGGGGGACGCGCAAGCCGTCCACGTTAATCAATTGCGGGCCGGTTCCCGATTATTGGATTCGGCACGTAAGGGTTAGAAAAACTCCCTATCCGGTGATCGGCTGGTGTTGGGCCGACACGGCGGGTATCGATTTACCCGGCAGGTCCCAAAGGCCAGGGAGGTAAAGAATGAAAGGCAAGATCGGGCGGATCATCGCTGTGGTCGCCGCGGGCAGTCTGCTGGCCGTCGGCACTTCGGGGATGGCCTCCGCGAGCCCGGCGGGCGGCAAGGGCTCCTCGGCCACTCAAGCCGTCGCCGCGCAGGTACTGCAGATGCGGGACGACCTCACCAAGGTGGCGTACGCGGGCGATGTCGCGAAGACGAGGGCGGACCTGGGCAAGCTCAGCCCGGTGCTCGCCGACATCGCGGCGGGCAAGCGCTACCAGGTCCAATCCGAAACCCAGCAGCTCTCGTCGGCGGCGAAGACCCGCGCGGACGAGTCCAACCGGCTCCTCGGCGACCCGACAGCGACGCCGAGGCAACTGCCGCCGTTGCCGATCCCGCCGCTTCCGGACCTTCCCGGACCGCTGAAGGCGGTAAGCGACCTGGTCAAGACCCTGCTCGGCGCGGTCACCGGCCTGCTGGCCGGTCTGCTCGGCGGGGTCCCGGTGCCGCCGCTGCCGGTGCCAGTGCCGACGCCGCCGCTGCCCGCACCGGTGCCAGTTCCGGGCACCTAAGCGGCCTGAACAGGAGGGGAAAGGCCCGGAGCCTGGTGCGGTTCGCCGCGCCAGGCTCCGTTCCATGTCCAGGCTCGTGAGTGGCGATGCCGGTTCTAACCGGCATAGGCACTCACGAGCGCTTCGCGAGTCCCACCCGCAGCGCACCGGCCATCTCGGCGATCGCCTCCCGGAACCGCGTCCCGACTCCGGCGAAGTTGAGGAATCCGTGGATCAAGTCGGCCTGGCGGCTGAGCGCCACCGGAACCCCCGCGGCACGCAGTTTTTCCGCATACGCCTCGCCTTCGTCGCGCAGCGGGTCGAAGCCCGCGGTCACGATGTAGGCGGGCGGGAGTCCACTGTGGTCAGTCGCGAGCAGCGGCGACATCCGCGGATCGGCCTTGTCGACGCCCTCGGGCGCGTAATGCCCCTCGAACCACACCATCGCCTGGTCGGTGAGGAAGAGGTCTTCGCCGAACAGTTCGCGGGACCGACGCCGCGTGGTGAAGTCGACCGCGGGATAGATCAACAGCTGGAACGCGGGTGCCGGGCCGCCGCGCCGAGTCGCCTCCAGCGCGACGACGGCGGACAGGTTTCCGCCCGCGCTGTCGCCGCCCACCGCGATCCGGTCCGGGTCCGCGCCGAGGTCAGCCGCCTTGGCGTGCGCGTAGTCGAACGCGGCCAGCGCGTCGTCCACCGGCCCGGGGAACGGGCTTTCCGGCGCGAGCCGGTACTCGACCGACAGCACGCGGACCCCGGCGTGCTTCGCGAGGTAGCGCACGGCGTTGTCGTGCGTGGCCCGGCTGCCGATGACCCAGCCGCCGCCGTGGAAGAACACCAGCAGCGGCGACGGTTCCGGCAGTCCGGCAGGGGTGTAGAGGGTGGCGTCGAGGGACGCGTCACCGGACGGGATGGCGACATCGCGCGTCGCGACAGGGTTGATCTGCTTGCCGTTCACCAGGTGCTGGCTCGCTTCCAGCAGTGCGCGCGACCGCTCGACCGAGCCGTTGACCAGCGAAGCACCGGAGAGCTTCTGCAGTCGCAGTAGCAACTGGGCGTCGAGGGCGAGTTCCTGCCCGTCCAGCCGCAACGGCGCCCCGGCGACCAGCCTGCGCACCGGCCGGGGCAGCCAGAACAACAACTGCGCGGCGGCAGCCTGGACGCGGATCTGCAGCGGAATGGCCATCGTTCCTCCTCGAACGCCGGATGAGCCGACGTTACTTGCCAGTAGGTACGTTGGTCCAGTCGGTGTGTGACCCAAGCCTCCGTCTCAGATCCTGGTCCTCTACTTAGGTGGAGGGGTTAGCCTCGACCTGTGACTTCGGCGAAAACGGTCAAGGTGCTGGGTATCGGCGGCTCGCTGCGCGAGGGCTCGCAATCCGAGCGCGCGTTGCGCATCGCGCTCGCCGCCGCCGAAGAACGCGGCGTCGTGACCGAGCTGATTCCCGGACCCGAACTGGTCCTGCCGTTCTACGACACGGCCACACTGGAGCGGAACGAACGCGCCCGGAAGCTCATCGAGGGCATCCGCCATGCGGACGGGCTCATCGTCGTCTCGCCCGGCTACCACGGCGGGCTGTCCGGGCTGGTCAAGAACGCCCTGGACTACGTCGAGGACCTCCGCGAAGACACTCGCCCCTACCTCGACGGCCGGGCGGTCGGTCTCGCCGCTGTCGCGTACGGCTGGCAGGCCGCGGTCACCACGCTCGAACAGCTCCGCACGATCACGCACGCTTTGCGCGGCTGGTCCACTCCGTTGGGTGGTTCGATCAACTCCGCCGAGACGAAGTTCGACGAGGGCGGCGGCGCGTCCGACGAGAAGAGCGTCCGCACGTTGCGGCTCATCGGGGAGCAGGTCGCGGAGCACGCGCTGCTTCGCGCGCGCTGAGGTTTCGCCTCCTCTCCTCCCGGCTATTCCTGGGGTGATGACTGCCATGCCGGGGCACTGTTCCGCGGATGCGGAGCGTTGAACTCACTGAGACGCTGACTCCGGAGGCGTCCCAATGAGGGAGGTAACACGCATGGCCGAGCCGATCTACACCGCCGTCGCGACCGCGCGAGGAGAAGGCCGCAACGGCGACGTGACGTCCTCGGACGGCGTGATTGACGAGTCGCTGACGATCCCCAAGGAAATGGGCGGTCCCGGCGGGGACAAAACCAACCCGGAGCAGCTGTTCGCCGCGGGGTATTCCGCGTGTTTCCTGAGTGCGTTGCAAGCCGTGGCGCGGCAGGCGAAGGTCGCGCTGCCGGCGGCGACCGTGACCGGTTCGGTCAGCGTCTTCAAGAAGGACGTCGGGTTCCAGCTCGGTGTGCGCCTTGACGTGTCGCTGCCGGGCCTGGCGAAGGCCGACGCCGACCAGTTGGTCGAGCAGGCGCACCAGGTCTGCCCGTACTCCAATGCGACCCGCGGCAACATCGAGGTGGAGCTGACCACCACCGTCTGATTAGGCACCGGCTGAACTGAGACCGAGGAGGGACACTCGAGATGACCACTTCCCCCATCAAAAGCCCGCTTTCCGACGCGGACAAGGAGATCACCGGCAACGCGCTGCAGGCGACGCTGACCGATCTGATCGACCTCTCCCTCATCGCGAAGCAGGCGCACTGGAACGTAGTGGGCCAGAACTTCCGCAGCGCGCACCTGCAGCTCGACGAGCTGGTGTCGACCGCGCGGCAGTACGTCGACGAGGTGGCCGAGCGTGCCGCCGCGATCGGGGTTTCGCCCAACGGCAAGGCGAAAACCGTCGTAGCGACCTCCGGTGCGCCGGAGTACCCGGACAACTGGCAGTCCGTCGACTCGACCATCGCCGCGATCGTCGACACCCTCGCGGCGCTGATCGAGCGGCTCCGCAAGCGCATCGACGAGACCGACAAGAGCGACCTCGTGACGCAGGATCTGCTCATCGAGATCACCCGCGCGCTGGAAGAGGCGCACTGGATGTGGCAGGCGCAGCAGGCCTGACCCGCTTCGCCGGAGAAAAGCCGTCCGCCTTGTCGCGGACGGCTTTTCGGCTATCCGGTGGTCGTCGCGCGCGCCCGGCAGTAGGTTCGCAGACATGGTGCTGCATCAGGGGAAACAAGATCGGGCAGACCGGAAGACCGGCACGAATCCGTTGTACGCCGGGAGCAATCCGGCGCTCGCAGCGGACTTCACGATGCCGCGCGACCGGCTTCGGGACGATTCGCTGCCACCGGACACGGCACTGCAGCTGGTGCGCGACGAGCTGATGCTCGACGGCAACGCACGGCTCAACCTCGCCACGTTCGTCACGACGTGGATGGAGCCGCAGGCGCGCGAGCTGATGGCCGAATGCGTCGACAAGAACATGATCGACAAGGACGAGTATCCGCAGACCGCCGAACTCGAGCGGCGCTGCGTCAACATCCTCGCCGATCTGTGGCACGCACCCGATCCCACCGACATCATGGGCTGTTCGACGACCGGGTCGTCCGAGGCCTGCATGCTCGCCGGGATGGCGTTGAAGCGGCGCTGGTCGAAGCTGGGCCGGACGGGAAAACCGAACCTGGTGATGGGCATCAACGTCCAGGTGTGCTGGGAAAAGTTCTGCGAGTACTGGGAAGTCGAGCCGCGCCTGGTGCCGATGGAGGGCGACCGGTACCACCTTTCCGCCGAAGAAGCGGTGAAACTCTGCGACGAGAACACCATCGGCGTCGTCGCGATCCTCGGCTCGACCTTCGACGGCAGCTACGAGCCGGTCGCCGAGGTCGCGGCCGCACTCGACGCGCTGCAGGAGCGGACCGGGTGGGACATCCCGGTGCACGTCGACGGCGCGTCCGGCGCGATGATCGCCCCGTTCCTCGACGAGGACCTGGAATGGGACTTCCGGCTGCCGCGCGTCGCGTCGATCAACACCTCCGGGCACAAATACGGCCTCGTCTATCCCGGCGTTGGCTGGGTCGTATGGCGCGACAAGGCCGCGCTGTCCGAGGAACTGGTGTTCAACGTCAATTATCTCGGCGGCGACATGCCGACCTTCGCGCTCAACTTCTCCCGCCCCGGCTCGGAAGTCGCCGCGCAGTACTACACGTTCGTCCGGCTGGGTCGCGAAGGTTTCCGTGCGGTACAACAAGCTTCGCGTGACGTGGCGATGTATCTGGCGGACGAGATCTCCAAGCTGGAGCCCTTCGAACTGCTCACCCGCGGCGACCAATTGCCGGTGTTCGCGTTCACCACTCGCTCGGACATCACCTCGTTCGACGTCTTCGACGTTTCCCGCCGCCTCCGCGAACGCGGCTGGCTCGTGCCCGCGTACACGTTCCCGGACAACCGCACCGACCTGGCGGTGCTGCGCGTCGTCGTCCGCAACGGCTTTACGCACGACTTGGCCGATCTGCTGCTCGCTGATCTGAGGCGGATACTGCCGGAGCTGAACCGCCAGCCGTCGCCGCAGCACGACCCAGCCACGTCGACTGGATTCCACCATTGAGGGCTACTGATAGGTAACGTGGGTGTCATGGGCCTCGCCAAAGATGAACGCCAAGCGCTGAGCGACCTCTTCGAGCAGCTCGGCCCGGACGCCCCGACCCTGTGCGAGGGCTGGCAGACGCGGGACCTGGCCGCGCACCTGGTCGTACGAGAACACCGGCCGGACGCGATGCCGGGAATCGTCGTGCCCGCGCTCGCGGGTCACACGCAGAAGGTGCAGGACGGCGTCGCGGCGCGCCCGTGGGACGACCTGGTCGGCCAGGTGCGCCGCGGCCCGTCCCGCTTCTGGCCGACGTCGATCGGTCCGGTGGACGAGGCGACGAACAGCGCGGAGTTCCTGGTGCACCACGAGGATGTCCGCCGGGCGCAACCGGATTGGACCCCGCGCCCGGCTGACCCCTCGCGGGACGGTGCGGCCTGGCGGCTGGCTACGCGGACGGCGAAGCTGAACCTGCGCAAGTCACCGGTCGGGGTGGTGCTGCGGACTCCTGGTGGCCAGTCGGCGTCGGTGAAGTCCGGAACTCCGGTGGTGACTGTGGTGGGGGAGCCGGTGGAACTGCTGCTGTTCGTCTTCGGGCGGGATGCGGTGCAGGTCTCTTACGAGGGAGACGATGCCGCGGTGGAGCAGTTGAAGGGCGCTAAGCGCGGGCTGTGAGCCGGGCCGCCCAGGAGAACCTGGACGGCCCGAACCCTCAGCGCATTCCCAGTGCCCGCAAGGCGAAGTACACCTCAATGGACGTCTGCTTGATCGTCTCGGCGATCACCAGCGAACCGTGCCCCGCGTCGTACCGGTAAAACTCGTGAGGGGCGTCGCGCTTGGCGAGGCGGTCCAGGTAGTTCTCGATCTGCCGGATCGGGCAGCGCGGGTCGTTGTCGCCCGCCAGGATCAGGACCGGGGCGGCAACCGCGTCCACGTACGTCAGCGGCGAGCATTCGCGGTACACCGCCGGCACGTCCTCCGGCGCACCGCCGAACAGGGCGCGGTCGAACGAGCGCAGCTGTTCCATCTCGTCCTCGTAAGCGGCCACATAATCGGCCACCGGCACGCCCGCGACGCCCGCTGCCCACCGCGTCGGCTGGGTGCCCAGTGCCAGCAGGGACAGGTATCCGCCCCACGAAGCGCCGTTCACCACGCACTTGTCCTTATCGGACAGTCCACTTTCGACAGCCCAGTCGTGGACCGCCGCGACGTCTTCCAATTCCGTCAGCCCGGGGCGGCCTTCGATGGCATCGCGCCACGCTGAGCCGTAGCCGGTGGAGCCGCGGTAGTTCACCTCGACCACGGCGAATCCGGCGTCCAGCCAGGTCGCGCGGTAGGCGGAGAACCGGTCCTCGTCGGCCGCGTCCGGGCCGCCGTGCAGCGAAAACACTGTCGGCAGTGGGCCGTCGGGGGCGTCCGCCGGGCGGGAAATCAGTGCGTGGATCCGGCCGCCGACACCCTCGACGAACGCATCGGTGACCGGCGACGAACCCGGCGCGCGCTCGCCCGGCGGCGTCAGCAGTACGGAGTCGGTGCCGTCGGCCGCGCGAGCACGGACCGCGGCGGGTTCCGCGGCGCTGGACCACGAGTACTCGATGGTCCCGTCCGGTCGCACTCCCGCGCCGCCGATGCGTCCGGCCGGAGTGTCCACAGCGGACAGTTCGCCGGTGTCGAGGTCGTAGCGGTACAGCGAACTGCGTGCCTCGTGGAAGTGCACGACGAGCAAGGCGCGGGCGTCCGGATACCAGTCCGCGACGACCTCGCCGGGCAAATCAATCAGCAGTTCGGTTTCGGTGTCCGCCTGCACGTCCCACACCAGCAGTTCTTCGCGGCCGCGGCGTTCGTGCAGGACTAGCACGCGCTGGTCGCCCGGAAGCGGCGAGAACTCCAGCGCCTGCAAGCCTTTTCCTTCGCCGTCCCACTTCTCGGCGACGGTGGCGAACCCGTCGGTGGACAGCACCCGCAACGCCGGATGCCGGGAATCCCCGTGCTCGGAATGGGAAATAGCGAGCAGACTTTCATCGCGCGACATCGACGCGATCCCAGCGTCGTCCGCGTGCTGATAAAACCGCGAGGTGACGCCGTCGATTTTCGCGAACAGTTCGCTGCCGTCATCGGTCGAGACACCGGCCGCGATTACTCGCTGGCCGATCTCCAGCCCGGCCGGGTATCCGTCGTGAATGTCGGGCAGTGCTTTGACGGCCGCCGAGCTGTCGGCGTCGAACGGCTGGCTGCGCCAGGACCCGAATTCGTCGCCGTCGGTGTCGTCGAACCACCAGATGGCCGTCCCGTCGGGCGCGGGAGTCGCGTGCAAGGTGCCGTTGGGTCGATTGGTGACGCGCCGGTGACTGTCGGTGGCCCGGTCCCACGCGTAAACCTCCCACACGCCACTGGCGTTGGAGACGTACACGTTGGCGTCGGGCGCGTCGCGGGCCCACTCGGGCACCGAGATGCGCGGCGCGTGGAACCGCGCCAGCCAGCGCTTTTCGGCTTCGGCGTCGTCGAACAGGCGGTCCGGGACCACCGCGGGCGGATTTTGGTTGCCTGACTGCGTGCTCACCCCTCGATCCTGCCACCTCTCACCCGTACTCTGTGCGGGGTGCTGGAGGGTTACGCGCCGGGCTACGCCCAAGACGCGCTGTCGATGATGAACACGCGCACAGCGAGTGACCGCGCCGCGTTCGCCCGATCACTCTTCACCCCAGGCTCCCGAGTCCTGGACCTGGGCTGCGGCCAAGGCTCGATCCTCAGCTCCCTGGTTCCGGCCGCTCGAGTGGTCTGCGTCGACGTCTGTCCTCCGGCACCCGCTTCGCCGTCCATGGCGGCTTACGTGGCCGGAGCCGTCTATGCGCTTCCCTTTGCCACTTCAACGATCGACGTAGTGTTTTCGCACTCGCTCTTCGAGCACCTGTCCGACCCGCACGCGGCTCTGGCCGAAATCCGCCGCATCCTGCGCCCTGGCGGCCGGCTGGCGTTGGCCGCGCCGGACTGGAGCCGGGCGAAAATCCGTCCCAGGACAGCAAACGTGGACGCCGCCCTGCGCGGCTACTACCTGGTGCGCCGCCGTGCGGGCGGCGACCCGTTCGCGGGTCGCGCTATTGCCGCCTACGTCGCCGCTGCCGGATTCACGGACATCGTCGAGCGCGCTCGCTTCCGGGAAGATCTGTCTTACCGGGCACTGGCCGCCTACATGGAATCTCGGCTGGCCGTCGCCTTGTCGGAATCCCGCGCGAACGACCGCGACCAAGTGACCTCCGCGGCTCGTTCCGCCTGGTCCTGGGCAAGAACCGCCGCCGTCGGCGACTTCCAGCAGTGTTGGCAAGAGCTGACCGCGACTTGCTAGTGCGCCGCGAAAAAGGTGAACGCCGCGTCCGCATTGACCCCGCCTTGACCGCCGCGGCTTAACGCGAGAACAAAGAAAAGACCGCAAAAAGCAGTGATTCTCAGAGCGAGCAAGGCCAGTCCGAGAATCAGGATTACCGTCCTTGCCGCCCGGATGCCCGGCGAGGAGATTATCGATTTCGTAGTGGTAGCGGTGAACGCAGGGGACAAGATCGCAACTACTTTTCCAATGAGTACCGCGAACTCGATCCGCGCGGGGAGCAGGCGATCATGGATGAGCCTCGCATCCGGGATACGCGCTGGGAGCCCTGCGACGACCACCAGCTCTGCATAGGAGAGCCCGGATCTGTCGCGAAAGGTCGCAGACAGTCACCTGGCGAACCGCGGCAGGCGGCGGAAATAATGAAGGCCGGGTAGTCGCGATCTCGTGACTACCCGGCCTTCATACGTCGGGGTGGCGGGATTTGAACCCACGACCTCCTCGACCCGAACGAGGCACGCTACCAAGCTGCGCCACACCCCGAGGTACTGCTTAGCGGGTCGAGAGTAAGTCTAGCGGACGGGTTTCGCGGCTTTACGCGGGGCTGGTTTGCGGGGGTCGGAGGCCCCGGATCCGCGCGGGACCAGCGTCAACAGGCTCGCTTCCGGGGGGCAGGCGAAGCG
>NZ_PQIA01000038.1 GCF_003385235.1 Amycolatopsis circi | reverse complement strand
CGGACGGACCGGCCGTCGACTGCCCAGGCGGTGGCGGCGGGGTCGGGGCGCGCTGGCCGGGCCAGCCGTTCGGTGCGAACGGCGACGCCCGCTTGCGCGAGGCGGGACAACGCGGTCAGGAAACCCTTGAGGTCGGGTCCGCACGCGACGACGATGTGCGGGCGGTCCCCGAGGATCTCCGCCACCAGCCTGGTCAGCACCCGGCCGGGCCCGACCTCGACGAACGTCCGCGCGCCGGCCGCGTACATGTCTTCGATCTGGTCGAGGAACCGGACGGGTGCGCCGATCTGCGCCGCGAGTTCGCCGCAAACGTCGCCTTCGTAGGGGCGTGCCACCCGGTTCGACCACACCGGCAACCGGGGCTCCGAGACGTTCTCCTCGGCGAGCGCCGCGGCGAAGGCGTCGCCCGCTCCGGCGACCAGCGGGCTGTGGAACGCACAGGCCACGGGTATCCGTTTGGCCGCGATGCCGGTCTCGCGCAGCCGCCGGATCGCCCGTTCCACCGCTGGGACGGGCCCGGACAGCACGCTTTGCCCGGGCGCGTTGTGGTTGGCCACCACGACGTCCGGGCCGATCAGGGTCGCGGTGAGGACGTCACGGGACGCCTTGACCGCGGCCATCGTGCCGGGCGCGGCGACGTCGGCGATGGCCTTCGCCCGGGCCCGGCTGAGCCGCACGAGTGTCGCGGTGTCGAACGCGCCCGCGACGGACAGCGCGACCAGCTCGCCGTAGCTGTGCCCGCCAAGGAAGTCCGGCTGGACGCCGACTTGGTCCAGCAGTCGCGCCACCGCCGTTTCGACCAACCCCAGTGCGGGCTGCGCGACGCGGGTGTCGGTCAGCGCGTTCTCTTGCGCCGCAACGGCATCAGGGTCGAAGGCTTTCGGCGGAAAGGTGGTAGCGGCGACATCGGGTGCGAGCCGCAGGAGGTCGGCCAGTTCGGGGAAGTGCACGAACAGTTCGGCGAGCATGCCGACGCGCTGACTGCCCTGGCCGGGGAACAGGAACGCTACTTTGCCGGGATCGGTTGCGGCAGGGGTGATCCCGGCCAGGATCTCGCCGGTTCCGGCGGGCCAGTCCCGGAGCCCGTGCCGCCGGTCGGGAGCGACCGGACCCGCACCGACCACGGCGTGGAAATTGGTGCCGCCGAAGCCGAACGCGCTCACTCCGGCCAGCCGGGCCGGGTCCGCCCACGGCCGGGCCGAGGTGGTGAACGTGAACGGGCTGGCCGCCGCGTCCCAGGCCGCGCTCGGCTTGGCCAGGTGCAGCGTCGGCGGGACAACCTCGTGCCACAGCGCGAGAACCGCCTTGATCAGCCCGGCCAGCCCGGCCGCGCACTTCGTGTGCCCGATCTGGCTCTTGACCGAACCGAGCGCGCAGGAGCCGGGCTTGGCTCCGGCGTCGGCGAAGAAATTCGTCAACGTGCGCAGTTCGGTCGCGTCGCCGACGACCGTGCCGGTGCCGTGCGCCTCCACCAGCCCGACGTCCGCCGGAGACACCCCCGCGTCGCGATACGCTCGTTCCAGTGCCCGAGACTGTCCTTCCGGACGCGGCGCGGTGAGGCCGAGCGCCTTCCCGTCGCTCGCCGCACCGACTCCCTTGACCACGGCGTAGATCCGGTCGCCGTCCCGCTGGGCGTCGGCGAGCCGTTTGAGCACCAGGCAGGCGACGCCCTCCCCGAGCGCGATGCCGTCGGCGGACGCGTCGAACGGACGGCACCGCCCGGTGGGCGAGAGCGCACCGGCGGCGGTGAACATCAGGTAGTCGTGGATGCCGTTGTGCAGATCGACCGCTCCGCACAGCACGAGCGAACTGGTTCCGGCGCGCAGTTCCTTGACCGCGAGATCCAGTGCGGCCAGCGAAGATCCGCAGGCGGCGTCGACGGTGTAGTTCGCGCCGCCGAGGTCGAGCCGGTTGGCGATCCGGCCGGAGATCACATTGGCGAGCGTGCCGGGGAAAGTGTCCTCGGTCGGTTCGGGCAGTTGGTCCCGGAGTTCGGCTGGAACCTCCTCGAAGTAGCCGTCGAGCAGCGAGCGCAGCGTGCTCGCGTTGGCGAGGTCGCCGCCTGCCTCGGCGCCGAAAACGACGCTCGTGCGTTCCCGGTCGAAGTCCCGGTTTTCGTACCCAGCGTCGGCCAGTGCGCGGCGCGCGGTCTCCAGCGACACGAGCTGCGCCGGGTCGATGCTCCCCATCGCGGACGGCGGAATGCCGTAGTCGAGCGGGTTGACCGGCAGCGGCGGCAGGAACCCGCCCCACTTCGACGCCGGCTGTCCGAAGTAGACTTCCGGATCCCAGCGCTCGGGCGGCACCTCGGTAACCGAGTCCTCGCCGCGCAGGATGTTCGACCAGAACGCTTCGAGGTCGGGTGCGCCCGCGAACGCACCAGCCATACCGATGACCGCGATGTCCCGGCTTGAAGTCTCTGGCTCTTCGACGGGCCGCGCGAACGTCTGTCCCGAGGCGACCTCGGCGTGCAACTCCGCGATCGTGGTCCGGCGTTCGCGCAGCACGGCGACTTCCCCGGCCATGTACATCCCGTCGGCGAGCTGGGTCTGCGCGCTCAGCCGGGTTCCATCGCGTTGCACGCCCTTGCTGGCGATCCGCGACCGTCCGGTGTTCAGCTCTTCGAGCCGCTGCCAGGCTTCCCGCGCGGGCACGTCGGTCAGGTTCTCCTTGAGCTGCTCGAACTCTGTCGTGTACGGGCTGAGCAGGCAGCGCGTGCGATGGCCTGGCGCGGTTTCGAGGGTGACGGTGGTGTCGGCGGCGAGCACGCATTCCTGGAACAGCCGGGTGATCGCGCCGTGCTGCACGGCTTCCTTCGTGAAGAGATAGGCGGTCCCCAGCAGAACGCCCGCACCGTCGAGCAGTGCCGCCATCGCCGCGACCATCCCGGCCGAACGGGCGTCGTGGATCCCGCCGGCGAACAACACCTCGACGTCCTTCTCCCCTTTGAGAACCGCCAGCTGCTCTTCCCACAATGCGAAGCTCGACCGCGGGCCGACATGGCCGCCGCATTCGGCTCCCTCGAAGACGAACCGGCGCACTCCGGCGTCGAGGTACTGGCGGAGCAGAATCGGCGAGGGAACGTGCAGGAACGTCGCGATGCCCTCGGCTTCCAACGCCTTGGCCTGCCCCGGTTTCCCGCCGGCGATCAGCACGCAGCGCGGCCGGGCGGCCCGGATCGCGGCGAACTGTTCGGTGCGCAGGTCGTCGGGCACGAAGCCGAGAATGCCCGCGCCCCACGGCCGGTCGCCGAGCCGCTCGGCGGTGCCGCGCAGCAGCTCGGCCGTGCGCGGGCCGTTCGCGGTGGCGACCGCGAGGAAGGGAAATCCGCCCGCGTCCGCGACCGCGGCGGCGAAGGCGGGCTGGTCGCTGACGCGCGTCATCGGGCCCTGCACGATCGGCAGGGCGGTGCCCAGCGTGTGGCACAACCGATCGCCGAACGACGTCGCGGGCAGCTCCGCCCCGACGATCCGGCGAACGCCCTCCTCCGTCGCGGACGGCAAGACTACCCCCGCCGCGCCGCCGGCGAGCGCGCCCACCGCCGTCCGCGGCCCGGCCACGCGGCCCCACACCGGGACGTCGAACCTGCCTAGAAGCTGTTGCAGCAGAACGAAATCACTCAGCTCGCCAACCGCGGCGACGATCCCCAACGCACCGCCGCGGACCGCTTCGGCGGCGGTTTCCGCGTCCGGCACCTCGGCGAGCGCGCCCTGCCACGGCGCTTTCGTCCGGATCGCGAAGGCCGCACCCGATGGCACCGGACCGTCCGTGCGCACGCCGTAGGGCACGCGAACCCGGGCCGCGACCAGTCGCAGCTCCACCGGATCGGTCCCGTCGAGCACGCCCAGTCCCGCGCCGCGCGCGACGGCCGCCACTGTGTCGGGATCGCCCACGCCCAGGCACCGCAGCCGTCGAGCGTGCGACGGCGGGACAAGCTCGACCATCGGCTGACCTCCTGTACCGGGATGGGCAGTGGTGCGCGGGTGATCGTCGCGGAACCGTTTACAGCAATAACGCATCGACCGCGGAAAACGCAATACCGGCAGTGGATAATTGCCGCGGAGCGTACCATCGACACCCCTGCCGTGCTAATGTCCGGAACCATGCACCGAACTCATCACAAGCCCCTGACCAGGTCTTTTATCATGCGGCTGACAGTCAGGAAATACAATTTGCTCACCCCGGTAACAATGCCTCAGGAAATAGTGGAGCGCGAGTGGAACTGACCGGGCGGGTAGTCGTGCTCACCGGCGCGGCGCACGGAATCGGCGCCGCCATGGCCCGCAGATTCGCCGCCGAGGGCGCGCGCGGGGTAGTCGTGTCCGACCTCGACGCGGACGGGGCCGAACGCGTGGCGGCCGAGATCAGAGACACCGGCGGCCGGGCCGTCGCGGCAGCGACCGACGCGACGTCCAAAAAGGACTTGAAGGCGCTGGTGGCGGGCGCGCGAAGCGAGTTCGGGCAGGTGGATTTGTTCTGCGCCAACGCCGGCGCCGCGTTCGGCACCGGCGTGCACGCCGCGGACGAACAGTGGGCGAAGTCCTGGGAAATCAACGTGATGCAGCATGTCCACGCCGCACAGGCGGTGCTGCCTTCGATGCTCGCCCGCGGCGAGGGCTGCCTGCTGCTCACCGCGTCGGCCGCCGGCCTGCTCGGAGTGCCGGGCGACGCGCCGTACTCGGTCACCAAGCACGCGGCCGTCGCGCTGGCCGAATGGCTCGCGATCACCTACCGGCCGCGCGGGGTGCGGGTCAGCGCGCTGTGCCCGCTCGGCGTCCGCACCGCGCTGCTGGAGCCGGGTCTCGCCGCCGGCCACCCCGCCGCGCTGGCGATCGCGGCCGCCGCGCCGCTGCTCGAACCCGAGGACGTCGCCGACGCGGTCGTGCGCGGGCTCTCCCGGGACGAGTTCCTGATCCTGCCGCACGAATCGGTGCGGGAATCGTTCGCCCGCAAGGCCGGCGCGGTGGACGCGTGGATCGACGAGATGGCCGTCCAAGGAGGCTGAAGTGGAGTACCGCAGGCTCGGCGCGAGCGGGCTCGCCGTGAGCGAAATCGCCTACGGCAACTGGTTCAACCACCACGCGCCCGGCTGCGTCGCCGCGGCGCTGGACGCGGGCGTCACGACGTTCCACACGGCGGCGGCCTGGGACGGCGGCGCCGCGGAAGCCGCTTACGGAGAGGCGTTCGCCGGCACGCGCCGCGACGACCTCGTCCTCTGCACCGGCGTGTTCTGGCCCGAAGGCCCCGGACCCAACGACACGGGCCTGAGCCGCAAACACCTGATCGCGTCGCTGGAGGGCTCGCTGCGGAGACTGCGCACCGACTACATCGACGTCTATCAGCTGTTGAGATTCGACTACAAGACGCCGATCGCGGAGACGTTCCTGACCCTGTCGGACCTCGTGCGGCAAGGCAAAGTGCGCTACGTCGGCACCGCGGAGTGGACAGCGGAGCAGCTGACGCAAGCAGCCGAGGCGGCCGCGCGGTACAACGTGCCGCTGGTCTCGAATCAGCCGCATTACTCGATGCTGTGGCGCGTGGCCGAGGCACAGGTGATCCCGGTGTCCGACCGGCTCGGCATCGGCCAGTTCGCCGCGGTCCCGCTGGCGCAAGGCGTCCTGACCGGCAAATACGGCAACGGCGCGGTCCCGCCGGGCTCCCGCGCGACCGGACCGGCGTACGCGCGGCCGCTGCGGTACCCGGAACTGGTGGACCGGGTGGAGCTGCTGCGCGGCGTCGCGGACGACGCGGGGCTGACCATGGCACAGCTCGCGCTCGCCTGGACCCTGCAGCACGAAACCGTGTCCGCGGCGGTGGCGGGAGCGAGCACGCCGGAACAGATGACCGAAAACGCGAAGGCAGCGGGCGTCCGGCTCGATCTGGACGTGCTGATGCGGGTCGACCAGCTGCTGGGCAGCTTCGTGCAGACCGACCCGCGGCTGGTCTGGATGCCGCCGTCCCCGATGCGGTAACGCCGCGCCCGGCGACGGTTAACTGAATCGTGACAGACCGTGCCGCCAACGGTAAACCCCCGCCGCGACGCTGACGGCATGACAGCATCCGAGAAGCGGCGCACGACCGCCGAGAGCCGGAAGCGTTCGGTCAACCGGGAACTGGTCGAACTGGCGGCGTTGTTCTTCGCCACCGGAATCGCCGACCTGTTCGTCAGCACCCTGCCCGCTAATCGCCGGTGCAGCAGGACGTGCGGGCGCTCTCTACGTAGCGCGGGTCGTGCCACCAGAACGCCGCGTTGTCCGGATGATCCGGAACCGGCGTCAGCCGCGCGCTGGCCGGCGCGGCTGAACCGGCCGACGCGAACGGGGCGAGCAGCTCGTCCACTGTGTGCACGCGCCCGCTCGCGAGGACCTGGCGGACGTCGGCGGCGGCCTTGATATCGGTGAGCGGGTCGCTGCCGAGCACCACCAGGTCAGCGTGACAGCCCCGGGCGACGCGGCCCAGCGGTTCGCCCAGGACGTCACCCGGGATGCTCGTCGCGGTGATCAGCGCTTCGTACGGGGTGAAGCCGTAGGCCACCATCGCGCGCAGGTTCATGTGCGTGCTGACCGCGGTGTGGTCGATCGGCGAGTCGGTGCCGGTGACGATCCGGCCGCCGCCGCGCAGGATCGCCGCCGCCTCCTTCACTTGGCGGGCCAGGCTGTTCAGCGCCGCGGTCTGGTCCGCGGTCTTCGAGGCCTCGGCGGTCTTCTGCAACGACTTGTACTCCCACGCCGGATACAGCGTCCGCACCCGCCGGTCGGTGACCAGGCTTTCGTCGTCGCGGAACAGCGCGGCGGCGGCGAACAGCGTGGGCGTGCGCGCGGCGCCGCGGCGCAGGAACAGAGCCACTACGTCGTCGTATCCGGCGCCGAGCGCGGAGTACGTGCGGGAGTAGCCGAACCGGCTGGTGGCGCCCATGTGCTCCATGCCGTCGCCGCCGAAGGCGAGCGCCGGGTAGTGGTAGTGCGAGGTCGCCGGCAGCCGCCGCTGGTGCCCCCATTCGATCACCCGGCGCTGCATTTCCGGACTGATCCGCACGTAGGCCTTGAGCAGGTCGTAATCCAGTTTCTCGGCCCGTTCCAGCTCGAGTTCCAGCTGCCGCGCGTCGAAGGTGGGCCGCATGAAGTTGTAGAAGACGCGCGAGCCGTCGATGGCCTCGCCGGTGGCGAAGTAGCGCGGCCCGAGCCGGGCGCCGGACTGGACCGACTCCCGCTCCTCCACCATGTGATACGCCGGGCTGCCCGGCGATCGTGTGGTGGTGAAGCCGAGCGACAGCCACAGCCTGCCCTGCCGGTCGCCGTAGCCGTACCCCTGCATCTGGCGATGGTTGTGCATGTCGACGAGCCCGGGGATCACCACGCCGTCGCGCGCGTCGACGATCTCGCCGTCCAGCCCGCTGCCCGCCGGCTCCACCCCGGCGATCCGGCCGCCGTCCACCACGATGTCCACGTCCGTGCGCGAAGTGTGCGAAGTGCCGTCCCACATCCGCCCGGCGCGCACGATCACCCGGCCGCGGTTGCGGGCGTTGGTCCAGGTCAGGTGCGTCGGCACGGTGCGAGGCGCGCCACCGGCCGCCGCGATCAGCCGCAACCGGCCGTTGTTCAGGTACAGCAGGGTCTTCGAATCGCCGCTCCAGCTCGGCGCGTCGGTGACCTCGTCGGTGACCTGCCGCGGCGGGCCGGCGAACGTGCCGTCCGGGTGCACGTCGGCCACCCACAGCACGCTGGCCGCCACGAACGCCATCCGCCGCCCGTCCGGCGACCACACCGGACCGTCGTCGCCGCGGGTCTGGATGGACCGCTCCGGCATCGGGTCCACGTAACGGCCGGCTCCGGTTTCGGTGTCCACCAGCAGGATCTTGTTCAGCCCCTCGCGGAAGCGCGTCGAGTACGGCTTCACCGCGGCGAGTGCGATGACCTTGCCGTCCGGCGACCAGGCCGGACGGCCTGGCTCGAAGATCGCGGTGAATACCTGCCGCACGGCTCCGGTCGCGACCTCGACGGTGTGCAGCGCGCCGAGCTGGTCGAGGAACGCGATCCGGGAGCCGTCCGGAGACCAGGCGCTCGACGTCGCGGCCAGATCGGGCAGGTTCGTCAGCTGCCGGTCCTGGCCGGTCTTCAGATCGCGGATCCACAGGTCGAGCGTGCCGCCGCGATCGGTGGAGTAGACCAGCCTTCCTCCGTCGGGCGAGAACGCCGGGTCGCTTTTCCACCCCGCGTCACGGGTCAGCGGGCGCGGCAACCGGCCCAGCTCCATCAGGTACAGGTCGTTCAACGCGCGGAACGCGACCTGGCTGCCGTCCGGCGACAGCACCGGGCTGCCGATCCCGACCACCGGTTTCGGGGCGGTGGAAGCGAAATCCCGCGGACGCGCGTGCAGCGGCCCCTCGGCGACGGCGACCGGGGCGCAGAACGGGATGTCCGTCGCCGCGCCTCCGCTGAGTTTCCGCCGCCGCAGCGCACCGTCGGCGGTGTAGAGGTATTCGTCGTCGCTGAGCCAGGAAACCCGGAACGGGAACACGTCCTCCCCGGTGAACAACGGTTTCCCGGCGCGCGCCAGCTCCGCCGCGGCGGGCGGCAGCGGCATCGGGCCGCCGGCGAGCCGGGCGTAGACGACGTCCTTCCCGTCCGGAGTCCACATCGGACTGTGCAGCACCGCGTCGGGTTCGCTGACCAGCGTGGAACGGGCGCCGTCGGCGACGGAGACGACGTCGACGCGTTTCGCGCCTGCGACGAACGCGAGTTTCGACCCGTCCGGCGACCAGGCCGGTTCGTACTCCTCCTCCGGGCTGTCGGTGATCACCCGGCTGGTCCCGGAGGCGACGTCCAGCACCCGGATGCCGTAGCTGCCGCCTTCGTCGGAGGAGTAGGCGATGGCGCGGCCGTCCGGGGAAAAGACCGGTTCGCGGTGATCGAACGGCCCGCTCGTCAGCCGTCGCGGGCCGCTGCCGTCGGCCCGGATCGTCCACAGGTCGAAGGCGCCTTCACGATAGGACTGGAACACCAGCGTCGTGCCGTCCGGGGACCAGGACGGCAATCCGATGTCGAAAAGGTCCCCGGTGAGCCGTTGCGCCGTTCCGCCCCGCGCCGGCAGCAGCCACAGCACGCCGAGCAGGTCGATCGCGACGGTCCGGCCGTCCGGCGACAGCTGGGCCGCCACGTTCGTGCCCTGCCGGACCGAAAGCGGTTGCCTGGCAAGGGCTTCCGCCCGCGCGCCGAATACCGGACCGGTCGCGCCGAGCCCCACCGCCCCGGCCGTTCCCGCAACTCCGGCCAGGAAACCACGCCTGTTCACCGTCATCCGCGCCCCCAGTGCACTGCCAATCGATGATCTGGCACACCCTAACGGCGCTTCCGGGCATTCCAGCCGCGATCATCCTATCGGCCGCACGCCCGGGTCGCCCAGTTGCCGCACGGCAACGGACATCGCCTCGGCGGCCTGACTGCCACCGGCGGCAGATCGCACCCCGGACGGTCTGCGGTTCGCTGCGGCAAACGGCTCTGCTGTCGCTCGCCTGCACCTCGAAACAGCAACGGCGCCACGGATCGACCTGGACGGTCAAGGTGTGCTGGCGTTGAGCGAGCACCGCGTTGTCGGGCTGCCCCTCCGGCGCGACGATCACCGCGCAGTCGGCCGTGCCGAAATACGACGACGTCCTCGGCCTCGATGCGAGAACGGAGCAGTGGCTGATAGTCGCGGACAACTGGACCGCCCCGGCCGAACAGGCGGCGTGCTGCGCGGCCGTTTCGACCACGGCCACCGCAGAGGCGGCTTCAGTGCTCAGCCGGCCGCGTGCGTGGCCGGCATCGCCGATCGGATACAGGTGCGCCGGAACAGCCGGCTCGAGCGGCGGGCGGGGAGGTGTCAGGCGGGCAGCGGCATGGGCGGTGTGCAGGTATCACTCCAGCATCCCGCGTGCTGGCCTGATCGGCCCCGCGGGCGTTGAGGCGGGTGGCGCGGGCATGGAGCTGGGCTGCTGCGATCGAGTTCGGCCAGCGCGCCCCAGCCACGACGGCCCGGAGCGCGGATGACGTCGAAGCGACGGCCGACCCGACGAGTCGGGGCAGAACGATGCCGTCCAGCCACACGGGATCGGTGCCCGCACCCCGGGCTGACACCGCCGCAACTTGCCCGGCTCACGCTGGGCCGGCACCTCGGGGAAACCGCCGGCTCGACCGTTCTGGAACCGAATTCCGACGTGTGGGCGATTCGTCTGCGCCGGTCGGCACATCCAGTTCCGGGTGCTGGAAAGAAATATTCCGATCGGATCATCCCTAAACGGCGGTACCGGTCCGCGCACGGTTCTCGCTAGGCTTTCAAACTTAAGCCCAGAGCGGAGACGGGTCATTTCGAATGCCAATCTCCGCTGATGCAGATCAGGCTTATCTCCCGCGGGCGAGCAGGAAAGCCCATGCGCCCGCGCAGGCCTGTGAAATCCGCACAGGAAAGCATTTTCCGAGTTCGCGAATGGAGGTGTGACATGGAGGACAGCGTGGTTGACTTCGAGCAGGCGGCGGACGTCGAGGACGTGTTCGTCGACGAGGCAATCGTTCCCTGAGTTTGCACCGGGCGGAGCCACGGATTCCGTGGCTCCACCTCTTCCGGGTCGGATTGGAGAAACAGATGGTCGCGTCGCAGGCGGCACCGCTGGACATCGTCAGGCTGCCCTTCTCCTACCAGTACAGCAAGCTCAACGTATCCGAGGAACCGATTATCACGTACCTGCTCGGGTATTTCGAGAAGGTCAAGTTCACGAATTACCGGGTATACGATTTCCACCTCGAACGCGACACCGCCCTCGACGACGTCCTGGCCCACGACGCCCGGGGCTACGTTCTGCCGATCCGGGAGACCGGCGAGAACCTGCATTACGTGCGCCGCGTCGCCGCACGCCTTTCCTCCGAAGGGAAACGCGTGTGGATCTACGGCCAGGTGGCGCGTCTGCGCAGGTTCTCCGACTGGCCCAGCGAAGTCGCCATCGTCCGGCACGACGAACGTGCGCTGGCACACGAGCTGGGCCTCCCCGACGACGGTCCCGTTTTCGGCGACGGTCTTGCCGCACGCCCTTACCTGAACGCTCTGCGGCTGCAGCCGTGGCAGGTCAAACGCGCCCGGGCGACGATCGAGACGACTCGAGGCTGCCATTTCGGATGCAAGTTCTGCTTCATCAACCACGGCAAGAACTATCCCGAGCGCTGGCAGGTCCGCCCCAACGACGACATCCTCGCCGATTTGCGGCGCTACTGCGGCCTGGGGATCCGCAATTTCGTCTTCTACGACTCGGAGTTCATCGGCAAGGACGACGCGATCTTTCCCGCCAGGGCTGAGCTGTTGCGGCGCATCACCGCAGAGCTGCCGCCGATCAAGTTCAAGATCTACTGCCGCGCCGACACCCTGCTGCGCTTCGACCGGCTCGACCTGCTCAAGCAGGCCGGTCTGGTGCAGGTGTTCGTCGGCGCGGAGTCCTTCGCCCAGGAAGACCTCGACGCGCTGAACAAGCAGCTGTCGGCGACCACGGTCTTCGACTGCGTCCG
This sequence comes from Amycolatopsis circi, assembly GCF_003385235.1. GTDB lineage: Bacteria > Actinomycetota > Actinomycetes > Mycobacteriales > Pseudonocardiaceae > Amycolatopsis > Amycolatopsis circi. The sequence continues at coordinate 54,830 of NZ_PQIA01000038.1, read as the reverse complement.
CCGCTTGCAGAAACACGACATCTACGCGAATCTGAGCTTCATCGTGTTCAATCGCAACACCTCCACCCGTACCATCCGGCAGAATCTCGATACTCTGGACGAACTTGCCCGAGTGAAACCACGGCTGCTGGGCGTACCCGCCTTCACCTTCTCCTTCGAGAGCGACTGGCGCGCCGACCGGCACCGGTCAGACGGCACCGCATTGTCCGCGCGCACGTATGTCGGCCACGATCTGCGGCAGAAGGAACAGCCGGCCGGGGCGCAGATCTTCAGCAGCGAACTCGAACCGCTGATGGAGCTTTATCGCCTGTTGTCCTACGAGTGGAACAAGAAACTGGTGCGGCTCAACCTCGCCCGCGACACCGCGGAGGCCGCCGATCGGGCCGCGATCAACGCGTGGTTCGCCGGCCTCACCACCTTCTGCCTGGCCGTCCAGCGGCGCTGCCTCGACCTGTTCGAGGCGGGCCGCATCGACCTGGACAACCTTGCCTCCCATCGGGATCGGCTCTTCGCCGAGGTCTCCGACTACTACTCGGGGTTGCCCGCCCCCCTGCGGGACCTGGAGACCTACGCCGAGCACGCGGTGTCGATGGACTACACGACCGAGGCCGAACTCGCCGAGGAGGACGAGTACTGGATGCGCGCTATCCCCCCGTTGGTGCGATGAGCGCCGAGGCCATCGAGGAGTGCTACGCGGAGGCACCCGCCCTCTACGCCGCCGTGGCCCGCGACCGCGATTTCGCCCGCCAAATCGCCGCGCTGGAGAATCTTGTCGCGGTGCCGCCCGGCGGGCGGCGGCTGCTGGAGTTGTTCGCCGGCCCCGGTTACCACGCGATCGAGGCCCTCCGCCGGGGCTGGCGGGCGCACGCGATCGACGTCAGTCCCGGTATGCGCCGGACGGCACTGGAAGCCGGGTTCTCCGACCCTGATCACTACGTGGCAGGCCACTTGCCGGAAGCGCTCGACCTGGTGCGCGACGCGGCGCCGTTCGACTGCGTGCTCGCAGCCCGGTACTCGCTCGGCTACCTCGACCGGCCCGCGGCGGACCGGCTGCTCGCCGGGCTGATGCCGGTGCTGCGCCGCGGCGGGTTCGCCGTGCTCGAACTGCACGACCTGCGCCTGGTCACGGGCGGCTTGGGCGAACTGGGCATCCGCGAGCGCGCTTCGCGGCTGCCCGACGGGAGCGAGGTGCGCTGCCGGTGGCCGGATGGCGAGGTGGAATGGTCCGACCCGGACGACTATGTCGCCGTCATGGGCGTCCGCATCGACATCACGGCCACGGACGGCACCTCGAGGCGCCTGCGCTACCGCTCCCGCGAACACATCTACAGCGCAACGGAAATCACCTGCCTCGCCGCCCGGTACGGCTTGTCGCGGGTGACCCCCGAACAGCTGCCGCAACCGGTGCGCGCGGCGTTCCCCGACGCCGTTCCCTTGGTCCTGGTCAAGGACGACCACACGCCGCCCTCGCGACAGTGAAAGCGCCCGATCGCACAACCGGTTCCGTCAAGGCTGAAGGAGCGTCGTCGCATGTTCGACTACTCGAGGCAGCTACGTCCCGACGAGGCGCAGGTCCACCTCCTGGACCACGAGGGCCACCCCGGCTTCCCCGCTGTGCGCGAGCAGATCGCGGCTGCCGCGCGCGCCTACGGGTTCACCCTGACCGCGGCCGCGTCGCTCGACCCGTGGCCGGCCGACCCCCCGATCACCGGCCACCGGCTGCTGCTCGTCCTCGCCAGCGGCCCCTTCGACCAGCCGCTCGTCGATACGCTGCTCACCGACGGGCTTCGCCGCTACTCGATCATCTCGATCGCCTTCCGCTACCGCGACGAGGGCGAGATGCGGTCCTACGCCGAACTGGTGGACAAGTACAAGCGCCTCGCCGAGGACCGGATCAACTTCTTGCGCCCGTGCCCGCTGCCCGGCGGCGAACTCGTGGTGCCGCCGACCAAGCTGGTGGACAACGCGATCTGCGACAGCGTGCGGATCAAGTACCGGCCGGTCAACCTGGATCCGGCCCCGATCGCGCTCGACGCCGGCCTCGCCGCGTTCTTCACCCGTGCGTCCGATCTGTTCGAGCAGCACCGCCTCTACCATCGGTCGGCCTCGGACGGCTACTTCGCCGCGCGGACACCGGGCGACCCCGGGTTCTACATCACCGCGACCAAGAGCTACAAAGACCCGCTCGACCTGCGCCGTGTGGTCCGTGTCGAACGCTACGACGAGGCGGACAACACCCTGCGTTTCCGCGGCGCGTACCTGCCGTCCTCGGACGCGGTCGAAGCGTCGATAGTGTTCGCTCGCAACCCCGAGGTGGCCAGCGTCGTGCACACCCACGCCAGCACCTGGTTCACCCGCAACCCGCGCTTCCGCGAACGGGTGCTGGTGGGCAGGGAACGGTACGGTGAACCGCGGCTGGGACACCTCGTGCACCAAGCGCTCGACGGGGTCGAGGACGGTTTCGTCATCATGGAAGACCACGGCGAAGTCTTCGCCCACAACGCCCCTGAGGTGTCTCCCACGCTGCTGTCCCACCTGCCTCGACCGTGACGGTCCGGTCCGCGACACCGGAGACGGAGAGCGAGATGAGCAACATCGTCATCGTCGGCGCCAGCCGGGGGCTGGGCCGTGCCTTGGCCGAGGGGATCGTCGGCCCGTCCGACCGCGCCTGGCTGCTTTCCCCGCACGAACCGGCGCCGCGGGCGGGAGCCGAGTGGGTCCCGGCCGACCTCGGGGACGGGCGCGGCTACCGGGAGTCCATCGCCGCTGCCGTCGCGTCAGAGCCGGTGCACACGCTGATCTACAACTCCGGAATCTGGGAGACCGAGCGTTTCGACCGCACGAGCTCGCCGGATCTGGACCGGATCGTCGAGGTCAGCCTGACCGGGGCGATCCAGGTCGTGCACCGGCTGCACGACAACGTGGCCGCGGGGAGAGGCAACATCGTGCTCATCGGCTCCACCTGCGGACTCGACAACGAGGGCGCCACCAGCGTCGCTTACACCTCGGCCAAGTTCGGCCTGCGCGGCGCCGCGCACGCGCTGCGCACCCACTTCCGGCCGGCGGGGGTCCGGGTCACGGTTGTCAACCCGGGGTCCATGGCCACCGACGTCCCGCTCGGCGACCCCGGCGAAGCCCTCGCCCGGCACGACGGCCGCCGCATCCCCGTCGACGACGTCCTGGCCGTCGTCCGCTGCGTGCTCGCCCTCTCCCCTGCCGCCTGCGTCAAGGAAATCGACCTGCCCGCCACCCGCGACACGGACGTCTGATGACCAGCCCCGCCCCGCTGCTCGCCGACCCGGCACACCAGCGCGACTACGACCGAGACGGCTACCTCGTGTCCGGCTCCACGCTGCCGGAGGCCGCGCTCGCCGGACTCGACTCCTTCTACGCCGCGCACGCCGAGCGGTACGCGAGTCCCCGCTACGCCAGTACGCTCGCCTTCGGCGGCGACCACGACCACCGGAGCGCCGCCGACGCGGTGTTCCGGCATGCCACCCGGGACGCGGCGGCCGGGCTGCTCGTGGACTGCCTGCAGTACTACGGCGGGCTCGGCGTGAAGACGCCCTCCGGGGACACCACGACCCTCGAACTGCACCAGGACCTCACGATGGTCCCCTACGACCGGCCCCGGTGCGGGATCACGCTGTGGAGCCCGCTGTGCGACGTGGCCGAGGACAACGGGTGCCTCTATGTCGTCCCCGGCAGCCATCGCATCAACCGGCAGCCCCGCGCCGCGGGAATGCCCTTCGCGTACCAGGGCAGCGCCGACCGCATCCGGCGCGGCCACATCGTCCCGCTTCCCGTGCGCCGCGGGCAGATCGTGCTCATGGACCAAGCCCTGATCCACAGTTCGGGTCCCAACAACAGCCCCAGGGTGCGCGTCGCCGCGATGGGCATGCTCCGGCCCGCCGAGGTCGGCTTGGTCTACTACCATCTCGTCCGCGGGGCCGACGGCCCCGTTCTGCGCCGGTACGCGGTCCCGGACGACTTCTATTTGCGGCAACGCCTCGGCGCCCCGCCCCGCGCCGGGATTCTCGTCCACGAGGTACCCCCGCGCGTGACCCCGCACGTCTGGAGCTAACTCCCAGACCCCCTGCCCACGAGCCAGTCGATCCGCCGGTACGCGCGCGCCAGACCGTCTGGATTCCGACCTGCCGCCAACTCCCACGCCACCGCCGCGATGATTCGTGCCCGCACCATCAGCGCAAGCCCCGGCGAGGCAGGATCCACGCCGTAGGCCAGCACCGCGCGGTCCAGCAACGCGGCCCCCCGGCCTGCCTCGACCCGGGCACCGGCCACCAGCGCGGCCAGATCCCATTCGGGCGGGCCGCACTGCACATCCTCGAAGTCGGTCCACAGAGGACCGCGTGAGGTGTCGAGCAAGTTCCCCAGGTGCGCATCCCCGTGCAGCGCCTGGCAATGCCACGCCTTCCCCGCTATCTCGTCCCGCACCTGCTCGTACCGGTCGCGCACCGCGACCAAGTCGGCCGCGGGCAGATCCCGATCGGCGACGAGCGCGTCCAACCAGCCGCGCGTTTCCCGCAGCACACCCAATTCAGGCAGTCGACCGGGGAAGCCCTCCATCGCCGCGTGCAGCGAACGCAGCGTCGCGCCGACGACTTCCGGGCTGCTCGGCGGATGCCCGCGATGCTCCACGAACCCCAGGAACAGCAACGGAAACCCGTCCTCATGGTGAGGCCCCAGCGGAACCGCCTCGGCAGGTGCGACCGCGCTGCGCCCGCCCAGGTACGCGATCACCGCCGCCTCCCGCTCCAGCCAGGCCATCGCGTCCCGCCCCCGCGCCCTGACCGCGGCTGCCGCAACCCGGGCCACCACCGGATGAGGCCGCAAGTGCACCATCACGTTCGAATACGACCCGATCACCCGGGGATCCGTCACGGCCAGTCCATACCGCCGCGCCACCGCGACAGCGGCGCGGACCGCGGGCCCGAGATCACTATGCACGACGAGACCACCGAAGCTCGGAAGCACGTAGCCCACAGGCTATCGAACACGGCCGTACACCGCCGGGCACAATCCTGAAGACGGTCCACCGGGCCGAGCCGCGGTCGACTCCACCCCGGCTTCTGGCGGGAGAGCACAGGCACCTTTGTTCATCGCGCTCAAGCAAACGGATTCGAGAGCGTCTGGCCCTGCGGGCGGACGTGCCCGATGGCTCAATCCCTGGCGAGGCGGTCGAGCAGGAGGCTGACTCGCGCCGGCTCCTCGGGGCGACTCCTCGGGGCGGCGCTGAGTCCGGTAGTGCTCCAGCGCCGCTTCCCACCGGGAGCGAGCTTGCTCGCGCTGGCACTGGGGGTAGTGCGCTTCGCCGAGGCTCACCTGCGTGTCCGCTTCCTCGGAGGTGTTGCCGAGGCCGTTGAACGCCGTGAGCGCCTGCTCGTAGCAGTGCGTGGCCTGCGCGTAATCGGCGGCGTGCAAGGAGAGGTAGCCGAGGCTGTCCGGGACGACGGCCTCTCCTTCCGGGTCGTCGTGGCACCGGGCCAGGGCCAGTGCCGCTGCGCAGTGCGTGCGCGCCTGGCCGCGGTCGTCGAGCCGGGCCTGATGCCAGCCGATCTGCCCCAGTCTCCAGCCTTCCCACACCGGCATGTCAAGGGCAGGGCGCGCCGCGCGCAGTGCGGCGCCTGCCGGTCGTTCGCCTGCCGGTCGTTCGCACCGGCCATCAGACGGCAGGCGTGCGCCTGGCCAAGGCGATCACCGGCGGCCTCGGCCAGCGACAGTGCTCGGCGCAAGTGTTTCTGCGCGTCGGACCAGCCAGATCGAGCCGGTCGCGTCGACTCCCGTTTCTTCGCCGCCCAATACGTCGACGGCGGCACCTCCCGCACGGCACAGATCGGCTCGACACCGCACTGGTCCCTGTAGGTGTTGACGAACTCGACTAGCGCGGCGGTTTCGGGTCAAGTTCCCGGGTGAAAACGCCGATGCGGCCTTCAGGTTCTCGTTCGCCCGCAGCAGCGTGGTGACGTGGCGGGTGTCGAGGGGGGAGTTTGTCGAGGACGTGCCAGTTTTTTGGGGGCGGCGAAGCGCTTCAGGACGCTGTGGCGAATTCTAGGGTTGTGCGTGCGAGGTCGATGAGGAACGCGTCACGGTCAAACGCCGCGTCGTCGGTCGTGCCTGGCGGAGGCGTGTGCATGAAGCTGAAATGGCCTGCTTTCGGCACAATGTGCAGGTCAACTTCGGCCGGTGCGCTCGTCAGGTGGGTGGCCTGTTCGACCGGCGTGACGGTGTCTAGCTCGCCTGCGTAGACGAGCATCGGCACCGTCACCGCGTCCAAGGCGCCGGGAGCGGCGAACCAGCCGGCAGCGGGTGCGTACAGGGCGAGACGGGCGACGCGTGGCTCCCGCGGCACCTCCAGCGGCTTGCCGTCCCGCCCCCAGGGTGTCGCACCTGCGAGGCAAAGGGCAGCCCACCCGCCGATCGAGTGGCCGACCACCACGACCTGCGCGTCCGGAGAAGCCCATCGCAGGAGCGCCTCGACCAGCCCGAGCGGACGCGCAAGCAACTCAGCCGTGGTGGCCTCCCGCGCGACAAGCCGCTCGAAGTAAGGCGCAATAACCTGGCAATCATGAGCTGCGAGATGCTCCAGGAGCGGACCGTAACGCTCCGGATCGCCACCCCCTCCGGCAGCGAAGAGCACAACTCGCTCGGGCCTCGCCGGACCAAGCATAAGTGCGTTCATCTCGCTCCTTCGCCACGACACCGGCTGTGCAACGCCCGAGGACCACCCACCGGTCCACAGCCTACGGTCCGGATCAGTGCGCAAGCTATCTGACCACAAGCAACCAAGCCGGTGGGTGCCGAAAACTGTGTCACGTCATGCGACCTGCTGATATTCGTGGATCAGTCCACCGAGCCGAGCACGCTGACGAACCCGTCCGACACCAGTCATTCGGACGGGAACCAGCACCTGATCCGGCGCTCGTTGGTCCAACGAGCGATGGGGGCGATGCCGGTTGACATGATCGACGTACGGGAGCCAGCACCTGCTCCAGAGGACGCCCGTTGACGACGAGCATCCGATCCAGACACTCGCGACGCGCGCTGCCCACCCAACGATCGCCTTCGCGCGCGGTGCTAGAACAGTGTTGCGCAGGATGTCAATGCCGACCGGCTCGAACACCGCATCGAAACGCTGCCAATACCGCGCGATCAGCCCAGGACAAACGCGCCCGCCCCACCTGGCGCCGAAGCACGGCACCCCCGACCAAGCCTTCGAAAGACTCGTCGACCAATCCCAGCGCACCAACGTCAAACTCCACACCATCGCACAACAATTCGTCGACCGAGTCTGCCGTCCCGCCACAGACGGACAGAACCCCGCCCAGGAGCCCAATTCTGGGTGAAACCCGGTCAATGCTCGGAAATCCTGCCCGAGAACGGACGAAACCGAGCCGGGGCAAGCGTCGCCATCACGATGCGCGTGACTGTGTCAGCACGGCCGGAATCGACGACGACGCCCGTCCGCGGAGTCCAGGCCGCGGGAGACGCCGGGGTCACCCGGGGAGCATGGAGTCGATGTGGGCGGCCAGTTCCGTCGAGGACGGGTGGGCCCAGACCTCCGCCGGGGTCAGCGCGATGTCCAGGTCTGCCTGGAGCCTGCGGGTCAGGGCCACGGCGAGGAGCGAGTCGAGTCCGACTTCGGTGAACTTGGCGTGCGCCGGCACGGCGGAGGACGAGGTGCCCAGCAGCGCGGCGAGCGTGTGCACCAGCGCCTCGCAGACCAGCTGCGCTCGCCCGGGCCGGTGATCACGTAGGCGCCGCCGGGGCGTACCACGGACTCGCGCGTCGAAGCGCGGACCCGCAAGCGTTGTCCCGGCGGGAAGCGACATCATCGCCGAGGCCGTCGTTTTCGGCATCGGCGCGACGATCGCCGGAAAAGCCGGCTACACCTCCTTTATCGGCGACTACGTCCTCGGTGTCGCGTCCCAGTATTTCGCCATCGCTCCGATGCGCGGGCTGGGATTGCGCAAGGGGCTTCTCGAAGCGCTCGAGGCTGATTCCCTGACCGCGTTCGAAATCGGTCTCTTCGGTTGGAGGGCGCTGATGGCATTCGTGTTCTTTCCAGCACCGCGCAGCAGCAAAGAACCCATGTGACAGTGAGACGCGCGGGAACCGCCAGGCACCGGCACCCGACTGACAGGGCATGAAGTGCGTGCAATGCCGGGAAGCCGTGTCGGCGATGCTCGACGATGCGGCAATCCGTGAGGAGCAGCGACAAGCCCGCGCTCACCTCTCGCGCTGCCGGGCTTGCCGAGACGCCGCCGACCGACTGGCTGCGCTCACCCGACGACTCCGGTTGCGGCCCGCGCCGTCGTGCCCCGACCTGACCGCGTCCATACTCGCCGCGCTCGACAGTCAGCGCACCGGGAAAATCGCGCTCGATTCGGGTGCGCTGCCGCCCCGCCCTGCCTGCGCACCCGCGCGGTCGCCGGTGTGGCGAGTCGGTGCGGCCGCGTGCGGGTGCCCGCCGAAATGCCGATGCGGTTGCCAGCACGGGAAACCGTGCCGCTGCCGCGCCGCGTGAGCGTGGCTCAGAACAGCGTCGACCAGTAATCCCAGAACTCCGCCAGGATCAGCACCACGATCGCGACGTACCAGAGCGCGAGCACTCCACTGTGGACTCGGCGCAGCGCGCCGCCGATCCGAGTACCGGCCAGGTTGTGCAGCGTCGTGTACCAGAAGAGCGCGATCGTCACGACCCACACCACCATGCAGTACGGGCACAGCGCGTGGATGCGGTACAGGCTCTGCCCGATCAGCCAGTGCACGAAGCCGGTGCCGAGCAGGGTGCCGATCTGCAGCCCGGACCATACCCACCGCGGCGGGTCGTATCCGGTCAGGAGCGCGACGCCGATCGTCACCACCACGGGGAACGCCGCCACGCCCAGCAGCGGGTTCGGGAACCCGAACACCGCGGCCTGCGCGCTGTCCATCACCGAACCGCACGACAGCACCGGGTTGATCGAACAGCTCGGCACGTACGAAGGGTCCGTCAGCCGGGCGAGCTTCTCCAGCGTGAGCGTGACCGCGGCGGCCAAGCCCAGCGCGCCGCCGACGAGGTAAAGCCACGCCAGCCCGCGCGAGGCCGTGCGGTTCACTGCGTGAGCGCCTGGTCGAGCTGGCCGCGCAACTGCTGGGCGATCGCGGCGTAGGTGTTGCCGGACGGCTCGAACCTCGTCCCGTTGACGAAAATCGTCGGAGTGCCGGTCACTCCGGCCTTCTGGCCGTCCGCTTTGCCTTGGTCGATCCGTTTCCGCACCGCGGGCGACGCGGCATCGGCATGGAACCTGGCCAGGTCGAGGCCGAGTTCCTTGGCGTAGGCGTCGAACCGGGCCTGTGCCCGCGCGGCGTCCTCGCTGACGTTCTGCCCGTCGGCGGCCAGCGCCCACGTCCGGTAGTCGCCGTACAGCTTGTCGTACATCTCCCGGTATTTGCCCTGCATCGCCGCGGCTTCGGCGGCTTTCGCGGCGGACACCGCGAGCGGGTGCATCGGCAGCGGGAAGTTCCGGGTGACGAACGTGATCTTCCCGGCGTAGTCGTGCTCGATGCTTTTCGTGACGTTCTGGTAGTAGGCCTCGCACACCGGGCACTGGTAGTCGACGAACTCGACGACGGTCACCGCGCCGCCGGGCGCGGTCGAGAGGGTGTTGCTGCCGGGCGGGTTCAGGATCTCGGCGGCGACCGCGCCCGGAGGCGGCGCCGGGGCGTCCTTCCCGTTGAACACCAGGACTCCGCCGATGATCAGCACGGCGGCAGCCACGACCGCGATCGTCGTCCACGCGTTCGCCGACAGGCCCTTCCGCTTGGTCACGGGGTTGCGGGTCGCCTTTTTCGCCGCCATCAGCCGCGTCGTCCTCTCCGGGCAGGGACACCAGCAGAGGCGATGATGGCACCTCTCTTTTCTCTCGAAAAGCCGGGTAGACCACGGGAACCGAATGGGCTTGCGATCCGACTAACTGGATGATCAGTGTGCCGCCGACACCCTTTTGTCTACTGTGGACACAGCATCGGGCGTGCCGTTTTCCTGCTCGAACCGGCGCAGCCGCAGGCTGTTGGACACCACGAACAACGACGACAACGCCATGGCCGCACCGGCGATCAGCGGGTTGAGCAGGCCGGCGGCGGCGAGCGGGAGCGCGGCGATGTTGTAGCCGAACGCCCAGCGCAGATTGCCCCGGATCGTCCGGAGTGTCGCGCGGGCCAGCCGCACCGCGGCCGGGACGACCGCCAGGTCCGTGCGCATCAGGATCAGGTCGCAGGCTCCGACGGCGACGTCGGTGCCGGACACCAGCGCCATCCCGAGGTCGGCGCCGGCGAGCGCGGGCCCGTCGTTGATCCCGTCGCCGACCATCGCGACAACACGGCCTTCGGACCGGAGCCGGGCGATCACCGATGCTTTGTCGGCAGGCAGGACTTCCGCGATGACCTCGTCGACGCCGACCTCGGCGGCGACGGCGCGGGCGGTGGATTCGTTGTCCCCGGTGAGCATCACGGTGCGCAGGCCGAGTGCGCGCAGTTCCGCCACTGCCCCTGCCGCGCTCGGCCGGACGGTGTCGGCGAGCGCGAACACGGCGCACACCTGGTCGTCGACCGCCACCGCCACCGCGGTTTTCCCCTCCGCTTCCCAGTGCTTGCGACGGCTTTCCAAGACCGACGGGATGGCACCGGCTTCCGCGCGGACAAGACGCGCGCTGCCGACCCGCACTTCGCGTCCGTCGACGCGGCCGGACACGCCAAGGCCCGACAGCGCACGGAAATCCTCGACCTCGCCGACCGTGCCGAGTTCGGCCCGCGCCAGTTCGACGATCGCGCGGCCGACGCCGTGTTCGGACGCGTTCTCGACCGCCGCCGCGGCGGCCAGCACCGTCGCACGGGAGTATCCGTCGGCGACTTCCAGCGCGGCCACCGACATCGCCCCCGCGGTCAGGGTTCCCGTTTTGTCCAGCACGACCGTGTCGATCGCTTTCGCCGATTCGAGCGCCTGATGTCCCTTGATGAACACGCCCAGCTGCGCGCCGCGGCCCGACGCCACCAGCAATGCCGTGGGGGTGGCCAGTCCCAGCGCGCACGGGCAGGCGATGATCAGCACGGCCAGCGCGCAGCTCACCGCCTTTTCCGCCGGCGCCCCGCCGAGCAGCCAGCCGCCCAGGGTGAGCAGGGCCAGCACGAGCACGACGGGCACGAACACCGAGGCGATCCGGTCCGCGAGCCGTTGCACCGCGGCCTTGTCGCTCTGCGCCCGCTCGACCAGCCGCACCAGTTGCGCGAGCTGCGTGCCGGCGCCGACCCGCTCGGCCCGCACGACGAGACGGCCGCCCAGCGCGACGGTTCCACCGACGACGGTGTCTCCGGCAGCGACCTCGACCGGCTGGGACTCCCCGGTCATCGCGCTGGCGTCGATCGCGCAAGCGCCGGTCTCCACGACCCCGTCGGTGGCCACCGTGTCCCCGGGGCGCACGACGAACCGGTCCCCGGCCCGGAGCCCGGTGACCGGAATCCGGCGCTCGCCGCCGTTTTCGTCCAGGACAACGACATCGCGCGCGCCGATCCGCGCCAGCGCCCGCAACGCGCCGCCGGCCGTGTGCTTCGCGCGCGCCTCGAACATTCGCCCGGCGAGCACGAAAATGGTCACGCCCGCGGCGACGTCGAGGTACATCGACCCGGCGGGTTGCAGGATCAGCCCCCACACGCCCTCGCTGTGCGCGTCCGCGCTCCGGGCGAACATCGTGTAGACCGACCAGCCCGACGCCGCGACCACGCCCAGCGACACCAGGGTGTCCATCGATCCCGTGCCGTGCCGCGCGGCCCGGAGCGCCTTCGCGTGGAACGGCCAGGCGCACCAGGTCACGACCGGAACCGTCAGCGCGAGCAGAACCCATTGCCAGCCCGGGAAACGCAGCGAAGGCACGAGCGCCAAGGTGATCGAGAGGTCCGCGAGCGGCACTCCGGCCAGCAGCGCGACCACCAGCCGCCGCCACAGCGCGCGGACCCGGTCCGGCCGGTCCCCCGCGTCGTCGTCCCGGGTGATTTCCCGGGCCTGGTAGCCCGCGCTCTCCACCTGGTCGATCAGCCGCCGCACCGGCACCGGCGCGGCGAGCGCGACCGAGGCGTGCTCGGTGGCGTAGTTCACCGTCGCGGTCACGCCTTCGAGCTTGTTGAGCTTGCGCTCGACCCGGGCCGCGCACGCGGCACAGGTCATCCCGCCGATCGCGAGTTCCACGGGTTCGGCGGGGTCCGCCAGCACATCGGTCATCTGCGGATCAACTTCTTCTTCCGTGCGTTTTCCGGAGAATCGGGCCGCCAGGGCTTCCTTGTGGCGCCGTCGAAGCCAGTATCACCCGGTGCCACAATGAAGTTCCGGCAGCCCCGGCGGAGCGGAAGAAAGGCGGGAAAATGCGATCCCCTTTCACCTGGCACACGCCTTTCACCGAATGGGACATGCCGGTCGCCGCCGCGGTCGTGCTGGTGCTGCTCGCGATCGCTTACGCAGCGGGCATCGCACGGGTCCGGAAGTGGAGAATCCGAGACACCGCGGCGTTCTACGGGGGCGTGGCCGTCTGCGCGCTCGCTGTCGGCGGCGGAATCGGCGCGTACAGCACCACCCTTTTCACCGTCCACATGGCACAGCACCTGCTGCTGATCATGGTGGTGCCGACCCTGCTCCTGCTCGGCCGGCCCCTGGAACTGCTGCGCGAAGCCGCGCCGGACCGCGTCCGGCGAGGCTTGGGCCGCGTCAACCGTTCGCGCGTCGCCCGCGTGCTCACGCATCCGTTGCTCGCGTTCCTGTACTACGCCGTCGTGGTGGCCGGCACCCACCTGACGCCCTTCCAGCAGAGCGCCGCGACCTATCCGGTGCTGCACGGGGCGGAACTGCTGCTCTACCTCAGCAGCGGATACCTGTTCCTGCTGCCGATCATCGGCTCGGAACCCGCCGGGCACCGGCTCCCGCCGCTGCTGCGGATGGTGACGCTGCTCGTCGGCATGGTGGTCGACACCGTCGTCGGCGTCACGCTCCTGATGACGGTGGACCCGCCCTTCCCCGCCTATGTCGTTCCCGGCCGGGGCTGGGGACCGGACGCGATCACCGACCTGCACTGGGGCGGGGCGATGATGTGGGTCGGCGGGGATCTGCTGATGGCGGCGCTGGCCATCATCGTGATCACCACGTGGGTGTCGGGCTCGAACGGCAACTCCGATCTCGGCGCCTGGCTGGAGTCGGCGCGGCGCTCGGCGCTGACCGAGCACACCGGCTCGCTCGGTGCGGGCGTGGACGTCGACGACGACGAAGAAGCCCTGCGCGCGTACAACGCGATGCTCACCCGGCTGTCGGACACCGGACGGCGATCGCCGGACCGGCCGGAATAACCCGGGTGTCATTCGGACCGGACCGACGCGCGGCGCTCGCCGAGGTCGCGGGCGAGCCGGTCGTAACCGGCGAAACCCGTTCCGCCGTCCCGGTTCCAGCGCACGAGCAGCGACGCCAGCACGACCGCCAGGGCGACCTCGCCGATCACCAGTGCGATGAGGCCGCCCGCACGCTGGTCCGCGGCGAGGTCCGGCACCCAGGGCAGGGCCAGCGCCTGGTACATGTTCGAGGACTCGGGCCCGTTGCCGACCACCCGGCCCGTGCTGATCAGGAAGGCGCCGAAGACCACGTCGGCGGGCATCGCGGCCAGCAGCAGCCCGAGCCGCGCGATGCCCGGCAACGGCCGAGGGCCCGGATCCTCGCCCGCGACCGCCCAGAAGAACAGGTACCCGATTCCGAGGAACACCGCGTTGATCAGCAAGTGCCCCCAGTGGAACCGGACGAGCACGTCGAACAGATCGGTGAAATAGAGCAGGAAGGGGGCCCCGCAGAACAGCACCAGAATCGCCACCGGATGCGTCAGGGCGCGCACCAACCCGCTCCCGGCGAACCGGTGCAGCAGTTCCGCCGAGTCGGGCAGCCCGCCGGGCGGGCGCGCCCCGGCGGCGACCAGCGTCAGCGGCGCGCCTTGCACCAGCAACGCCGGGGCCAGCATCGACAGCAGCATGTGACTGGCCTGGTGCAGGCTGAACATCCCGGCGGCGTACCGGCCGATGCCCGACGACGTCGCCAGCACCAGCACCAGGCAACCGGCCAGCCACGCCGCGGTCCGCCACCGGGGCCACGCACCGGCGAAGCGGCGCACTCCCGCCAGGTACCACGCCGCGAGCACCAGTGCGAACGGCACGAAGAACAGGTCCGGCCGCCAATCGCCCAGCAGCCGCGCCAACGTCGGCGGGCCGGACAGGTCGTAGCCCAGCACCGTCTGCGCGGTGTCGAGCACTCTGCCGAGAAAATCCGGCAGCGGGAAATGGCTCAGCCCCACGGAAAACCCGAGAACAGCGGACAACAGCAGCGCCTCGGAGGCGAAGAACGCCGCCAGCGGACCGCGAGCCCCCTGCCGAGCCGCGAACCGCCGCGCCGCCCGGCGCGCCCCGAACCGGCCCGCCGCTCCGGCCAGCACCGCGAGCATCGCCTTGGCCAGCAACGTCAGTCCGTAGCCGCTCGTCAGCAGACGATCCGGCGGCACCAGCACGCCCGCGAGCACCAGCCCCGAAAGCGCGAGCGCGACCCAGCACCACGACGCGATCCGGTCGTACCGCCGCACCAGCGCCGCCGGATCGCCGCCCGCCCGGCGCAGCACCGCGAGCAGGAGGCCGAACCAGATCGTCGCGGCCGGGACGTGGACCACCAGCGCCGCGAGCGACAAGTCGTGCCCGAGATCGGACGAACCGTGCGCCGTCATCACCGGCGGCAGCACCGCGAACAGCGCGGTCCCGCACCACAGCGCCGCCGGCTGCCACCGCAGGCTCCCCCGGACGCCGAGAGCCACGACCAGGGCGAGCACAGCTGTGCACGCCCACGCTTTCGGCTGTTCGAGCGCGCCCACCATGCCCGGCAGGTGGGCCAACGTCGTCGTCAGCGGTGCCCCGGCGGCGTCGGCGGCGCTGAAGGGGATCAGCAGCAGCGCCGCTCCCAGCCAGGTCCAGGCAGCGGCCGCGGCCCAGCGAAGCTCTCCGAACCCCGGCGCGCTCACCACGCCCGAATCCGCGGGCCTGGTGCACAGCACCACGAAAACCAGCGAGCCGACGCACACCGTCGCCGATGCGTCCGCCGCCAGCCGCAGCAACGGCGCACCGACCGACACCACCAGACCGGGATCGGCATTGCCGACTTGCGCGTACGGCGCGTCGCCCGCCCACAACGCGAGAACGAGCACCGCGCCGAGCGCCGGGGCAGCACAGCCGAGCGCCCACCAGGAACGCGATTGACCCCGGCGGATCTGGTGGTGCCGCACTGCTCTCTCCTTTGGCATCACGAGGAATCGTCACCCGGACCGCAGCCGCCGGAGGAAGCCGGGTCGGCCGCTTTCCTTTGCCCGCAGCCGGTTCTACGCGTCGTCCTCTCGCGACACGCTGACCCGCCGCTCAAGCCGAACCGTCGAAACGGGCGGGCGGGTTCGCTGCGACGGACCGGAACGGTGCGGCACACTGGAACCATGCCCCGACCTTCGACCACCGCGGAGAACACCGACGTCGACGCGGTCACCGAGGCCGTGCTCACCGCGTCCCGGCTCCTGGTGGCCGTGTCCGCGCGGTCGATCGCGGCCGCGGGCGACCAGGTGACCGTCCCCCAGTTCCGGCTCCTGGTGATTCTCGACTCCCGCGGCCCGATGAAACACGCCCTGCTCGCGGACCTGCTCGGAGTCACCCCGTCGACGGCCAGCCGGATGGTCGACCGCCTGGTCGGCATCAACCTCGTCGAGCGGCAGCACAGTCCCGCCTCGCGCCGGGAGATCGTCGTCAAGCTGACCGCCGAGGGCGCCCGGGTCGTCCGCCGGGTCACCAACCGGCGCCGGCGGGAAATCGCCGACATCGTCGCGAAGATGCCGACCCAGGCGCGCCGCGGCCTGGTCGACGTGCTCGCCGCCTTCGCCAAGGCAGGCGGCGAACCGGCCGCCTCGATCTCGTCCGGCGACATGGTCTGGGACTGACCGATCGTCAGGAAAGCGTCAGGTTCGGCGACGCCGGGCGCGAAGAGAACGGCCGGGCGGACACCGCAGCCCCGAATCCGCCCGCAGGCCGCCCGCGGCGGGTGCGCTGAAGGCGTTACGGACAGCATTGCCCGGTGGCCGACGCGGCCGAGGTGCTCGGCGAACCGTGGACGCTGCTGATCGTGCGGGAACTCCTTCCCGGCTCCGCTGCTCCGGCTTAGCTGGCCGCCGGGCTCTCGCGCAGCCTGCTCGGCAAGCGCCTGCGGCAGCTGTCCGATCTCGGCCTGGCAACCGTCTCGTGCGCAGGCGGAACGCCCGGGCGACACCGGCTCGCCGACGCGGGCCAAGCGCTCGCGCCGGCCGTCGAACTTCTCGGCCGGTGGGCGCGGCAGTGGCTGCCCCCGCATCGCGGCGGGGTCGATGCGGGGGCGCTGCCGCGGGACATCGGACACGGCATCGAGCGCCGCGTGCTGCCGCCGGCCCCGGTGAGCCCGCACTTCAGCTTCGCCGAAACCTGCGGGCCGCGCTGGTGGTGGCTGGCGTTCCGCGAAGGACCCCCGGCTGCCGGTCGCCGCCGGGATCACCTGCACTCCGGCCGCGCTGGCCGACGCCTGGCTCGGCCACCCCAGATGGCTGGACGCGGTCAAGGACCGCATGATCCGCTTCACCGGGGACCGCGAGGCCGTGCGCGCGGCGATCGGCTGGCTGGAGACGAGCCGCTATTGCGAACCCGCGGCTGCACGCGGGTGACCGCGCCCTCGTGCCGGGAAGTCCTGGCCGCGGCCGGACCGCGCCGCTCCGGCGGCGGTTCCGGCCGGTTCGCCCACGAATCGAAGACCAGCAGCAAACCGGCGCACACCGCGCAGCCCAGTCCGACCAGCACCGCGTTCATGGCGATCAGCAGGGCGGCCACCGCCAGCCCGGGCAGCACCGCCAGCCAGCAGTACGGATCGATCCTGCCGAAACGCCGTCGTCTTCCGCCGCTCACGCGGTCATCCCCGAGCTTCTCACCATTGCAGTATGCAACAATTTCCTGATGCATGTGTTTGGCTAATGTGAAGAACGGTCTCGGGACAGCGGAGAGGACCAGTTGCCGGTGCGGGTCTTGCTGGTCGAGGACGACGCCATGATCAGCGAGGCGCTTTCCCTCGCGCCTCTCCCAACTCGCCGCCGCGACCTCCGGGCACCGCACGCAGGCTCCGTCGTTCACCGACCCCCGACAGGATTGAGCGCGGTCAACACCGACTGGTGGGTGATCCACCCGGTCAGCTCATCAGTCCCGGTCAGCACCGGGAGCCCGGTGCCTGGTGCTTGGGTCAGCGCGTCAAGCGCGTCGGCGAGCGTGGAGTCGCAGGTGACCAGCGGCGGCAACTCGGCCAGGTCCCCGACCGGCCCCTCGTGATCGTCCGCCACCGCCTCGGCCACCGCACGAGCGGTCACACAGCCCTGATAGCGACCCTCCTCGTCGACCACCGGCAGGATCCCGTGCCCGGAGATCGCGAGTGCGTGCGCCGCCTGATCCAGCGAAACGTTCTCGCGCAACGGGCCGGGCAGCGGTTCGGTGACGGCGGAGACCTTCGTGCCCGCCAGCCGCCCCGCGGAGGGATGTTTGTCCAGGTCGATGCCGCGGCGGCGGAGCTTGAGCGTGTAGATCGTGTCCCGGCTCAGGGCCCGGCTGATGGCCGTGGCGATCACGATGGCGGTCAGCATCGGCAGGATCACCGTGTATTGCCCGGTCAGCTCGAACAGCACGATCACCGCCGTGATCGGGGCCCGCGCCGCGCCCGCGAACGCCGCGCCCATCCCGATCAGCCCGTACACCCCCGGCGACGCCGT
Source organism: Amycolatopsis circi (assembly GCF_003385235.1). Lineage (GTDB taxonomy): Bacteria > Actinomycetota > Actinomycetes > Mycobacteriales > Pseudonocardiaceae > Amycolatopsis > Amycolatopsis circi. The sequence continues at coordinate 36,954 of NZ_PQIA01000038.1, read as the reverse complement.
CACCGACGGCAGCCACGCGTGCACCCCGATCCCGAACGCCGTGCCCGCCATCGCGCCGATGAACAACGACGGCGCGAACACCCCGCCCGACCCGCCGATCCCGATCGTCAGGCTGGTCGCCACGATCTTCCCCAGCATCAGCACCAGCAAGAAACCCAGGACGTACTTGCCTTCGACCGCGTTCTGCAGCACCGGGTAACCCACCCCGTACATCTGCGGCAACGCCAGCAACAACCCGCCCAGGAACACCCCGCCCACGGCCGGGCGCAGCCACTCCGGCCCGCGCCACAGCCGGTCGCACAGGTCCTCGATCCAGTACAGCACCCGGGTGAACAGCACCCCGCACGCACCGACCAGCAGGCCCAGCGCCACGAACAGCAGATACTCCACCGGGTTCCGCAGCGTGAACGGCGGCAGGTCCAGGAACGGCGCGTTCCCCAGCACCGCCCGCCCCACCACGCTCGCCGTCACGCTCGCGAGCACCACCGCCCCGAACGACTCCGCCGCGAAATCCCGCAGGATCAGCTCCATCGCGAAAAACGGACCCGCCAGCGGCGCGTTGAACGTCGCCGCGATCCCGCCCGCCGCACCGCACGCCACCAGCACCCGCAACCGCGACTCCGGCAACCGCGCCGCCCGGCCCAGCGCCGACCCCAACGCGGACCCGATCTGCACGATCGGCCCCTCCCGGCCCACCGAACCACCGGACCCGATCGTCAACGCCGAGGCCAGCGCCTTCACCACGCTCACCTGCACCGGAATCCGCCCGCCCCGCTCGGCGACCGCGTACATCACCTCCGGCACCCCGTGCCCGCGCGCCTCGGGCGCGAACCGGTACACCAACGGCCCGTACACCAGACCCGCCAGCACCGGCGCCAACAGCAGGAACCACGGCCCCAACGCCGGAAACCACGAATGCGCCGCCCGCCCGGCATCCGAATAGTCCGCGTGCCCGGAGAACACGTGCGTGAACAACGTGATCAGCCACCGGAACACCACCGCGCCCAACCCAGCGCCCGCGCCGATCAGCACCGCCAGCCCGACCAGCCCCGCCCGGCTCTCCCGCACCCACCGGCCCACCGGCTGCCGGGCAGGAACCGGCAGCACGCGTTTCACCGCACCATCGCCCAAAGTCACCGTTGCAGTATGCAACAGTTTCTTGAAGACAGAGTTGCGGGATTCCTCACACCGATCGCACCGAGGCGTGCGGCCGCGATCCGCCCGCCAGGCGACGGGCCGCGGAGCGCTGCCGGTAGGTGAGCACCGCACTGGTCACGCCGAGCCCGATCAACAGCACGCCGCACACGACGTCGTTCACCACCGCTCGCGACGGATGCCCGGAAGCAGAGAAGAAGAACGCGGTGCCGACCAGCCACGCGCCCGCCGCGGCGTTGAGCAAGCTCAATGCGGGCAGGTCCTTGGGCGCGGTCATCCGGATCATCGCCAGCACCGACACGACGATCGCGAGCACCACATCGTCGACGTCGACGAACCCCGACGGGTCCGCGAGACCGAAGCGCACCACGAACGGAGAGAACCCCAGCCACAGCCCGACCAGCAAGGTCAGCGAACTCGGCAGGCTCGGGGTCATCCGCTCCTCGGTGCCCGGCCCGATCCAGAAATGCCGGCTCGTCGCGACGTCCGTCATGCCTGCCTCCTCGAACGACGAAGACTATTCGACGACACAATTATTGCACTAACCAAAGATCTGCGCGGCAACCGAACCGGGCGCGTGCCGGACGACTCGCGCGTGCTGCTTCGGTCACGGCGTACCGGTTCCGACCCGCACTTCGCCACCGAAATGGCCACGACGCGGGCATCGGGGGCATCAGGCGAGCCAGCGACGCCGACCGCGCCGTCCGGATCCCCGGCACGACACGTCGGGCGTAAAGAAAGCGCTAATCCCGTTCGTCCTCGGCGGTGCGGTGACCAGCGGTCTGTCAGGGTGACCGCCGGAAGTCCCGAAGAGCTTCCGTCAAGACCCGCTCCCACGCCTTGACAACGATCCGACGGAGGTAGCCGGACATGGCTTCGCGCCGCACGTCCGCCCCTGTTCCCGCCAAACGGGCGGTCAAGCGGCCGATCCTGCTGTTCGCGTTCGCCTTCGCGGTGATGGCCGACCCGGTGTCCTCGGTCGCCTACGCGATCGAAGCCGCGCTGCGCGCGCTGCACGGCGACCTCGCGCTGCTGCTGCCCGCCATGACGCTGGTCGTCGCGATCGTCGTGCTGGTGATCGTCAACTACCACCAGCTGGTCGCCCGCTATCCCCAAGGCGGCGGCGCCGCGGCCGCCACCGGCGAGGCCTTCGGCGAAGCCAGCGCGTTCATCCCGATCGGCGCCCTCATCGTCGACTTCGTCCTCACCATCGCCATCAGCTCCGCCGCCGGCGCCTCCGCGGTCATCGCCTTCTTCCCCGGCCTCGCCCCGTTACGCATCCCCATCGCGCTGCTCCTGGTCGCCGCGGTCGCCGGCGGGACCTGGTTCGGGCACATCGGCCGCACCGTCTTCGCGGTGATGACCGTGGGATTCATCCTGCTCGCCGTCGTCGTGCTCGTCTCCGGGCTGTTCGTCGCCCCGGCCCCGACCGGGACCACCAGCCCCGACCCCGGCCACGCGCCGCCCCTGGCCGTCGCGCTCGCGTTCCCGGTGGCGATGGCCCTGGCCACCGGCATCGAAGCACCGTCGTCGGCGATCGCGCAGCTCGGCCAGCTCGACGACCCCGGCCGCCGCCGGTTCGGGCGGATCACGCTGTGGCTGACCCTCGCCGTGGTCGGCACGATCACCCTCGGCCTCACCGCGCAGGCCGTGCACCTCGGCATCGGCATCCCCCACGCGGACACCACCCAGATCGCCGAACTAGCCCGCGCCGCCACGAGCACGCCGGTGTTCGCCGCCTTCCAGCTCGCCACCGCGCTCCTGCTGCTGTCCGCGGCCAGCTCGTCCTTCCAAGCCGGCCCCGGCCTGTTCAAAGCCCTCGCCCGGCACCGGCATCCCGACGGCGCCACGACCGGCATCCTGCCCGCCTGGCTCGGCCGCACCAACAGCCACCACACGCCGTACTGGGGCGTGGTGGCGTTCATGGCCGCCGCCGGACTCGTCACCGCCGCAGCGGGCGGCCGCGACCAGGAACTCGTGCTCTTCTACGCCGCCTCGGTGTTCGTCAGTTTCCTCGCCGGACTCGTCGCCATGTCCCGGTTCTCGTGGCAGGAACGGCGAACGGGCTTCCTCGTCGTCAACCTCGTCGGCGCGGCCGCGGTCGCGTTCACCCTGGCCGTCAATCTCACTCGCGGCGACCCTGTCGTCTCCATCGCCGCCGCCCTCCTCATCGCCGCCGCGCTGTACGCCCTCTGGGTGCGCTCCGGTCGGCCGCGCGGCATCCGCAATGTCGCCGCCGAAGCCGAACAAGAGGTCCCCGAAGTCCACTAAGGACATTCCGCGGTGCGCTTCCGGCTACTGGGCTGGCAAGTCGGTGCCTGCCGCTGAGGAGAGGGCGCGGACGACGGCCGTCTGCTTGCCGGACAGGAATCTGATGAGGAAGCGGTTCAGGCCCGGCAGCCGGAAAAGCCGCAACGCGACGTGGCGGAGCAGCAGCTCCGCGCGCGACCTCGGCAGGAACCACCGAGCGCTCGTGCGAGCGGACGCCTGCTTGTCGGCGACGACCGGACGCCACAGCCGTTCGTATGCCTCCAGCGCCTCCGGCACGGTCGCGGCACGCGCCAGCTGCTCGGCGAGCACGTACGCACCGCCGATGCCGAGCGACGCCCCCATTCCCGCGAGCAGCGAGACCGCGTAGCCTGCGTCGCCGACCAGGACGACACGCCCCTTGCTCCACCTCGGCAGCACAATCTGCGCCACCTGGTCGTAGTAGATCTCGTCGTTGGGCGGGCAGGCAGCGAGCACGCGCGGCGCGACCCAGCCGAGCCCCCGGTATTCGCGCCGGAGCACGGCCGCGCGGTCGTCGGGCAGTGTCGGATCCGCGCTCCGGTGGACGGCGAAGACCGCGACGCCGCCGTCACCGAGCCCGTAGCAGCCGAGCTGCGCGCCGATGCTGTCCGAGAGGCAGAACCGGCCGCGGACCAGGGCCTGCGCCTCTGGGTCGTCGAACGTGTACGCCGCGGTGTGGAAGCCGAGGTACTTCAGACAGTCAGCCTCCGGGCCGAACACCAGCCCGCGGACGGTCGAATGCACGCCGTCGGCCCCGACCAGCAGATCCGCCTCGTAAACGGCCCCGTCTGCCGTGTTCACGCGGACGTTGTGCGCGCCGTCGGAGACGCCGGTGACCTCGGCGCCGAACCTGAGTTCGACGTCGCCGGGCAGGCTCTCCCGCAGCGCCGATTCGAGATCCGGCCGCATGATGCTCAGCAGCCGCCCGCCGACCGGCTTGGCGAACGCGTCGTACCGGATCACCGCACGCTGCCGGCCGGACTCGTCGTAGTAGCCGGCCTCCTCGACCTCGTAAGCGAGTTCGCGCAGCCGCGGGAGGATTCCCATCGCTTCCGCGGCGTCGTATCCGGGGCCCATGAAGTCGATCATGTAGCCCTGCGTGCGCGGGGCCGGTGCGCGCTCGAGCACCACGACCTCCCAGCCGTGCCGCGACAGGCACTGCGCCGCCGCCAGGCCCGCGATCCCCGCACCGCACACGACGGCCTTCACGATCCTGGTCCGTCCAGGCGCAACTCGACCATCGGCAGCTCGGTGTCGCGCTCGCTGATCGCCGTGCCGAGAGTGTTCTCGAGAATCGTCTTGAACTTGCCCCACGCTCGCGGATGCTTGCGCACATAGACCGCGAGCGCGGCGTCCGCCTCCGCGGCGGACAGCCTCCGCGCGGTCGCCGGCGACAAGCCCCGTGCGCCGCTGGCCACCCGCACCCGCGGCTCGGCGACGACGTTGCGGTACCACTGCGCCCGGTCGCCGAACCCGGACGCCACGACGTAGGTGTCCCGGTCCGGGTGCCCGAGGACTTCCAGCACGACGCAGCGCCGGGCGCCGGTCTTGCGGCCGACGTGCTCGAGCAGGAGCAGCCTTGAGCCGAGAAGGAAACCCAGCCGGGCCCGATAAAGCCAGATCGGGGCGCGCATGAGCGCCCGGTTCCGCAGCAGCCGCGCGCCCGTGCGTCCGACCGCGTCCGAAGACGGTGTGGCATTGGACATCTGCGTGCCTCGATTCATTGTCGTGGAAGATTCGTCAGGCTGACCCGGCACCGCCTAGCCCGTCGCGATAGACGGCGAACACCTCGGCACCCCAACGACGCAACCCGTCGGCCGACAACGGATCGACGCCGAGCACCTCACGCAGACGGTCGCGCAGGATCAACACCGCGAGGTCATTGACGAGCAGGAACGCCGCGCGCACCTCCGGATCCGCGCCCGGCTCCGCCATCCCGGCCCCCGCCATGGCCGTGAGCGCGTGCCGGCTCACCGCGTAGAGCCTGCCGAACAACCCGGACGCCGCGGGCCCGCCGCCGACAAGCAGCCACCCGAGATACCCGGGAATAGCAGAGCCCGCAGGGAGATTCCCGGACACCGCCTCGACCAGGCTCGGCACCGCTTCCGGATCGAACGGACCGTCTCCGCTGGGCGCGGTGGCCTCGGCCAGCGTTGCCGCGAACACCCTGGCTACGTGCTCGTCGACCGCGTCCCGAAGCCCGTCTTTGGACCCGTAGTGCCGGATCACCAGCGCCGGCGAAACCCCCGCCGCCGCCGCGACATCGCGAACCGTCACCGCGTCCGGACCACGCTCGCCGAACAGCCGCAGCGCCTCGTCGCGAATCCTCGCCTTCGCCGTGCGATCGTCCGGAAGTGAACTCATGTACATCATTGTAAACAGATGTTCACTCTGCTCGCCACCGCAGCCCCGCACAGATCGCGCCGCGCACCGGAGCGCAGGGGTTTGGGTGGTCACTGTGGGCCGCACCTCGCTGCCCACCGAGATGTGCCAGCTCGACGCGGTTTACCGCACGGCTGCCCGCCCTCACCCGCCTACGGAGATGTGCGAGGTCCACCTCGGCTGGATCAAGCGGTTCATGCCAGACCATGCCCGCGGCCAATCGGAAATCCGGCCCGAGGTCGAGACAGGGTCATGTCGTCGACGGCGATATGACGAGCAGCCCTGTCCTGGCTGCACCTGGCCGCGGTTCGGGACGACGCTCGCATTCGAGAGACTTGCCGGAACCGCGTGCGCCGCTATGCTCGCCGGCTCGGGTGCGTTCTCGGTAGTCGAGCAGTAGCGTGGAATTTTCTATTTCGCCGTTGCAGCAAGGTAAAAAGGATCGTGACCGCGTCCACCCCACGCCCGCATGGCGTAACAATGGCGAGCCAGCGAACGACCCTAGGCAACGGTGACGCACTCCGCGCCACTTATGCAGAGGGTCAGGCCATGAGAGTTTTCCGCGCGGTGGCGGCAATCGTGGCCCGATCGGTATTCTGGAACGAGTTCGGAGCCTTGGTCCCCAATGTCACGTACCAGCCCGCAGAGTGCACGGCGACGGACAACCCGGATACCGCACCGTACGAAGGACGTTCATTCGCCGTGGCCTTCCACACCTTCGAAAGCAAATCCGAGATCCTCAAACCCGACCAAGCCGCGACCGTCGCGCAAGGAACTGTTGACATCAGCACGATCAACGCGAGCGTCGCCCGCTGTGTCACTGTCACCACCAGCGACGGCATTCCGACCCGGTTCTCCGCCGTGCCCAACCCGCAGACAGATCCCGCCCAGATCGGCGCGATCCGCACGACCGTGGGACGGACCGGAGACGTCGTCAAGGTCACCTACCTCGCGCAGGTCAACGGATACACCGTAATGGCTTATGCGTCGTGTTCGAAGGCCGCAACGTGCGAGAAAGCGCTGACACCGGTTTTCCGCAACGGCATCGCCAAGGCGCGGAAGGCCTGATCTTCAAGAACCGGTGCGCGGCGAGGCTCGTCCTTCGGCAGTCGAGCACCACCTTGTTGCCTGCTCCCAGCGTGACGCGGTTCTGCGGCGACGGCAGGTCTTCGCTTTGCAGGAACAGATCAAGCGTGTGGCGGGAGACCGGGTCGAGCCACGAGCACCGCAGTCAGCCGAACCCGCACGCACGGGACTCCGAGAAAGCAGCTCATCGCGCAGGGCGCGACAGGCAGTATGCCTCACCCCGGTGGGTCGTCGAGGAACTCGGCTGTGGGCACGAAGTACAGGCTGCCGGTGACCGCGGTGGAGACGTCGAGGAGAAGGTCCGGCGGTTCGGCAACGAACATCCGCTCCAGCATTTTCTCGGTCACCGCGGGATCGGCCGCGTAGCCGCAAAAGTACGTGCCGTATTCGCCGCGGGCAATGGAGCCGAAGGGCATGTTGTCGCGCAGGATCTTGTGTTCGGTGCCGTCCGGGTCCTCGATGGTGGTGCGCGAGACGTGCGAATCCGGGGCTTTCTGCGCGTCCGGGATTTCGACGTCGTCGGCCAGGTGCCTGCCGACGGACCGGTCGCGTTCCTCCACCGGCATCGCCGTCCACTTCGCGAGGTCGTGGAGGTATTTCTGGACGATCAGGAACGATCCGCCGGTGAACGGACCGTCGCTGATGAGTGCTGCGCGGGCAGCGGCCGCGTCCGCGGGGTTCTCCGTGCCGTCGACGTAACCGAGCAGGTCGCGGCGGTCGAAGTAGCGGAACCCGGGCGTCGCGTCGTACACCGAGACCGCGTCGCCGAGCCGGTTCACTACCCGCCGGGCCAGTTCGAAGCACGGGTACTGCCGGGTCGCGCGGATGTGCAGGAAGACGTCGCCGGGCGTGGCGGGCGCGTGGTGCCGCGAACCGGTCAGTTCCTGGAACGGGTGCAGGCCGGTGGGGCGCGGGCCGGTGAAAAGCCGGTCCCACGCTTGCGAGCCGAAGCCCGTCACGCAGGTGAGGCGTTCTTCCGGCAGCGGGAACGCCACCGAGCGGACCAGCCCGGCAAGGTCGGGCAGCAGGTCACGGACGGCGGCCTCTCCCCCGGGGTTGATCGTGAGCGTCAGGAAGGTCGCGCTTTCGCTCAGCTGGGCGAGAACGGGTTGCGGAGTGGTCACAGAAGTCCTGCCTCGTCCGGGATGACCTCGCAGGTGCGTTCGCGGTCCAGCGGAGCCGACATCGAGGTGACCGTGCCGGTGCCGCAGCCGCGCCAGGCCACGGTGATGCCTTGCGGTTCGTCGTGGCTCGATCCGATCGGGCCCTGGGCGGCGGTTTCGGCGGGGCCGACGTGATACGTGCGGATGCCGTCCTGGTCGGTGCCGTCGACCCTGGTTACTTCGTAGGCGAAGATCGCGACGCGCTGTCCGGCGGCCGGAAAGTCCGGCGGCCACGGGTTGTCGAAGAGCCCTCCGCTCGGGGTGCCGAGGGTTTTCGCGGTGATCTGGTTCATGGTCAATCCCTTTGAGAGTGCGAAAGTTGCCGGGCGGCGGGTGAGTCGAGGCGCAGCGCTTGCATCGCAGTGACAAGCTCGGCCAGGTCACGGGGGTCGGTAAGCGACCGGTCGGTGAGTCCCCGGATCCGCCGCAACCGGTAGCGAATGGTGTTGGCGTGGCAGTGCAAGGTCTCGCCGGCGCGTTCGGAGGAGCCGCCGCCGGAGAAGTACGCCTCGAGCGTCTCCAGGAGCAAATCGCGTTCGTCGGCGGGCAAATCCAAGACCGGGCCGAAGACCTGGTCGCCGAGCCTCCGGCCTTCGTCGGGGTCGTAGGCGACGAGCGCGGCCAGCGGGCTGGGGTCGAACGCGCGGACCTCGACCCGTTCCGGCGGTGTACCGGCCAACGCGGTGCGCGCGAGGTGCAGCGCGCGCGGGGTGTCGGCCAGCGACGCGTACAGCGGGCTGACCCCGGTGCGGGTCAACGCCACCTCGTTGAGCACGGTCAGCACCGCGCGGTATTGCTCGTCGCGCACCGACACGACCCCGGCTTGCAGGACCGGCGTGAGCTGCCACGCCGACACGATGCCGAGCAGGCTGAGCCGTCGTTCGATGCCGACCAGGCTCTCCTCGGCCAGCCCGCGAGTCTCGGCCGCGACGACGGCGAGTTTCCCGTCGAGCGGCAGGCCGAGCAGCCGTCCGGCTTCCCACGGCCCGGTTTCGGAGAGGCGCTGGCCGGTGAACAAGGCTTCGGCCAGCGCGGAACGGCGGCATTGCTGGGCGACGAGAAGTTCCGCGCTCGCCGCCCGGTACGCCTCGGTCACCCGGACCGCGTGCTCGTCCGTGAGCTGCCACAGCAGACTGGCCGCGTCGATCAGCGCGTCGTTGCTGCCGGACTCGCGGGCGTGCGCGGCCAGCAAGTCCCACAGCATCGCGCCGCCGATCCGGTAGACCTGCAGCACCTCCGGCAGCGACGCGCCCTGGTGCGCGCGCCGGTTGCCGGTCTCCTGCGGCGCGCCCTGGTCCGAAGCCTCGACGCCGCCGAGCGCGTCGACCAGGAACCGCACGTTGACCGCGATCGAGCGGTGCAGGTCCGCGCGCGGCACGATCTTCTCGTCCCGGTAGAGGTCGATCCGTTCGCAGACCGCCGCGCAGATTTCGTCGATCAGCCGCGGCAGCCGCGGCCGAACCTCGGCGATGAGTCCGCCTATGGCCATCGGCTCGCGCCGCGGATCATGCCGCTGCCTCGTCCCGACACGTCACCGTGAGCACGCCGTCGTCGAGCCTGACGTCGATGACCGTGTTGTCGTGCGCTTGGCCGCCGAGCAGCGCGCGTCCGATCCGGGTCTCGACTTCGCGAGCGAGGAACCGGCGCAGCGGCCGGGCGCCGTAAACCGGGTCGAAACCCTGTTCCGCGATGAAGCGCAGTGCTTTGTCGGACACCTCCAGGGTCATGTTCTGCTCGGCGAGCCGCGTGCGCAGGTCGCCCAGCATCAGTTCGACGACCCGTTCGATCTCCGGCAGCGTCAGCGGTTTGAACAGGACGATGTCGTCGATGCGGTTGAGGAATTCCGGCCGGAAATGTCCCCGCAGCGCCGCCATGACCTCGCCGCGCGCGGACTCGGCGATCTCGCCTTTGGCGTTGACCCCGTCGAGCAGGAAGTGCGCACCGATGTTGGAGGTCATGATGATGACGGTGTTGCGGAAGTCGACCGTACGGCCTTGCGAATCGGTGAGCCGACCGTCGTCGAGCACCTGCAGCAGTGTGTTGAACACGTCCGCGTGCGCTTTCTCGATCTCGTCGAACAGCACCACCGAATACGGTTTACGCCGCACAGCTTCGGTGAGCTGACCGCCCTCGTCGTAGCCGACGTACCCGGGCGGAGCGCCGACGAGCCGCGAAACCGTGTGCCGCTCCTGGTACTCGCTCATGTCGATCCGGACGATGTTGTCCTCGGTGTCGAACAAATCCGCGGCGAGCGCCTTCGCCAGCTCGGTCTTGCCGACGCCGGTCGGGCCCAGGAACAGGAACGACCCGATCGGGCGGCGCGGGTCCTTGATCCGGGACCGGGCGCGGATGATCGCGTCCGCGACCAGCTGCACCGCCTCGTCCTGCCCGATCACGCGCTCGTGCAGCAGTTCGTCCAGGCGCAGCAGCTTCTCCCGCTCGCCCTCCTGCAGCCGGCTCACCGGAATGCCGGTCCACCGCGACACGACCGCCGCGATCTCCTCTTCCGTGACGACTTCGCGGAGCAGCCGGGTGCCTGCCTGTCGCGTGGCGAGCAGTTCTTCCTCGCCCTCCAGCCGACGCTCCAGTTCCGGCAGACGCCCGTGTCGCAGCTGGGCGGCCGAGTTCAGGTCGTACGCGCGTTCGGCGGCCTCCGCGTCGTGCCGAACCTGCTCGATTTCCTCGCGCAGCGCCTGAACCTTGTGCAGCGCGGCACGTTCGGCCTCCCACTGCGTCCGCATCCCGCCCGCCTCGGCGCGCAGATCGACCAGCTCGCGGCGCAATTCTTCCAGCCGCGCCTTGCTCGCCGCGTCGGTTTCCTTGGCCAGCGCGGCTTCCTCGATCTCGGTGCGGGTCAGCCGCCGGCTCAGCTCGTCCAGTTCGGCGGGCATCGAGTCGATCTCCGTGCGCAGCATCGCGCACGCCTCGTCCACCAGATCGATCGCCTTGTCTGGCAGGAACCGGTCGGAGATGTAGCGATGGCTCAGCACTACGGCCGCGACCAGCGCGCTGTCCTGGATCTTCACGCCGTGGAACACTTCGAGCCGCTCGCGCAGCCCGCGCATGATCGAGATCGCGTCCTCGACCGACGGTTCGTCCACCAGCACCGGCTGGAACCGCCGTTCGAGCGCGGCGTCCTTTTCGATGTACTTGCGGTACTCGTCCGCCGTCGTCGCACCGATCAAGTGCAGTTCGCCGCGCGCGAGCATGGGTTTCAGCATGTTGCCCGCATCCATCGCGCCCTCGGTGGCACCCGCGCCGACGACGGTGTGCAGCTCGTCGACAAACAACAGGATCCGGCCCTCGGCGGCGGTCACCTCGTTGAGCACCGCCTTCAGCCGCTCCTCGAACTCGCCCCGGTACTTCGCGCCCGCGACCAGCGCACCGAGATCGAGCGAGAACACCGTCTTGCCCTTGAGCCCCTCCGGCACGTCGCCGCGGTCGATGCGCTGCGCGAGCCCCTCGACGATCGCGGTCTTGCCCACGCCCGGATCGCCGGTGAGCACCGGATTGTTTTTCGTCTTGCGCGACAGGATCTGGATCACCCGGCGGATCTCCGCGTCGCGTCCGATGACCGGGTCCAGTTTGCCCGCCGCCGCGTCGGCGACGAGGTCGCGGCCGTACTTTTCCAAGGCCTCGTAAGCGGATTCCGGCGTCGCCGACGTGACCCGCTGGTTGCCGCGCACCTTTCGCAGCACCTCCAGGAACTTATCCCGGGTCAGCCCCGCTCCGCGCAACAGCCGTCCGGCCGCGCTCGAACTGCCCTCCTCCAGCAAAGCCGCGACGAGGTGTTCGACGGACACGTAATCGTCCTTCAACCGCCCCGCTTCGCGATCGGCGGCGTCGAGCACCCGGGCGAGCCGAGCGGTCACGCGGGTTTCGCCGGGAGTGACGCCGGGGCCGCTCACTTTGGGGCGGCGTCCGAGTTCGGCTTCCAGCTCTTGTTTGGGGCGGGCCGGGTCCGCGCCCGCCTCTTCGAGTAGCCGCGACGCTAGCCCGCCGGGCTGGTCGAGCAAGGCGAGCAGGAGATGCTCGCCGTCGACCTCCGGCTGGCCGTACCGCAGCGCGGCGGTTTGCGCGTCGTGCAGTGCTTCCTGGGATTTCTGGGTGAGCCGGTTAGGATCCATGATCAGTCTCCGCTGCGTCGAGACCGGAGGTCCGCTTCGAGGTCCGCGATGCGGTCGAGCAGGTCGGCGACCAGGCCGACCGCCGCGTAGTTCAGCGAGAATCCGGCGCGCAACCGCTGGATCCGGGCCGCCGCGGACACCTGCGCGACCGGGTACCACCAGTCGCCGCGCGCGTCCTCGACCGGTTCCAGCAGGCCCAGCACAGTGAATCGGCGGACCAGCTCCGGATGCAGGCCGGTCGCGTGGGCGAACGTCGGCAAGTCCAGATGCGCCGCGCCGGGGCGGCGGCGCACGAGCGCGTAGGTCATCCCGGCCTCCTCGGGTTGTCGTCGGTGGCCGCGGCCAATTCCTCGTAGAGCTTGCGCTGCTCGTCGGTCAGGTCCTTGGGCACGACGATCTTGACCGCGGCGTACAGATCGCCGGGTTTTCCCCGGGAATTCGGGATGCCGCGGCCGCGCAACCGCAGCTTGCGCCCGCTGGACGTGCCCGCCGCGATTTTCAGCTTCGCTTCGCCGCCGCCGGGGAGGTCCATCGCGACTGTCGCGCCCAGCGCCGCTTCCGAAGGCAGCAAAGGAAGATCGACGGTCACGTCCCGTCCTTCCATCTGGTAGCGCTTGTCGGGCACCAAATGCACCACCAGATAGAGGTCACCACGTGGCGCGCCTTCGCCGCTGCCGTACCCGCCCTGCCCGGCCAGCCGGATGCGCTTGCCGTCGATGACTCCGGCCGGGATGTTGACGTCGACGGTGCGCGGGCCTTCCGGGCCGCTGAGGGTGAACGAACGCCGCCCGCCGTGGTACGCCTCGTCCAGGCTGATCTCGACCCCGGCTTCCTGATCGGCACCGGGAATCGGACCGCGCGGCTGACGGCCGAAGCCCCCTTGGAAGCCGCCTCCGAACATGCCGCCGAAGAGGTCTTCGAAGTTGACTCCTTCGGCGCTCTGGAAACCAGGGCCTGCTTTGGCGCGGGCGTAGGTCTCCGGGTCCATGTCCGGAGGCACCTGCCGGAAGTCCTTGCCGAACGCGTCGTAGCGCTTGCGTTTGTCCGGTTCGGAGAGCACGTCGTAGGCCTCGGAAACGGCCTTGAACTTCTCCTCCGCGCCCGGATCCTTGTTCACGTCCGGGTGGTACTTGCGGGCGAGCTTGCGGTACGCCTTCTGGATCTCGTCCTGGCTCGCCGTCCTAGAGACGCCCAGCAGTTGGTAAAAATCCTCGCTATCGCTCATCAATCCGCCTTCGCGACAACGACCGCCGCGGGCCGCAACTGGTTCTCCGCGTCGCCGTAACCGGGGCGCACGACCTGGACCACCGTGCCCGGCTCGACGCCCACGGCCGGAACGACCGACACCGCCTCGTGCAGTTGCGGATCGAACGGTGTCCCCTGTTCGTCCGCGTGCCGGGGAAAGCCGAGGTTGGCCATCGCCGTGTCGGCCTGCGTCCGCACCGCTTCGACGCCGGAAACGATGGACTTGGGGTCTGCCTCGGCGTGCCCGATGGCCAGGTCCAAGTTGTCCAGCACTGCCAGCAGTTCTTTGGCGGCGCGCTTGCGTTCTTGTTGTCGCACCTGGACGGTGTCCCGCACGGTGCGCTTGCGGAGGTTGTCCAGATCGGCCATCGCCGTGCGCCAGTTGTTTTCCAGCTCGGCGACCCTGGACTGGAGCCAGGAGACGTCGGCAGTGCCGTCCGGTTCCGTGGCTGCGTCCTGCTGCTTGTTCTCCATGGCGGTCAGGAGGTGGTGAACTCGGCGTCGACCACGTCGTCACCGTCGTCGCCGTTCCCGGTGGAATGTGCGCCGGTCGCGTCGCCGGCCGTCGACGCGACCGCGGCCAGACCGTGGAACAGCTGCTGGAGTTCCGAGGTCATCGACCGCAGCTTCTCCAGGCTCGGCTCGTCCTGCTTGAGGAGGTCCCGGGCATCCACGGCAAGGTTCTCCGCGCGCGCCTTTTCGTTGACCGGCACCGCGTCGCCGAGTTCCGTGACGCTTTTCTCCACCTGGTAGACGGCGCTGTCCAGCGTGTTGCGGGCGTCGACGACCTCGCGCAGCTTGGCGTCCTCGGCCCGGTGCGCCTCGGCGTCGGCGACCATGCGGTCGACGTCCGCGGAGTCCAAATTGGAGCTTTCCGAGATGGTGATGGCCTGTTCCCGGCCGGAGTTGGTGTCCTTGGCCGAGACGTTGAGGATGCCGTTGGCGTCGATGTCGTAGGTGACCTCGATCTGCGGCACGCCGCGCGGGGCGGGCGGGATGTTCTCCAGCCGGAACCGGCCGAGCACCCGGTTGTCCGCCGCCTTCTCGCGCTCGCCCTGCAGGACGACGATGTCCACTGCGGACTGATTGTCCTCGGCGGTGGAGAAGGTTTCCTTGCGCCGCGCCGGAATCGTGGTGTTGCGGTCGATGACCTTGGTCATCACGCCGCCCATCGTCTCGATCCCCAGCGAAAGCGGGGTGACGTCGAGCAGCAGGACATCCTTGGCCTCGCCCTTGATGATCGCCGCCTGAATCGCCGCGCCAAGGGCGACGACCTCGTCCGGGTTGACCGTCATATTCGGGTCTTTGCCGCCGGTCATCCGCCGCACCAGCGCCTGCACCGCCGGGATGCGCGTCGATCCGCCGACGAGAATGACCTCGTCGATGTCGTTCGCGGTGAGCTTCGCGTCCGAGAGGGCTCGCTCCACCGGCACCTTGCAGCGCTCGACCAGATCGGAGGTGATCTGGTCGAAGGTGGAACGCATGAGCGTGGTGTTGAGGTGCTTCGGCCCGGAGCCGTCCGCGGTGATGAACGGCAGGTTGATCGTGGTCTGCGAGACCGAAGACAGCTCTTCCTTCGCCTTGGACGCGGCCTCGAACAACCGTTGCAGCGCCTGCGGATCCGCCCGCAAGTCGATGCCGTTCTCCTTCTCGAACTGATCCGCGAGGTGATCCACGACCCGCCGGTCGAAGTCATCGCCGCCCAGATGCGTGTCGCCGGCGGTCGAACGCACCTCGACCACGCCGTCGCCGATGTCCAGGACACTGACGTCGAAGGTGCCGCCGCCGAGGTCGAACACCAGAACCGTCTCGTGCTGCTTCTTGTCGAGCCCGTAGGCGAGCGCGGCCGCGGTCGGCTCATTGATGATCCGCAACACCTCAAGCCCAGCAATGCGACCCGCGTCCTTGGTGGCCTGGCGCTGCGCGTCGTTGAAATACGCCGGAACCGTGATGACCGCCTCGGTCACCTTCTCCCCCAGGAACTTCGACGCGTCGTCGACCAGCTTCCGCAACACGAGCGCCGAAACCTCCTCCGGCGCGTACTTCTTGCCGTGCACGTCAAACCGCACCGCGTCGTCCGGCCCCGGCACGACGTCGTAGGACACCGCGTCGATCTCGCTGGCCACCTCGTCGTAGCGGCGCCCGATGAACCGCTTCGCCGACGAAATCGTGCCCTTCGGATTCATGATCGCCTGCCGCCGCGCGAGCTGCCCGACGAGCCGCTCGCCCGAATCGGTGTACGCGACCACCGACGGGGTAGTCCGAGCCCCGTCCGCGTTGGCGATCACCTCAGGCTGGCCGCCCTCCAGCACCGCGATGACCGAATTGGTCGTCCCCAGGTCGATGCCTACCGCTTTCGCCACGACGCGTTCCTCTCCGGGTTTTTTCAGGACAGGTTTCGGGGTCTGGTGTACTGGAGGCAGAAAGCGGCGTCAAGGCAAGATGATCTTTTCCGAAACCGCTACCAGCGCAATTGCCGGGCGATTGTGGGGAGCACCAAAGAATATTGTTCCGCGACACAATCGGCTGGCTTCACCGGGGGGCTCGCGACAAGAATTACCTTGTGTGCGATTAGGTTGCACAGTTTCCATAGCGATGCTGTCTACGCCGTGGCGATCACTTGCCTCATCTCGCTGGCGATCGTCCCCTGCCTCCTGGCCCGCAGCGGCAGTCCTGACACCTGAGTCATTGCCTGGCCGGTCACTTTTTCGCTCATCAGCTGATCGCGACACGGCGAAGCAATCCGGACTCGACGTGCTTGCGGCGGGCGCACTGATCGAGAAATTACGGCCCGCGCGCAGCTATCCGCAGGAGAACGCATGAAGTTCGGCGTCGGCACTTTCGCAACGGACGAGAGCATCCGCACGCGCCGTCGCGGGCCGTTGCTGAACGAGAAACTCGCCGCGCTCAAAGTGATCTGGACCGCCGACGAGGCCGAATTCCACGGCGAGCACCTAGACTTCGACCCGGTTTTCTCTTGGCCGAAGCCGCTGCAATGTCCGCACCCGCCCATCGCGATCGGCGGCGAAAGCCCGGCCGCGCTCGACCGGCTTGCCCGCTACGCCGACGAATGGCTGCCCCGCGCGAAAACCCCGGTCGACGAGCTGCGCCGCGTGGCGTCTTGGCTGGCCGATCAGGGCCGCGCCGACATCCGCACCACCCTCTGTGGAGCCACTTTGGACTCGGACATCGCCGCCTACGCCGACGCCGGAGTGGACCGGGTGACGTTCACGTTGCCGCCCTTGCCGGAACGGGAAACGCTGCACTACCTCGACAAACTGGCGGCACGGCGAAAAGACTGAATGCGGTCACCGCCAGATTCGGCAGTGACCGCATTCAGTTGCTGAAAACTAGATGCCCATGCTTGCGCCGAGCGTGTCCAGCGCCTTGTTGACCATGCCCTGAGCCGCGGCGTTCAGGTTGGCGTTGGTGCCGTTCACGACCCAGTCCGAGCCGGAGAACATCACCACGGTCACACCGTTGTCGACGCCGCCGTCAGTGCCGCTGCTGTTGATGCCCAGCAGCGAAGCCGCCTTCACCGAGGCTTCGCCCAATTCGCGGGAGTCGTTGTCCGAAGTATCCTGGTCGTTCGCGGTCTGCGTGTCGCCGAAGATCGCGCCGATCACCTTGCTCTTGTAGAACATCAGCGCGAACTGGCGGCCCTTGATGCCGTGCTCCTTGTAGAAAAAGTGCGGGCAAGGGCTCTTCTTGTCGTAGCAGTCGTCGCCGAGGACGTAGAACGGCACCTTGTGCGCGCCGAGCGACTTTCCGTTGCTGTCCTTGAAAGTCGTGGTGCCCTGGTGGTCAGGATCGGGGTCGGGGTCGCTGCCGTCGGTGTCGACGGCCAGGCCGGAACCGTAGGCGTAGACGCCCTTCGCCACCTGGTAGACGTTGACGTTCTTGGCCCGCGTCATGGTGTTGATGTGCGGCTGGGTGTTGACCTTGTTCTCGTTCGTGCTGTTCTTTTTGACGCCGGCCAGCACTTCCGCGGCCGTGTACGACTTGGCGGCGGCAGTGTCCGCGGTGGACGCGTGAGCGGAGTTGACAGCGAGCGGCACGGCGAGCGCCAGAGCGGCGCCGACCACAGCGAAACGCCTACGGGAGGATGACATGACCGGGCGACCTCCAGCCTTCATTAGGAAAACTTCCTAACATAGTGAACCATCCGTGACCGCTCGTTGTCACGAGGTGACTTCGAGAAAATTCCGGACGACCGCCTGGTGCTGGGAATCCACGCGGGACAGTTGCCCGCTGAACGGAACTCTGCGGCCGATCGGGCCGCCTAGCGCAGCTCGAAGCTGGCGTAGGCGACGCATCGCGAAGAAGATCGTCTTCATCGCCTGGAGCACTGCCGGATCGCCCGACACGGCAGTGCTCGGCGAAGTCGACCCGAGGCGTGCCGTCGCGCCTCGCCACGTTCTTCGGCTGCGCCGGAAAAACGCCGGAGGAGGCGTCAGAGCTTGGCCGCGTCCACGATCGCTTGCGCGAACGGCCGCGGAGCCTCCTGCGGGACGTTGTGCCCGATGCCGTCGAGGATCCGGTGCTCGTACTTTCCGGTGAACTTGGCGCGGTAGGCCTTGCCGTCCTTGGCCGCGCCGTCGAAGTCGCTGGCCAGGGTGATCGCCGGGACGCCGATGGTCGCGCCCGAGGCGAGTTTCTGTTCGTACGCCTCGTATTGCGGCTCGCCGGGAGCGAGGCTGAGCCGCCAGCGGTAGTTGTGGATGACGATCGCGACGTGGTCCGGATTGTCGAACGCGGCGGCGCTGCGGTCGTACGTCGCGTCGTCGAAACGCCAGCTCGGCGACGCCGTCTTCCAGATCAGCTTGTTGAAATCGTGCCGGTTCGCCGCGTAGCCGGCGCGGCCGCGCTCGGTCGCGAAGTAGTACTGGTACCACCAGCCCAGTTCGGCGGCCGGGGGCAGCGGCTGCAGGTTGGCCTTGAGGTTGGCGACGATATACCCGCTCACCGGGACGACGGCCTGGCACCGCTCGGGCCACAACGCCGCGATGACGGCGGCCGTCCGCGAACCCCAGTCGTATCCGCCGAGGATCGCTTTGTCGATTTTCAACGTGTCCATCAGCGCGACTACGTCTTGCGCGATGGCCGTCTGCTGCCCGTTGCGGACCGTGTCGGCGGACTTGAATACTGTCGGGCCGAACCCGCGCAGGAACGGCACGAGCACCCGGAACCCTTGCGCCACAAGCAAAGGCGCGACGTCGGCGTAGCTGTACGGATCGTACGGCCAGCCGTGCAACAGCAGTACCGGCTTGCCGTTAGCCGGGCCGAATTCCGCGTACGCCATCGAAACGACACCGGCGTCGGCGTGCTTGATCGTGCCCAGCGACGTGTGTTCGCCAGAACCGGCACGCAAATCCACACCAGCGGCGGGCAGCGAGGAGCAGGCGGCGAGAGAGGTCGCCGCCAGACCGGCCGCGAACACCTGGGTGAATCGTCTCCTGCTGATCAACTGAACTCCTGTGCGCAAGACCGTGGGACGGCCTCGACGCTAGGGAGCCCGGCCGCCGCGCGCGCCCGTCAGATGACGCAACCGGCGTAAGTCAGTCGCCGAGCGCCTGCACCGCGTCGGCCAGTTCGGCGCGGGAACTCACGCCGAGCTTCGGGAAGATCCGGTGCAGATGAGTCCCGACGGTCCGATGCGAAAGGTAGAGCCGCTGTCCGATCTCCCGATTCGTCAGCCCTTCGGCGGCCAGCTGCGCGATGCTCAGCTCGTGCGGAGTCAGCTTGTCCCGCGCGTCCGGGCTCCGGTTCGGGCTCGACTCCCCCGCGCTGCGCAACTCCCGCCGCGCCCGCTCGGCCCATGCCGTCAGGCCGAGCGCGTCGAACGTTTCCCGCGCGGTACGCAGGTGCGCCCGCGATTCGACGACCCGGCGCTGTCGCCGCAACCACTCGCCGAACGCCAGGTGGACCCGTCCGCGTTCGGCAGGCCATCCGTTCAGGTCCGCCTGCAAAGCCGCCGTGAACAGGTCTTCGGCAGTGTCCTTCGGCGCGAGCACGGCCCGCGCGTACCGGAGCCCGATGTGCAACGCCGGGGCCGGAGTCGTGGCGGCCAACGGCTCCAGTTCGGCCAGGATTTCCCGCATTGCGTCCGTCTGCCCGGCCCGGACGGCGGCCTCGGTCAACTCCGCGACGCAGTAAGCGCGCAAGGCCAGCTGGTAAGCCGGGTCGGCGGGGTCGAGCAGGCGGCGCAGGTCGGCGAACGCGTCCTCGTACCGGCCCTCGCTCAACGCCACGAGGCCGCGCGCGAGCTGGACGGTAGCCAGCACCGGACGCGCACCCGCGGCCAGCCCGGCGCGTTCGGCCTCGTCGGCGAGTGCGCAGGCCTGCTTGTGGTCGCCACGAAGCGCGGCGATCTCGGCCTGGACCGCGAGCGCCAGCCCGCCCATGAACGGCTGTCCGGTCTCCTGCGCGAGCCGGACGGCCTCCGCGGCGGACGGTGCTGCTCCAGCCAGATCGCCGAGCCGGACCCGGCTCCACGCCTGGACGGCCAACGCCCGCGGCAACAACCCGAGTCGGCCTTGCGCGCGCAAGCCCGGCACCGCGGCTGTCGAGAAGCGGGCGGCCAGGTCGAATGCGCCGACCTGCAGTGAAGCGCTGCCCAGGTAACGGTCGGTTTCCGGATCAGCTCCGGCCACGCCAGCGAGTACCCGAAGCTGCTCCAAGACGGCAGTGCCGCGTTCGAACGGCGCGACGTACGCGGCGACCGCGATCAGCCGCGGATCGTCGTCGGGGATGGGCAGCGCCGAGGCGACGTCCAGCAGCGTCCGGCGAGCCGCAGCGCCGGGTTCGGACCAGAAACACCGCATCGCGGCACCCCACAGGATCCGCATCGCCGCGTCGTTCTGTCCGTTGGCGGCGACGGATTCGGCAAGTGCCGCAAGCACTCCGATTCGCGCGGGATCCTCACGGACGCCGTCCTCGAAACCGCTGAGCAACTGGCTCGCGGTCGCCTGCTGGCGCGGGGAGAACGACCCGCCGCGCACCAAACGTTCGGCTGTCTCCCGACGGCCCGATTCGACCGCCAACTCGGCCGCCCGCAGCAACCGATCCGCCCGCGCCTCCGGGTCTTCGCTGAGCTGCGCCGCCTGCTCCAGCGCAGCGATCGCAGCAGCGGCCCCGCCCCGCCGGCGAGCCCGATCGGCGGCCGATTCCAACGCCACAGCCACGGTTTCGTCCGGACCCGCAGCCGCGCGGGCTTGGTGCCAGGCACGCCGATCGGGCTGTTCACGCACCGTTTCAGCCAACGCGAGCTGCGCCCGCCTCCGGTCGCCGAGCGTCGCGGCAGCGGGGATCGCCGAACGCATCAGCGGATGCCGGAAGGTCACGCAACCGACCGTGAACTCGACCAGCCGCGCGTCGACAGCGGGACTCAACACCTCGGGCTCGACCGGCTTTCCGAGGACAATCCCTGTCGCAGCAAGGGTTTCCGCAATCGAGCCGGTCTCGTTGAGCGCCGCGACCAGCAGCACCGCCCGGGTGGCTTCCGGCAGCGACGCGACCCGGGAGGCGAACGTCCGCTCGAGCCGCTCGGTCAACGGCAGGACCGGGTCGAGCACATCGAGATCGGCCACTGCCGAGGGCAGCTCCGTCAGCGCGAGCGGATGTCCCGCGGACTCGGCGAGCAGCCGCGTCCGGACCATCGGGTCAAGCCGCGGCGCGACGGAGTCCAGCAGTTCCGCGGCAGCGTCGTCGGGAAGACGGTCGAGCGGCATCGGCGAGTGAGCGGCGTCGAGCAGCGGAGTGGAACCGTCCCGGAGCGTCGCGATCAGCGCGACCGGCTCCGTCTCGATCCGCCGGGCGACGAAAGCCAGAACGTCAGCACTGGCGCGATCCAGCCAATGGATGTCCTCCGCGACGACCAGCACCGGTTTCGCAGCGGCGGTATCGAAAAGCAACGTCAACGTGGCGAGCCCGACCAGATACGCGCTGGGCTCTGGCCCGTCTGCGAGCCCGAGCGCGGTCTCCAGCGCTGTCCGTTGCGGCGCGGGCAACTCGGCCACGCCCGCGCGGACGGGGTGCAGCAACTGGTGCAGCCCGGCGTAGGCAAGGTCCTGCTCGGCCTCGGCACCGGTCGTCCGCAGCACCCGCATCCCGCCGACCGAAGCAGCCCTAGCCGCCACAGCCACCAGCGCGGACTTCCCGATGCCAGCCTCGCCCCGGATGAGGACGCCGACGCGTCCTTCCGGGCCGTCCACCAGCTCGGTCAGCTCCTTGAGCTCTGCGTCCCGTCCGTGCAGCGTCATGGTTCTCCCCTCGCCGCTGACGATACCGGGAGACGACGTACAGCGACGACGTCGTCCGACGGGCGCGAAGACCGCCGAGAGCGCCTTAGTTTCAGCCGAAAGCGACCCTCCACAAAGGAAAGCGATGAGACGCACCCGAACACTTCTCTCGGCGTTGCCGCTCGCGGCGCTGCTGGTGACGACCGTCGCCCAGCTCGCGCCCAGCGCCGCCGCGGCGGAGACCACCGCCTGCGCCACCACCGGAGTCACCGCGCCCAGCGGCGCGAAAATCGAATCGGTACAGGCCGAACCGAAGCCCGGCTACTGCGAAATCACCGTCACGCTCACGCACACTGGGGCCAATGACCACGTCAAGGTCGCCGTGGCGCTGCCGCAGACCCGGTGGACCGGACGGCTCCAGGCGGTCGGCGGAAGCGCGTACGCCGCCGGCGACTTCGGCGCACCGCTGGCTCAGGCCGCCAAGGACGGCTACGCGGGCGTGACCACCGACGCCGGCGTCGGCGAGGCTCTCGACACCTCGTGGGCATTGACCGCGCCCGGCAAGGTCAACCGGCCGCTGCTGACGAACTTCGCGACCCGCTCGGTGCACGAGGCCGCGCTGCTCGGCAAGGACGTCACGCAGCGGTTCTACCACCGGCCGGTGACCTATTCGTACTGGAACGGCTGCTCGACCGGCGGCCGTCAGGGCTATTCCGAGGCGCAGAACCACCCTGGCGACTTCGACGGCATCCTGGCGAACGCGCCCGCGGTCCACTGGACGCAGTTCGCGGTCGCGACGCTCTGGCCGCAGATCGTGATGAACCAGGAGCGCGATTTCCCGAGTTCCTGCGTTTTCACCGCGTTCCGGCAGGCCGCGATCAAGGCGTGCGACGCGAACGACGGCGTCAAGAACGGCATCGTCGACCGGCCGGACGAATGCAGTTACGATCCGCGCGGCCTGATCGGCACGAAGGTCGTCTGCGACGGCAAAGAAGTCACCGTCACGGCCAAGGACGCCGACGTCATGCGCAAGATCTGGGCCGGGCCGACCGACGAACGCGGCCGGAAGCTGTGGGACGGCCTCCCGAAGGGCGCCGATTTCGCCTGGCTGGCCGGAACCGGCGACAGTCCCTACGCCACCGGCTTCCCGGTCGCGGTCCAGTGGGTGCAGTCGTTCCTGGCCAAGCAGCCGGACTTCGACGTCTCGAAGCTCACCTACGCCCAGTTCGCCCAGGTGTTCCGCCAGTCGGTGCGGGAATACGACGACGTCATCGGCACCGCTGACCCGGACCTGTCGGCCTTCCGCCGGACCGGCGGCAAGCTGCTGAGCTTCGTCGGCACGGACGACCAGCTCATCCCGCCCGGCGGCACGCTGCGCTACCGCGCGGAGGTCGAACGGGCGATGGGCGGCTCCCACCGGGTGAACGACTTCTACCGGCTGTTCCTGGCCCCCGGCGTCGAACACTGCGGCGGCGGGGCGGGCGCGACGCCCACGAACCCGCTCGGCGCGCTGGTCGACTGGGTCGAACACGGCAAGGCACCGGCCACCTTGGCGGCCGCGACCGCGGACGGGAAGCAGACCCGCGACCTGTGCGCGTACCCGCGGGTCTCGCGGTACCAGGGCTACGGCGACCCGGCCGTCGCGTCCAGCTACCGCTGCCGCTGACCTGTGCCGTGCGTGCCGACCCCCCAACGGCACGCACGGCACTTCCTTGCGAAGTACCGCGATGCGGTCGACTGACGGCCGCGAAGATGAGCAACGTGGGCCTAGTTTTCTTGCTATAACTCACTTCTTTCGCACTGGTACCGTCGGATCGGTTGTCTTGGCGACCGCGTGCTCCACTTCCGCAGCCCCTCCGCCTGCCGCATCTCCGGTAACTGCCCCAGCCTCGGGCTGGCCGATCCGACGCACCACGTCCTGGTCAGCAAAACCGTGCACTTCGTCGTGCCGGTGGGCGGCCACCGCTGAGCGGACCGGCAGAATCGAGCGCATGCGACCGGCTCGACGAGAGGGTTCCCGATGACCGACCGGACCGATCTCGTCGACGGCAGGCTCAAGCTGCGGCATCTGCGGTACGTCGTGGCCATCGCCGAGCACGGGTCGCTGGTCGCCGCGGGCGAACGGCTGCACGTCACCCAACCGGTGCTGACCCGCGGGCTGCGCGAACTCGAGTCGATCCTCGGGGTCGAATTGTTCGAACGCGGCCCGCGCGGGATGGCGGCGACACTGTTCGGCGAGGTGTTCGTCGACCACGCCAAGGCCGTGCTCGCCGAACTCCGCCAGGCCGGGCGGCATCTCGAAGAGCTGGTCGACGGCCACGCCGGCACCGTCACGATCGGCACCTTCCTCGCCGGGGCGAGCGTGCTGCTGCCCCGCGCGGTCGCGCGGGTGAAAGCCGTGGCTCCCGACCTGACCGTCATCATCCGGCACGGCGGCCCCGAAGCGCTGCACGAGGCGCTGCTCGCGGGCGACGTCGACCTCGTCGTCGGCACGCTCGAACCAGCGAACAACGACCGGCTGCGCCAGCACCACCTCTACTACGAACCCGCCCGCGTGGTGGCGCGCAGCCAGCATCCCGCGCACCGGCAGCCCGGGCTCACGATCGCCGACTTGATCGGCGAACTCTGGTCGTTGCCGCCCGCAGACAACCCGCAGCGGCGGCAGCTGGAGGAACACCTCTTGGGCCGCGGCCTCTCGACCCCGGCCAACCGCATCGAATGCGGTTCCTTCCTGGCCGTGCGCGCCATCGCGCTGGAGACCGACACCTTGGTCGTGATGCCGCAACTGGTCGCCGAGACCGAACCGGGCCTGGCCGCGCTGCCGATCGACCTGGGCATCGTGGAATCGGTCGGCGTAACGCTGCCCGCGGGCAGGCAGCTCACCCCGACGATGCTGCTGATGATGCGCAAGCTGGACGAGGCGGCGGCCGAGATCCGGAAGACCATCAGCTATACCCAACAGACATAGCCGAGCGCCAACGCGGCATTGGACGGGCATGGCCACGCCTCCTAGCGTGGGAGTCATGGAAATGAATTCCTCCTGCTGCACCCCTCCCGGTTCCGGTTCGGCGCCCATTGTGCGCCCGGTTCCGACAGCCGGCGGAAGTTTCCGGCTGATCGACGATTCCGGTGCCGCGGTCGCCGAGCGTTCCTATTTCGGCAAATACCTGCTCGACTTTTTCGGCTTCACGCGACGGTCACCAGGTTGACCGGGATCGACGGCGCAGCCGAGGTACTCCGCGCCTGGTACGACCGGGAGAAGTCGCTGCTGGCACTCACTTTGCGCCCCTGGAAACTTTTCCGCGACGACGTGGTTCGCCGCCGATTCCGCCGGGACGGGAACACCGGGTCTGCACACCCGGCGCGAGGGGAACGACCTCGTCGTCAGCCTCCCGCTGCCGGTGCGGACCAATCCGACGCTCTGCTTCTGAGGAGAAAACCGTGAAACTGGCCAATGTGGACGGCCGGGCCGTCCTGCTCACCGCCGAGGACAAAGGAATCGACGTCGCCAAAGCGTCGGGCGGTATCTTCGGCTTCGGCTCCCTCTATCAAAACTGGACCGAATTCCGGGCTTGGGCGAAGAAACTCACCGCCGAGCCTGACGTCGTCTTCACGCGTGCCCAGCTGGGTCCGCCTTCCCCCGCCCCGCGGCAGATCGTCGCGATCGGGCTCAACTACGACGCCCACGCCGCGGAGTCCGGGTTCGCCGCGCCGGACGGTCTTCCCCCGGTGTTCACGAAATTCGTTTCCGCGCTGACCAGCCCGGACGCCGAGGTCGTGTTGCCGCCCGGCGGAAACGTCGACTGGGAGGTGGAGCTGGTCGCGGTCGTCGGGCAAACCACGCATCAGGTCGAGGAATCCGAAGCGTGGGACTACATCGCCGGGGTGACTATCGGGCAAGACCTTTCCGAGCGGGTCTCGCAACTGGCGGGCCCGGCTCCGCAATTCAGCCTCGGCAAGTCGTTCCCGAACTTCGCGCCGGTCGGACCGTGGCTGGTCACGCCGGACGAACTGGCGGATCGAGACGACCTGGCGCTGTCGTGCGCGGTCGACGGCGAGACCGTGCAGGACAGCCGCACTCGCGAGCTGATCTACCCGGTCGGGAAGCTGATTTCCGCTCTGTCGCGGACGATCACGCTGTACCCGGGCGATCTCGTCTTCACCGGAACGCCGTCCGGCGTGGGCGTCGGCCGCACGCCGCAACGATTCCTGCGCGCCGGCGAAGAACTGGTCAGCCGGATCGAAGGCCTCGGCGAAATGCGGCAAACCTTCGTCGCGGACCCGGAGGCCTGACATGGGGATGCATCGGCTGACCCGGGTCACGATGGGTGTCCCGAACGTCGCGGAAACCATTGCCTACTACGCTGATTTCGGCCTCACCCACGTCGGCGACGGGTCCTTCGCCACCCTCGACGGCGGCGAGCAGTTGCGCGTCCGGCACGCGCCTTACCGGCAGTTGCTCGAACTCGGTGTGGGAGTCGACGACGCCGACGACATCGCGCGGACCGCGGCGCGCCTGAACCGGCTCGGCGTAGTCAGCACCGAGACCGGGACCGCCGTCGCGGCGATCGAGCCGGTCTCCGGATTCACTGTCCGGGTCGAGATTTCGCCGCGGATCACGCAGCAGCCCGTGCTGGCCACGCCGTACAACGGACCCGGCCGCATCGAGCGGTCCGGCCGTGCGCCCGGAGTGCTGCGCACCAGCGCGGTCCGGCCCAAGAAACTCGGCCACTGCGTGGTGGGCACCACCGATCTCGACGCCACCATGCGCTTTTTCACCGAGGCGCTCGGCTTCAAGGTCAGCGATTACATCGGGAACAAAGGCGCGTTCATGCGCTGCTCCGTCGATCACCACAACGTGCTGGCGCTCGCGGCCCCGGTGAACTTCCTGCACCACACGTCGTGGCAGGTCGACGACATCGACGACGTCGGCCGCGGCGCCGCGGCGATGCTGAACGGCCATCCCGACCGGCACGTCTGGGGCCTCGGCCGCCATCACGCGGGCTCCAATTTCTTCTGGTATCTCAAAGACCCGGCGGGGAACTTCAGCGAGTACTACTCCGACATGGACTGCGTCCCCGAGGACGAGATCTGGAAGCCGGAGGTTTTCGAAGGCGCACAGGGCCTGTTCAGCTGGGGCCCGCCCCCGCCGCCGTCGTTCCTCGAACCGGACGACCTCGGCGCGCTCATGACCGGACAGCATTCCCCCAGGTAATCCCGAAAAAGGAGAGAAAAAATCATGTCTGAAGCCCTGTACGTTCCGCAGATTCCGGACAACCTCAACATCCGCTTCGTCGAAAACCGCATCGTGGTCAAGCGCCCGGCGCAGGAGGTCTACGACTGGGCGACCACCTGGTCGAACCTGCCGAAATGGCTGCCGATGGCGTCCGGCACCGAAGTGCGGCGCGGCACGGCGGACGTCCCCGCGGAACTCGGCGACGAACTGCTCGAAACCATCGTGCCGGACCTGAACGAAAAGCCGAAGCTGTACACCGTCGTCGCGCGGGTCCCGGGCAAACTCTGGACCGTGGTCGGCCGCGACGTGCTCGACGACGGAACTCTGGCGCCGTCGATGCACGCGATCGCCACCTTCACCACCTTCGACCTCGGCGACGGGACGACCCTGTTCTGCCGCCTGTTCGAGCGGCTGGTCCCGCCCACCGAACCGGCCGGCCCGCACCCGGTCGAGGACTCGGCGCGCATCCAGCCCGGGCTGGAACTGCTGAAGGCGCACATCGAGGGCACCGCGGTGTAGTTCCGCGGTTCGCCGCCACCACGGTCGAGAAAGCATCGTTCCGCTGACTGGCCGCCGGCACTGCGTCGCCTGGCTCAACCCGGCGACGCAGTGCCAGCCGCGTACTACCGCGAGACGGTGATCGTCGGGCCCTCCAACGTCTCGTATGAATAATTGTCTCCGACGAACTGGTGCTCAATTACGTACTGCCCGAGCTGTGCGTTGACGAAAACCCCGATGGTGAAGGTGAAGGTTTTGTTGCCGTTGATCGGAACGTCGCCCACGCCGTAGCGAATAGTGTTTCCGGCCTGGTAGCACAGCGCGCAGGTGCTGACGTCCAGGAGCTGATTGATCGCCCCGTTCGCCACGCCCAGACCCAGTTTTCCGCCTTTCAGCGGATCAGCGTCGGCGTTCGACAGGGTCACCGAGAAGGTCAGGGCCGCGCCTGGCGCAACAGTAGTCGGCGCAATGCTCACGGTGCTCGACGGCGCCGGGTCGGCGCTCGCGGGAACACTCATCCCCAACAAGGCGAGAACACACATCGCCGCGACAATAATTTTTCTCATGACAGCTGATCACCCACTCCATAATCGGACACAACACCGGAAAAGGGGTTGCCCGCCTCGGCCGCGCCGCACGTGCTCACGGCCGTTCGGAGCACAGCTGCTCATTCTTTCGGCCGCACGGAATTCAGTCGCCTTCAAGCCGGATTGACCAAGGGCGGGGAATGCGACCTCCTTCTCGGCCAGACCCCCGACAGGTCGACGTTAGCCCGGAAATGATACCGGGAATCCCGTCGGTTGCGCGAGAACCGTTCTTCGATCGTGGCTATCGTCAGAAGCAAGTCGCCACCGGCAAAAGGGCTAACGGATGGATTCAGTCGCTTTGTCCGGTCTGAACGCGGGACACGCGGCCGATGCGCCATCGCAGCACCGGATAATTCTTGCTCAGCGAGCAAGGCTGCGGAAGAATGACCCAGTCACGGTTGCTGCTGATCGATCGGCACGGCGGAATTCGCGGTCCCGAATCCGAAACCATCCACCACTTACCTTCGCGATTCCGCGGCCTGGCCGAAAACGGCACTCTCCTCGGCGGGCTCTTCCACGCCACAGGCAGCGGCCGCGCGACGGCGGCAATCTCAACGACGACCCGATGAGATACCAGCAGCGCTCAGTGGAAACCGCCATCCAACCTCGCGGCGCCGAGCAACCGCAGCCCTTCCTCCAGCTCAGCCACCCCGGCACCGCCAAGGAAGTGCTCTCGAACCGCGCGAGCGTGGGACGGCAACGCCGCCTCATACGTGCGCGAACCTTCTTCGGTAAGGGAAATCCGCATCAACCGCCCGCGCCCCGCAGCCGCACGGTCGACCAGGCCGCGCCGATGCATGCGGGCGAGTTGATGCGACAGCCGGGTCGCGGTCCAGCCGGTCAGTTCGCCGAGCAGTTTCTGACTCAACTGTCGGTCCTCGGCCTCGTACAGACGCGCCAGGATCTGGAAGTCCGCCCCGGACAACCCCGTCGCGGCGAACAGATCCCGCTCCACCGCGGCGACCGCATCACCGCTGAACTGCACGAACGATCGCCACAGCTGGGTCTCCCGCACGGAAAGCGGCTCGGGGTCGAGGCTCATCGTCTCCCTCACGTCGTCTCTTGCGGTAGTGTCGGACATCTGACTTGATACGTCAAGTTGACACATCAGGAGGGACCTCATGCGAACAGCGGCGGTTCTCGGAACAGGCGACGCGGGTTCCGAGATGGCAAAACGACTCCAGGAGCACGGCTTCGCGGTCCGCGCGTGGAACCGGACCGAATCCCGCGCCCAGCCGTTGGCGGCGCGCGGCGTGGCGGTCTTCCCCACTGCCGCGGAGGCCGCGCGCACAGCCGACATCGTGCTCGTCACGGTGTTTGACACGGCAGCGGTCCTGGACGTGCTGAACCAGATCGCGCCTGCCCTCGGCCCCGAAACGGTCGTGCTGCAGAGCGCGACCGTCGGCGCGGACATCGAGCAAATCGTCCAGACCGCGGAACGGCTCGGCGTCACCCTCCTCGACACGCCGTTCCTCGGCAATCCCCAGCGCGGCGGGCTCACCCTCATGGTCGCGGGAGCGCCCGAAGCCAAGCGACTGGCAAGTCCCGTTCTCGAGGCGCTCGCGTCCACTGTGGTCGATGTCGCGGACCGGCCCGGCGGTGCGAGCCTGCTGAAACTAGCCTGCAACGCCTGGCTTTTCGGCCTGAACGCGATGGCCGCGCAAGCCGCCGTGCTGACCGAATCGTTCGGACTGGACTTCCAGCTCTTCCTCAGCGCCGTCGCCGGTTCGAAGGCCGACAGCCCGTACCTGCACTACCGCGCGGCCCAGCTGACCGGCGAAACCGACGAGGTGCTGAGCCCGGTCCGCGCGGCGGTCAAGGACCTCGCCCGCATCCGCGCCGCCGCGACGTCGGCCGGAGTCCCGGATCTGCTGCTGGACCGGCTCGCCCAGCTCTACACCCAGGCCGCGGACAACGGCCTCGGCGACCACGATCTGGCAGCGGTCCGAGTCGTCCTCGGGAAGCAGTCGGCATGACGAGCCTGGCCGGAGTGCACCACCTGAAGTTCCCGGCGAGCGACCTGGACCGCAGCCTGGATTGGTGGGAACGCGCGTTCGGCGCGACACGGCAGCCGCAATGGGACCATCGCACGCCGGACGGGACGCTGTTCGGATATATCATCGCTCTCCCTGGGATAGCAGAGCCGATCGAACTCAGGCTCGCGCCCGGAACGGCCTCCGCGATGTCCGGCTTCGACCCGGTGACCTTCGCGGTAACCGACCGGTCCGCGGTGGAGGCGTGGGTCACCCGGTTCGACGCGGCGGGCGTGCCGAACTCCGGCGTGTTGCGCGGGTTGCTCGGCTGGCTGGTCGTGGTGCACGATCCGGACGGCGCGTCGATTCGGCTGTACAGCAAGGAAACCCACGACTGGGACGCCCACCGCGCGGACCTCGAATCTCCCTGGATCGCGCCGCTGGCACGCGACCGACCGGCCAATCACCGCACCACGACATAGTCTCCACCGGCCCGGGCCGCAGCGAGATCGGCGTGCGTCGACGCGCTGGTCATGAACCGCCCTTGGACCACCCGGACCCAGGAACCGTCGAGAGGAAAGACCAGCACGAACTTCGTCCCGTCGTTCCCGCTCAGCATTGAACCGTTCCTCAGGTTGCCGAGAAATTCGATGATGTCGCTTTCGATTTCTCCGGCGAATTCGAAGTATTTGTCCTGCGAGATGTTGTACAGATCGGTGTCGATGTCGTAGGTGACGCGTTTGCCGCTCGCCGGATCCCGCGCCGCGAACTCCACCCCGAGCCAGCGCTGTGGATCAACGAGCACCGTGGCCTGCCATGTCAACCCGCTGAGTTGCCATCTCACCGAGGCGTCGTCGGCGACCACTGTCCACGAGGTGGTCTCCGGTAGCTCGCGGAGGAAAGCGAGGAGCTTCTGGCCGGCCATGCGGCCGATTCTATGCCGCGGGCGACTCAGTTCAGCGGACGGTGAACGGCAGATCGAATCGTCCCCACCGCCGGTAGATCGTCACCTCGTGCACACCCGACCGCTCGGACACTTCCCGCACTGACAGCTGTTCGCGCCCCTCGGCGAACAGCTCGCGCGCGGCGTTGTGCACCACCGCGCGCGTACGGGCGGTACGGCCTCCAGGACGAGTGTCTGCCATACGACCAGGCTAGCGTTCGTATCTCAGACTGCTGCCACGTCACGCTCGTCAGCGGGCAACGGCAAGGGGCCGCTTCGGAACAGCAGCGCGGCCAGCACCGCACTGCCGAGGAAAACCGCAGCCGCGATCCAGAACACCAGGTGGTATCCGGCGAACGTCGCCGCGGCGATGGTGTCCGGATGGGTCGCGGTCGCCGGGTGCGCGGCCAGGTACCCCGCGATCGCGGAAGTCGTGAGCGAACTGAACACCGCCGTCCCGATGGAGCCGCCGATCTGCTGGGCGGTCGTCACCAGCGCGGACGCCACCCCGGCGTCGTGCGGCTGGACTCCGCTGGTCGCGGCGTTCTGCACCGGGCCGAAGATGAACCCGAATCCGAGGCCGGTGACGAGGAGAGCGGGCAGGATGTTCGCGGCGTAGCTCGAGTCCGCGCCGATTACGGTGAGGATGACCATGCCGACTGCCGCGAGGAGACATCCCAGGGTGACGATCGGCCGCGGTCCCCAGCGCGGCAGGAGCACCGCACCGGAGAACACCGCTCCGACCATGACCAGGCCGATCATCGGGAGGAACGCCACGCCGGTCTGCACCGGGCTGAACCCCAGCGTGTTCGCGAGATAGAACGTGAGGAACAGGAAGACCGCGAACATCCCGGTCCCGGTGATCCCCAAAGTCAGGTACGCCGCTCCGCGGACCCGGTCGAGGATCACCCGCAGCGGCAGCAGCGGATGAGCGGTGCGGCGTTCGATCACCACGAAGGCGGCGATGAGCGCGACGCCCGCGAGCACTGGCCCGAGCGTCCGGATGTCGTGCCAGCCGTTTCTTTCCGCGGTGCCGAGCCCGAAAACGAGCCCGATCAGGCCGAGCACCACGGCGACCGTGCCCGCGACGTCGAGCCGGACCCGCTGCGGCCGATCGCCGTCGTGCAGGAGAATCAGCCCGCCGGCGAACGCGACCGCCGCGATGATCAGGTTGACGTAGAGACACCACCGCCACGACAGGCTCTGCGTGAGGACGCCGCCCAGCAGCAATCCCACCGCTCCGCCCGCGCCGGAGATCGCGCCGAAGATCCCGAACGCGCGGCCGCGTTCCTTCGCGTCATCGGCGAAAGTGATAGACAGCAACGACAATGCGGCTGGCGCAAGCATCGCGGCGAACGCGCCTTGGCCGATTCGCGCGGCCAGCAGTGTCGCGAAGTTCCCGGCCGCACCGCCGACCGCGGAAGCGAGCGCGAAACCGCCGACGCCGACGAGGAACAGCCGCTTCCGTCCAAAGTAGTCAGAGAGCCGGCCACCGAGGAGCAGGAGACTGCCGAACGCGAGCGCGTAGCCGGTGAGGACCCATTGCCGGTAATCGGCGGGGAATCCGAGGTCGCGCTGCGCGCTCGGGAGGGCGATGTTGACGATGGTGGAGTCGAGGATGTCCATCAGCTGGGCGAGGCTCAGCACGACGAGTGCGAGCCAGCGCTGCTTGTGGCGCACGGCGTTTCCGAGCGCGCTTCGAGGAGCCGACTGGGCAGTCCCGGTCGGCGAGAGGTCAGAATTCATGAGGTTCTCTCGATTGAAGTGAGGGGCCCGTCAGCCGGGCAGCAGCACGAGCTTTCCGCGCACGCGGCCCGATTCGCCGACCCGGTGCGCTTCCGCGACCTCGGTCAGCGGGAAGGTCTGCCCGACGGGCAGGGTGAACTTGCCGGCTTCGATCAACTCGCCGAGCTGAGATATCACGTAGAGCGCGTGTCCGCCGTCGCCGCGGCTGAACCGCACGCCGTACTGCTGGGAGCCAGCGAAATCGGCGATGGTGATGACGTGCTCCGGGCCGCCGGCGAGCTGAATCAGCTCCGGCAGGACGCCGCTTCCGGCGACGTCCAGCGCCAGATCGACACCGTCGGGCGCGAGCGCGCGGACCCGGTCTGACATACCAGGACCGTAGGCGACGGGTTCGGCTCCGAGCGAGCGCAGAAAATCATGTGTGGCAGGGCTTCCCGTGCCGATCGCGCGCGCTCCCCGGGCCACCGCGAGCTGAACCGCAGCACCGCCGACACTGCCGGAGGCACCGTTGACGAGCACCGTGGTGCCGCTCTTGACGCCAAGCTGGTCGAGCGCACGCGCTGCGGTCTCGGTTGCTGCTGGCAGCGCGGCAGCTTCGGCGAAGCTGAGCGACGGCGGGATAGGCGCGTAGCAGAACAGGACGGTCAGTTCTGCTTGTGCGCCACCGGAAGCGGCGAAACCGAACACGCGGTCGCCGATCGCGACATCCGTGACGCCCTCGCCGAGTTCGTCCACGACGCCCGCCGCCTCGTGCCCCATGGTCTGCGGGAGTTCCTGGTCCATCAGGCCCTGGCGCTTCTTCCAGTCGCTGGCGTTGATGCCCGCGGCGCGCACGGAGATCCGCACCTCGCCGGGGCCGGGGTGCGGATCCGGGACGTCCGCGATCTCGAGGACTTCCGGGCCGCCGAAGGTGCTGAACCGGACCGATTTCACGAGGTGCTCCCTTCTCGGCCCGCGGCCGAGGTTCGAAGAGGCAGGCACGGGAAATCGTGACCCGCCCACAGGTTCGCGGACAGTTGTTCCGGATAAGACCGCACGATCGGGTCGGCGCCGATCACCCAGGTCGTCCCCGCGTCGTCGAACTCGCCCCACCCGGGACCCTCGCCGCGAGCGAAGGCGGTCCAGGCCGCTCGCATCTCCGCCGAGAGTGTGGTGAGTTCGGCATTCGGTTGTGGCCCAAGCAGTTTCTCGACCAACGGCCCGGTCAGATTGCCGAACGTCAGCGCGACGTCGGCACCGTGGCAAGCTCCCAGTGCCCCGCCGAAGCCGGGTGCTTCGACGACGAACTCGTACAGGAACGAGCGGCCGGTGTGGTCGCGGGCGAGGTTTGCCGAGGGCATGCGGAAGAGCCAGTCGGAATGGAGGGTTTCGTAGAGCTGCTCGGGCGTCTTTTCCGGGAAGGCCGCGCGGTAGCCGTCCGGCGCTAATGCTCTTAGCGCGTCTTCCGTCATTTCCTCCGTGACCCGCCCGAGCAGCCCGCGCCCGGCGAGCATCTTCCGGAACTCGTCGCGGGTGTGCCCGACGATCAACTCGACGTCGTGCGATGCACCGTTTTTGAGGGCTTTCCAAGGCGTGTCAGGAAGAACCTCGCCGTCGACAACCGGCGAGAACGGCGTCACCCCATAGGCGAAAGCACCCCAGCGATCGGCGTACTCGCGGATATCAAGCGCGTCGACTGCCGTGGCAAGTGCGGCCGGTGAGATCTCACGAAGCCCCTCGACGGTGGCTGTGACTCCGACGCCCGCCGCGATCGTGGCCATGACGTCCGCCGCCAGTTCCGGAGAGACGAAGATTCCCGGCACACTCTGCGCGATCACCCGGCGGAACAGCCCCGCCGCACGCGGCATCGCGAGCAACGCGGCGACCCCGCCCCCGCCCGCGGATTGGCCGAAGACCGTGACCTGCGCCGGATCGCCGCCGAACGCGGCCGCGTTGTCCCGGACCCACTCGAGCGCCGCGACCTGGTCCAGCAGCCCGCGGTTCGCCGGTGCTCCCGCGATCTGCCCGAACCCTTCGGCGCCGACGCGGTAGTTGAACGTCACCACCACGACGCCGCCCTCTTCGGCGAGGACTGCTCCGTCGTACACCGGGTCGGCCGAGCTTCCGGCGAGGTAGCCGCCGCCGTAGATCCACACCATGACCGGACGGTTGCCGGAGAGGTCGGTGGTCCAGACATTCGCGGTGAGGCAGCCGCGCCCGTCGTCCCCTGGGCTCGGCGGCGGCGCCACGGCGGAAGACGGCACTTCCGCCTGGGCCGGGATCGGGCCGAATGCTTCGGCGTCGAGGACTCCCTCCCAGGTGTGCGGCGGCTGGGGTGCCGCGAAGCGCAAGTCGCCCACCGGTGGCGCGGCGAAGGGGATGCCCCGGAAGACGGCGACGTCGCCTTCGACTGTGCCCCGGACCCGGCCGTGGAAGGTCTCCGCCACGGGTCGCCGAGCCGCGGTCGGGGTGCCCGCCGATCCGGCTGAGTGCTGGGCTGTCAGGTTGTCCACGAACACCGTTCTATCAACGAACGGTGTTCCTGTCAACGCGCACGAAACCTGCGGCCGGGTGGGGAGGAGGTGGTTTCGAGCGGGCGCGCGACTGGAAGAATAGGCTCTGACCTGGGTAAACTCGCCATCCGCCAGAGAGCGGGACTGAACCGCGTCGGCGGCGTCACCGACCAGCGGGCGAAACCGCCGGTCATCCGGACGAGGGTGAAATCGAACCGGCCACGCCGCGCACCCTCGGCGGATCCGAGGGCAACGGCGGCCGTCCATCTAACGACGCGTCAACCGTCGGTCGTCCAGATGGCCGCGAATTCGAACCGGCCAAGCCCCGCGCCACCGGTGAGTCCGCGGACAAGGGCGGCGACCGATCACGTAGCGACGCACCAGACCGTCGAGCATCTAGACGACCGCGAAGCCGAACCGGTCAATCCCCGCACCACCGGCGGCCCCACGGGCAAGGGCTACGGCCGATCACCTGACAACGCGTCAAACCGTCGAGCGTCCAGACGACCGCGAAGCCGAACCAGCCAAGCCCCGCACCACCAGCGGGCCCGCAGGCAACGGCGACGGCCAATCACTCAACGACGCGTCAAACCGTCCGTCATCGAGACGACCGCTAAGCCGAACCAGCCAAGCCCCGCACCACCGGCGGGCTCACGGGCAAAGGCTGCGGCCGATCACCTAACGACGCGTCAGAGGATCGAGCATCCAGACAACCACGAAAATCGAGCCAGCCACGCCCCACACCACCAGCGGGCCCACGGACAGGGCTGCGGTTGATCACCTAACGACGCGTCAAACCGTCCATCATCCAGACGACCACGGAATCGAACCAGCCAAACCCCGCACCACCACCGAGTCCGCAGGCTACGGCGGCAACCGATCGGCTACCGACGCGTCAGGCCGTCGATCATCAAAGCCACCGCGAAGTCGAACCGGTCATGTCCCTCACCCGCAGTCAACTCGACAGCATGACTTGCCGTATAAGGAAATTCCTCCTCCGGCAACGAAGCCAGCCGCCGCTGCATCTCGTCTCGCCCGACGACCCACACCGCGTCCTTCTCCTCCACCCGCCGGCGCACGATCGACGCCTCCAGGCAGTAAGCGGCCACGTAAAGCAGCAGGGCGTCAACACCCCAAGCCGCAGCCTGCGCCGTGACGCCGCCGTTCAGCAGGATCGCCAGCATTCCCTCGGTGAGCCGCGCGGTGTCGAGGTCGGTCGGCGCCACCGCGAAGGCGGCGCCGGAGATTCCGGGGTAGGCCAGGTACAGGTCGCGCAGTTGGGCGCAGACGTCGCGAATCTGATTGCGCCAGTTCGCCGCGTCCGGTTTCGGCAGGACGATTTTCGCGCTCAGCCGCGCGATGAGCAGCTCGTCCAGGTCGGTCTTGTTGACTACGTGCGCATAGAGCGAAGCGGGACCCGTGTTCAACGCGTCGGCCACACGGCGCATGGACAACGCCTCGTATCCCTCGGCCGCGATGATCTCCAACGCGGTGTCGACGACCTGCTCGACGGTGATCGGCACCGTGCGTCGCCGGGGTTTGGGGCTGGTTCCGGGTTTCGAGGGCTGGTGCCGTGCCGCGCGCCGTTCCTTGGGGTCCACTGGTGCACTCTATCCCGGAGAGGCGGCTGTTCGTTCGCCGAACACTGTTCGCCCGGGTGGGGCCAGGGCCGGTACCGGAGCACCCGGGACAACGCGGTGCCGCACCCCATTGCCTGCGCCACCACCCCGCACCCCGCACCCCGACCTTCTTGCACGCGAAGCGTGCTGCAACCCGCATCACCTCACACCAC
>NZ_PQIA01000034.1 GCF_003385235.1 Amycolatopsis circi | reverse complement strand
TGGTCGCCGGGGCCGGGGTGCTGGGGGTCGCGGTGGGAAGCGTGGTGGCTGGGGCATGGCGGCGAGCGGGGCCGCCGGCCGCGGTCACGCCGCGGCCGGCTCCGGTCACCGACCCCGGCTGACCGATCAGCGGTTCCACTCGGTGGGGCGGCTGGTGCGGATCCAGCGGGCCGAGGTCGTCGAGACGGACTTCGTGTTCATCGTTCCTCCTGGTTGTCGGGGAATGGCACAGGCGGGTCACCCGATCGGGTCACGACATTGCGTGCCCGGCTGGTTACCGTGACCCACTCTGAGGGGGTGGTGACTGTGGGCCGCGCGGACCCACGCCACTGGCGACTATGGTCGCTGCCACGCGGCGTCGCCGCTTATGTCCTCGTCATCGTCGTGCTCGCGGCAACCGTCGTCGCCGTCACTGGTGCCCGAGCGTCGGTCACCGGGTGGGAGTGGGCATGGTTCGGCGCGCTGACCGTCGCCGCGATCGTGCATCTCGAAGCGGCACGGGCGATCGAGCGGATCCGCGAACTCGACGAGGGAACGCCGTACACGCATCTGCAAAGCGTGTGGTTCTTCGCGGCGATCCTGCTGCTCCCCGTGCCCTTGCAAGCCGCGTTGATCGCGATCTCGTTCAGCCACGAGTTCGTCCGGGTGTTCAGAGGCCGCGCGATCCTGCACCGCAAGGTCTTCTCCGCCGCGACCGTCATCCTCGCTGTCGCCGCCGCCACGCTTGTGCTCAACGCGTTCTACCCCGCCGCGCCCGGCCCCTTCGTCTCGGCCGCCGACGGGCTCACCGGCACCGTGTCCGTCGTCATCGCAGGGCTCGCTTACCGGCTGGTGAATTACACGCTCGTCATCGGGGCGATCCTGGCCGCCAACCCCGGCAAACCCGCGATGCGCGCGCTCGGGCATCTGTCCGACCAGTTGATCATCGCCGGAGCCGTCGGACTCGGTTACGCCGTCGCGGTGCTGGCGGTCCACCGTCCATGGGCCGTGCCGATCCTGCTGGCCACTGTGCTCGCTCTGCACCTCGGCCTGCTGCTCCCGCAGTTCCGCGCAGCGTCTCGCACCGACACCAAAACCGGGCTCGTCGACCCGGCCTGGTGGAACGACCTGGCTGAACAAGAACTGGAACGCGCCCGCCGTCTCGACGGCACGGTCGGCGTGCTCCTGCTCGACCTCGACCACTTCAAGCGGGTCAACGACAGATACGGCCACCTCGCCGGTGACGCCGTCCTGCGCGCCGTCGCCGATGCCGTCAAACACACCGTCCGTTCTTACGACCTCGTCGGCCGTTTCGGTGGCGAGGAGTTCGCGATCCTTCTCCCCGGCGTCGAGCACACCGAGGTCACCGCCACCGCTGACCGGATTCGCGCGGCGATTTCCGTGCTTTCCATCGACACCACTGACCGCACCGGCGCCCGCGTCACCGTCACCGGATTGACGGCGTCGATAGGCGCTGGGGCCTTTCCCGCCACCGCCACCGAACTCAGTCCGCTGTTGCTCACCGTCGATGACGCCCTTTATCGCGCGAAGAATGGCGGACGCGACCGTACTGTTCGCGCGACCGCGCTCGACGCCAGCGGAAGCAGGCAGTAAGCCCGGCAGCACTGCCCGTCCGGCGGGAGCGGCTGGATTGGATACGATTGGTCACGACTGCGGGGGAGGCAGCGTGGCGCAAGGACCTGAAGAGCCCATCCCGGGCGTGGACCTCGACCGCCCTAGCGTGGCGCGGGTTTACGACTGGTACCTCGGCGGCACGGCCAACTGGGCCATCGACCGCGAGTTCGGCAAGATGGCCCTGTCGGCCTTTCCGGCCGGGATGTACTGCGCCAGAGCGAACCGTGCCTTCCTGCACCGCGCGGTGCGGCATCTGGTCCGGCTGGGCGTCCGCCAGTTCGTCGACATCGGCTCCGGCGTCCCCACGATGGGCAACGTGCACCAGATCGCCGACGAGGTCGCGCCCGACTCCCGCGTCGTTTACATCGACCGCGAACCCGTCGCCGTCGCGCACTCCCGGATCCTGCTGGAGCGCCACGGCGACCCCGAACGCCACGCGGTGATCCAGGGCGATCTTCGCGAACCGGATGAACTGTGGCAATCCGTCGCGGACACCGGCGTCGTCGACCTCGACGAACCGCTGGCTCTGCTGGTCACCGCGGTCCTGCACATCGAGCAGCCCGGCCCGGACGGGCGCGACCTCGGGCCCAAGGCCATCGCACGGTACCGGGGGCTGCTGTCCTCGGGTTCGTACCTGGTTCTGTCCCAGATCACCCACGAGGGGCTGCCCGAGGACATCGCGAGCCAGCTGCACGCGGTCGTCGAGCTGTACGACACCAATGTCGGCAAGCACGTGCTGCGCTCGAACGCGGAAATCCACGCCCTGTTCGGAGACTTCGAGTTGCTGGACCCGGGCGTCACGTGGACCGCGGCCTGGCATCCGGAGGAAAGCGGAGACAACACGCCCGTCATCGACTTCGCGGATCCGAGCGAGGCGGCGATGCTGGCCGGAGTTGCGCGCAAGCCTTGATCTTTGCGGAAGCTGTTGTGGGGCAAGGGAATTTACTCACCGCCTCGCAGGGGCGAGACACAAGGGCTACAGCGAATACCCGGCCTGCTGACGGTTGCATCTCTTCGTCGGCAGGAAAATGTGCAACGTGGAACACTAGCCCTGCGTTGTCCACAGTGGACGAATAGTTTCGGTGTCGCTCACAAATGTGACCCGTGCATGAATTCCCATGCCGCATCGGCCCGCATGCGCGGCTGCTGGGACAGTACTCGGGCGCAGCCGGGACCGGGGGCCAGCACTCCGGTGCGGTGACGCCTCGTCACGATCCGGCGCGTAGTTCCGCCCGCAGCAGCATCGCGTTCCGGAAGATCCCGTCCGGCGGAGCGGTCGTCCCGCCGTCCGTCGTCACGTAGAGGGCTCGCCCCTCCTCGCCAGGCACCCAAGCGGCGCTCGACGGCCCGATCAAGAGTTCGTCGAACGGCTCTCCCGCGACATGCCGGACTTCGCTGCCGTGCCGCGGGATGAGCGGCACTCGGTCCAGCGTGTTGGCGCGATGCCTTGTGACGTAAGCGAACCCGGCTTGCTCGTCGAGGGCGAAGTCGTCGGCGTTGTCGATCGCGGCGACGAATTCCGCGCCGCCGGACGGGTCGAGCGTGCCGGGGTCGACCGGTACTCGCATGAAGACTTTCTGCGCCGTCGAGGTGTAGTAGAGGTATCCGGTTCGCGCGCTGTAGCGGACGCCGTTGACGCCTGGCTGGCGTGGCGGCGCGACCTCGGCGTCCGGGTCGTCGGCCATGGTGTCGTGGGCCAGCCAGACCCGGGCCTGCGCGCTGCGGGCGTCGGCATCGAGGTCGACGCGCCAGATGAGCCCGGCGAAGCAGTCGGCGACGGCCAGTACTCCAGAGCCGAGGAGGCAGCTGCCGTTGAGTGCGCGCACACGGTCGTCGAAGGTGAAGATGATCTCCGGGGACACCGGTTCTCCGGGCGTCCAGCCGTTGAGGTCGAGCCGCACCAGGTGTGATTCGTGGGTGGTGTAGCCCTCGGTCAGGCTGATCACGAAGACGTCCGACTGGACTTCGACGATTCCTGTCACGGGATGGTCGAAGCGGTGCACGAGAACGGGGCGGTGCGGCTCCGGCACGATCCACAGTTCCTGCTGCAGGAGGACGGTGACCAGCACGGATCCGTCGGCGCGGACGGCGAGGTTCTCCGGGAAGTACTTCTCCGGGAAGGACGCGACCGGGGTCAGCGTGACGTCGGGGACGG
Organism: Amycolatopsis circi; assembly: GCF_003385235.1. Taxonomy (GTDB): domain Bacteria; phylum Actinomycetota; class Actinomycetes; order Mycobacteriales; family Pseudonocardiaceae; genus Amycolatopsis; species Amycolatopsis circi. The sequence goes on along the minus strand of NZ_PQIA01000034.1, from coordinate 65,613 downwards.
GGGTCATCGGCATGGCTGGGCCTCCGGTTTCTAAAAGAGGACGGACATCCGCTTTTCTTTCACGCTAGGCTGCGGAGGCGAGGAGTGTCAAGCCGAGGGAGCGGACGTTGCCGAGAGTGAGCCAGCAGTACAAGGACGACCAGCGCGGCGAGATCCTGGCGGCCGCGCGCCGCTGCTTCCTCCGCGACGGCTTCCACCGCACGTCGATGCAGGACGTTTTCGCCGAGGCGGGCAAGTCCGCGGGCGCGGTCTACCGGTACTTCCCGAAGAAGGACGACATGATCGTCGCCGTCGCCGCGCAGAATCTCGACGACGTCACCGGGGTCTTGCGCGCCGCCCTCGCCCGCGGCACCGGCGAGAACGGCGTCGGCGAGGTGATGGCGGAACTGCTGGAGGCCGTGACCGAGTTGCACCGCGACCGGCAGTTGGCGGGCATGGCGGTGCTGGTCTGGTCGGAAGCCCAGCGCAACCCGGAACTCGCCGACCGCCTCACCGCGGCGACGGTCGAGATGGGCGCCGAAGTGGCTGGCCTCGTGCACAGTCGGCAGGAGGCGGGGACGTGGACGGGCGCGTCGGCGGAGGCACTCGCGCAGGCGATTTTGGCGCTGCTGCCGGGGTTTCTCTTCAACCTGGCACTGTCCGGACCGGACGGCGTAGCCGGATTCCCCGACGCGGTCCGCACGCTTCTGCCGCAGTGAACCAGCCGACGAGGTTTGCCTCCGCCCGCGAGATCGAGTGAGATGCTCTGATGCTCATCCCGTCCGAAGCCACCCCAGTCCCCTGGCGCAACGGAGCCGGCACCACCCGGGAACTCGCCACCCACGCTGATCCCTCCTGCTGGCGGATCAGTCTCGCCGACCTTCTCGAAGACGCGCCATTCTCGGCCTTCCCCGGCATCGACCGGCTTTTCACGGCCCTCGGACCGCTCCGGCTGACGATCAACGGGACCGCGACAGACCTCGAGCGCGGCGACCAAATCCGGTTCGCCGGCGAGGACACCGTGTCGGTCACCCTCGATCAGCCGACCCAGGCCCTCAACGTGATGACCCGGCGCGGACTGTACCGAGCCGAGGTCGTCCTTCGCTCGCCGGACGCGGGCCGCACGGACGAAGCGGTCGCGACGGTCGATCTCGGAGAGCAAATCGCCGATGTTTTCCTCACGACGCTGGCATGATGCGGCCATGACGCACACCGCCCGGCGCATGTTCGAGCTTTTGGAGCCGATCTGCCTCGTCACGTTCTTCGCCGACGAGTGCAACGAGGAACTGGCCGCACTCGGCCACCGCACCTACTGGGACGGTTACTTCGCCAGCCGGGCCGCGCCGTTGGGACGGGTGCCGGCGGAGGTCGTGCACGCGGCTTTCTACAACTTCGCCGACGGTGAGGCCGCCCGGCACATCCCGAGCGCGTGGGAGACGATCCCGCCCGAAGCGTCCGTCGCCGCGCGGGAACGGGGCAGCGCGGCGTCGGTGCGCCGGATCTTCGGCGACGAACTGGCCGGTTCCCCGGGCTTGGTGCGTGCCGCCGACCTGACCGCCAAGGCCGCGACGAGCGCACCCACCGTCGGCCGGGTGATGTACGCCGGGATGCGCACCCTTCCGGTGCCGAACGACCCGGTCGCGCGGCTGTGGCATTCCGCGACCATGCTGCGCGAGCACCGCGGGGACGGGCACATCGCCGCACTGGTCGGCGCGCGTATCGGCGGGGCGGAGGCGCACATCTTGTCGGCGCTGGAGATGGACATCCATCCCCCGGAGTCGTTCGGGCGCGTTCACCACCTGCCGAAGAAGCGCCTGGCGGCGGTCATGGACGGTTTGCGCGAACGCGGGCTCGTCGATGCTGACGGTCACTTCACTGAGGCGGGGCGCGAGGTGAAGCAGGGCATCGAGGACTTGACCGATGAACTTGCTGCTGCGCCGTACGAAGCTCTGTCTGCTGCCGAACTCGATGAACTGGTCGCCGTGCTCGAACCGATCACCGCGAAGCTGGTGGCCGCCGGGTCGAAGTGACCAGCTGACGTAACGGGCCCGCACCTCGCCGTGGCTTCGGGGAATCCGAGTCACCACGAGCTGTCTCATGTCCATCGCCAAAGCCTTCGCCGCCACCACCCTGACGGCCGAACCCACGAGCGGCGATCTCGGCGAAGCGGCGCCAGCGGGCACGAAGAGCGTCAACGACTTCGTCATCGTTCAATCGCTGACCAACTTCGCAGCCATGACTGGTGCCGTTTCCGCGGCTTGGGGCGGCGTGTCACGTGACCTCAGTCGTGCCGAGCGGCCAGGCGGACGGCGTCCATGGCCGCGACCTCCTTGGGCGTCCGGCGTTGCGCGCCCACCCCGAGGAATCCGCCTTCCTGGTTCACTTCGGCGACGACGGTGGCGATCTCCACCAGGAACTCGCGGAAGTCCGGCAGCTCCGCCGGCGCGTTGCCGGCGACGATCGCCGCGGCCGAGCGGATCGTCTTTTCCGCATACGGCAGGTATTCGGCGTATTTGACGCCCGGCCGCAAGCCCGTGTCGAAGGCCGACGAGGCGGCGACCTCGCGGATGAACCGCCGCGGGTGTGCGACGCTGGCCTCGCGCAAGGTTTTCACCAGCGCGAACATCTCGTCCGAGTCGACCCCGCCGACGGAGAGCCCGACCAGGATTCCCGACGCCATCATCGCCCGCTGAAGGATCGCCCATTCCTCGGCGGTGAAGTCCTCCTCGCCCGCGCCGCCGCGGGCGCGTCCGTCGCGGACTACCTGCATGCCCACGCTGGCCACCAGGCCCGGGATGCTGCGCGCGACGTGCAGTTTTCGCGTCCGCGCCGGTTCCGGCAGATCGTCCCAGGCCGCCAGATCCGGGTCTCGCACCTCGCCGGAGGGCTGTTCGGTCCGCCACCGGTCGTGTTCCCGCTGGGCCAGCAGCAGGACCTCGTCGTCGGCGAACGCGACGGTGAGGTCGGGGTCGAAAGCGGGCACCATCACGCAGCCGACCAGCGCCAGATGCTCGCCCAGCTGCCGGGCTTGGGCGCGGGTGACCGCCTTGTGTTCCTCGGGGGCCTGGTCCCAGCGGGGCGGGACCCAGGCGTGGACGGTCCGCTGGGCGTGGCCGTCGACGTCGTGGATGGCTCGCGCGAGATCCTCGATCAGCTCGCCGCGGGTGTAGCGGCTCAGGTCGTCGATCAGCCGGTCCTGCGCCTCCAGCCGGGCCTTCATCCGGCGGCATTCGTGCAGGATCGCCTCGCCGTTGAGGAAGGTCTGCTCGGACCGGCGGTCGCCCGCTTGGCCCAGGACGCCCTGCCCGACCATGATCACGATCATGAAGACCAGCTGGACCAGCGTCGACAGGAAGGTCATGAACGCGAACGGGTACGGGTCCAGCGTCTGCACGCCCAGCGCGGCCAGGCCCATCCACACCACCTGCGTCCCGGCGGCCAGGTAGAACGCCCACATGCTGCCGAGCCGCTGGGTCAGCCAGGCCGCGATCCGGCCGTTGACGCTCACCGCCTGGTCGAGCGCCTGCGGCGGCCGCTGCACCCGGTGCTGCTGGATCCACGGATGCGGGCTCGACTCCAGCAGGCTCACGCCGCGGCTGAGCGTCCGGTCGTGCTGGTCGAGATGCCGCTGCAGGTCCGCGATCTGCTCGAAGACGGCCTCGGCGTTGTCGTAGGTCTGGATGGAACGCCGGTCGGCCGCGCCGCCCAGCACCCGCTGGCCGACCAGGATCACCAGGCACAGCACCAGCTGCACCACGTTGTCCAGGAACAGCAGGAACGCGAACGGATACGGGTCGGCCGCGCGCAGCGGGCCCCAGGTCGCCAGCGCCATCCACCCGGCGACGAGAGCGAGCACGACGTACAGCGCGGGCATCGACCCGATCGCGCGAGTCAGCGCGGCCGCGAACGCGCCGTTGAAGCCGACCTGCTCGTCCGCGGTCGTGGCCGGCCGCCGCGGCAACCGCGGCAGCCTCGGCATTCGGCGGCGGTTCACGTGATTCGTCCGGATTCGATGGCCGCACCGGCGTTCCAGCACGTTTTCGTTTGCTCCGTGGATCCGCGCCGCGTCACCGTCGAGCCCCTTTCCGCCTCTTGCCGGTCTCTGCGTCCCAGTATCCCGGCGCGGCCCGGGAGGGGTCCACGGCACCCGTGCTCGACCGTCCACTGAGGACTCGCCAGAGGCGCGCGCGGAGCGGAATCCGGCCGACCACCGGGAAAGAAACCGTTCTCCCGCCCATTCCGGGTAAGGACCGCCGACTCCGGGCCAGGCGGTGCTCCTTCCCCGGGGCCCGGCCATCCGGCAAGCTGGACCGGTGCCCATGGAATCAGCGATCGACGACGCCGCCAAGAAACAATTCGAATTCTTCGTCAACGAGCACCGCGAGGCGCTCCGGCACTGCCTCGACGGGCTCACCGAGGAGCAGGCCCGCCGGTCGCTCGTCCCGTCCCGGACGACGCTGCTCGGCCTGGTCAAACACGTGACCTTCGTGGAGAAAGTCTGGTTCGACGAAGCCGTCACCGGCCGCACCCGCGCCGAGATCGGGATCCCGGAGACGCCGGACGAATCGTTCGTCCTCACCGACGGCGACACCGTCGAATCCGTCCAGCGGGCGCACCGCGAAGCGTGCGAAAACGCCCGACAGGCCACCGCCTCGCTCGAACTGACCGACATCCTGCCCGGCAACCGGCGCGGCCCGCTGCCGCTGCGGTTCGTCTACCTGCACGTCCTGCGCGAACTGGCGCAGCACTGCGGGCACGCGGACATCCTCCGCGAGCAGATCCTCGCGCAGGACGCCGCGGCGCAGGACTGACGAGCGGCGAGCCGGTCCCCCATTCAGCCATCCCACCACTACCACCCGGACGAGTGAAGAATCTCCACCCATCCGTAGCCCGCCCGGCTGCGAATGCCTGGCATGACCTCTCGTCTGCGGATCCTTCCGGCGGCACTCTGCGGCGTCCTCGCCCTGGTCGCGGCGTTGGCCGCCGGACACCTCGCCGCGTCGTTCGGCAACGTCAACGCCTCGCCGTACCTCGCGGTCGGGAACGGGGCGATCGATCTGACGCCGCTGCCGGTGAAGGACTTCGCGGTGCGGACCTTCGGCACTTACGACAAAACGGTCCTGCTCGGCGGCATGGCGGCGGTATTGCTGGTCGTGTCCGCAGCGGCCGGGGTGTTGTCGCGGCGATCGCGTTGGCCGGGTCTGGCGATCATTGTCGCGTTTGGACTGATCGGCGGGGTCGCGGTGGCGGCACGGCCGGATCTGACCGCAGTCGCGTTGCTCGCTCCCCTGGCCAGCCTCATCGTCGGCGTAGCCGTTTTCCTTTTGCTGCACCGATTCGCGGCACAACAACAGACGACCGATTCCTCGCGACGGTCGTTCTTGCTCGGCAGCGTCGGTACCGTCGTCGGGGCCGGAGTTCTCGGCGGTGCTGGGCAAGTGATCAGCGGAACCCGCGATGCGACTGCGTCTCGGGCAGCGGTAGGCCCGCTCGTACCCGCGGTTTCGGCCCCGCCGATTCCCGCCGACGCGGACTTCGGCAAGCTCGGGACCCCGACGTTCCTCACGCCGAACCGCGACTTCTATCGCGTTGACACCGCGTTGTCAGTTCCACAGGTTCGCACTGAGGACTGGAGCCTGCGGATCCACGGAATGGTCGAGCGGGAAGTCCGGTACCGCTATCGCGATCTCCGCGACCGGCCGCTGGTCGAGCGCACGGTGACGATGACGTGTGTGTCCAATGAGGTCGGTGGCGACTATGTGTCCACTTCGAACTTCATCGGCGTCGATCTCGCTGACTTGCTGGCCGAAGCCGGAGTACGGCCAGGAGCAGAGCAGTTGTTCTGCTCCAGTGTGGACGGTTGGACGTCCGGCACGCCGGTCGCTGCCGCGCTGGATCGTTCGCGCGGGGCGATGCTGGCCATCGGGATGAACCGCGAGCCGTTGCCGTTGGAGCACGGTTTTCCGGCACGGCTGGTCACGCCCGGGCTGTACGGCTATGTCTCGGCGGTCAAATGGGTCGTGGACATCGAGGTCACCACGTGGAAGGCCCGGCAGGCGTACTGGCTCCGCCGCGGCTGGGACGAGCAGGCGCCGATCAAAACCGAATCGCGGATCGACACGCCCAAGGGCTTCGCGACCGTTCCCTCCGGCACGGTGCGGATCGCTGGCATCGCCTGGGCACAGCACACCGGGATCGCCAAGGTGGAGATCAAGGTGGACGGTGGGCCGTGGCAGCCGACGACGCTCTCCGCCGAGGTGAATCCGAATACCTGGCGGATGTGGTGGACCCAGATCTCGGTGAAGCCCGGAACGCATCAGGTTTTCGTGCGGGCGACCGACAAATCCGGCTACCCGCAGACCGAAGCCCGCGCCGGCACCGTGCCCGACGGGGCGACCGGATGGCATTCCACAACTTTTATCGCTTCCTGACCAATCCGGTTCCGAGCCGGCGTCGAATCCCTGCTGAACAGTCCACTGTGAACGGAGAATTGCCGTGAAGTCCCTTCGCCTCGCCGGTATCGGTGCCGCAGCCGCTCTCGCCCTGACCGCGTGCGGCAGCACTGACAACAACGCCTCGAGCGGAAGCAGTCCGTCGGCGATGCCGTCGTCGGCGCCGATGTCCAGCAGCAGCTCCGGCGTCACCACCAACGACCAGGTCTTCGGCCCCGCCTGTTCCCAGCTCCCGCAGGGCAGCGCGCCGGGCTCGCTCGACTCGATGGGCCCGCAGCCGGTCGCGTCCGCCGCCTCGACGAACCCGCTGCTCACCAAGCTGGTCGCGGCGGTCAAGGCCACCAACCTGGTCGACACGCTCAACAGCCAGCAGGCCATCACCGTCTTCGCTCCGGCCGACCCGGCGTTCACCGCACTCGGCGACGCGAAGTTCAAGGAGCTGGCAGCCAACCCGAACCAGCTCGCGCCGATCCTGCAGTACCACGTCGTCGGAAAGCGTTACGACGCCAAGGGCCTCGAACAAGCCGGCACCTTGACCTCGCTGAACGCGGCGGGCGGGCCGCTGAAGATCGAGGGTTCCGGCGAGAACATGACGGTCAACGGCGCGAAGATCCTGTGCGGGAACATCCCGACCAAGAACGCGACCGTCTTCGTCATCGACAAGGTGCTCACCCCGGGCACCAATAAAAACTGAGCCACCGGGCCCGGCGCGCATTCCCGCGCCGGGCCCGGTTTCCAGTCAGCTGAGCGAAGAAGCCACGTGCAGATCGATGTTCTTGGTCTCCGGAGCCATGAACGCGCTCACGATCGCGCCGAGAGCAGCGATACCGGCGGCGATGTACATCGTGGCCGACAGACCGAGATTGGTCAGCGCCCACGGCGTCGCGAACGTGCCGACCGCCGCGCCGATCCGGCTGATCCCGGTGCACAGGCCCACCGCCGACGCGCGGACCTCGGTCGGGAACAGTTCGTTCGGGTAGATCCATTCCAAAATGGACGGACCGCCGTTGAACACCGCGTACACCGCGAAAGCCAGGGCGATCAGCCACAGCGCGGCACCCGGTTGCAGGCCCAGGTAGAACAGCCCGGCCGCGGAAATCGCGAAGCCCCAGATGAGCACGGGACGACGACCGAGCCGGTCGACCAGCAGCAGCGCGGCGATGTTTCCGACGAAGAAGAAGAAATTGATCAGGCCGTAGCCGAGGTGCGACAGGTTGCCGCCGCCGAGGTTGAACAGTTCGAGAATCTGCGGACCGAACGCGTAGATCGCGAACAACGGGACGACCGTGCACGTCCAGAAGATCGAGATGAACACGACTCGCTTGAGATACCCGCGCCGCCACAACGCGGACACCGGCGTTTTGGTCTCGGCTTCCGGCAGATCGTCCAGCGTCGCGTGCTCGCCGATCGTCGTGCGCAACACTTCCAGCGCTTCGGCGTCGCGGCCCTTGCTGTGCAGCCAGCGCGGCGATTCCGGGATGCTGGTGCGGGCGATCACGATCAGCAGCGCGGGCACCGCCGACGACAGCAGCATCCACTTCCAGCCCTGGTCCACATTCAGCAGGAAGAACCCGACGAACGCGGCGACCGTCGCGCCGACGAACCACATCGCGTTCAGCCCGCCGACCAGCCGGGCCCGCCACGCCTTCGGCGCGAATTCGGTGACCAGCGCGGTCGCGATGGGGTAGTCCGCGCCCACCGCGACGCCGATCAGCAGCCGCAGCACGAACAACTGCGCGGCGTCGGCGACGAAGAACTGCAGCACCGAGCAGACGATGATCGCGATCAGGTCGATCGTGTACATCAGTTTCCGGCCGATGCGGTCGGTGAGCGGCCCGAACACCGCTCCCCCGATGAACACGCCGACCAGCGCGGACGCGCCGATCAGGCCGGACCACAGCGAGTCCATCTGCCACTGCGGGCCGATCTGCACCAGCGCGATGCCGATGATGCTGAGGATGTAGCCGTCCAGGAACGGCCCGCCGGACGAGTACAGCGCCAACTTGCGGTGAAACCCGTTGAGCCGGGCCGAATCCAGGGTCGCCCGGACAGCAGGGCCTGTTGTGTCCGGTGCGCGGTCAGTCTTCATGTCGGTTGGTCTCCTCGCTGCCGACCGCCGCCACAGCGTCGATCTCGATGCGTTTCGTCCCCCGGAATCCGGCGACCTGGACCGTGGTCCGCGGCGGCAGGTCGATGCCGGCGAAACGGTCGAGGTAAGCCTGGTGGTAGACGTCGAACTCGCCGAGATCGGCGAGGAACACCGTCAGTTTGAGCAGCGTGCGCAGGCTCCCTCCCGCGGCCCGCAAGGTGTCCTCGAGGTTGTCGAGGGCGACCCGCACTTGCTCGTCGATTTCTTCCGGGACGCTGCCGTCCCGCCGTGCCGGAACCTGCCCGCACGCCCAGATCACTCCGCCGAACACGGCGGCACCGGCGTAGGGACGCGGTCCGTGTGGATGCGCTACCAGCTCGCGCGACTCTGTCATCGGCCCTCCCGGTGGTCCGGAATCAGGAACCCGCGCGCGATCGAGTACGCGAGTGTCCACAGTGGAGTTTTCACCGATACGCCATGGGCGACCGCCTCGCGATACCGCTTCTTTCGTGCTGCCGCAGTGGAAATCACTTCGCTGGCAGGGATCTCCGACAGCGGACGGATCACCAATCCCGCGACCGGCGGACGTGGCTCGGCTACAGCGGGAAGCCTCAGCAGATCTCCGTCAGGAGTGACAACCGTGCGCTCTCCACCGTCCGAAAGGGACAGTATCCGGCCAGCCCGTTCAGCGATGTCCACAGCGGCCCAATCGAGCACTGGTGCTCCCGCCATGCCAGGGACGGCCAACGTGCCCACCACGGCCGCCGTTTCGCACGCCGGTACGAACGCCTGCAACGGACCGCGTGCGGCCGGATCGTGCGCCACGGCGTAACCGTCGCAATGTTCGAGTCGCAAGCCGACCCGTCCAGCCGGGACGCGGGCCGTCTCGATAGCCAAGGCGTCGAGCCCGACACCCTCGTGGACCTCAGCGGACGCGATGATCTCGGCCAAGTACTCCGACTCGCCGCTGCTCAGCCCCGAAGCCCGCAACGCACGCAGCGCGACCTCGTGGATCTCCCGCACGGAAACCCGGGTACGCACGGTTTCGGCGGCCGAAACACGCTGGGCCCGCGCCGCGGTCATTGCCCGGCTCCGGGGAACACCGTGTCGAACAGCCGGAGCCAGTTGCCGCCCAGCACCTGCGCCACCACGGCCTCCGAAAGGCCCACTTCCAGCAGTCCTTCGGTGAGGACCGGGAAATCGGCCGGTCCACCGAACCAGTTCGGCCACACCGGCCACTGCGGTTCCACCGGCACCGCGGACGCGGGCCGCCACCGGCCGTTGCGCAGCCACGCGACGTAGTCCTGCGACCAGTTGCGCGTGCAGTCGCTGCCGAGCGCGACGTGGTCCGGCCCGATCCGCTCGACCAGTCCCGCGACCATCTCGCAGAACTGCCGCCGCGTCGTCTTCTCGCCGCCGATCACGTTGGGGTACAAGCAACAGCCCAGCACTCCGCCGCGCGCGGCGAGGGCGTCGATGACGTCGTCCGGCTTGTTGCGCGGCGAATCGGCGAACGACAGCGGGTTCGCGTGCGTGATCGCGACCGGCCCGGCCGACGCGTCGATCGCGTCGCGGCTGGTGCGGTTCCCGACGTGCGACAGGTCGACCAGCATTCCGACGCGGTTCATTTCCGCGACGATGAACCGGCCGTACGCGGTGAGCCCGGAATCGTGCTCGTCGTAGCAGGCACCACCGACGAGGTTCTGGATGTTGTAGGTGAGCTGCGCGATGCGGACGCCGAGCCGGTGGAACACCTCGACCATCCGGTAGTCGTCCCCGAACGGCGAGGTGTTCTGGAAGCCGAGCAGCACCGCGAGCCGACCGTCGCGCTTCGCCTTCCGGATGTCGTCGGCGTTCTCGGCGAGGACGACCAGATCGGCGTTGTCCCGCGCGAGTTCGTACCAGTCCGCGACCGCGCGCAGCGTTTCCTGCGGGCCTTCCCAGACCGCACACGTCGCGTTGACGCCGGTGACGCCGCCCGCTTTCAGTTCCTCCAGGACCTTGCGGTCCCAGTTGTTGATCTGCAGTCCGTCGACGACAGTGAGGTCGCCGTGCTCCAGGGGGTCCACTCAGGACTCCTTTCCGGGCTTGCGGGTGAACAGCCAGTCGTCGTCCACACCGGACTCGACGTCGCTCGCCCGGGGCGCGCCCGAGAACAGCGTGACGCGCAACCAGTCGGTCGACTGCGGGCTGTAGTTCTCCATGCCGTAGAGGGCCAGCTGGAACCGCTGCAGGTGCAGCGGAAGGAAATCGTCGGCGAGCAGGTTCGCCCGGACCTCGCCGTAGCGCAGCCCGGCGACGGACTGCACGCGCGCGACAATGCCGCGGTGCCAGGGGAATTCCAGCAGGAACTCCGCCACCGAACGGTCGGCGTCGGCTGCCGCCAGGTCGTGCCGGAGGGGGTGCACGGCGCGGGCGATGTCGATCGGGTGCTCCATCGATTCGCCGGGATCCTGACCGCGTTTGCCGCGCCGCGGTTCTTCGTTGTCCTCCGCGGAGAACCAGAACCGCGCCTGTTCGTTCGGGTCGGTGAAATCGAATTCGCGGGTCCAGGTGTACCGGTCGGCCACGAGGTCGCGGAGTTGTCCGCAGCTCTGGGCGATCTCGACTCGCCGACGTTGGTCGCAGGTCAGCAGGTGCTCGATCTCGGAGTCGAGCGAATCGTCCAGTTCGACCAGGACGGTGTGCAGCACTGCCTGTGCTTCGGCACCGAACTCCGCTGCCCGGTCGTCGAGGTCCCGCCAGAGGAAGCCGCCGGTCGGGAATTCGTTGAGCAGAGAGGCGATTCCGTCGAGCCGTTCGGCCAGCTCAGGGCCGGTCAGGTAGGGCGCGGTCGTCAGGGTGTCGCGTTCGCGGAAGTACCGGCGGGCGCGGTCGAGCAGTTCGCTCGCCCGCCGTACGGAACCAGTATCGGCTTCCGCGTCAAGAGCCCGAGCCAGCGGGAGTTCCCGTGCCGAGCACCAGGCGTCGAGGATGTGCGGATGGTTCACCACGAACGGGACCATGCCGAGTCCGGTCGCGTTGCCCAGGCCGAGGTACCGTCGCCATTCCCCGGAAAGCTTTGCCGCAGAGGGATTTCGCCGCACCGCGCAGTGCTCGACCAGGTCATAGCTGAACTCGCGCAGCAGCCACGCGGCCAGCATCTGCGCGCGGTACGGCACCTGCAGCGGCGGGACTTCGGCAACCCGATCGAAGTCGGCGAGACCGAACTTTCCGTTGCTGTAGAAAGCGGTGCTGCGCAGGATGTAGCACGCGTCGCCCATCGTGGCGCAATCTGGCTGCTCACCAGCAGACAGCTGAGCTGCCACGTAGTCGAAGAACCGCTCGCTCCGGTTGGCGCGGGTCCACACCAGTGTCGCGGCGTCAGCCCGGCCAGCCTCCTGCCGTGGTACTTCACGACGCAGCTCTGCCATCCGCTCGTCCGGAACTGGACCTTCCACCAAAGCAGCCGTGACATCCCACCGCTTCGCGATCACGCGGTCAGTGCGCTCGTTTTCCTGCAGCACAGTGGAAAACACCGTGAAGTGCAGCAGCGTGCCGTCGGCGTCAATCCGGTAGACCGCTTCGCCGTGACCGTTCTCGTCGAACTCCCAGCGAACGGTGGAGACCGTCCAGCGCTCGCGAGCCGCCTGGCGGAGGAACGACCGTGCGAAGCTGTGCCGGGTGTAGCGGGCGGCACCCAGTTCCGCCGGGGCGAGCGCCGTGTCCGCCGGCCGGGTCACGATCGGTCCCGGGGCGCGGACGTCCGCAGGTACGCGGTTTTGGTCCAGGTGAAGAACTCCGCGGCGGATTCGCCGTTCTGCTCGCGGGGCGCGGGGAACGACGAGTCCTTGAGCCCGCCGAACGGAGCGTGCACCTCGGACCCGGTGTTCGGCGCGTTGACCTTCACGATGCCCGCGTCCAGATCGCGCAGGCACTGCCGCACCGCGCGCTCGTCGTCGGTGAACACCGCCGCGGTGAGCCCGAACCGGGTGCCGTTCGCGAGCCGGATCGCCTCGTCCAGGTCGGCGGCGCGCAGCACGGTGGCGACCGGGCCGAAGACCTCCTCCTGGCTGATCGTCAGTTCCGGCGTCCCGGCCAGCAGCGTCGGCGCGACGAACGCACCACCCTGCGGGCAGTCCGCGCGGGCCAGCACAGTCGCGCCCTCGTCCACCGCTTGCTGGATCGCGCCCTCGACCTCTTCCGCCGCACGCGCGGACACCAACGGTCCGATCTCGACTCCCGGTGTCGTCCCCGGCCCGACGACAAGACCCTTGACCCGCGCGGACAGCTCAGCGACCAACCGGTCATAGGCGTCCCCGACCGCGATGATCCGGCGAGCGGCCGTGCACTTCTGCCCGGTGCCGCTCATCGACGCGGTGACCAGCGCCGCTGCCGCCTGAGCCGGGTCGGCGTCCGGCAGGACGATCGCCGCGCTGTGCCCGCCGAGTTCAAGCTGCACCTTCGCCCCGCGCGGCACGACCGCGGCCTGGATCGCCCGGCCGACCGGAACCGACCCGGTGAAGGTCACGCCGGACAGCTCCGGTCGTTCCACCAGCTCCGCGCCGAGCGAACCGGGCGCGAGCAGCAGGTTAAGCACGCCGTCGGGTACCCCGGCCTCGACGAGAATCTCGGCGAACGCCACTGCCAGCGCGACGGTGTCGCTGGCCGGCTTCCACACCACGGCGTTGCCCCACAGCAGCGCGGGCGCCAGCTTCCACGCCGGGATCTGCACCGGGAAGTTCCACGGCGTGATCACGCCGACGACACCGAGCGGACGGCGCACGGTCCGCACGACCTCGTCCGGGTTGCCGGACGGGTAGAGCACGCCGTCGGCACTGCGGGCCCGGCCTGCGTGATAGTGCAGCGTCTCGACCGAAGCGGCCACCTCGCCCCGCGACTCCGCCAGCGTCTTGCCCTGCTCGCGGGTCATCAACGCGGCCACCGATTCGGCGCGCTGGGCGAGCAGTTCCGCGGCCCGCCGCAGCACGAGACCGCGCGCGATGGTGCCCTGGCGGTCCCACTCGGGCTGCGCCGCGACGGCCGCGCGCACCGCCTCGTCGAGCAGCTGCGGACCGGCCGTGCGGTACTCGGCCACGATGCGCGCGGGATCCGCCGGGTCGACACTCTGCGCGACCGGTCCGTCGCCGGGAACCCACCGTCCCGCTACGAAGTGCTGCAACGACAATGCGTGATCCACGGGTGCTCCTCGACGTTCGCGACGGTGCTTGTCTCCCCTGACGCTAAGTCGCGCGGAACACAGAGTGAAGTATCTATTGCCTACTCACTGATAAGGAACCATTATCACCGGCGTGGAACTCCGCCAGCTTCGCTACTTCGTCGCGGTCGCCGAGGAACGCAGCTTCCGCCGCGCGGCCGAACGGCTGCACCTCGCCCAGCCCGCGCTCAGCCAGCAGATCGCGAAGCTGGAGAAAGAGCTGTCCGTGCGGCTGCTCCTGCGGACCACCCGCAGCGTCGAGCTGACCGAACCGGGCCGGGTGCTGCTGGCCGAGGGCCGTCGCGTACTCGCCGACAGCCAGCACGCCCTCACCGCCGTTGCACACGCCGCACGAGGCGAACTCGGACTGTTGCGGATCGGGTTCGTCAGCTCGGCCGCGTTGGAAATCGTGCCCGCCACGGTGCTGGAAATGCGTCGGCAATGGCCGAATGTCCGTTTCGAACTGACTGAGTCCACCACTGACGCGCAAATCGCCGCTCTCGGCGACGGCCAGCTCGACGTCGGCATCGCGCGCGAGGTCGGCAAAGCCGCCGGGCTGACCGTGCACCAGCTGGGCCGGGAACGGCTGATCGTGGCCGTGTCCGAGACACATCCGTTGGCGAACAACGAAACCGTCGAGATGGCGCAGCTGGCCGACGAGCCCTTCCTCGCCTTCCCGCGCACGCGCGTCTCGCGGCTGCATGACCACATCGAGACGCTGTGCCTGCGCGCCGGATTCCGGATGCGGGTGGTCCAGGAGGCCGTCCAGTTCCCCACCATGCTCGGCCTGGTCGCCGCCGACACCGGCATCGCGATCGTGCCGAACGCCTTGCGCGCCTTGCAGTTGCCCGGTCTGCGCTATCTCGCACTCGCCGACGCCGGCGCATTCTCGACCGTCTCGGCGATCTCGCGCACCGATCACGAGAACAATCCGGTGGTCGACCGTTTCCTCAGCGTCGCGCGTGCCGGATGATGACCCGGTGGACTTCGAACCGCACCGCGGCGAACTGACCGCTTACTGCTACCGGATGGTCGGCTCGTTCCACGAGGCCGAGGACCTGGTGCAGGAAACACTGCTGCGCGCGTGGAAGGCCCGCGACCGGTACGACTCGGCGCGCGCTTCGCTCCGGACGTGGCTGTACCGGATCGCGACGAACGTCTGCCTGACCGCGCTGGAAGGCCGGGCCCGACGTCCGCTGCCCTCCGGTCTCGGTGCCGCCAGCGACGATCCGGGCGCGCCGCTGCCACCGGCGACCGACATCCCGTGGCTGCAGCCGTTTCCCGACGCACTCTGCGATGCCGACACCCGCGCCGGACTGCGGCTGGCGTGGGTCGCCGCGACGCAGGTTCTGCCAGCCCGGCAGCGGGCGGTCGTCGTGCTCCGGTCGGTGCTCGAGTTCAGCGCGGCCGAGGTCGCGACGCAGCTGGAGACGACCGTTCCGGCGGTCAACAGCGCGCTGCAACGAGCCCGGGCCGCGCTCGCCGACGCGGGCGAACTGGACGAGATAGCCGAACCTGACGACGCCGAGACCCAGGCCGTGATCGACCGGTACGCGCGAGCCTTCGAGGCCGCCGACGTCGAGGCGCTCGTCCGGCTGCTCACCGACGACGCGATCCTGGAAATGCCGCCGGTCCCGCTCTGGTTCCGCGGCAGCGACGACTACGGCCGGTTCATGCACCGGGTATTCGAGATGCGCGGGGTCGGCTGGAGCGTCCGCGGGCTCACCGCCAACGGGCAGCCCGCGCTCGCCGCCTACACCCCCGACGGACAGCTGCACACCCTGCAGGTCTTCACCGTGACCGGCGGGCGGATCTCGCACAACGTCGTGTTCGCCGATCCGCGGGTTTTCGAGGCGTTCGACCTGCCGTCGAAGATTCTTTAGCCGGGAGCGATGAGTTCAGCCGGGGTCGCCGGTAAGTACTGGCGACACCGATTGAAGGGATCTCCGCCATGAGCGTCATCGTCATCGCCTTCACCACCCTCGACGGCTTCGCCTCCGACCCGGACGGCTCCTCCGGCACTCCCGGCGGCGGCTGGGCTTTCCGGCACGGCCCGGAAGCCGTCGCGGGCGACAAATTCCGGCTCGGGAGCACACTGGACGACGGCGTCCTGCTGCTCGGCCGCACCACCTGGCAGCTGTTCTCGAACATCTGGCCGCACCGCGACGACCCGTTCTCGCAGCGGATGAACGCCGCGGCCAAGCTGGTCGCCACCAGCACTCTGACCGACACCAGCGCGTGGCAGAACTCGTCGGTCCTCGACGGCGACCTGGTCGACACGGTGAAACGGGAAGAGCGCGACGTCGTCGTCATCGGCAGCCTGCGCGTCGTGCACACGCTGATGGCAGCGGACCTGGTCGACGAGTACCGGCTGCTGACCTTCCCCACCATTCTGGGCACCGGCACCCGCCTTTTCCCGGACGGCACCGGGACCGCACATCTGGAGTCCGTATCGGCCGAACGCATCGGCGCGGCGACGCTTTCGCGGTATGTACGCGAAAGTTCAATGGAGGGCTCCGGGCGGTAAGCCGTAACGTCGCTGGCCATGCTGCTCGTTTCGGGCGCGTCCAGCGTCGGCAAAACCACCGCTCGCTCGCACGCGCGGCATCTGCTCGACGACACGTACGAGACCGCCGAACTGAGCACCCGCGGTGCGGCCGGCGATCGCCCTGCGCGGGAGGTCCGTGAGGGGAACCCTGAGGGACTCAGAGTCCCTCAGGGTTCCCCTCACGGACGCAGGCGGGCCGGGAAAGGCGCGCCTCCGCCGGTACACTGTGGAGCGTCAGCGGCCGAAGACGGCTGGGCGTACCCAAAAAGCCGTGGAGCCGACGAACGATGATTCCCGCACTGCTGGTCCTCTCCGCCGCGGTCCTGATGCGCGCGCTCGCGGCCAAACAGCTCGACCGGTGGAACATCGCCGCGCCCGTGCTGATGGTGCTCTGCGGAGTCGCGACCGCGTTGTTCGCAAATCCCGGGAAACTGCTCGACCTCTTCGACACCGAAATCGCGCAGCACGTGGCCGAACTCATTCTCGCGATGCTGCTTTTCGTCGACGCCACCGAGGTCCGCGGCGGACGGCTGTGGGGACACGCGCCCAGCCTCGTCGCGCGGGTCCTGTTCCTGGCGCTGCCGCTGAGCCTCGGGCTGGCCATGCTGGTCGGCTGGGCGTTCTTCCCGGATCTGTCGTGGCCGCTGCTGCTG
This sequence comes from Amycolatopsis circi, assembly GCF_003385235.1. Classification (GTDB taxonomy): domain Bacteria; phylum Actinomycetota; class Actinomycetes; order Mycobacteriales; family Pseudonocardiaceae; genus Amycolatopsis; species Amycolatopsis circi. Next base: position 48,695 of record NZ_PQIA01000034.1, on the reverse strand, counting down.
ATCGTCGCGTGCATCGTCATCCCGAGCGATTTCGCCGCTGCCGAACGCGTGGTTCGCGACAAAACTCTGACGCCGCAAGTGCGCAGTGTGCTGAACGTGGAAAGCGGTTACAACGACGGATTGGTCTCGCCGCTGTTCCTGTTCGCGCTCATTCTCGCGCGCAGCGACAATACCGCGAACACCGCCGGAAAAGCGCTCGCGACCGCGTTGCCGTTCGCGCTCAAGGCAGTCGCCGCCGGAGCCGTCATCGGCACGGTGATCGGTTTGCTGCTGTTTCTCGCGGTCCGCTCCGGCTGGACTTCCGGGCAGGGACGGCGCATCGCCATCCTCACGACTCCCCTGCTGACCTACGCCGCCACCGTCGCCATCGACGGCAACGGATTCGTCGCCTGTTTCGTCTGCGGGATCGCCTTCCGCTACGTCTACCGTGCCTTCGCCGCGCGGCACCTCCGCACCTCCGACAGCGCCGCCAGGGAACACTTCGCCCGGCCGTCCGAAGATCTGCAACTGCTCGAAGAGGTCACCGGAATCCTGACGATGACGATGTGGTTCGTCGTCGGCGGGGCCGCGGTCGTCATGGTGTCCTTCGGCGTGCCGTGGCAGCCGGTCGTGTTCTGCCTGCTCGCGCTGACCGTCCTGCGGATCGTCCCGGTGATGCTGTCGCTGACGCGCACCCGGATGCCGTACCGGGACCGGTTCCTCGTCGGCGCCCTCGGCCCGCGCGGCACGACGTCGATCGTGTTCGGCCTGCTGGCGATCAACGGCCTGACCGGCGAGGAAAGCGACCTCGTGCTGACGCTGACCGTGGTGTGCGTCCTCGGCAGCGTGGCACTGCACGGACTGGGGTCGACGCCGCTCATCACTCGGTTGATGACTCCGCAGGCGCACCGACAGCCCGAGTAGTATGCACGCACCGTAACTGGTGCTTGGTTCCGTAATTCCCAGGTATTCCACAGGTTTTGCAGGAAAATCTCCCCCGCGCGGGTGGTCTATGCGCGCTTCCCGTAGCGTTCTGTGACCGCCGACAGAATAAGGGTCAAGCGCGACGCATCACGTCGCCGTTCCGCGCAGAGGACCCCCGCTCATGTCTGCACCCACGCTCGCCGAACCCCGAGCCGGACGGCACCGTTCCGGCAGCGTGCGCGTCGTCGCCGTAATCCCCGCGCACGACGAAGAGGCGCAGATCGCGCACACGGTCGCGGCGCTCCGCGGACAGGACCGGACCGTCGACGAGGTCTTCGTCGTCACCGACAACTGCACCGACCACACCGCCGAAGCCGCTTCGTCCGCCGGAGCCCGAGTCCGACCGTCCACAAACAACACGCGCAAGAAGGCCGGTGCGCTGAACCAGCTGCTCGCCTGGCTCCTGCCGCGACTGGACGAGGACGACGTGATCCTCGTCCAAGACGCGGATTCCACTTTGGACCCGCAGTTCGTGAGCACCGCGCTGCGCCATCTCGACCACGGCTACGGCGGCGTAGGCGGAGTCTTCCGCGGCGGTCCAGGCGGCGGGTTCGTCGGACACCTGCAGCGCAACGAATACGCCCGCTATGCCCGCGACGTGCATCGCCTGCACGGAAAATGCCTGGTACTGACCGGAACCGCCGCGATGTTCCGGGTAAGCACCCTGTTCGAAGTCGCCGCCGCCCGGCTCACCGGAAGCCTGCCCGCAGGCGACGGCAACGGCGGGATCTACGACACGACCGTGCTCACCGAGGACAACGAACTCACTTTCGCCCTGCTGCACCTCGGACACCGGGTGATCTCGCCCAGCGACTGCACGCTGGAAACCGAGGTCATGACGAGCTGGAGTGCACTGTGGACACAACGCTTGCGATGGAAGCGCGGTGCGGTGGAGAACTGCGTCCAATATGGACTCACCCGCGTCACCTGGCGGTATTGGGGCAGGCAACTGCTGACCATCACTGGCGTGCTGGTGAGCGGGATTTACCTGACCGCCCTAGCCGTGGCCCTCGCCCGCGGCGGCCTGCACCTGAACCCGTGGTGGCTGGGCATCTCGTCGATCTTCGTGGTGGAACGAGTGGTGACCGTCCGATACCGCGGCTGGCGGTGGATGTTGCTCGCCGCGTCGATGTACGAGCTGGTGCTTGATTATTTCCTGCAGGCCTGCCACCTCAAGGCGTATGCGGACGCGCTGCTGCGGACCCGCAAGAACTGGTGAACATCGCGACGGAAGAGGAAAATCATGTACCAGAAAATCGGCGCGGCCTCGGCTGCTGGAGTGACCGGCGGGCTCGCGTTCACCGGAGTGAATGCGATGTGGCTGCTGCTGGCGGGGTTTGCTTTGCTGGCAGCGGGAACTGCGTTGATGCGGATCCTGCCGAGGATGCGCAAGAACGAGCTGTGACCGCGCTATCCTGAGCGCTCCCGAACGTCGGAGACGCGCATGGCGAGCGAGATCGATCTGCGCCCCGCGGTGGCCGCGGACAGCGACTTCTGTTTCCAGGTGCACCGGGCCGCGCTAGGCGAGTATGTCGCCGCGATCTGGGGCTGGGACGACGAAATCCAGCGCCGATACCACGACCGCGCCTTCGCTCCCGGCCAGTGGCAAGTGATCACGGTCGACGGAGCGGACGCGGGGTTGCTCGTGATCGAGTACCGGCCGACGGAGATCTGCCTCGGCCGGATCGAACTCGACCCCCGCTACCAGGGCCGAGGAATCGGCGGACGGCTGCTCCGGTGGCTGATCGACGTCGCGGCAGAACGTGGCCAGCCGATAGTGCTCGAAGTCCTCGCGGTCAACACCCGGGCGCACGCGTTCTACCTGCGGCACGGATTCCGGGAAACCGGCCGACATGGCGAAACCGGACGGAAAATCCTCCTGGTCCGAAGCCCGGACCAGGAGGATTGACCGGCTCGTCAACCTCAGCCCGCGTCAGTCACCGTCCCCGTGACGTCCACGTCCGGCCCGGATTCCTTCGGCTCACCGGTCACGTGCACCAGAACGTGCTTGGCCGGTTCGGCCCCGGCGTGCCGCAGGGTCGGGATCGTCAGGTCGCCGCTCGTCTCCCCCGCCGGAATCTGCACCACCACCGTCAACCCGGTCTCCGACAACGGCTGCGTCTTCTCCGGATCGACGCCGTGTTCGATCAGCCACTTCGGGTCGACGTCCGACGTCATCAGTTCCGGCCCGGTCTTCGGCGCCTTCACCTCCCCGAGCACGCTGATCTGCGAATCGGCCACTGTGGACAGTCCGATCGGCCACTTCAGCGCGCCGCCCTCGACCACGGAAACGTCGGACTGGCCGACGCTCAATTTCGGGGCCGGGTCGTCGTTCTCGACGTTCAGCGAGCCCTCCGGTCCTCCGATCACCGTGCCTTGAGTCGCCTTCACCGCGGCCAGCATCCGGTACGGCCAGCTCCACCGGGTGTTCCCGACGACCGTCGCGGGCAGGTCGAGCGTGTGCTGTCCCGGCGCGAGCGTGACCGCTTGATACGTCCACTTCTCCGACATCGGCGAGATCGAATCGGACCGGAAGACCCGGACCGAACCGCCGCCGTCCCCCGTCACCGTGACCGGGATCTGGTACGTCTTCAAGCCGGAATCGCCTTCCTTGACCGTCATCGAGCCGAGGTCGACGCGCGTCAGCGGGGCCGGGTTCGGGTCAGGCAGGCCGGGCCGCCACGCGTATGCGTCCAGCAGCCATGCCTCGCCGCCCGCCTTCTGCGGCGTCAGTTCCAGGCTGGCCATCTCCAGATGCGGCGGTAGCGGGACGCGGACTTCCTGACCCCAGAACGACTTCGTCCGTTCAGTCCCGGCCAGCCCGGCCACGGTCACCGCGCCGAGTTTCGTGCGCGTGCCCCGCGAATCGGTGACCGCGACGTCGAATGATGCGGCTGGGGCGTTCTCCGGCGCGATGATCCGCATGGCCAATGCCCGCGCGCCGCTCGAGGAAACCGGGCGGGGCAACTGGATCGTCGCCGGAGTCCCAGCCGAGCGCACGTGCACGGCGGTCCTCGTCGGGTCGGGCGCGACGTCAAGTCCGACGAAATGCGGCGACTTGGGCGTGCCAGGACCCGCCAGGCACCGCTTGTCCGGGCCGACCTGCTGGCAGACGTCCCCGCTGCCAGCGACCTTCGTCGACGAATCGGGGATCAGCACCGGGGTCCGCGCGCCGCCGAGAGCATGCGTCAACACGTGCGCCGGATCGGCGGACGGCGCGCGCACGCCGGACCCGTCCAGCAGCGGCAGCACCCGCAGATCGTGCTTCTGGAACAGTTGCGCCGCCGCGGCTACATAGGTCGCGCCGACCGCTCGCTGCTGCACGTCCGTCAACCGCGCGGGCACGCCCGGCGAGCAATTCGGGTCCGGGTCCGGAGAATAGAAATCGTCCTGCGCCGGGGCCACCGCGACGCCCGGAGTCCATTCGGCATTGAAGTAGTTGTGATTCGCGCCCGAGACATACAGCGCGCTGTGCAAGGCCGTGTCCCGGCTGACGCCGCGCGCCGCGTCGATGTATTGCTGCCCTTGAAGATCCGAGACGTCGCCGTCACAGGAGGGCAGGAAGGTGACCGACGGGACGTCCGGCGTCGGGTTGAGCCCGAACACGGTCGGCGCGATGAGCACGTCGCCGCGGATCTTCCACCGGACCGGCCCGGAGAACCCGGTGTCGCCCGGCGGCGGATAGAGACTGTCCATCGCGGCGCGGTTGACGCCCTCGCCGCCGCGGGAATGCCCGACCAGCAACACATTCGACAGATCAGCCGTCGGCGAATCCCGGACAATCTGCGGAGCCGTCGGACGAGCGCTGCCCGACCAGTCCGCCCAATGCGCCAGGTGCAGCCGGACCAGCGACGACCGGGCTTGCGCGCCGCCGTCCTCCGCCGCGTGGTCGAGCGCGTTGATCGCGTCGGCCGAGATGGACACCGTCACGAAACCCTGCGACGCCAGCAATTCCTGGGTCTGCAGGTAGCCGCGGTAGCTGGGAATGGGCAGCATCCCGGCCTTGCACGGCCAAGCTGTCGAGTAGTCGTCCGGATCGGCCGGGTTGTAGCAGGGCTGGTGCCTGCCGTGCAGGAACACCACCAGCGGCCGGTTCCCCGGCGCGTGTTTCGGCGCGACGACCACGCCCTGCATCTCGATCGGGCCGTCCAGCCCGGGCAGCCGCACCGGGTCGAGCGAGTACTCGCCCTTGACCGTCGAGAACTGCCCGGGTTTACCGGGATCCACCGCATTGGCGGGCAACTCGGGCAGCGGTGCCGGGGCAGGTTGCTTCGCCGTCACCTTGGGCGCTTCGGTCAGCGAACGGCCTCCGACGCGCACCTCCAGCCCGCGCGGATCGCGGATCCCGCCGGCCGGCAGCGAGAACGTCCGCAGATCCGCCCGCGGCTGAGCGCGGCCGAGCAGCTTGCCGCCGGACCAGAACTCCACCGCACCGTCGCCGAACAACGGCTTCGGCGCGGTCCAGAGCAGCTGGCCGTCGGCGACGCGCCACTCCGGCGACGCTGCCGGACCGGCGGCCGAACTCGCTGCTGCGGGCTGTGCCAACGTGACCGCCAGGACAGCGGCCGCCGCGATGGGGACAAATTTGCGCAGAAGGACCTTCACTGGGTGCTCCCTCCCCGATGATCTTTCCTTTCTACCGGGAGGAGCACCCGTCGTGCCAGGCCGTTCAGACGCGGTTCTCCGGCAACGACCCGGTGCGCGGACCGGCCATGCCGCTCTCACCGAACGCGTCGCCAATCTGCTGAGGAGTCATTGCACGGCGCGGCCGGAAATCCATGAACCGGCCGTGCCGCACCGTGCGTTCAGGCGCGCATCGTCGTCTCCGCCCATTCCTCGAAGGCGGTCAGCGGAATCCCGAGTTCCCGCGCGAACTCGGGCCGCGCAGGCTGTCCGAGCGCGTTCAACATCGTGTGCGAGAACCCCATCGGCGGCATCCCGGCGGCGAGCGCCTCCTCGACAGTCATATCCGGCACCGTCAACGGCACGCCCAGCACGCGGGACAGAATCGGCGCGATCTCCGTCATCGCCCGATAGTCGCTCGCCAGCTCCAGTTCGACCCGGTCGAAGCGCTCCGGCTCGGCGATGGCCGCGGCAGCCGCCCGGCCGATGTCCCGCACCGCCACCAGCGACAGGCGAGTCTCCGGACGCAGGAGCGTCACCAATCCGCCCTCGATCCCGCGCGGAAACACATACTGCATGGACGGCAGGAAGTTCTCCATGAAGAACCCCGGCTTGAGCAACGTCCAACGCGGGAATCCCGCCGCACGGAGCCGATCCTGGATCGCCGCCTTCGTCTCCATCGCCGGGGCCAGGAACGCCCAGCGCTCCTCGGCCAATTCCGGCGACCCCGCTCCGCTCACCGAGGTGTGCACAAACTGCGGAACGCCAGCTTTCTCCGCTGCCTCAATAAGATTGACCCCCTGAGTCACCTCGCCTGCGAAGTCCGGCTCCGCCCCGCTCATGTCCGGCATCTGCACGCTGAACACCGCACGCACGCCCTTCATCGCCGGTGCCAGCCCGTCCCGATCGTGCAAATCCCCGACGGCGAGTTCGGCACCCGACGCCTCGACCGCCTTCGCCCGCTCTGACTCCGGATCCCGGACCAGCGCCCGGACCGGCACCCCCGCCGCCAGCAACTCGCGAGCGGTCGCGCCGCCCTGCCGTCCCGTCGCGCCGACGACCAGTACCGGTGCTTCCTCGGCCATGATTCTCCCTAAGAACGCTAAGTGGCGGGGCCCGCCGTTTCGTGTCCGCTACGATACGGCGGGGCCCGCCACTTAGCAAACCCGGAGGTCACGCCATGCCCGGCCAGCAACGCGCAGACGCACGGCGCAACTACGCGCGGATCCTGGAGGTGGCCGAGGAAGAGGTCGCCGCACGCGGGGCGAACGCGTCGCTGGAACAGATCGCGCGCACCGCCGGAGTCGGCTCCGCGACCGTGCGGCGGCACTTCCCCACCCGGCACGCACTGCTGGAAGCGGTCTCGCAGGAACGGATCGCCATCCTGGCCGCTCGCGCCCAAGAGCTGGCGGGGGAATCCGACAGCCGCCGCGCGCTCCTGGAATGGCTGGACGACGTGGTCAGCTACTGCGTGACCGCCCGCGGCCTCGCGGCTGCTCTGGCGTACGACACGCCTGATCCGGCGCACGGAAACTCCTGCTCGATGACCCTGGAAGAGTCCGCCGAACCGCTCTTGGCACACGCCGCCCGCGACGGCGCAGTGTCGCAGGAGGTGACGGTCGCTGACCTGATCGCGTTGATCGTCGGCATCACGCTGACCACGGAACGCCACCCGGACCCGGCCGCTGAGGCCAGCCGCCTGTTCCGGATCGCAGTGGCGGGAATCAGCCCCGACGCCTCGTGAGTGTTCATCACGGTTCTAACCGTGATGAACACTCACGACACTCCGCACCCCGGCAAGCAGCAGCTCCAGCCCGAACTCGAACCGCTCCTCGAAAGCGAGCATCGACTCCATCGGCCCCGCCTCCAGGTGCGCGTACTTCCGCGCCCCCAGAACCCCCATCAGCACCTCGACCTCGTCCCCGGTGGCGCCCTGCTCCTCGAGCGCTTCCCCGAGCACGTAGCAAAACACCGCGCTCGCCGCCCAGATCGCCTGCTTCCGCGGCAACCCGGAAGCCAGCAAACACCCCAGCAGAGTGTCCACATAGGTCAGATTGCTGCGCTTGGCCGCGTAGTTCCCGCCGACGATCCGCGCCCCGTCCCGATGCGCGAGCAGCGCCGTGCGCAATCCGCCGGCCAGGCGCCGCACCCGGCCCTCCCAGTCGCCGTCCTCGGCGGGCAGGTCCGAGACCGCGCCGGCCAAGATCGCCTCGGCCATTTCGTCGATCAGCGCGTCCTTGCCGTCGAACAGGCGGTAGATCGCGGGCAGGTGCAGCCCCATCCGGTCGGCCAGCTGACGCATGGTGAGCGCCTCCAGCCCGCCCGCGTCGACCAGGTCCAGCGCCTCGGCCACCGCCCGCTCGGCGCGCGTCGCGGCGATTCCCGCCCGTTTCGTGTCGGTTGACATGTTAACGATGTTACCAATACGCTCGGCGGCGCGGCAAGTAACAACGTTAACAAAAGGGAGGGAAGCCGATGACCGCGAAGGCCGGCACCACCGATCAGCTGGACGTCGTCGTCCGGCAGCTGCGCTGGGAAGCCGACGGCGTCGTCTCGCTGGACCTGGCAGCCGCGACCGGGAAACCGCTGCCAAGCTGGGAACCTGGCGCGCACCTCGACCTGGTGCTGCCGAACGGCCTCGAACGCCAGTACTCGCTCTGCGGCCCGCTCGGCGAGCGCTCCTACTACCGGATCGGCGTCCGCCGGGAACGCGCGAGCCGCGGCGGTTCGGAGTACGTGCACGCATTTCTCCGGCCGGGTCAGCGCCTCTCGATCAAAGGACCGCGGAACAATTTCGGCTTCCGCCCCGCCAAGTCGTACCTCTTCGTGGCGGGCGGCATCGGCATCACGCCGATCCTGCCGATGGTCCGCACGGCGGAAGCCCAGGGCTCCGACTGGCAGCTGTACTTCGGCGGCCGCACTAGCGCATCGATGCCGTTCCTCGACGAACTCCGCGGCTACGGCGAACGCGTGCGCTGCCACCCGTCCGACACCGCCGGGCGGATTCCGTTGGCCGAGATGGAAAAGCCCGTCGAGGCGGGCGCGAAGGTCTATGCGTGCGGCCCGGCTTCCTTGCTGTCCGATTTGGACACCGCAGCAGCGAACTGGCCGGACGAAGCACTGCGACTGGAACGCTTCAAAGCCCCACAGGCAGCCCCGGCGGAAAACAAGCCGTTCGAAGTGGAATGCGCGGCCTCGAAGAAAACCGTGTCGGTCGCCGCCGACGAAAGCATTGTCAGCGCACTAGAAAAGGCGGGCATCCGACCGCCGACCTCATGCCGGTCCGGTATCTGCGGATCGTGCGAAACGAAGGTGCTCGACGGCGTCCCCGACCACCGCGACGGCATCCTCTCCTCGATCGAACAGGCAGCAGGCGACCGGATGTTCGTCTGCGTGTCCCGCGCCCGCACCCCACGGCTGGTCCTCGACCTGTGACGGGAGAAATCATGACCACCGCAGCAGACGCCTACCCACCGATCACCATGGCGCGCATCCGGGAGATCATCGGTTTCCCGGACCAGTTCATCGCCGAGAAAAAGGAACCGCAGCTCGGCGAATTCGCCATGCGATTCATCGCGCACAGCCCGTTCTTCTGCGTAGCCACCTTCGGCGCGGACGGCCTGATGGACGTCGCCCCGAAAGGCGACCCGCCCGGTTCGGTGCGGATCCTCGACCCGTGGACGCTCGCCATCCCCGACCGGCCGGGCAACAAACTCGCCGACACCTTTGAGAACCTCACCGCCAACCCGTCGATCGGGCTGGTCTTCTTCGTGCCCGGCCTGCGCGAGGTGATGCGGGTCAACGGCGACGCCTTCGTCACCGATGACCCGGAACTGCTCAGCATGCTCAGCGCGGACAGCAAACCCGCCGTGCTCGCGACGATCGTCCGGGTGCGCGAAGTGTTCGGCCAGTGCGGAAAAGCCGTCATCCGCGCGAAACTGTGGGAGACCGACACCCGCGGGCTGGCCGAAGCGGCAACCCTCGGCGGCGATTTCTACACGCTCTCCATCGCCGAGCAAGCGCAAAAGATGAACAACAGCCTGGGCGACCTTGTGAGCGGTGCCCTGTACGACGTGATCGACGACAAGTACCGGAACGAACTGTTCTAGAAACCGCGTTGCTCCCACCACGAAGCCCTGCCTAGTATCCGATTTGTGCGATCTCGACCGTCTTTCCTCACCGACGCCGCCATCACCCGCGCGCTCGCCGAACATTGGCAACCCGTCTCCGAGATCGCTTACCTCCCTTGGGGTTTCGGCGCGCACCACTGGCGCGCCGACGCCCTGTTCGTCACGTTGGACCAGCTCGAACCCCGGCACACCGCGGCCTCGCTGGAAAGCACTTACGCGAGTGCCGCCGCACTGGCCGCCGCCGGGCTCGAGTTCGTCTGCGCGCCGGTGCCCACGCGATCCGGCCAGTTCACCGTCGACATCGGCGTCGGCGCGCTCAGCGTCACCCCGATGCTGGACGGCCGCAGCCCTGCGGAAGCCGAGGTCGACAAACCGGCAATACTTGCCGCGCTCGACGCCCTGCACCGCACCCCGCCACCCACCGGGTTGCGCTACTGGTCGCCGCAGGTCGGTCCAGGATTCGCCGACGAACTGCGCGCCCGCACCGCCGAACCCTGGACGTCCGGCCCACTCGCCGAAGCAGCCCGCACCGCCCTGGCCGCCCGCAGCGACGCGATCAAACGCTGGAACGACCGCTACCTGAAACTGGCCGCCCTCGCTGCCTCCCGGCGCGACTCCTGGGTGCCCACCCACGGTGAACCGCACAGCGACAACCAAGTCACCACTCCGGACGGCCTGCGCTTGGTCGACTGGGAAACCCTCGCTATCGCCCCGCGCGAACGCGACTACGCCGATCTGCCCGGGGCCGCCGGTGTCGATCCGGAGATGGTCGAACTGTTCGCCCTCGACTGGCAGCTCTCCGAACTGCGCGAATACTCCGACTGGTTTTCCGCGCCACACACCGGAACCGAGGACGACCGCATCGCTTTGGCAGGCCTGCGCGAGGAACTAGCGCCCTAAGGTGCCAGCCGCCGGTTCGCGACCGATGAACGCGGTCAACGCGTCCACCACCGCGCCGGGCTGCTCATCCGGAATGAAGTGTCCGGCATCGGGGATGACGACACCGGTCGCGTTGTCCGCCCAAGGGCTGAGGGAACCGGCCATGTCGGGGATCGAGCCGTGGGAGCTGGAGACTCCCAGCACCGGGACGGTCAACTGCCGCCGTTCAAGCGCGGCATGATTCTTGCGCGCCGATTCCGCGGCGTCGCGGTAGTAAGCGAGAGACGCCCGGAGACCGCCCTCGGCTGCGATGGCGGCGGCGTAATGATCGACCTCGGCACTGTCGAAAGCGTTCGGGGACAGTGCTTTGACCTTCAAGAACCAGTCGACATAGTCGCGCTCGCGACCGGCGAGCAAGGTCTCGGGAAGATCAGGCACGAGGTGGAACGCGAAGTGCCAGGTCTTCCAGGCCCGGTCGGGATCCGTGGGAATGGCGTCCGGGAGGGTGATTCCGGGGATGCCGGCGTCCAGCAGGGCGAGACCGTGCAGGCGCTCCTCGTAGTTCAGGGCTAGCGAGAACGCGACCCATGCCCCGATGTCGTGGGCGACGAGCCAATACTTCGGCACGTCGAGCGCAGTCACCGCAGCCTGGACGCGCGACGCGACGGTGTGCGTGTCGTAGCTGTCGTGCGGGCGGTCGGAGTGGCCTTGTCCGGGCAGGTCGATCGCGAGCACGCGGAATCGCTCGGCGAGGCCCGGCATCGCTTTGCGCCAAGCCCACCAGGTCTGCGGGAATCCGGCGAGCAGGACGACAGCCGGACCGGTCCGCCGGCCGCCTTCCACGGCATGGAGCCGGATGCCGTCCGCGTCGACCCAGCGGTGCGTGAATCCGGCCAGGTCGGGCAGCGGCAATGCGGAGATCGGGTTCTGGTCGCAGGCGGGGCTCGCGGCGGCTGTCATGGTTCAACCCTAGCTCATCTTGAACTGTTCGGTTCAAGATGAGCTAGACTGCCTGCGTGATGGCCGGAAAAAAGCAGTTCGAGATGGACGTCGTGCTCGACGCGGCGATGGTCCGGTTCTGGCGGGCCGGGTACGCGGACACCTCGCTCGACGACCTGTCCAAGGCGACCGGGTTGAACCGCAGTTCCATCTACTCCTCGCTCGGCGACAAGGACGCGCTCTACCTGCGCTGTCTGGATCGCTACGCCACGCGCTACGGGACCAGGTACGACCAGGCCCTGTCCCGCGCGGCCGAAGAACCGCTGCGAGCGATACGGGAGTTCTTCGACGTCACCCTGAACCGCATCGCCGACCCCGACGTGCCGGACGGATGCCTGGTCGCCCAGACCGCGATGGCGATACCGGTGCTGAGCCCAACCATCGCCGCGCGCGCAACCGAAGCGCTGGGGTTTCAGCAGGCGCGGCTGCGGACCGCCTTGCACGCGGCGAAACTGGCCGACGCCGACGACTTCGCCGTGCACCTCGCGGCAGTCAACCAGTCGCTGGCCGTTATGAGCAGAGCCGGGTCGACGCAGAAACAGCTCCGCTCGGTAGTCGACATCAGCCTGAGCGCACTTTCACAGGCGCTGCAGGCCCGGAATTGACTAAGTACCCAGTAATTCCGGCACGAAGATCTCCTCGATCTTCATCAACCGCTTCGACAGTCCCTGCTCGAAGTGCCACCGCAAGAACGTCTCGACCGAAAGCCGGTTCTTCTCGATGCCGTAAGGCCACCAATCATCCCCGAACAGCCGACGGTTCTCGTCGTACAACGCGCTGAACCACGGGATCATCCCCGCGTCGCCCATGTGGTTGAAGATGCGGCCGCGCCGGTAATCCGCCATCGCGACTTCCTTCGCGTCGACAAATCCCCGATACAGCTTCTCCGCCAGCCCCGGCTGCTCCGCCAGCAGATCCCGCCGCACCACCACCGTGTGCATGATCGGCCGAATCCCGGTACGCCGGTAATATTCGCGCTCCACCCGCACGTAGTCCGGAAACAACGGCGCAACGTCCGGTGAATCCTCCCGAATCGCACGTGGCGGGTCCGCGGAAATAAACGCGTCGATCTCGCCGCTCTCCAACATCGGCCCGAGCGCTTTCCCCGCCGGAGCCTGCCGTACGTCGACTTCCGCCGGATGCAGCCGCGGGACGAAATCGAACCATTCCATCGGCCAGTCGAACCCGCCGATCACCCACCGGCTCTGTTCCGGCCGCACGCCGTACTCGTCGGAGAGAATGCCTTTCGCCACCACCCCCGCGTCGTGCCCGTAGGTCGCGAACTCGCCGATCGTCTTGCCCGCCAAGTCCTGCGGCGTCCGGATGCCGCTGCGAGCGTTGACGTAGATCGCCGAATGCCGGAACTGCCGGTTGGGGAACACCGGCAGCGCGACGAACGGCGGGTTCGGCAGGTCCAAGGTGCGCAGGTAGAAGGTGAGTCCCAGCTCGGCGACGGCGAACTCGCGCCCTCGCACCATCCGTTCGAACAGGTCCGAGACGATGTCGGCGGTGTGCAGGGTCGCGTCCACGCCGTCGAAGCGGACCCGGCCGTCGAACAGCGGGCGGGTGTTGTCGTAGCGGTACAGGCCGAGGTCCAGCCGCAGGTCAGCCATCAGGTGCCCCTTTCCGTCCCGTCTTATACTAAACGCGTTTACTATCTGCGGGCAACCGCTACGATGCCTCCCGATGGACAAGGACGCGCTCGCCGAACTCTTCGCCACCGCCTCGCTCGGCGCCCCCGAGAACGCGGTGGGGTTCGTCATGTGGCGCGTCGTGCACCGCTACGTCCGCGAGGTCGACCAGGCGCTCGCCCCGCTCGACCTGACGCACCTGCAGTTCCAGACGCTCGCGCTCGCCGCCTGGCTGAACCGCACCGGCGGCCCGGTGACCCAATCCGGCCTGGCTGCCTCCGGGGACATCCACCCGATGCAGGTGTCGCAGATCCTGAAAACGCTGGAACGCAAGGGATTCATCGCTCGCGCGCGCAGCACCGAGGACGTCCGCGCCAAACGCGTCGAGGTGACCGACGCCGGCGGAGCCGCCCTGCGCGCCGCGCTGCCGCTCCTGATCGAGGTGCAGCACCGGATCTTCGGCGACGAGGGGCTGCCCGGCGGAAGTCTGCTGAACACCTTGCTTCGCCTGGACAACGCCTGAGTGCGTTGCCCGCTGCTACGGTGTAAGTGCACGGTTGCCTGTCTCGGGGAGGGACGACATGCCGGGAACTTTCACCGACTCCAAAGCCCAAGAGCGCTACTTCGCCGCCTACGCGAAAGTCCTGCGAAAGTGGCCGGTCCCCTCGGAGGAGCTGGACATCGCGACGAAGTTCGGCCCCACCCGCGTCCGGCGCAGCGGTCCCGAAGAGGGTGCGCCGATCGTCCTGCTGCACGGCATCATGGGCTCGTCGTTGTCGTGGTACCCGCACCTCGCCGAACTGGCCGCCCGCCACCCGGTCTACGCCATCGATTCGATCGGCGAACCCGGCCGCTCAGTCGAGACGCTCGCCGCGAGCACCGACGACGACCTCGCCGAATGGCTCTCCGAAGTACTCGCCGCCCTCAGCCCGGAAAAGGTCTACCTGGCCGGGGTTTCGCGCGGCGGTTTCCTGGCGCTGAACCTCGCGATTCGTTCCTCCGGTCAGATCGCGGGCGTCATCGGGCTGGAACCGGCCGGGTTCGCGGCGATCAGCATCCCGAAGTTCATCCTTTGGAGTGGCAAGGAGATCTTCCCCTGGCTGCTGCCCGCCGCGCTCCAGCGCCGGATCGTCGCCGGTGACCCGGCCGTGCGGCACACGTTGCGGCCCCTGCTGTTCGCCAGCTTCAAGTACAAGGCCGAACTGCCGCCGCAGCACGTCTTCACCGACGACGAACTCCGTGCGATCGAAGTCCCCGTCCGGCTGGTCCTCGGCGAACGCAGCCATATCCACCGCGCATCCGAGGTCGCCGCACGCGTCGCGAAGCTGAATCCCCGGATCAGCACGGAAATCGTGCCGGGAACCACGCACGCGTTGACGCTTCAGCAGCCCGATCTCGTCACCGCGCGCGTTCTCGAGTTCGTCGAAGCGAACCCGAGCTGACGTCAGACCTGCCGCGCGGTCGCCATCGCCCGCTCGGTCTCCCAGAACGCGCGCATCGAAACGACCAGCCCGTCCTCGTCGACCCCGTAGACGAACACCCCGTCGGTGTCGACGCGGTAGCCGCCGGGCAAGAACGTCGTGATGGTGCCGACGTTCGCGACCTCCGAACCCGCCGCGTGCGAATCGCGGATCACGAACTCGAACTTCTCGACGTTCCCGATCGTCTTGTCCCAGAAGGCGGAAAGACCGTCGCGCCCGTGGTGGCCCTTGCCCTCCTCGTCGAACATCGACGGGCCGACCGGGTCCTCGACGACCGCGTCCGGGGCGAACAGCGCGAGCCAGCCGTCCTTGTCCCCGGCGGTCGCCGCCGTCATCGACTTGAACGCCGCCTCCCGCGCGGGCGGCTGCTCGGCCGCGGGGTCCCAGCAGACCTCGACTCCCATGTCACTCCTCGATTTTCGCGATGATCTCGTCGCCGAACTTGCGGATCGCGTCGACCTTCGGGCCCAGGTCCGCGTCGAAGCCGTGCCCCTCGAACACCCACGGCATGGTGATCGCGTCGGTGACGCCCGCCTCGGCCTGTTCGCGGAACCCGTCGAGCCCGAACCGGTCGACGCACACCGCCTGGAATTCGAACGGGTCGTCGGCTCGCCCGCGCTCGGCGAGCAGGCCCTTGAGCTTGCCGATGGTCTCGCGCAGCTGGTCGAGCGTCATCATCGCGGACGACCAGCCGTCCGCGACGCGCGCGGCCCGGCGCAGCGCGACGTCGGTGTGCCCGCCGATGTAGAACGGCACGCGCGACGGCGGCGCCGGGCTCATCTTGAGCTTGTCGAAGTCGAAGAATTCGCCGTGGAACTCGACCATGTCGCCGCTGAGGATCAGCCGCAGCACCTCGATCGCCTCGTCGAACCGTTTGCCGCGGCGCGCGTACGGGGCGCCGCACCATTCGAATTCCTCGGGCGACCAGCCGATCCCCAGCCCGAGGCCGAACCGGCCGCCGGTCAGCGCGGCGACCGAGTTGACCTGGCGGGCGAGCAGCACCGGATTGCGCGAGCCGAGTTTCAGCACCGAGGTGTAGAACCGGATCCGCTCGGTCGCCGCGCCCATCGAGGCGGTCGCGACCAGCGGGTCGGCCCAGGGCGTGTTCTCGTCCCAGAACCGGCTGCCGTCGGGGGTGTAGGGATAGTCGGCGGACACTTTCTCGGAGTAGAAGAGCGAATCGGGCAGCACGATCGAGGAGAACCCGGCCTCCTCGGCGGCGCGGGCCAGCCCGCCCAGCTGGTCGAGCGGGCTCATCGCGATCGACAGGGAGAACCTCATGCCGCGGACTATAACGTGTTCTAGTTTTGTCGGCCACCGCCCGAACGGAGGCGCCGCCGGGAACTCTCCGCGCACGGTCCGCGTTGTCCGTTTCAGAGACGGCTGCCCGGCCGTCGCGTCAGATCGAGACACGGAGTGACCCATGGGCACCGCGATCCTCCTGATCGTGCTGGTCGTCGTCATCGTCGGAGGCGGGCTGTACCTGTCGAGGAAGCAGGCCGCGACCAGACAGAGCCAGCTCGACGACGCGAAGGCCGACGCGCGCCGCCTCGTCGAGCGCCTCGGCGGCCAGGTCCTCAACATCACCGGCACCGACACCGCCTCCCAGCAGGCGATGGCCGACGCGAGCGAGCGCTACAACGCCGCCGGTTCGCAGCTGGAGCAGGCCAAGACGGTCGAGCAGGCGCGGCTGGTGAAGGAAACCGCCATCGAAGGCCTGTACTACGTGCGTGCCGCGCGCACCGCGATGGGCATGGACCCCGGCCCGGCGCTGCCGGCCGAGGCCGAACGCGAACGGGCGGGCAAGGTCACCGAACACCGCGAGGTGGACGTCGAAGGCCAGCGCTACGCCGCCTCGCCCGACCCCGGCCAGGAAACGCCGTACTACTACCCCGGGGGCCGCGTCGCGGGCCGCCCGGTGCCGCAGGGCTGGTACAGCGAGCCGTGGTGGAAGCCCGCGCTCGTGGCCGGCGCGTGGGGTCTCGGCTCGATGTTCCTGTTCAGCGCCATGTTCTCCGGCATGGGTGGCATCGCCAGCGCCTCGGCCTGGGAATCCGGCTACGACGCGGGCCAAGCGGACGCCCTGGACGCCGGCGGCATGGACGGCGGCGGGATGGACGGCGGCTTCGACGGCGGGGGCTTTGACGGCGGCGGATTCGACGGAAGCCAGGACTTCGGCGGAGGTTTCGACGGAGGCGGCTTCGATGGCGGCGGATTCGACGGCGGAGGCTTCGACTTCTGACCGATGACTCGCGAAGGCCCCGCGGCAGATTTGCCGCGGGGCCTTCGTCGTATTCACGGCCGTCTCCGCGCGCCTCCGCTTCCGCAGATGTCCGTGAGGGGAACCCTGAGGGACTCTGATTCCGTCAGGGTTCCCCTCACGGACACATGGCATCGCGTGCGGAGCTCATCGGCCAGAGGAACAGCCTTGCCTAAACAGCACTGGTTCAGCTCAAGCAGGCTGGCAAGCAGGGCACCAATAAAGATTCCGCGCAGCCAATTCCTTCTGCGCCACCGGAGTCCCGCAAATCAAACACGGCATTCCAGCCCGCCGGTAAACGTAAACCTCGCCCCCGTGCCGGTCCTCCCGCGGCGCCCGGCCCATCGCGGCAGGCAAATGCTCCGGCGCGACCGTGTCGATTCGCCCGACCCGAACCCCGGCGCGCATCAGCGTCACCAGGTCCGCCCAGATGTCGTCCCACAGCGCGCGGTCCAGCGACCGTCCCGGGACCATCGGCGAAATCCCGTGCCGGAACAGCACTTCCGCGCGATAAACGTTCCCGACCCCGGCCAGCACCGCCTGATCCATCAGCAACGCGGCGATCGTCGTACGAGAACGCGAAATCCTTTCCCACGCACGATCCGGCTTCGCGTCACGGCGCAGCGGGTCCGGACCCAGCCGGGCTTTGATCGCGTCGACCTGTGCCGGGTCCAGCAGTTCGCACCGCGTCGGGCCGCGCAGGTCGGTCCAGTGGGTCCGGCCGACGAGCCGCATCCGCACCTGGCCGACCGGCTCGGCTTCGGGAAGCTCGGCCTCGCCGAACGTGCCGTACAGACCTAAGTGGACATGGACTGTCCCCAAAGGACCGTAGTGGTGGAACAGATGTTTCCCGTACGCCTCAGCGGAAACGAGCACCTGCCCGTCGAGTTTCTCCGCCTCCGCGGCGAACCGGCCCTGCGGACTGCTCACCGCGACCGGTTCGCCGGCGTACCGGCGTTTGTGGAGACGGGCCAGCCGATGGAGCGTGTGCCCCTCGGGCATCAGGCCTCCGGCAACGCGGGCGGGGTGCCGGTGCGCTCGTAGTCGAGCAGCTGCTGCACGCGCCGCACGTGGCGTTCGGCCGGGTCCACCGGCGTGGCCAGGAACGCCTCGACGATCTCGGTGGCCTGCTCCTCGGTGTGCATCCGGGCGCCGACGCCCAGCACCTGGGCGTGGTTGTGCTCGCGGGTCAGCTGCGCGGTTTCGACGCTCCAGCCGAGTCCGGCGCGGATTCCCGGCACCTTGTTCGCGGCGATCTGCTCGCCGTTGCCGGACCCGCCGATGACGATCCCGAGGCTGCCCTCGTCGGCGGCCACGCGGCGCGCGGTTTCGACGCAGAACGCCGGGTAGTCGTCGGCCGCGTCGTAGACGAACGGACCGATGTCGGTCACCTCGTGCCCCTGTTCGCCGAGGTGGCGGACAAGGTGGTTCTTCAGCTCGAAACCGGCATGGTCGGATCCCAAGTAGACACGCACAGCGGGAGTGTGCCATCTCGCCGCCGACCCGGCATGCTCCGGGGGTGGACATCGCAGCGCAGCACGGCGCGGACGTCCGGCTCGAATGGGGTGGCGAAGGCGTCGGGATCCTCGGCCGGGAGTGCGCGGTGCTGATCATCGTGGACGTGCTTTCCTTCAGCACCACAACGGATCTCGTCATCGGCCGCGGCGGCCGGGTGCTGCCGGTGCGGTGGCGCGACGAACGCGGAATCGCCGAGGCGCGCGGGGCTGGAGCGGTGGTCGCGGGAGAAGAGGAATGGACGCTCCGGCCGTCTTCTGTGACGGAGATCCCGTCCGGCACACTCCTCGCGCTCCCCTCCCCCAACGGCGCGTCGCTCTGCGCCGCCGCGGCGAAAACCGGCGCGCACGTATTGGCGGGTTGCCTGCGGAATGCGTCAGCGGCCGCGGCGAAAGCCGAGGAAATCGCCGACGGACGGCCGATCGGCGTGATTCCGGCCGGGGAGCGTTGGGGCGTCGATATGTTCGGAGAAGGCGCTGAGTTCGGGCCGCTGCGACCGTGCGTCGAAGACCAGTTGGGCGCGGGCGCGATCGTCAGCGCGTTGACCGGCTCACGGTCCGCCGAAGCCGCGCTCGCGGCGGCTGCCTACGCGGCCACCGACGTCCCGGCCGCGCTGCGCACCTGCACCTCCGGCCGCGAACTCGCCGCGACCGGCCATGGGAACGACGTATTTCTCGCTGCGCAACAGGATGTCAGCGATAGCGTGGCAAGGCTGTCACACGGAATTCTGGAGGGGCGATGAGCTGGACCGAGGTGGCCGACGGGGTTTTCGCCCGCCGGTACGACGAACTGGACCTCACCACCGGCTTGGTGCTCGGCCAGGAGCAGTGCCTGGTGATCGACACCCGCGGCGACGTCGACCAGGGCGCCGAATTCGCCGCCGCGGTCCGCGAACTGACCGAGCTGCCGTGGTCGGTCGTCTACACGCACGCGCATTTCGACCACGCCTTCGGCACCACGCCGTTCCTGCCGTGCGACATCTGGGCCCACCCCGGCTGCCTGCAGGCGATGCTGAAGAACGGCGAAGCCGACAAACAAACCTGGGCGGCCCACTACCGCAAAGAGGGCAAGCCGGAAATCGCCGACGCCATCGAGCGCACCGGGCTCATGCCGCCCGACCGCCTCGTGAGCGACCGCGCCGAACTCGACCTCGGCGGCCGCACCGTGACCCTGGTGCACCCCGGCCTCGCGCACACCGACCACGACCTGCTGGTGCACGTGCCGGACGCCGACGTCGTCTTCGCCGGAGACGTCGTAGAGCACGGGCCGCACGGCTTCACCGCGTACTCGTTCGGTCCGGACGACGAACTTGATGCGTGGGCCGCGGCGATGGACGCGCTGCTCGCGCTGGAGCCGCGGATCGTCGTGCCGGGGCACGGCGATCCGGTGGACGAAGCGTTCGTGCGCACGCATCGCGACGGGCTGCTGCGGCTGCATGAGCTGAAGACGCGCGGGGCGTCGCGGGAAGAGGCGTTGCGGGGGTCGCCGTACCCGGAGGACGTCACCAGGGCGGCGCTTGGGTTCTCGTGAGTGTTCGTGCCGGTTAGAACCGGCATCGCCGCTCACGAGGCCCCGGCGCGCTGCCGGACGTGACGGCCTTGGCGGTGCGGGCAAAACGTGCGGGACTCGTGAGTGTTTACGCCGGTTAGAACCGGCATAAACACTCACGAGGGAGTCGGTCAGTCGAAGTTCAGGCCCCCGGTCCGGGTGCGCTTCAGCTCGAAGAAGTCCGGGTAGCTGGCCAGCGCGACCGCGCCGTCGAACACCTTCAACGCGTCCTCGCCCCGCGGGATCGACGACAGCACCGGGCCGAAGAACGCGGCCCCGTTGACGTGGATGGTCGGCGTGCCGACGTCCATGCCCACCGGGTCCATGCCCTCGTGGTGGCTCTTGCGCAGCGCCTCGTCGTATTCGGTCGATTCGCCCGCCTCGGCGAGTTCGGCCGGGGCGCCGATCGCGGCCAGCGCTTCCTTGATGACCAGCGTGCGGTCCTCGTTGTGCTGGTTGTGGTAGCGGGTGCCGAACTCGGTGTAGAAGTCGCGCACGGCTTCCTGGCCCTGGGTCTGCGCGAGCGCGGTGGCGACGCGAACCGGAGCCCAGCCCTCGCTCAGCAGCGCCTTGTACCGCTCGGGCAGGTCCTCGCGGCCTTCGTTCAGCACCGACAGGCTCATCACCCGGAAGTTCAGGTCCAGTTCCCGGTGCTTCTCGACCTCGAGGATCCACCGCGACGAGATCCAGGCGAACGGGCAGATCGGGTCGAAGAAGAAGTCCACCTTCGCGGGCTGGGACGAGTCAGTCATTTTTCACGGGCTCCTCGGCGAGGCTGCTCCCCGGCATTCGCCGGAGGACGGGGCAAACCCCCGCACTGCGAGGCAACGCGGGAAGGCCTCCGCATTGTTCCCTGGTCGCCGGTTCCGGGCCCGTCATGATTGGATGCTGAACGTCGTGCCAACCGGAACCGAAGACCAGAGGTGCCCGTGCCCGCCCCCAACCTGACGCGTGACGAAGCCAAGCAGCGCTCCGGCCTGCTGGACGTGTCGTCCTACGACATCGAGCTGGACCTGACCGACGGCCACGGCCGTCCAGGGGAGAAAATCTTCCGCTCCACCACCACGGTGCGGTTCTCCAGCAGCCGTCCCGGCGAAGCCTCGTGGATCGACCTCGTCGCCGAAGGCGTGCGCTCCGCCGTGCTGAACGGCGCCGAGCTCGATGTCAGCGGCTACGCCGAGGAAAAGGGCATCGCGCTGCCCGGCCTTGCCGCGGACAACGAACTCGTCGTCACCGCCGACTGCCGCTACATGAACACCGGCGAGGGCCTGCACCGGTTCGTCGACCCGGTCGACGACGGCGCCTACCTCTACACCCAGTTCGAGACCGCCGACGCGAAGCGCATGTTCGCCTGCTTCGACCAGCCGGACCTCAAGTCCGTCTACCGGCTCGCCGTGCACGCCCCGCGCGACTGGAAGGTCGTGTCCAACGCGCTGGTCGAAAGCGCCGAGGACACCGAGGACGGCGCGCGCCGCACGCAGTTCGCCGAATCCGAGCGCATCTCCACCTACCTGGTGGCGCTCGTCGCCGGCCCGTACGCGGAATGGACCGACGAGTTCCGCGACGAGCACCGCACCATCCCGCTCGGCATCTACTGCCGCGCGTCGCTCGCCGAGCACATGGACGCCGAGCGGCTGTTCGTCGAAACCAAACAGGGTTTCGCCTTCTACCACGAGAAATTCGGCACCCCGTACCCGTTCTCCAAGTACGACCAGCTGTTCGTGCCGGAGTTCAACGCGGGCGCGATGGAGAACGCCGGCGCGGTCACCTTCCTCGAGGACTACGTCTTCCGCAGCCGCGTCACCCGCTACGCCTACGAGCGGCGCGCCGAGACGCTGCTGCACGAGATGGCGCACATGTGGTTCGGCGACCTGGTCACCATGCGCTGGTGGGACGACCTGTGGCTGAACGAGTCGTTCGCGACCTTCGCGAGCGTGTTCGCCCAGGCCGAGGCGACCGAGTACAAGAACGCCTGGACCAGCTTCGCGAACATCGAGAAGTCCTGGGCCTACCGCCAGGACCAGCTGCCCTCGACGCACCCGATCGCGGCCGACATCGTCGACCTGCACGCGGTCGAGGTCAACTTCGACGGCATCACCTACGCCAAGGGCGCGAGCGTCCTCAAGCAGCTGGTGTCCTACGTCGGCATCGAGCACTTCCTCGACGGCCTCAAGGTCTACTTCGGCAAGCACGCGTGGGGCAACGCCACCCTCGCCGACCTGCTGGCGGCGCTGGAAGAAGCGTCCGGCCGCGACCTGTCGTGGTGGAGCGCGGAGTGGCTGGAGACCACCGGCCTCAACTCGCTCAGCCCGCGCTACGAGATCGCCGCGGACGGCACTTTCGCGTCGTTCGCCGTCGTGCAGACCGGCGCGAAGCCGGGTGCCGGCGAGCTGCGCACGCACCGCGTCGCGGTCGGTGTGTACGACGAGGACGGCGACGGAAAGATCGTCCGCACCCGCCGCGTCGAGCTGGACGTCACCGGCGAACGCACCGAGGTGCCGGACCTGGTCGGCCAGGCCGCGGGCAAGCTCGTGCTGGTCAACGACGACGACCTGACCTACTGCCGGATGCGGCTCGACCCGGCGTCGCTGACCACGCTGATCGACCGGATCGGCGACATCACCGAATCGCTGCCGCGCACGCTGTGCTGGTCGGCCGCGTGGGAGATGACACGCGAGGCCGAGCTGAAGGCCCGCGACTTCGTCACGCTGGTGGCGCGCGGGATGCACGCCGAGAGCGAGGTCGGCGTGGTGCAGCGACTGCTGTTGCAGGCGCAGACCGCACTCAACTCCTATGCCGATCAGAAGTGGGCTGCTTCGGAGGGCTGGCCCGCGTTGAGCGGGCGGTTGCTGGAGCTGGCTCGTACCGCGGAGGCTGGGTCGGATCATCAGCTGGCGTTTGTGAATTCGCTGGCTGGCGGGGTGTTGAGCGACGAGATTTCGGCTGAGATCGCTGGGTGGCTGGACGGGTCCGCGCCGTTGCCGGGGCTCACTGTGGACACGGATCTGCGGTGGCGGTTGCTGCAGGCGTTGGTCGCGCACGGCAAGGCTGGTGCGGACGAGATCAATGCCGAGCAGGAGCGGGATGACACCGCAGCTGGGCGGCGGCATGCTGAGCGGTCCCGGGCGTTGCAGCCTACGGCGGAGGCTAAGGCTGATACTTGGCAGCGTGCCATTTACGACGACGAGATTCCCAATGCGGTTAGCGATGCGTTGATTTCCGGGTTCTCGCATCCGGGGCAGAAGCATTTGCTCGGGGAGTACATCGAGCGGTACTTCGAGGTTATCGACGACGTTTGGGCTCGGCGGTCTAGTGAGCGGGCGCAGCCTACGGCTATTGGGTTGTATCCGTCTTGGGCTGTTGAGGCGGCTACGGTGAATGCTTCGGACGAGTGGCTTGCCGGGGAGCATCCCGCTGCGTTGCGGCGGCTTGTTTCCGAGGGGCGGGCAGGGATTGTTCGGGCGTTGGCTGCTCGGGATTTCGATAGCCAGGGTTGAGTTTTTCTTGGGGATTTGACGCAAGCGCGTTGCGTTGGGCACCCCGAAGCTGATGGTGACTACGGGCTGAGGGTGCTTGTCAAGGCGGGAAAGATGCCTTGACAAGCACCCTCAGCCCGTGTTTTTGGCTTCGTATCGGGGTGCAGGGCCGGGTCTGGCTGCATGGATCTGTTGAGTGCGTTGGCGGCGGTTGGGTAGGGCGGCTGGCGTCCCGATGTGGTGGGTGCATGCGACGCATCCAATGTGGCGTTCGGTGCGTCTGACGCACCCAATGCCACGTTGGGGCGCATCCCGGCGGGGGCCGCTGGGCGGGTGGTCCGTGAAGGGCCCCTTGAGGGAATCTAAGTCCGTGAAGGGGCCCCTCACGGACGGTGGAGAGTCGTGAAGGTTCCCCTCACGGACTCGGCCGCCGTGAAGGTGGCCCTCACGGACTGCGGCGGGTCGTGAGGGGAACCCTGAGGGACTCTGAGTCCGTGAAGGTTCCCCTCACGGACTTGGCCGCCGTGAGGGTGGCCTTCACGGACTTGTCTTGGCCAGAACGTAGAAAGGGCCGCCCCGCGCGGTGCGGGACGGCTCTTGGACGTTCGGGGCTCGGTTAGTGCTTCGAGGCGGGGCCCGCTTGGTCGCTCAGCATGCGCAGGGCGTTGACCAGGCCGCCTGTGAGGTCGCCTTCCTTGAAGGAGGCCACCATGCTCGCCACGGCCAGGTTCGCGCCGCGGTCGGGCAGGCGCGAGTGGGCGCGTTCGCCGGTGACGATCTCGATCGCGCGCTGCGCGGGCGAAACGCCCAGCAGGACCGCGTTCGTGGGGTCGTCGGTGGCGGCGTGCAGCTTTTCCGCGCCGGCGCGGGTGTCTTCGCCCAGGTCGCCCAGGTAGATGCTGAAGCCGAGGCCGGTTTCGCGGGTCGCGAAGGTCAGGGCCTCGTCCAGGCGCGCGAGCTGCTGCACCGTGAACGGGCTCGTCGGGGCCGCGGGCTCGTACATCTTCGCCGCGGACAGGCGGCCGCTGTTGGTGATGACCTCGCCGAAGGCCAGGTCCTTCTCCGCGACCGCGGTCTGGGTCACTTCACCACTTGCCACGAGCGCCTCCTGCGGCCGTCGAAGCGCCCGCGGGCGCCGCATTCACGTCAACCGCCGGCGCGTGGCCGGCTCCTACGCCGTCCGGGTTGGCGGTCCACCACATCGCGGGGTACTCCCACGGCTGCCCCGGCCGGTACCGCGGCGTCCCCGAGAACTTCTTCCGCAAGGTCGCGGCGCCGACCACGAAGTAAATGGCCCCGGGAATCACCGCGTAGACCAGGATCGTCTCGACAACGTTCACGCCGGTGAGCGTATCGGATGCCTTTCGGAGCCACCGCGCGACACCGCGAGCAGGCGTGACCGTTCGTCGTCGCTGAGGCGCCGTCCGCCGCTTGGCCCGCCGCCGCTGGAACGTTGGGGCGAAGGGCTGCGGGCCGAAAGATGGCAACTCGCCGTACAGGCGGCCGTACCGGGCGATACCGGCTTGTCCGAACCTTGAAATCCTCGTAGCTTTTTCACCTGTACGGGCCTTGCGCCCGCCTCCCCCGCCCCAGCCCGTTACGCACCGGTTCCAGGAGGACCCCTCATGCAGAGCGTCCAGCCCCCCGCTCAGGCGATCGCCGAGACCATTTCGTCACCCAGCGAGACCGGATTCGTGCCCGGAACGCGGGTCACGTCCGGCACCAGGGTTACGCGCAGCACTCGGGTCAGCCGCGGAACCCGGGTCACCGCGGGCACTCGCCTGGCAATGGGTACCCGGGTCACCATGGGAACTCGAGTCACCAGGGGAACCCGCGTTACCTGCGGGACCCACGTCACGGCCGGAACACGCGTCACGATGGGCACCCGCGTCACGCGCGGGACCCGGGTCACCCGGGGCACTCGCGTCACGGCGGGGACCCGCGTCACCTGCGGCACACGGGTCACGATGGGCACGCGCGTCACGATGGGCACCCGCGTCACGCGCGGAACCCGGGTCACCGCCGGAACCCGCGTCACCATGGGCACCCGGGTCACCCGCGGCACTCGTGTCACGCGCGGCACCCGGGTCACGATGGGCACCCGCGTCGCCTGCCAGGCCGACTACAGCCTCGCCGCCTGAGCACAACCGGCGCAGCAAGCACCGCCCAGCACCGGACAAGACGCGTCGAGCGAGATCCATCGGCTCGCCCCGGCCGCCGCACAGGCAGCCGGGGCGCCGACGTGTCCGGGTCCGGGAGGCTAGGCCGCCGACCCGAGATACGGCCGCCACAGCGGATCGGCCTCTTTGGAATGCGCCAGCAGCCGCCAGTGCGGGCCGTGCGGAGCGCGCGGCACCACGCGCAGCCGCCAGCCGATCTCCGACAGGAGCCGGTCGGCCTTGCGGTGATTGCACTTCGCGCAGCAGGCCACGCAGTTGGTCCAGCTGTGCGGACCGCCCTTGCTGCGCGGGACGACGTGGTCGATCGTCTCGGCCCGGCCGCCGCAGTAGGCGCAGCGGTGCCGGTCCCGGTGCATCAGCCCGGCGCGGGTGAGCGGCACCTGCGCCCGGTAGGGCACCCGCACGTAGTTGCTGAGCCGGATCACCGACGGGACGGGCAGCGACACCGTCGCGGCGTGCAGTTCGACGCCGCCCGGATCGCCGTGCACGACCTCCGCCTTGCCGCACATGACGAGCACCACCGCACGCCGCATCGGCACCGCGGTCAGCGGCTCGAAAGTGGCGTTGAGCAGGAGGACCCGGCGCCGCCCCCATGCCGGGGCGACCGGATCGCGGGCTCTACGCTGTCCGGGCGGACGGGAAGCTCCCCCTGGACGGGTCCCCGGCCCGGACGGGACGGAGCCGCCGGATGCGGACCCTCCCGGGCAGGCACGCAGGATCGCCTCCGGCGGCAGCTCGGCCATGGCTTGGCCGGCGCCGCCGAGGGGGACGGGTTGTCGGTCTGGCACTCGACCACCTCCACCGGTGCAGGCATAGTCGACCACACATCAGGGCCCCGGCGCACGCGTGTTCTGTGACGTGTCACATACCCGCGACCCGGCGGCCACCCCGCGGCCGCCTGCGCGCCGCCGGGGCGAAGAAACGAGAAAGGACAATCTCAGCCAGTGAATGCCGTGCTCAGCGCTCCACCCGCCTGCATCTCCGAGACCGGGACGTGGTGCGCCCAGGTCTATTCGGTCACGCACAACGAGTGGCTCGCCGCGTCGGCGGGCTGGCTCCTCACGAAGCCGCTGAAGATCGTCCTGATCCTGGTCGTCGCCTTCGTGGTGCGATTTCTCACCAAACGGCTGATCGAGCGGGTCACCACGCTTCCGGCCTCGGGCAGCGGCGGCAAAATCCCGACGCTGTTGAGACCGCTGCGCGAACGCGCGCCGGACATGCTCGGCACGGCGGTGACGGAACGCCGCAGGCAGCGGGCCAAGACCATCGGCTCAGTGCTGAAGTCCGGCTCCACGTTCCTGATCTACGGCCTCGCGTTCATCCTCGTGCTCGGCGAACTGGGCATCGACCTGGCCCCGATCATCGCGTCCGCCGGCATCGTCGGCGTAGCGCTCGGATTCGGCGCGCAGAACCTGGTCAAGGACTTCCTTTCCGGGATGTTCATGATGATCGAGGACCAGTACGGCGTCGGCGACGTCGTGGACATCGGCGAAGCGACCGGCACCGTCGAGGCGGTCGGCCTGCGCATCACCACGCTGCGCGACCTCAAGGGCACCGTCTGGTACGTCCGCAACGGCGAGGTGCTGCGCGTCGGCAACTCCAGCCAGGGCTTCGCCTACGCCGTGGTGGACGTCCCGCTGAGCTACTCCGCAGACGTCGACCGGGCGACCGAGGTGCTCAGCAGCGCGGCCACGAAGGCGGTCGAAACGGACGCGCTGTCGGCGAACGTGCTGGAGCCGCCGGAGTTGCTCGGCGTCGAACAGGTCACGCCGGAGGGGATCGTGTTGCGGCTGACGGTCAAGGTGCGACCGGGCAAGCAGTGGGCGGTGCAGCGGAAGCTGCGCGGGCAGCTGCTCGGCGCGCTCGAGGAGGCCGGTTTCGAACCGCCGCTCGGCCGGCTGCTGTCGTCCATGCAGGACAAGCAGTCGGGCGCGCAGCGCAGCTGAGGCAGGGCAAGATGGAGGTGTGTCTGTGAGCGAGCCGGAACCGGCGAACCTGTACGAGGCGGTGGGCGGCGAACCGACCTTCCGCCGGATCATCAAGCGGTTCTACGAGGAAGTGGCCCGCGACGAGGTGCTGCGCCCGCTCTACCCGGAGGAGGACCTCGGCCCGGCGGAGGAGCGGTTCCGGCTGTTCCTCATCCAGTACTGGGGCGGTCCGCACACCTACTCCGACCAGCGCGGCCACCCCCGGCTGCGGATGCGGCACGCGCCGTTCAAGATCGGCCCGATCGAACGCGACGCGTGGCTGCGCTGCATCCGGATCGCGATCGACGAGGAGAACCTTCCCGAGCCGTACCTCAGCCAGCTGTGGGCGTACCTGGAAATGGCCGCGCACAGCATGATGAACAGCTTCGTCTGATGAGACGGAAGGTCGCGGGACGGCGGCCGGACCGCCCGCGGCCGTCGTGGTGGTCGGACGCGGTGTTCTACGAGATCTACGTGCGGTCGTTCGCCGATTCGGGCGAGGACGGCATCGGCGACCTCGAAGGCATCCGCAGCAAGCTCGGCTACCTGGAGCTGCTGGGCGTCGACGCGCTGTGGCTGACGCCGTTCTACCCGTCGCCGATGGCCGACCACGGCTACGACGTGGCGGACCCGCGCGGCGTCGACCGGATGTTCGGCACCCTCGGCGACTTCGACGTGCTGCTCACCGAGGCGCACCGGCGCGGCATCCGGGTCACCGTGGACGTGGTGCCCAACCACACGAGCAACCAGCACGCGTGGTTCAAGTCCGCGCTGGCCGCCGGGCCGGGCAGCCCGGAGCGGGAGCGCTACCACTTCCGCGCCGGACGCGGTCCCGGCGGAGCCGAACCGCCCAACAACTGGGTCAGCGTGTTCGGCGGCCCGGCGTGGACGCGGGTGCCGGACGGGCAGTGGTACCTGCACCTGTTCGCGCCGCAGCAGCCCGACCTGAACTGGGCCAACCCGGACGTCCGCGCCGATCTCGAGCGCACCCTGCGGTTCTGGCTGGACCGGGGCGTCGACGGGTTCCGGATCGACGTCGCGCACGGCATGGCCAAGCCCGCCGGGCTGCCCGACATGGACCCGGACACGCCCGCGCACGGCGGCGGCGCGTTCGGCGATCCGCGGTTCGACGACGACGGCGTGCACGAGGTGCACCAGCTGATCCGCAAGGTGCTCGACGAGTACCCGGACGCGATGGCCGTCGGCGAGATCTGGGTGCAGGACGAGGAGCGGCTGGCGCGCTACCTGCGGCCGGACGAACTTCATCTGGCGTTCAACTTCCGCCTGGTGCTCACGCATTTCGACGCGGACGCGATGCGCACGTCGATCGAGCGTTCGCTGGCGGTGCCGCGCGCGGCGGGCGCTCCGGCGACCTGGACGCTGTCCAATCACGACGTCTGGCGCGCGGCGAGCCGTTACGGCGGCGGCGCGGCCGGGGTCCGCCGGGCGCGCGCGATGGCGCTGGTGGAACTCGCCCTGCCCGGTGCGGTGTATCTCTACCAGGGCGAAGAGCTGGGCCTGCCGAACGCCGACCTGCCGCTCGAGGCGATGACCGACCCGCGCGCCCGCACGCAGGGCCCGGAGTTCAGCCGGGACGGCGAGCGGGTGCCGCTGCCCTGGGAGGGCACGCTCCCGCCGTACGGGTTTTCGCGCACCGCGCAGACCTGGCTGCCGATGCCCGCGGACTGGGCTTCGCTCACCGTGGAACGGCAGCTCGAAGACCCGGAATCGACGCTTTCGCTGTACCGGCGCGCGGTGGAGCTGCGGAAACACCATCCGGCGTTCCGAGGCGGCGACGAGTTGGAATGGTACGGCGCGCCCGCTGGCTGCTTCGCATTCCGCCGCGGCCGGGGCGGGCTGATCTGCGCGCTGAACACCTCGGCCAGTTCGATCGCCCTGCCGCCGGGAGAAGTGCTGCTCACCAGCAGTCCGCTGGTCGACGGCAGGCTGGCGCCGGACTCGGCGGCCTGGCTCGGGTAACTTCCCCGCCTGCTGGTGGGCGGCGCGGCTGTCCTGCGGTCCGTGAGGGGAACCTTCACGGACTCTGAGTCCCGCAGGGTTCCCCTCACGACCTACGCGCCCTGAGGGGACCGCTGGGGCAGGTCAGACGCGGGCGCCCGCCTCCAGGCCGAGCATGTCGAGCAATCCCCGCAGGTCGTCGACGTCGTGCGCGTGACCGGCGACGGTGCGGGCGGCGTGTTCCTGCTGGACGCGCAGGTCTAGTTCGGCGGAGACCCGGGCACGGGCGAATTCACTGGTTTCGGCGGACAGCGGACGTCGTTCCGAGCGCATGTCGCTCCTCGTCGAGGTGGAAGGGGCCACCGGCGGCTCCGTTCGGGGCGGATCCGCCGGGGACGACGCCGGCTCGAACGCCGGCGCACGGTGAGACTTCTCGACGGTGCTGACGCTACTCCCCGCCCCCGACCTGCCCGCACTCCCGTCCCCGGCCGCGCGCCGCCAGGTCCACAATGGACCTTTCGGGCGGCAGCCCTGGTGGGACCGGCCCGGGCGTGCTTTACTGGTTGCGGTCGTGTTTTGTGTTCGTGCGGTGGGTACGTCCCGCAGCCACGCTCGCAAGATGTAGCGGGCGTGGTGTTTCTCTTTTCGGAAGGCACACCGTCGGTCGCCGGCCCGGATGCCGAGGTGGCATCTGCTGTTTAGTCCGATGGAGACAGTTTTTATGACGCAAGGCACCGTGAAGTGGTTCAACGCCGAAAAGGGCTTCGGGTTCATCAGCCCGGACGACGGCAGCGCCGACGTGTTCGTGCACTACTCGGAGATCCAGGGCAACGGGTTCCGCAGCCTTGAGGAAAACGCGCGCGTGGAGTTCGAGGTCGGCCAGGGCCAGAAGGGCCCGCAGGCCACCGGCGTCCGCGCCATCTGAGTTCCGCTGGTGTTTCCCCTGGTGCGGAAGGTTTTCCGCACCAGGGGACCCGCGCCGAAGCGGACTTTTCCGCCCTCGGCAGCCGAAATCGCTCGGCATTTTCTGGCGCGCCGGTGAATTTCCCCGGCCGCGCAAGGTCTTCCGTGTCCCGGGAACCCGGACGGAAGATCACCCGTTGACCAGAGCAGGTCGCGACTGGCCCTGAGGCCCTCCCCTGCCTGGTCGTCAGTTCGCACGCACGGCGCATCCCTCCGCGGCGGCTCCCCTTCCGCCCTGGACACCCGCCGCGGCACCGGCCTCGGCCCCGCAGAGCGCGGCGGCCGGACCAGCTCGACAGGAGCGTTACCCATCGACACCCAGAGCACCGTCCAGCGTCCCCCGAAATCGCCCCAGCCCATGCTCGCCGGACAGAAAAGCGGCACCGAGGCATTCCTGGTGAAGCTCTTCGCCGTCGTCCCCCTCGTCGCGGTCGCCGCCGCGGTGCCGCTGGCCTGGGGCTGGGGCCTCAGCTGGCTGGACATCGGCCTCGCCGCCGCGTTCTACTGCGTCAGCGGCCTCGGCATCACCGTCGGCTTCCACCGGTACTTCACGCACGGTTCGTTCCGCGCCCGCCGCGGGCTGCGGATCGCGCTCGCCGTCGCGGGAAGCATGGCCATGCAGGGACCGGTGATCGACTGGGTCGCCGACCACCGCCGCCACCACGCGTACTCCGACCGCGACGGCGACCCGCATTCGCCGTGGCGCTTCGGCACGTCGCCCGCCGCGCTCGCGAAGGGCTTCTGGCACGCGCACATGGGCTGGCTGTTCGGCCGCGACCGGACCAACCCGCGCCGCTTCGCCCCGGACCTGCTCGACGACACCGACCTGCGGACCGTCGACCGCCTGTTCCCGGTGCTGACCCTCGCGACGCTGCTGCTGCCCGCGCTGCTGGGCGGCCTGATCACGATGAGCTGGTGGGGCGCGCTGACCGCGTTCTTCTGGGCCGGGCTGGTCCGGGTCGCGGTGCTGCACCACGTGACCTGGTCGGTCAACTCGCTGTGCCACCTGATCGGCGAGCGCCCGTTCGAGGCGCGCGACCGTTCGGCGAACTTCTGGCCGCTGGCGATCGCGTCCTTCGGCGAGTCCTGGCACAACTCCCACCACGCCGACCCGACCGGCGCGCGCCACGGCGTCGGCCGCGGCCAGCTGGACATCTCCGCGCGGCTGATCTGGATGTTCGAGAAATTCCGCTGGGCCTCGCACGTGCGATGGCCTCGCGCGGAGCGGCTCGCCCGCAAGCTCAAAACCGCCTGAGCAGACCCTGCGGACCCGCTCCCCGAGTCGGGTCCGCAGGTCGCCGCGGCTTGACACCGCCAGCACCTGCTTCCAGGTTCACGACCGTCCGACGAACCTGCGGCCGCTCGCGAGCAAACTCAAAACCGCCTGATCAGGCCCTGCGGACCCGCTCCTCAAGCCGGGTCCGCAGGTCGCCGCGGCTCGACACCGCCAGCACCGGCCCCGGGGTTCCGGTCTTGTCGGCCGAGGTCAGGATGTCCGCGACGAACCGCCGCACCCGTTCCGGCGCGGGCGTCACGTCGCCGCCCAGCTGGGCCACCGGCTGCGGGGATTCGGCGGGCGTCGTCTCCACCGCCACCGACCAGCCTTGCCGCATGGTCCACAGCAGCATCAGATCCCGGCCGGGGAAACGCGGGGACCGGCCGCTCAGCGCGACGTACGCGGTGATCGTGTCGGTGACCTCGCACGACGAGCACTCCACCGACACCCCGACCGCGGCAGCGACCTCGCGCACATACGCGGCCAATGCCTGCCGCAGCACCTGCGGATCGTCGGCGGTGGGCAGGGACATCGGGCGTTCCGGACCGGACAGGAGCATGGGTCTCCTCTTCCGCCGCCGCTTCCGCTTCGCGCGGGAGGCGCACCGGGGTCGGCGAATCGCGCGAAGGCCGGCGGACGCGATGATCGGGGCCGCACCGGATCGGGCATCCGGCAGCTGGACCGGACTCCGACTCTACCCGGTGGGACAAGCCCGCAGCCGAGATCAACCCGTCTGGCCGCCGCCGAAGTCGCTCGATCGGCTGCGGAATCCGCTGTCGACGTGGCGATCCACGCGGCGAACAGTCCTGCTTGGACACCCGGCGCGGCCTGATCCGATTCCCAGCGGCCAAGATCAGCCGCCGAGATCGCCCGCCTGGCCGCCGTCGGCCGATTCCGCGATCGAGGTGGCCACCCACGCGGCGAACAACCCCGCCTGCACATACGGCGCGGCCTCGCCCACCGCACGCACCACCGACCGGGCACGGCCGGGCGCGGGCTCTGCTTCCGGCGCGAGATCAGCGTCCGCGGGCCGGTCGGTGCGCCACGGCGTCTCCTCGGCCCGGACCTCGGCGAGGAAGTCCGCGGTCGGGTCGCCGTCGGGTTCGGTCATTCGTTCACGATGACATCGCCGGACGGCGCCCGCCAGCAGAATCGCCTCAGAACAGCAGCGGCAGCAAAGCTTGGCGCCGCTTGAGCACCGCGCCGTAACGCGCGTCGAGGCGCAGCCACGAATCGGTGGCGGTCACCCGGACCACGTCGCCGTCGATCGACGAATCGAACAATCCCATCCCGGACAACGCGAACAGGCAGCGCATCTGGACCTTGACCTCGAGGTCTCCCCCGGTGACGGTGAGCACCGCCTGGTCCATCAGCGAAGCGGGCGGCGTGCCGTGCGGCCCGGCGTTGTCGCGGGCGAGCGCGACGCCGCGGTCAGCCAGCTCCGACACCACGCCGACCGGCAGTTCGTCGACCTTCTGCCACCGGTCGGACACCGGAAGCTCCGCGTGCCACAGCAAATCGCGCGCCGGCCCCGGGTCCATCACCTCGCCGCCCGCGACGGCGAGCGCCGCGAGCAGTTCGTTGCCGGACACCGTGACGTCGGACGGAGTCACCGTCCCCGCCACCGCGCGGGTCGCGAGGACCTCGAACGGCGTGGCCGTCCACGCCTCCACGACGTCGTCGCCCCGGCGGCGCAGCCGGACGGCGGTCGTGCCGTCCAGCCGCACCGCGCGGGCGACGAACGCGCTGAGTGTCTCCCGGTCGCCCGGGTCGGGAATCCGCAGCTCAGGCATCGGCCAGCACCCGATTGAGGAATTCCGCTTCCTCGTCGCTGAACCGGCGCGGCCGGAGCTTGACCGTGTCGTACGGAGCCAGCACGGTTTCCGCGGTCACCGCGACCGGATCGGCCGCGTCCGGGCCGGTCCGCACGACGTATCCGAGCGTCACCGTCGAGGCTTTCAGCTCGGCGAGCGTGATCTCCACGCGCACCGAGCGGCCGGGCGCCGCGACGATCGGCGCGCGGTAGTGCACGCCGAGCTTCACGACCACGACGCCCTTCGGCAGCTCGGTGAGCCCCGCGCGCTCGGCTTCGCCGAACAGCACGGGCACCCGGGCCTCTTCGAGCAGCGTCACCACGTTGGCGTGGTTGACGTGCCCGTACACGTCCATGTCCGACCATCGCGGCTGGACGTGGGAAACGAATGTCACCGAACAGTGCTCCGGATCTGTCGCGCGGCCACGGACAGCGTCGCGAGGTCGAGCCGCCCGGAACGGGTGATCTCGTCCAGCGCCACGCGCGCCCGCGAAAGCCGCGACGCGTTGGCCTTCTCCCATTGCTCGATCTGCTCGTCGACGGACAGGTCCTGGTCGCTGTGCCGCAGTGCGTCGAGCGCGATCGCGCGCAGGGAACCGTACACGTCGTCGCGCAGCGAGAGCCGGGCGAGGGCGTGCCAGCGGTTGCCGCGTTCCAGAGCGCTGATCTCGGTGAGCATCTTGTCGATGTCCAGGTGGTCCGACAGCGCGTAGTACAGCTCGGCGGTGTCGGCCGGGGTGTGCGTCGCGTCGAGCCCGACCTGCTGCTCGGCCAGCTCAGCCACCTCGACCACGTCCAGCAGGCCGTAGCTGTGCAGCAGCAGCGCCACCTGCCGGGCGAGGCCGGCGGGCACGCCTTCCTCGACCATCCCGGCCGCGTCCTGCTCCACCGACTCCAGCTCGCGTCCGCGCAGCAGCTCGCCCAGCTTCGGGCCGAGTTCCGCGAGCACCGGGCCGAACCGGTTGATCTCGGCCAGCGGCGCGAGCGGCTGCGGGCGGTTGGTGAGGAACCAGCGAGCGGCCCGGTCGAGCAGCCGCCGCGTCTCCAGCACCATCCGGTCCGCGACCGCGGTCGGCACCACGTTGTCCAGCGCGTCGATCTCGGCCCACAGCTTCGGCAGGTCGTAGACGTGCGTGACCACCGCGTACGCGCGCACCGCGTCGGTGGCGGTCGCGTTCATCTCCTCCATCAGGCGGTAGACGAACGAGATGCCGCCGCCGTCGACCAGCTCGTTGGTGATCAGCGTGGTGATGATCTGGCGGCGCAGCGGGTGCTGTGCGATCGCCGCGGCGAAGGGTTCGCGCAGCGGGGCCGGGAAGTACTCCGGCAGCCTGCGCGTGAACACCTCCGATTCGGGCAGGTCGGAGGCCAGCAGCTCGTCCTTGAGGTCGAGCTTCACGTGCGCGAGCAGCGTCGCCAGCTCCGGCGACGTCAGGCCCTCGCCCGCCTTCTCCAGCGCGCGGAACTGCGACGGGGTCGGCAGCGCCT
This sequence comes from Amycolatopsis circi, assembly GCF_003385235.1. Taxonomy (GTDB): domain Bacteria; phylum Actinomycetota; class Actinomycetes; order Mycobacteriales; family Pseudonocardiaceae; genus Amycolatopsis; species Amycolatopsis circi. Next base: position 13,544 of record NZ_PQIA01000034.1, on the reverse strand, counting down.
CCAGCTTGCGGTCGAACGCGCCCTTCGCGACCAGCGCGGACACCTGCCGCGCGTGCACCGACACCATCGGCCCGGCGTGCGCCCGGCTGACGCCGAGCACCGCGTTCTGCCGGTAGTTGTCCGCGAGCACGAGCGAACCGACCTCGTCGGTCATCTCGCCGAGCAGCTCGTTGCGCCGCGCGTGCTGCAGTTCGCCGCCCGCCACCAGATGATCCAGCAGGATCTTGATGTTGACCTCGTGGTCGGAGCAGTCGACACCGGCCGAGTTGTCGAGCGCGTCGGTGTTGATCTTGCCGCCATTGCGGGCGAATTCGATCCGGCCGAGCTGGGTCAGGCCCAGGTTTCCGCCCTCTCCGACGACCTGCACGCGCAACTGGTTGCCGTTGACGCGAATCGCGTCGTTGGCCTTGTCGCCCGCCGCGGCCTGGCTTTCGCTCTCCGCCTTGACGTAGGTGCCGATGCCGCCGTTCCACAGCAGTTCGACCGGGGCCAGCAGGATCGCCTGGATCAGGTCCATCGGCGCGAGCTTCGTGACGCCCTCGTCGAGGCCGAGCGCCTCGCGGACCTGCGGGGTGATCGGGATGGTCTTGGCCGAACGCGGGTAGATCCCGCCGCCCTCGCTGATCAGCGAGCGGTCGTAGTCGTCCCACGAGCTGCGCGGCAGGTCGAACAGCCGCTTGCGCTCCTCGTAGGTCGAGGCCGCGTCCGGGTTCGGGTCGAGGAAGACGTGCATGTGGTTGAACGCCGCGACCAGCCGGATGTGCTTGGACAGCAGCATTCCGTTGCCGAAGACGTCGCCCATCATGTCGCCGATGCCGACGACGGTGAAGTCTTCGGTCTGGGTGTCCTTGCCCAGCTCGCGGAAGTGCCGCTTCACGCTCTCCCACGCGCCCTTGGCGGTGATGCCCATGGCCTTGTGGTCGTAGCCGACCGAACCGCCGGACGCGAACGCGTCGCCGAGCCAGAAGCCGTACTGCGCCGAGACTTCGTTGGCGATGTCGGAGAACTTCGCGGTGCCCTTGTCCGCCGCGACGACCAGGTAGCTGTCGTCGGCGTCGTGGCGCACCACGTTCGGCGCGGGCACGGTTTCACCCTCGACCCGGTTGTCAGTGAGGTCCAGCAGGCCGGAGATGAACATCCGGTAGCAGGAAATGCCCTCGGTGAGCTGGGCGTCGCGGTCGACCCCGGCGTCGCCGGTGGGCCGCGGCGGACGCTTCACCACGAAGCCGCCCTTCGCGCCGACCGGCACGATCACCGCGTTCTTCACCGCCTGCGCCTTGACCAGGCCCAGGATCTCGGTGCGGAAGTCCTCCTGGCGGTCCGACCAGCGCAGGCCGCCGCGGGCGACCTCGCCGAAGCGCAGGTGCACGCCCTCGACGCGCGGCGAGTACACGAAGATCTCGTACTTCGGGTGCGGCTCGGGCAGTTCCGGCACGCCGCTCGGGTCGAGCTTGAGCGCCAGGTACGGCCGCGGGTTCCCGTCGGCGTCGCGCACGTGGTAGTTCGTGCGCAGCGTCGCGTTGACGACCGCGAGCAGCCGGCGCAGGATCCGGTCCTCGTCGAGGCTGGTGACCTCGTCGACCATCGAGGAGATCTCGGCGGTCAGCGATTCCGCGTGGGTCTTGCGGTCCACATCGGACTGTTGCGGATCGCAGCGGGTTTCGAAGAGCCGCACCAGTTTCGTCGCGACCTCGGTGTGCTTGACGACCGTGTTCTGGATGTAGGACTGGGAGAACGGGCTGCGCGCCTGCTGCAGGTACCGCGAGTAGGCCCGCAGCACCGCGGCCTGGCGCCAGGTGAGCCCGCCGCGCAGCACGAGCGCGTTGAGGCCGTCGACCTCCGCCTCGCCTTGCCACGCCGCGTGGAACGCGTCCTGGAACCGCTCGCGCACCGCGTCCCCGGCCGCTTCGTCGGCTTCTTCGAGGCCCTTCTTGTCGACGTGCAGGCCGAAGTCGTAGATCCAGCTGGCCCCGCCGTCCTCGCGGAACAGCTCGTACGGCCGCTCGTCCACCACCTCGACGCCCATCGCCTGCAGCACCGGCAGCACCTTGGACAGGGTGACGCCCGCGCCGCGCAGGTAGAGCTTGAAGCGCCGCTCGCCGGGTTCGGCGTCCGCGGGCAGGTAGAACGACAGCGCGAGGTCGCCCTCGTCCGCGAGAGTGTCGAGCTTGGCCAGGTCGGCCAGCGCGTCCTCGGCGGTGAAATCTTCCTTGTACGCCTCCGGGAACACCGCGCCGAAGCGCTGCCCGCGGTCGACCGCGGACTCCTCGCCCGTCATGCCGGTCGGGCTGCCGTCGCCGACGCGCTCGCGGCGCTCGGCGATGATCGCCTCGACCAGCCGGTCGTCCCAGCTGCGCACGACGGTGTTGAGCCGCTCCTGGATCCGCAGCGTATCCGGTTCGACCGCGTTCGACGGGTCGGTGTGCACCATGAAGTGCACCTGCGCCAGCAGCGTCTCGCCGACGCGCGCGCTGTACTCCAGCTGCGTGCCTTCGAGTTCTTCCAGCAGCACTTCCTGCATCGCCAGCCGCGAGCGCGTGGTGTAGCGATCGCGCGGCAGGTAGACGAGGCAGGAGTAGAAGCGGCCGTACGGGTCGCGGCGCAGGAACAGCCGCAGGCGGCGACGGTCGGACAGCGTGATCGCGCCGGTGGTGGTGTAGAAGAGCGAATCGGTGTCCGCGGAGAACAGGTCCGCGCGCGGCCAATTCTGCAGGACTTCCAGCATCCGCTGGCCGGAGAACGATTCCATCGGGAACCCGGCGCGGTGGATGACCTCGCGCACGCGCTGGCCGACCACCGGAATGTCGAGCACGTTTTCGTGCAGCGCGGTGGTGGTGAACATGCCGAGGAACCGGTGCTCGCCGGTGACCTTGCCGTGCTCGTCGAACGTCTTCACGCCGACGTAATACGGATAAACCGGACGGTGCACCGTGCTCGGCGCGCTGGCCTGGGTGAGCACGAGCAGCGACGGCGCGAGCGCGTCGACCGAGCTGTCCGGGCCCGCGGTGAGACTGCGCGCGGCCAGGCTGTCCTGGCGCAGCACGCCCAGGCCGGACGCGAGCACCGCGCGCAGGGCGGGCTCGTCGCTGTCCGGCTGCGGGCTGTCGACCAGCTCGTACTTGCGGTAGCCGAGGAAGGTGAAGTGACCGTCGGCGAGCCAGCGCAGCAGGCGCGCGCCCTCGACGACCTCGTCGCCGTTGCCGGGCAGCTTCGGCGGGTTCTGCTCCAGCGTTTCCGCGAGCGAGCAGGCAGTCTGCGCCATCTTCTCGGCGTCCTCGACGACCTCGCGCACGTCGCCGAGCACCGACGACAGCCGGTTGTCCAGCTCGCGCGCCCGCTGCGGGTCGGTGACGAGGTCGATTTCCACCAGCATCCACGATTCCGCGGACGCGCCGGCCGGCGGATCGGCCGGATCGGCGTCGAGGTGCAGGCCCTCCAGCTCGCCGGTCAGGCCGCGGCTCACCACGACGATCGGGTGCACGATGCGCTGCACCTGCACGCCGTCGCGGGCGAACTCCGCGGTGACGCTGTCCACGAGGTAGGGCATGTCGTCGGTGACGACCTGCACGACGGTCGCGTCGCGCGTCCAGCCGTCCTCGGCGGTGGTCGGGTTCAGCAGGCGGACCGCCGGACGTCCGGGCATGCGCTGCTTCGCCAGCTGCAGGTGCGAACGCACCGCGCCGACGAGCGCGACCGGATCGTCGCCGACGATCTCGTCGGCCGGAATGTGCCGGTAGTACAAGCGGATCAGATCCGCGATCTCCGGCGCCTGCGCCGCGGCGGTGTCGATCAGCTCGTCCCGGATCTGTTCCGGGCTGGCCGTGCGGCGGGCGGCGCCGGCTTCGGTGCCGACATCGGGCGGGGACGAGACTCCCGTCGAGCTCATTGAGCAACTCTCCAGTGTGCGAGACCGAGATGCGTCCGTCACCACAACGTGCCGGACTTCCTTCACCCTAATCCGCCCTGAAGCGCCCCCGTGCGCGGCGGGGAAAGACTTAAGGTTCGTTTCCGGGGTCCCCGGCGGCGGCGTCGCGCGGGATCGGTTCAGCTACCGGCGAGTTCTGGTCGCGGGTCTGTGTGCAAAAGGCTTGGCACGAGGCCGGAGGGCGTGTTCCGGGGGTGCGGCGACTGCTTCGGGATCGGTTCAGCTCTCGTATCGCCCGCGGCGGGAACGGAAAAGGTTGCCTCCCTCTCCTGCGAGAATTCCCACCCGTACGGGCTAATTCTTCCGTTGCGGCGGAGGAAGCGGGGCGGGCTGGGAGGAACCGCCGGGTTTCAGGATGGGGCAAGTCCGGGGTGCGCGCAGACCGGCGGGGCCGGGCGGCTGGTGCCGCACAATCTCGGCGCGTCCAGCCGTTGACTGGGAAAACCGCTTGGCGCAGCGCGAAAATCGGCGGGCGACCGAAGCCGGGGCGGGCCGCATGGTCGCACTTCCGCGAAAGGTCCGTGAGGGGAACCCTGCGGGAATCAGATTCCCGCAGGGTTCCCCTCACGGACCTTTCGGCGCCGAAGCCGCGGGATTCTCCGCGTCGATGAGGTTTCCGCCAGCAGCGCGGGCCGCGTGGCTGCCCTCCCGCCGTGGTCCGTGAAGGGCTCCTTGAGGGAATCTGATTCCCTCAAGGAGCCCTTCACGGACCGCTCGAGGCCAGACCCGTGTACGCGTCGGTGCGCGATCCGCTGCCCTGCCGCGGAATCTGCCCGGCCGAGTCAGCGCATCCCCTGCGGGGCAAGAACTTTCAGTCGCCGTTGTTGTGGTGGCGGCGGTCCGCGATCGCCCGGCCGTTGATCGGCTTCGGTTCGTCGTTCGGGCCGAGGCGTTTCACCAGCGCGGCCGCGCTCGCGGTGCCTGCCTGGTGCTCGGCGAGGGCGCGGGCGAGCAGTTCCGCGAGACCGGCGTCCGGCGGCGGTTCGTCCTCCGCGATGGCCCGCGCGTAGCCCTCCGGGAACGGCTGCTCCGACGGCGTCCACGCATCGATGTCGGACAGCGGGTCCAGCGCCGGCGGCATCCGCAGCCGGGGCAGCCACGGCTCCTCGACCGGCTCCGGTTCCTCCGGACGCGGCGCGGGGGCCAGCTCCGGCTTGTCCTGCGTCGCGGTTTCCGTTTCCGGCGCGGCGGATTCGGGACGTCCGGGCTCGTCGGCCCGGCGGCGTCCCCCGCCTCCGCCGGTCGCGGTGATGCCCAGCCGGTCCAGGACTGACTTCGCCGCGACGGATCCGTGTTCGGCGTCGTGCCGGGTCTTGCGTCCGCGCGAATCGCGGCGGGCCGCTTCCTCCTTCGCCCACTCGGCGCTTTCCCACAGCGGCGCGGCAGCCTCTTCCGCCGGCGCCGGGGCGAGCGGAAGCTCCGGCAGGATGTCCGACAGATCCGGCATCCGCAGCGAGAACCTCGGCTCTTCCTTCGGAGTCTCCTCGGCTTGCGCTGCTTCCGCCGCACGACGCGGAGCTTGCTCCCTCGCCCACGGCGTTTTCGTGTCGTCAGCCGCCCGCAACGGCCGGACGGACGCCTTCTCGGCTGGTGCCGTCTCTTCCCGACGCGCCGCCGGCGGCTTCTCCGGCCAGCGAGCCGACGTGTCCTCGACAGGCTTCTCCGCCGCCCGGGACGGATCCGCGCGGCGAACCGGCGCAGCGTTCTCGGTGGCTCGGGACGGCCGCTGCGATGGCTCAGCCTGCCGACCTCGCACGTCCTCCGCAGCCCGCGACCCGGCCGCGTTCTCCGCTCGCTGCGGCGCATCCGTCCGGCGAACCGACACGTCCTCCGCCGCTCGCGCTCCAGCCGCTTCTGCGCGGCGACCGGACGCATCCCCAGCCTTCGAAGTCTCCCGGCCGACCGGCGCCTCAGCGGCAACCGCCCGCACCGGAGCGTCCTCGGCAGCCCGTTTCCGCGGCGCAGGCGCTTCCGCGCCCTTCCGCCCGAACGGCCGCGCCCATCCCGGCAGCACCGGCGACTTGCGGTCTTCAGCGCGCCGTCGTCCGCCAGTACGCGGAGTCTCCTCCGCCGGTTCCCGGATCGCGGGCATCACCGACGTCTGCTCGACCTCAGTCTCCGCGGCGGCGCGACGGAACGACCACGCCGGTTTCTTCTCCGCCGCCTCGACCCAGGCCGAAGCCGAAACCGGCTCCGCGGGCACCTCGACCTGCGCCGGAGCGACCGGCAGCGGGGCCGCGACCGGATCCGGCCGCTGGGCGGGGACGTCGCGGATCGCCGGCATCACCGAGGTCTCCTCGGCCGCGACCCGCGGCTCGACCTCCATCGACACCGGGCGTCCGTCGCGCGGGGCGGACGCGGCGAGGACGTCGTCGAGGTCCATCGACGCGACCGATTCCGCACCCAGCTCGCCCGCGATCAGCCCGCACGCCTGGCGCCGGGCCCGCGCGTGCACGTGTTCCGCGGCCCGCGCCCGGTGCAGGCACCCGATGGCCTCTTCCGCGCTGCCGAACCGCTCCTCGATCTGCGCCAGCTCCAGCCACAACCGCGCGGTGACCGCCGCGAGCCCGTGCCGGTCGGTGGCCGCGACGGCCTCCCCCACCAGCTCAGCGGCGGCGTCACCAGCACCGGAGGGCAGGTGAATACGAGTCGCGACCGCCAGCCGCAGCCACGCCGCGGGCGCGACTCCAGCGGCGCGGACCGGTTCGCGCAGCATGGGTTCGGCGATGTCGTAAGCCATGTCGGCGTCGCCGCGGTCGAGCAGCGTGCTGACCAGCTGCAGGACGAGCCGGATCCGGACGAGGCCGCCGTCGTCGCCGGGACGGTCCATCTTCTCCAGGAACCCGAGCCCGGTCCGCGCGGCGTCCGCGGCGGCGGTGAGATCGCCGTGCCGACGTCGGTGTGCCGCGGTTCCGTTGCGCAGCAAGGCACGCATGAGCAACCGGTCGTCAGCGTCGAGCGAATCGTCGGCCACCAGCAGCCGGTCCGCCTCGACGAGCACCCGGTCCAGCTCCGCCTTCCGGCCGAACTGGGCGAGGCACCCGACGAGGTGGCACAACGCTTCTGCGCGCAGCGACGGCGGCACGTCCTCGGACAGCACCGGCCGCAGCGCGGCCAGCCCCATCAGCGGGACACCGAGACTGCGCGCGCACACCGCGAGGTCGACGCGCAGCCGCGCCGCCGTCGTAGCGTATCCGGCGTGTTCGGCCGCGCGCAAGGCCGCGACCGCGCGGCCGACCGTGGACGTCCGCTTGCCGATCCGCACGCGAGCGGACACCACGAGCGCTTCCGCCCGGATCCAGTGCCCGTCCGCGCTCGCCGTCTCCGCGAGCGCGGCCGAGCGTTCGCCGAGGACCAGCGAAAGCTCGGGCGCCCGGAACCGCAGCGATTCCGCCCGGTCGATGAGCCGGCCGAGGTCGGCGAGGGTCCCGCCACTGGCAACGGCGGGCCGCCCGTCCGCGGTCGCGGACGGGCTGGGCCGGTTGTGCCTGCTGGTTTCCACTCGGGACCCCCGCGCCGGTCAGTCGCGCTTCAACTTGCGGTGGGTGACCCGGTGCGGACGAGCCGCTTCGGCGCCGAGGCGCTCGACCTTGTTCTTCTCGTAGCCCTCGAAGTTGCCCTCGAACCAGAACCACTTCGCGGGGTCTTCGTCGGTGCCTTCCCAGGCGAGGATGTGCGTCGCGACCCGGTCCAGGAACCACCGGTCGTGGGAGATCACGACGGCGCAGCCGGGGAACTGCTCGAGCGCGTTCTCCAGCGAGCCCAGCGTTTCGACGTCCAGGTCGTTCGTCGGCTCGTCCAGCAGGATCAGGTTCCCGCCCTCTTTGAGCGTCAGCGCGAGGTTGAGCCGGTTGCGCTCGCCGCCGGACAGCACGCCGGCCGGCTTCTGCTGGTCCGGGCCCTTGAAGCCGAACGCGCTCACGTAAGCGCGCGAGGGCATTTCGGTCTGCCCGACGTGGATGTAGTCGAGCTTGTCGGACACGACCTCCCACACGGTCTTCTTCGGGTCGATCCCGCCGCGGCTCTGGTCCACATAGGACAGTTTGACCGTCTCGCCGATCTTGACCGAGCCGCCGTCCGGCTCCTCGAGCCCGACGATGGTCTTGAACAGCGTCGTCTTGCCGACGCCGTTCGGGCCGATCACGCCGACGATGCCGTTGCGCGGCAGGTCGAACGAGAGCCCGTCGATGAGCACCCGGTCGTCGAAGCCCTTGCGCAGCTTCTCGACCTCGACCACCACGCTGCCCAGCCGCGGGCCCGGCGGGATCTGGATCTCCTCGAAGTCGAGCTTGCGGTGCTTGTCCGCCTCCGCGGCCATCTCCTCGTAGCGGTCGAGCCGCGAACGGGACTTGGTCTGGCGGGCCTTGGCGTTGGACCGCACCCAGTCCAGCTCGCTCTTGAGCCGCTTGGCCAGCTTGGCGTCCTTCTTGCCCTGGACCTCGAGCCGCTCGCGCTTCTTCTCCAGGTAGGTGGAGTAGTTGCCCTCGTAGCCGACGACGCGGCCGCGGTCGAGCTCCATGATCCACTCGGCGACGTTGTCCAGGAAGTACCGGTCGTGGGTGACGGCCAGGACGGCGCCCTTGTAGTTGGAGAGGAACTGCTCCAGCCACAGCACGCTTTCGGCGTCCAGGTGGTTGGTGGGCTCGTCGAGCAGCAGCAGGTCGGGCGCGGACAGCAGCAGCTTGCACAGCGCGACGCGGCGGCGCTCGCCGCCGGAGAGATGGGTGACCGGCTCGTCCGGCGGCGGGCAGCGCAGCGCGTCCATGGCCTGCTCGACGGTCGAGTCGAGTTCCCAGGCGTCGGCGTGGTCCAGCTCCTCCTGGAGCTGGCCCATCTCCTCCATCAGCGCGTCGCTGTAGTCGGTCGCCATCAGCTCGGCGATCTCGTTGTAGCGATCGAGCTTCCGCTTGGTCTCGCCGAGCCCCTCCTCGACGTTCTGCCGGACGGTCTTCTCCTCGTTCAGCTCCGGCTCCTGCATGAGGATGCCGACAGACGCGCCCGGCTGCAGGAAAGCCTCGCCGTTGCTGGCCTGCTCGATCCCCGCCATGATCTTGAGAACGGTCGACTTGCCGGCGCCGTTCGGGCCCACGACGCCGATCTTGGCTCCGGGGTAGAACGCGGTGCTCACGTCGTCGAGGATCACCTTGTCCCCGACGGTCTTGCGCACCTTCTTCATGGTGTAGATGAACTCGGCCATGCCATCGATCGTAGAGTGGCTCCTCCGGCGGCCTGACGGCGGTCACCACCGTGCTACCGAGGGTCAAGTCGAGGTCACGCGGACAGCATGATTTTCCGCCGCGTCATTCCGCCCGTTTGCCGTCGGCGAGGTTCTTCAGCATCGCGTTGTAGGCAGCGAGTTCCTCGCCGCCGGTGGTCTCCTCGCGCCGGTCGCGCCGCTTCGCCTCGCGCTCGTCCTGGCGCGCCCACTGCACCAGCAGCGCGATCAGCACGAGCAGCACCGGCACCTCGCCGGACGCCCACGCGATGCCGCCGCCGAGCCGCTGGTCGGTCAGCAGGTCGCCGACCCACGGCAGCTTCAGCGACGTGTAGAACTCGCGGCCGATCACGGTCTGCATGTTCATCAGGATCACGCCGAAGAACGCGTGGAACGGCATCGCGCCGAACATCATCCCGAGCTTGCCGACCGGCGGCAGCCGCCGCGGCGCGGGGTCGACGCCGATCACCGGCCAGTAGAAGACGTAGCCGACGAGGAGGAAGTGCGCGTTCATCGCCAGGTGCGCCCAGTGGTAGTTGAGCGCGTTGTCGAAGAGGCCGGAGAAGTACAGTCCGTAGAAGGAGCCAACGAACAGCAGCAGCGCGACGATCGGGTTCGTAAGGAACCGCGACACCGGCGAGTGCACCGCGGCCAGCAGCCACTCGCGCGGTCCGGGCGGGGCGTCGCGGCCGGCGGGCGCGATCGCGCGCAGGGCGAGCGTGACGGGGCCGCCGAGCACCAGCAGGACCGGCGCGACCATCGACATCAGCATGTGGGTGCCCATGTGCACGCTGAACATCGCGGGCGCGTACCGGCCGATGCCCGACGACGTGGCCAGCAGGATCACCGCGCAGGCGGCGAGCCACGCGACGGTCCGGCCGACCGGCCAGGCGTCGCCGCGCTTGCGCAGCCGCCGGACGCCGGCGAGGTACAGGCCGGCGAGGACGATCGCGAGGGTGCCGTAGACGAGGTCGAACCGCCAGTCGGTGAGCAGCCGCCAGAACGTCGGCGGGCCCTGGAGGTCGTAGCCGATGAGGAGTTCGACAGTGCCCGGCTGGGTGACCGCGTCCGGCGGCGGTGGCGTGCGGGCGAGGCCGGACGCGATGCCGATGGTGACGAACATGATCAGCACTTCGACAGCCGCGAGCCGCAGCAGCTGGCTGCCGCCCTTTCCGTCGACGAGGTTCGCGACACCGCGGCTGCGCTGTTGCTGGCCGAAGACGCCGAGCAGCAGCAGCGCGACGATCTTGGCGACGACGAGCAGGCCGTAGTCGGTGGTGAAGAGGTCGCCGAGGTTGATCCGGACCAGCGCGTTGACGATGCCGGACACCGCCATCACGACCCAGCAGACCAGGGCGAGCTTGGAGAACCGCTGCGCGGCGAGGCTGAGGTTGTTGCCGCGGCGCCAGCCGAGCGCGAGCACGGCGAGCAGCCCGCCGACCCACAGCGCGGCCGCGACGAGGTGGTAGAGCAGGCTGTTCGTGGCCAGGTCGTGCGAGCCGCCGCTGGCCGAGTGCCCGGTGACCGCGACCGGGACGAGCCCCGCGACGGCCAGGAAGAACAGCACCGCCGTCCAGCCCCAGCTGAGCACCAATCGGCAGCCGAGGGCGAGCAGGATCGCGATCAGCGCCGTCCACAGCCACGCCTTGGGCTGTTCGATCGCGCTGATGAGGCTCAGCAGGGTGTCCGGGGAAAGGACGTCGCCGAACGGCTTGCCCGCGCTGTCCGCCGCAGTGAAGGCGACCGACAGGATCGAGGCCGCGAACCACACCCACGCGGCGATCCCGGCGGTGCGGACCGCGGCGTACCCCTCGGGCGCGAGGGTGCCGGATTTCTGTGGCGGCACGAGGAAAGCGGCCAGCAGCAAAGCGCCGACGCACACGACCGACGACGCCTCGGCGAGCACGCGGACCACCGTGACGCCGTACCGGGTGACGAGCCCGGGGTCCGGCAGCCCGGCGATGACGTAGCCCGCGCCGCCGGTGAGCGCGACGAGCCCGACCGCGACGACCGCGCCGAGCACGACTCCGACCGAAAGCAGCGGGAGCACGCTCGTCTTGCGTCCGCGGTTCGGGGCGGGTTTCGTCACAGGTTCCGAGCTCACGCTACGAGACTAGGCCGGTCGCGCGCGGGACGGTGCGGGGGTGGGGCGCTCGCCGGGTTCCGCGCCGGATCGCTCGCTCGCGGTGTTTGCGCTGGTCGGGCCGGGTCGCCGGACGGAATCCGGTGTACGGCAAGGCTTTCCTCTATGCTCCGCCGATGACCAGCAGCCGTCGCCGCCGCCCGACGCTGGACGACGTCGCGGAGGCGGTCGGGGTGTCGCGCGCCACTGTGTCCAACGCCTACAACCGGCCTGACCAGCTGTCGGCGCAGCTGCGGGAGCAGATTCTGCGCGTGGCGGGTGAACTCGGTTACCCCGGCCCGAACCCGACCGCCCGCAGCCTCGCCACGAGCCGCACCGGCGCGATCGCATTCCTGCTCGATTCGTCGCTGTCGGCGGCCTTCTCCGACCCCGCGCTGTCGATCACCCTGGACGCACTTGCGAAAACCGTAGAACCGACCGGCAACGCACTGCTGCTGTTGCCCGGCCACGAAGCCCAAGAAGGCCCGCCCGCGTCGCGAGTCCTGGCCGCACAAGCGGATATCGCCGTGGCGTACTCCCTCGCCGACGGCACTCCGGCCCTGGAAGCCGTGCGGGCACGGGGTCTGCCGCTGGTGGTCATCGACCAGCCCCCGCTCCCGGACACGGCCCGAGTCGGCTGCGACGACCGCGGCGGCGCGTCGTTGGCCGCGCGCCATTTAGTGGAACTAGGGCATCGGCGCTTCGGAATCCTGGCGGCACCACGGCTTTCCGCTGTCACCAGCCCCTTCCACGGCACCCGGGAACGCCTAGCCGGATACCTGGACACGCTGGCCGCCGCCGGAATCACCGACATCTCCGTCACCGAAGCCCCCTGGCTGTCCGCCTCGACCGCCCGCGCCGCCGCCACCGACCTGCTCACCGCCGCGGTGCGTCCGACCGCCCTGCTCTGCATGTCCGACCAGCTGGCCTTCGCCGCGATCGCCGCCGCCCACCGGCTGGGCCTGCGCGTTCCCGCTGACGTCTCGATCGTGGGCTTCGACGACACCCCGCAGGCCGCCTGGTCTGAACCACCGCTCACGACCGTCCGGCAAGACCTGGCGGGCAAGGGCCGGGTCGCCGGCGAACTGGTGATGGACCTCCTCGCCGCCTCCCCCGTCCCGCCGCCGGTCGAACTCCCGGTGTCGCTGGCCGTGCGCGAAAGCACCGCGGCGATTTAGCAAGACCGCTCGGCGATCTGTGGACAACTAGGTCTCGTCCGAGTGAAGGGAAACTACTTGTCCACAGACGTAGGAATGCGGGCAGACAAACCGCACGGAACCCGCCAAGGTGGAGATCACGCCCGGTTTCCCGGGATACCGCCGGCTTCTTCACCCGGCACCGCTTTCGATTGAGGGGGAGTTCCCACGATGTTCCGCCGTCTGCTGCCGTCCCTGCCGTTCCCGGGCCGCCGCTCCTGGCCCGCCGCCGCCCCGTCCCGCCTGCCCGGCGTATTGCTGCTGGTCACCGCCGGTCTCCTGACCAGCTCCGGCCTGGCCCAAGCGTCCCCGGCCGTTCCCCCCGCTCCCGCCTGCACCGCGGGAGAGTTCTGCCTGTGGGACAGCGAAACCTATTCCGGCGGGGCACAGAGTTATGACCTGCGCACGGCAAATCCGGGTGATTGCCTTCCCCTGCCCGAGGGATTCCAGGGACATTCCTTCGTCAACCGGATGACCCGCGACGTCACGATCTACCAAGGAGCCGACTGTTCCACGGAAGGCGATTTCATCACCTATCCGGGCGGCGGCACGTACGTTCCGCAGTCCCCGTTCGCGGTGCGTGCCCTGAAAGTGTGGCAATAGCCCTTCCCCTGAGACCGGGCCAGGCGAACGAGGCAGCTCCGGCCGAGTCGACTCGCAGCCCCAGTTCGCCGGCCCGGGGGCCGCACCCCCGAGCGGCCCCCAGGCCCGTGGGCGCGCAGCCCGGAACAACCGCGCCCACGGGCCCCTGACCCTCGCTTCCCGCTCCCGGCCCCGACCTGGGAGCGGGAGGCGAGGCCTTGGGGACTTGCCCTTGCTCAGCACCCTGACTTGCTCAGGGCGGGAGGCTAGACCTGGGTCCTGCCTTGCTCGCCGCCTCTTGCTGCACAGCGGTCGGCCGGGCGAGGTCAGACCCGGTCGCAGGTCGGTCACCGGTCTGCGACGCCACCTAGCGGACCACGCCCACAAGTGGTCCGGCGTCCCTGCCGAGCTGGCACGTCGGACCGTGACCGCAACCGCCGAACTGCCCAACTGTCGCTGCCCCAGGGCGGCGTCCCTACATCACAAGATCGCCACATTCTGCCC
>NZ_PQIA01000032.1 GCF_003385235.1 Amycolatopsis circi | reverse complement strand
CCCCCCACCACCGCAAATCCCGCCCGGAATCCGGAATCAACGACGTCCCCACCAACAACAGCAACGTGTCGATCTCAAAAGCCCGATCAGCCAACCGCAACAACGGCACCGGATCCCCGCCACCACCCCCGCCGATCTCAAAAGCCCGATCAGCCAACCGCAACAACGGCACCGGATCCCCGCCACCACCCCCGGCCGCGAACCGGCAAGCCGCATGCCCCAGCCCGCGGCACACCGTCCGCAACCGCTCCCGCACCTCGTCCGCCCGCGGATCCGCCCGAGGACCGCCGGTCCGGATATTCCACGCCACCGAAAGCAAACAGCGCCCGGCATCGTCCATCGACGTGTTCATCACCGGGCGAGTCTGGAAGCACCATCCCCGCGACGGGTGACCCGACACGCACGGCTCACCGCATCGAGTGAAGCAACCGCACAGTCGCGTCGAGCGGCAGCCGGTCATCCGCGGCCCGCGCGAGAAAATCCTTGATCCGCTGCCCGTCCGGCGTCAACGAGTCCACGTCGTTGACCTCCGCGCTGGCCGCCTCCAACGTCCCCAGCCCGGCATTGTGGTGCGCGTCGCGAACCGCATTCCGCAACACCGCCAACTCCGTCGCCGACGGCCCCCGCTTCTCGGCCCGCAACCGCTCCACAATCCGAAGCACCTGCGGCGAATGCGCGGCCAACGACTGGCGTCCGGCAAACGACGCCACCATCCGCGGCGTCGCACCCGCAGAAGCCGGCGGCGGTGGCACCTCGACCGCCTCGCCCACCACCCGCAAACTCTCCAAAGCCGCCGCACGCCGACGCTCGCTATCGCGCACGCGCGCGAGCGGATCCTTCCGCCGGGACGATGCGATCGCACGCGCGTCGGCCCGGGCGCGCTCTCCAACATCGGTCAGTCGCGAACGCCGTTGATACGTACCTTCGTCCGCGGCCTGCTTGCGCCGGTTCGCGAGCCAAGCCTCGAAGGTCTGCCCGCGCCGAGGCGGCTCGCGCACCTCGGTCAGGTCGGTGGCGTCGGACTCGTCGGCGAACCAGCCCTTCATCCGCGAGCGCAGGAAGTCGCCCGGCTTTTCGCTGGCCCGGCGCGGCCGCTGGCGCGTCCCGCCCGGCAGCGTGCTCATCGCGATCAGCAGCGCGTCCGGGCAGTAGCCGTGGGAGTACCAGAATTCCAGCTGCCGCTCGACGTCGTCGCGTTCCTCCCGGGTCAGCCGCTCGGACACCCAGCCCATGCGGCGGACAAGCACGCCCGTCGCCTGTGCGCGTTCGCGCGCGTCGGCAGGCACGACCGTCGAAGGCCACTCTTGATCCGCCATCCGCACCATGCCACACCTCCCTAGCCAGCGACGCCTACGTTATCCCGCCGCACCGACAATTACCTGGCCCGCCGCAGCACCGCCACCGTGTTCACCGCCACGATCACCCCGATCGAGGCCCACGCGACAGCGTCCAGCCGCTGGCCCAGCATCACGAGCCCGACGAGCGCGGCCATCACCGGATTGACGCTCATGAAGGCCCCGAAGAACTGCGCCGGGACCCGCCGCAACGCCACCAGATCGACGAGGAACGGCAGCGCCGACGACAGCAGCCCGGCGGTGAGCGCCGCCGCGAGCGCACCGGGCGTCGGCGGGTGATGCAGCATCGCGAACACCCCGATCGGCAGGTACAGCAGACCGGACACCCCGGCCGCGGCAGCCGAACCCGCGGCCCCGGGCAGACGACGGCCGACGGTCCGGTTCAGCAGGATGTAGCAGGCCCAGCACAGCGCGGCGACCAGCGCGAGCCCGATCCCGAGGTAGTCGGTGCTGGGCTGCGGCCGCATCAGCGCTCCGACCGCGACCGCGGCGACGACCGCGCACGCCAGGTCCGTTCGACGCCGGGAGCCGGCCAGCGCGATCGCCAGCGGGCCGAGGAATTCGAGCGTCACGGCCAATCCGAGGCCGATCCGGTCGATCGCCGTGTACAGCGACAGGTTCATCGTCGCGAACACGGCGGCCAAGCCGAGCACCGGCCACCACTGCCGCGCGGTGAACGTCCGCAGCCGCGGCCGTCCGACCGCCAGCAGCACCACCGCCGCCACCCACTGCCGGACCGCCACCACGCCGGGCGGGCCGAGCACCGGGAACGCGAGCGCCGCCGTCGCCGCGCCGACCTGGTTGGACAGCGCGCTGCCGAGCAGCATCGCGGCACCGGTCGCCCGGGCGTCGCCGCGCGTTCGCGGAGCCAGTTCCGTAGTCGCCATGCGGTCGAGCATGAGTTCGGCCGGTCCATGCGCAAAATGCATTGACCGCATCAGCGATACGCTGAACGCATGGATCTGGAGCTGCGTCAGTTGCGCTGCCTCGTGACGATCGTGGACGCCGGAACATTCACCGACGCCGCGCTCGAACTCGGCGTATCGCAGGCGTCCGTATCGCGGAATTTGGCTTCGCTGGAACGGGTTCTCGGCGTGCAACTGCTGCACCGCACCAGCCGCAGCCTTGAGCCGACCACAGCTGGCGTCCAGGTGCTCGCCCGCGCCCGGCATCTGCTCGCCGAGGCCGACGATCTCGTCCGCGAGGCGACCACCGGGCACACGCGGCTGCGCCTCGGCCACGCGTGGTCGGCGATGGGCAAGCACACCGCGGAATTCCAGCGCCGCTGGGCCGCCCGGTACCCGGACGTCGAACTGCTCCTCGTGCGCGCCAACACCGCGACCGCCGGACTGGCGGAAGGGCTGGTCGATCTCGCGGTGGTGCGGCATCAGATGCCCTCAGGCAAGTTCGCGCACGCGACAGTCGGCCACGAGGACCGCTACTGCGCCATGGCCGTCGACGATCCGCTCGTCCGCCGCCGCACCGTCAAGCTCGCCGATCTGGCGTCGCGGCTGCTGGTCGTCGATCCGCGCACTGGCACCACTTCCGCCGAACTGTGGCCGCCGGACGCGCGCCCGCGCATCGAGCCGACGCACGACGTCGACGACTGGCTCGCCACCATCACCACCGGCCGCTGCGTCGGTGTCACGCCGCATTCGACGGTGACGCAGTATCGTCGCGACGGCATTGTGTACCGCCGGGTCCGCGACGCCCCGCCGGTGCCGGTCCAGCTCGCCTGGCGCGCTCACGATCCGCATCCGGCCACGCACGCCGCGGTGGCCTTGCTCGGCGAGCTGTACCGCACGTCGCCGAAACGGGAAACCGCTTCCGCGCGCCCGCGTTAATCCATTGTGGATCTTGAAAAACCGCGACGATCATTTTCCGTTGACGCGGCGGCGCGGGGCGACAATGATGAAGCCGTCCAGCCACGAAAGGATCCACGGAATGCCGCGCCGCAACGAATGCATGCACCTGTCGGGCATTCCCGGCTCCGCGCCATGACGTGGCCTGCCACGCCGTGAGCGAGGAGCCGCCCGCCGGACTGCCGGCCGGGCGGCTTTTGCGTTCACGGCCCGCGACGACCGAGGAAAGGAGGTGCCCGTCGCCATGGGAGTCCTGGTTCTCAATGCCGGCTACGAGCCCCTGCACACCGTCTCGCTCCCCCATGCCATCCGGATGCTGGTCCGCCAGGTCGCGGTCGTCCACGAAAGCGACGGGCCGGACCTCGGCGTCTTCCCGCGGCCGAAGGTGGTGCGGCTGCTGCGCTACGTCGTGATGAAATGGCGGTATTCCGGGGCGCCGCGCTGGTCCCGTTCCGGCGTGCTGCGGCGCGACCGGCACACGTGCGCCTACTGCGGGCGCCGGGCCACCACGGTCGACCACATCATGCCCGTTTCGCGCGGCGGCCCGCGCACGAGCTGGCTCAACACCGTCGCCGCGTGCGGCGGATCGGCGCGCAGCTGCAACGCGCGCAAGGCCGACCGCACGCCCGCGGAAGCCGGGCTGACGCTCCGGTTCCCGCCGCGCGTCCCGCGGTGGGAGGAGCTGCACCCGCTGGCCGGACTGTCCACATGAGACTCGCGCTAGGCTGGAAACCGTGAAGGGCTTGCTGCTGCGGTTGTCCGCGGTCGATTCCGGCGCGGAAACGGCGGTGCGGGTCATCGCGTATTTCGACGAGCTGATCGCCCGTCGGGCGACGCTGCCGGATCTGCTGCGCGCCACCGCTTTTCTTGCGGAATGCGTAGCGGGATTCGCCGGGTCGACGGAACCGTGCTGCGGTTCCGGCCGACCGGCGAACCCGGCGGCGACGGTCCGGTGCCGCCGGACGCCGTCGTCGTCGACCTCGACGGCGCCGGGCGGGTCTGGCTGGAACGCGCGGGCGAGCCGGGTCCGCTCGACGTCCTGGTGCTCGAACGGCTCGCGATCTCGGCGAAAGTGCTCAATCCCGTCGAACCGCCGCACGCCGCCCCGCATTTGGCGGACCCGGCGCTGGTCGAACTGGTGCTGGGCGAGCAGGCGGCGGACGAGGACCGGACGCGGGCGTTGACCCTGCTCGGCCTGGACACCACGCGCCCGTTGCGAGTGGTCGCGGTCGCTTCGGGTGCTGGTCGTGACGCCGGTGCGGACGCGGTCGCCCTCGTCGCGCGCGGCGGGCCGCTCGGCGCGAAAGTGGCGGTGGTCGGCGGGGTGGCCGCAGTAGTGGTGCAGCCGCGCGAGGGCCCGGATTCGGTCGTCCCGGCGTTGCGCGAGACGCTGGCGTTGCGGGCCAAGGACCGCACGCTTCCGGACACCCTCCGGGTAGGCGTCGGCGACGCGGTCGACGGTTTGGCGGCTCGGACCTCGTGGCTGCAAGCCCGTCTGGCCCAACGGTTCGCGGCGACGTCGCGGCCGTTGATCGTGCACGAGGATCTCGGCTCGGTGACGCTGCTGGCGGAGATCCCGGCGGAGCAGTTGCGCGCGCAGCCGGACGTGCTGGCGTTGAACGCGCTCGCCGAAAGCGGTGATCTGGAGACGCTGGAAGCCTTCTGCCGCACGGGTTCCTTGCGCCAGGCGGCGATCGCGCTGCACCGGCACCACAGCTCGGTGGCGGCGCGGCTGGCGCACGTGGAGGACGCGCTGGGGTGGACGCTGGACGATCCGGCGGGACGGTTCCGGGCGCGGCTGGCACTGGTGGCGCGGAGGTTGGCGGACAGCGACGCCTCGTGAGTGGCTATGCCGGTTAGAACCGGGATAGCCACTCACGAGAACCCAGTCTCAGCCCGCCTCGACCCCCAGCACCCGAGCAAGCACCGCCCGTCGCTCCGCGGCTTCCCGGCGGCTCACCGTAGCGTGCCGGAACACCGCGGAGCCGTGGAAAGTCCCCGGGAACAAATGCAGTTCCGTCGGCACCCCGGCCGCCAAAAGGCCTTGTGCGTAAGCGATTCCCTCGTCCCGCAGCGGGTCGAACTCCATCACGGACACGTACGCGGGCGGCAATCCGGAGAGATCGGTCGCCCGGGCCGGCGCCGCATAGACCGAAACGTCCGAGCCGCCGCGCTTGCCCGGCCCGCCGAGGTAGTAGTCCCAGCTCGCCTCAGCGGCCCGCAGGTGCCACATCGGCGTGTCCGCGAACTTGCGCATGCTGCCGGTCTCGAGGCGGTCGTCCAGTTCCGGCACGGCGAGGAACTGGAACGCGATCGCCGGGCCGCCGCGGTCGCGGGCCAGCAGTGCCAGCGCCGCGGCCAGTCCGCCGCCCGCGCTCACGCCGTAGAGCACCACCTTCTCCGGGTCGATGCCCAGTTCGTCGGCATGCTTGACCGACCATTCGAGCGCCGCGTAGCAGTCCTCCAACCCGGCCGGGTAGGGATTCTCCGGGGCGAGCCGGTACTCGACCGACACGATCACGACACCGAGATCCCTTGCCAATTCGACATTGGCCGCGTGGTCGACTTCCAGGTCGCCGAGCGCGAAACCGCCGCCGTGGATGTCGAACAACAGGGCCTTCGTCGCGACGCGATCGGGCGTGTAGACGCGGATCGGGACGTCCGGTGCGCCCTCTGGACCGGGCACGGTTTCGTCGCGCGTGGTCACGCCGGATTCGTCGAAGTCGCCTTGCATCGAGGCGATCAGCTCAGCCATGCCCGCCCGCGAAGCGGCCACGTCGAGGAAGTCGACGTGGGGCAGCATCGGGATCGCGGCGGCGATTTCGGGATCGAACGGATAACTCATCGACGGCCTCCGTCTTCCAGGTGAGGACTCCATCGTGCCGAAATCCCGGCCCCGGCCGGCACCGCCACGTGTCGCGTACCGCGCGGGGCGAACCCGCCGAACGGCGAAACCCCCGGCAGTGCCCGGCAAGACGCCCCACGCCGCCTCCCGGACTCGACTGCCGCGAGGGAACCCTCAGCGCCCCACCTTCTTCCAGATCACCACGACCCCGATGACCGCCACCAGCACCGCGCCCAGCACGATCAGCCCCTTCACCAGCAGGTCGTGCACGAGGTGCTGCAGCATTCCGTCCCCGTCCGCGAGCAGCACCGCGTTCACCGGCCGGACCGCTTCCGGTCCGGGTCCTCGTCCAGCCACCGCGCCGCCTGGCGCGCGACCTCGCCGCCGACGCGGCCGCGCACTCCCCGCGCACCACGCGCGTCCATCGCCCTCGCCGCGGATTTCGCCAGCGTCGCCGCGCCTTCCCGCACGCGCTCCCCCTTGCCGCGCCGACGCAGCGAAACGATCAGCGCGAAACCCGCCAGCCCGACGACCACGACGATCCCGGCGATGATGCCGAACCGGATCAGCAGGATGTTCAGCACCGTCTCCACAGCGCACCCCTTTCTGTCACACCTGTGATACAAACCGTTTCTATCACGGCTGTGATATAAAAGTCCAGTGCCTAGAGTCGTGGACGGGGAAGAGCGGCGCGCGCACATCGCCGAGGCGGTGCTGCGGCTGGCCGCGAAGGGCGGGCTGCACGCGGTCTCGCTGCGGGCGGTGGCCGCGGAATCGGGCCTGAACATCGGTTCGGTGCGGCATTACTTCGACAGCCAGCACGCGCTGATGCGGTTCGCGATGCGCAGCGTCATCGACCGGACGACCGCGCGGCTCGTCGAACGCCGCGAGAAGACCGGTTCGCTGTCGGAACTGCCGCTGGACGAGGCCGTCGACCAGCTCACCGAGTTCCTGTCGGAACTGCTGCCGCTGGACGAGCGGCGGCGCACCGAAGTGACCGTGCTGGTGGAATTCCTGATGGCCGCGCGCGCCGATCCGGGTCTGGACGACCTGGCCAAGGAAGCGGTTCAAGGCACCGTGACGCTGGCCCGCCGCATCGTCGACGCCCAGGCCCGCAGCGGCCGGTACGAGCCGAAAGACCCCGAGGTCGAAGCGCCCCGGCTGGCCGCGCTGCTGGACGGACTCGCGTTCCGGGCCGTGCTGCAGCCGGAACTCACCTCTCCGGAGGAGTGCGTCGCCGTCCTTCGCGCGCACCTCGCCGAACTCGTCCGACCGGTGGGTGACACCCAGGTGTGAGCGCCGCGGAGACCGGGTAACCGGCGGAACTGGAGCGGTTCCAGATCCCCGGGGAGGACTCCGATGCCGGACTCGGCGGCGACGCTGCGGGCGGCGGGCCTGCGCGTCACCAAGCCGCGGCAAGCCGTGCTCGGCTGGCTCGGCGAGCATCCGCACGCGACCGTCGACGCGATCGCGGCGGGCGTGCGCGAAAGCCTGGGCAGCGTGTCGATCCAAGCGGTCTACGACGTGCTCGCCGCGTGCGGCGACGCGGGACTGGTCCGCCGGATCGAGCTGTCCGGGCATCCGGCGCGGTTCGAGCGGCGGACCGGCGACAACCACCACCACGTGGTGTGCCGCCGCTGCGGCCGGGCCGAGGACGTCGACTGCGTCCGCGGCGAGGCCCCCTGCCTCACGCCGCACGACCGGCGCGGGTTCGCCGTGGACGAGGCCGAGATCGTCTTCTGGGGTCTGTGCCCGGACTGCTCCGCCGTTTCCGACCACCACGAGGAGCTCGCGAGATGACCGAAGAACCGAAACCCCCGGCGACCACCACGGACTCCGGGATCCCGGCCGAGAGCGACGAGCATTCGCTCACCCTCGGCCCGGGCGGCCCGATCCTGCTGCAGGACCACTACCTGATCGAGCAGATGGCGCAGTTCAACCGCGAACGGGTGCCGGAGCGGCAGCCGCACGCGAAGGGCAGCGGCGCGTTCGGGCACTTCGAGGTGACCAACGACGTCAGCCGCTTCACGAAGGCGGCGGTGTTCCAGCCGGGCGTGAAAACCGAGATGGCCGCCCGGTTCTCCACCGTGGCCGGCGAACGCGGCAGCCCGGACACCTGGCGCGACCCGCGCGGGTTCGCGCTGAAGTTCTACACGACCGAGGGCAACTACGACCTCGTCGGCAACAACACCCCGGTGTTCTTCATCAAGGACCCGCTGAAGTTCCAGCACTTCATCCGGTCGCAGAAGCGCCGCGCGGACAGCAACCTGCGCGACCACGACATGCAGTGGGACTTCTGGACGCTGTCCCCCGAATCGGCGCACCAGGTGACCTGGCTGATGGGCGACCGCGGGATCCCGCGCACGTGGCGGCACATGAACGGCTACAGCTCGCACACCTACATGTGGGTCAACGCCGCGGGCGAGAAGTTCTGGGTCAAGTACCACTTCAAGACCGACCAGGGCGTCGAGCACTTCACCCAGCACGAGGCCGACCAGATGGCATCGGCGGACACCGACTACCACACGCGGGACCTGTTCGAGGCCATCGCGCGCGGCGACTACCCGAGCTGGACCCTGCACGTCCAGGTGATGCCGTTCGAGGACGCGAAGACCTACCGGTTCAACCCGTTCGACCTGACGAAGGTGTGGCCGCACGGCGACTATCCGCTGATCGAGGTCGGGAAGATGACGCTCGACCGGAACCCGACCGACCACCACGCCGAGATCGAGCAGGCCGCGTTCGAGCCGAACAACCTGGTGCCCGGCATCGGCCCGAGCCCGGACCGGATGCTGCTGGGCAGGCTGTTCGCCTACGCCGACGCACACCGGTACCGGATCGGCGCGAACTACAAGCAGCTGCCGGTGAACTCGCCGGTCGCGCCGGTGCACAGCTACAGCAAGGACGGCGCGATGCGCTACGCCAAGGTCTCCGACCCGGTGTACGCGCCGAACTCCAAGGGCGGCCCGCGCGCGGACACGGAACGCTACGGCACGCCTGCGGGCTGGCACGCCGACGGCGAGATGGTCCGCTCGGCCTACGTCGACCACGCCGAGGACGACGACTGGGGCCAGCCGGGCACGCTCGTGCGCGAGGTGCTGAACGACGCCGAGCGCGAGCGGCTGGTGGACAACATCGTCGGGCACCTGCTGAACGGGGTGACCGAACCGGTGCTGAAGCGGGCCTTCGAGTACTGGCACAACGTGGACAAGGACCTCGGCGACCGCGTCGAGTCCGGCGTGCGCGCGAAGCAGAACGAGAAGGACCCGAAGGCGGCGGAGCAGGCCAACCCGGCACGGGAGAGCATGCAGCGCAAGGCCTAAGCGCTCGTGAGTGGCAATCCCGGTTCTAACCGGGATTGCCACTCACGAGTCCTCTGTAGACGCCCGGAAAACCGTGCGGCGATTCGCGGCTCGCTGGGTAGAGTGCGCTGGCATGGGGCATTTGGAGGCCGCGCATCTGCGCTACGTGCTGCCCGACGGGCGTCCGCTGCTCGGCGACGTCTCGTTCCGGGTCGGCGAGGGCGCGGTCGTCGCATTGGTCGGCCCTAACGGCGCGGGCAAAACCACGTTGCTGCGGCTGTTGTCGGGAGAGTTGAAGCAGGACGAGGGCGCGGTCACGGTGTCCGGCGGACTGGGCGTGATGGCGCAGTTCGTCGGGTCGGTGCGCGACGAACGCACAGTGCGGGATCTGCTGGTTTCCGTTGCCCCGCAACGGGTTCGCGACGCCGCGAGCGCGGTCGACACGGCCGAGGAGCGGTTGCTGGAGGTCGACGACGAGGCCGCGCAAATGCAGTACGCGCAGGCGCTCAGCGACTGGGCCGAAGCCCGCGGGTACGAGTTCGAGACCACCTGGGACATGTGCACGACCGAGGCGCTCGGCGCGCCGTTCGACCGCGCGCGCTGGCGGCTCGTGCGCACGCTCAGCGGCGGCGAGCAGAAACGGCTGGTGCTGGAAGCGTTGCTGCGCGGGCCGGACGAGGTGCTGCTGCTGGACGAGCCGGACAACTACCTCGACGTCCCCGGCAAACGCTGGCTCGAAGCCCGGCTGAAGGAAACCCGCAAAACCGTCCTGTTCGTGTCGCACGACCGCGAACTGCTCGCGCGAGCGGCGGACAAGATCGTGAGCGTCGAACCGGGCGGCGACGGCGCGGACGCGTGGGTGCGCGGCGGCGGTTTCGGCACCTATCACGAGGCGCGCCAGGAACGGTTCGCTCGCTACGACGAGCTGCGCCGGCGTTGGGACGAGAAGCACGCCCAGCTCAAACGGCTGGTCCGGGACATGCAGCAGTACGCCGCGCGCAGCGACGAGATGGCGTCGCGGTACAAGGCGGCGCAGACCCGGCTGCGAAAGTTCGAGGAGGCCGGTCCCCCGCCGGAACCGCCGCGACCGCAGGACATCCGGATGCGGCTGCGCGGCGGCCGCACCGGCGTGCGCGCGGTGACCTGCGTGAACCTGGAACTGACCGGGCTGATGAAGCCGTTTTCGCTGGAGATTTTCTTCGGCGAGCGCGTCGCGGTGCTCGGCTCGAACGGCTCCGGGAAGTCGCATTTCCTGCGGCTGCTCGCGGGCGGCGACGTCGCGCACACCGGCGACTGGAAGACCGGCGCGCGAGTCGTGCCCGGCCATTTCGCGCAGACGCACGCCCGTCCGGAACTCACCGGCCGCACGCTGGTCGACGTGCTCTGGACCGAACACGCAGCCGACCGCGGCGCGGCGATGTCCGCGCTGCGCCGGTACGAACTGCACCGACAGGGCGAGCAGGTCTTCGACCGGTTGTCCGGCGGACAGCAGGCGCGGTTCCAGATCCTGTTGCTGGAACTGGCCGGAACCACCGCGCTGCTGCTGGACGAGCCGACCGACAACCTCGACCTGGAATCGGCCGAGGCGCTGCAGGACGGACTGGATTCCTACGAGGGCACGGTGCTCGCGGTCACGCACGACCGCTGGTTCGCGCGCTCGTTCGACCGCTACCTCGTCTTCGGCTCGGACGGCGTGGTGCGCGAAACCCCGGAGCCGGTCTGGGACGAGCGACGGGTGGAACGGGCTCGCTAGTCCTTGCGCAGCAACGCATCCAGCTCGCGCACCAACTCCCCCGCCCGGCCGCGCCCGCCCGGTGCCTTCGGATACCGCGACAACACCCGGACGACCACCGGATCGGCCGCCGGGTGCTGCGCTGCCATCCCAGCCAGCTCGCACGCGTACGCCGCGTGGCCAGCCGGGCCGAGGATGTGCCACACCTGAGTCGCCTTCGCGAGCGGATGCAGAAACGCCGCCCCAGCCGCGGCGACAGCGGCCCGGGCAGCCTCGCTCGCTGCGACCTGCCCGGCGTCGCGAGTTTCCTGATACGCCCGTTGCGCCGCCCACGCGCTGTCCCGAATTGCCTTGCTGCGCTTGGCTCCCTCGGCGAACGCCCGCGCGGCCTCGATCGCGTCGTGCGGACGGCGGTCGTCCGGACGGGCTTGTTCGAAGATCGGCAGCGCGGGCTCGGCACAGGCCACCGCGTAGGCAGTGACGGCGCGAAGCTCGGAAAGGTCGAGTGCGATCTCCTCGGTCATGCGCTTGAACAGTATCGTTGAACTGCCGGTTGGCACTCCGTGCCGACTTCCAGCAGGAACTTCAGGCGAAACCCTCAACCGGGGAAGGACGGCGGTGGACGAGCGGAGGGCGTGGTCGGAAGCCGACAAGGCGGCCTACCGCCGGTTCGTGCGCACCCACCACCCGGACGTCGGCGGCGACCCGGCCGAGTTCGCCGCCGGACTGCGCGAGTTCCGGCGCGGCCCGCAAGCCGAAACCGCCCCACCCGACGAGTCCCTGGTGTTCGTACGCCGAAGCCGAGGCGTGCCCCGGCTCCTCGCGGCCCTCGCCGCACGCAGGCGACGGAAGCGGAACCCACGCGTGCAGTAACGCACGCCAGTCAGTGCCTGCAGCCTGGCCGAGTTGCGGACCGGCCCGCAAAACGAAACCGCCGCGGGGACCGAAACGGCCCCACGCGGCGAATCCGTAGTGTTCTTACTCCGAAACCGAGCCTCCTCGCCGCAAGCAGGCGACGAAAGCAGAACCCGCGCGTCACATCGTGCCGGTCAGCGCCTGCAACCCGAGACTGGACGCGGCGACCGCGATCCACAGGATGGCCCCCATCAGCAGCGGCCGGTGTCCCGCCTTGCGCAGGTCGGACGGCTTGAGCGCCAGGCCGATCCCGGCGAGCGCCATGGTGATCAGGAAGGTGCCGAGCGTCGACAGCGGCGCGTGCCACGATTCCGGGATCCAGCCCGCGCTTTCCACCGTCGCGGCGGCGAGGAAGCCGATCAGGAACGGCGGCACCAGCCGGTGCCAAGGCATGGCGCGCAACGAAATCCGGCCGCCGCCTGCCTGCTTGCGCGCGGCGAGCACGGCGAGGAACAGCACGATCGGGATCAGCGTGAGCGTGCGAGTGAGCTTCACGACGAGGCCGTACGCACCGGCGTCGCCGCCATACGCGTAGGA
This sequence comes from Amycolatopsis circi, assembly GCF_003385235.1. GTDB lineage: Bacteria > Actinomycetota > Actinomycetes > Mycobacteriales > Pseudonocardiaceae > Amycolatopsis > Amycolatopsis circi. Next base: position 59,276 of record NZ_PQIA01000032.1, on the reverse strand, counting down.
AGCCGCGACGACGGAAGACGTGTCGTTCACCGCGGTGCCAGCCCACAGGCCGAACGCGTGCGGCGACATCCCGAGCGCGTGCCCGAGCGGCGGGAACAGCAGGACCGCGGCCACGTTGAAGGTGAAGATCGTGCCGAGTGCGTAAGCGATATTGGCTTCCTTCGGCTTCAGCACCGCGCTGGTCGCCGCGATCGCGGACGCACCGCAAATGCCGGTGCCGACACCGATCAGCGTCTGCGTTTCCCCGCGGACGCCGAGCAGCCGGCCGAGCACCCAAGCGCCGCCGAGCGCGACCGCGAGCGTGCCGAGCATCACCGGCAGCGACTGCCCGCCGACGTGCACCACCTGCTGGATCGACAGTCCCGTGCCCAGCACGACGATCGACAGCTGCAGCACCGGCCGGGACGCGACGGCGTAGCCCGGGCTGAACCGCCAACTGCGCAGCCCCGGCACGACCGCGCCGGCGACCGCGCCGAGCAGGATCGCCAGCACCGGCCCGCCGACCACCGGCACCAGCTTCCCGCCCGCCGTCGCCACCGCCGCGACCAGCAGCGCGACCGCGAGGCCCGGCACCGGACGGGCGAGCTTGGCCCGCCATTCCGCCGTCGCGCGCGTCGCTCCCAGCGTCGCGCCGGTCACCGGTTCACTCCTGTGCGCACTTCTGGCCTCCTCGGTAATGTACGTACATTTAATCTAAGAGCTGTCCGTACATTTGGCAAGCGGTACTGTTCCCGGCATGGGCGAGGCAGAGCTGGTGCGCACCGGCGGACAGCCCCTGTGGCGGCAGTTGCAGCAGCGGCTGCTGGTGCGCATCCGCGCCGGGGAGTTCGACGGCGCGTTCCCCGGGGAACTGGCGCTCGCCGACGAATACAGCGTCAGCAGGCAGACGGTCCGGCAGGCGCTGCGGGAACTCCGCGCGGACGGCACGCTCATCGCCGAACGCGGACGCCAGCCCCGCGTCGCCGCGGCCGCCGAGATCCAGCAGCCGCTCGGCGCGCTCTACAGCCTCTTCGCCGCGGTCGAGGAGGCCGGGCTCGACCAGCACAGCGTCGTGCGCCGGCTCGACATCCGCGCGGACGCGGTGGTCGCCGAACGGCTGTCGCTGGAGGGCTCCACTCCCCTGCTGTACCTGGAACGCTTGCGGCTGGCCGGAAACGACCCGCTGGCCGTCGACCGGGTGTGGCTGCCCGCCGACCTCGCGCGTCCGCTGCTGGACGCGGATTTCCAGCACACCAGCCTGTACGGCGAACTCCACCGCCGCACCGGCGTCCGGCTCGACCACGGCGAGGAACAGATTCGCGCCGTCGTGCCGACGCTGGCCGAACGCACCCTGCTGGGCTGCGGCGAAACCGTCGGCGCGTTCTCCATCGGACGGCTGGGCACCAGCGCGGGCAAACGGATCGAATGGCGGCACACGCTGGTGCGCGGCGACCGGTTCGCGCTGACGGCCGAGTTCTCCGGGCGCACCGGGTACCGGCTGGTCACGACGGGGGCACTTGCCGGAACCCGCTGACCCGGCGGGCACCGGGTCGCTACGCTCCGCGCATGTCGATCTTCGCGCGTATTCTGCAGGTCTTCTTCATGGTCCTCGGGCTGGCCAGCATCGGGGTCGGGCTGATCATGGTGCTGATCGCCAGGCCCTACTGGACGTGCGAGGTGTCACGCAACGAGCCGAACTACACGTCGTACCGCTCGACCGACCTCGAGTCGTTCACGAGCTACCACCTGTTCTGGTTCGTGCTCGGCCTCGCGCTCGAGATCATGGCCGTGGCGGTCGCCGCGGGCGCGCGCCGCAAGACCGTCGAACACCTGCTGATGTCGATGGGCGCACCGGCGGCCGGGCCGATGCCGCCCGGCCCGCTGCCGTCCGCTCCGCTGCCCCCGGGCGCGATGCCCGCCCCGGGTGCGATGCCTGGCCCTTACCCCGGCTACCCGCAGCAGCCGGGATACCCGGGCCAGTAACTCAGCCGATCCGGATCCCGGCCAGCTGCGTGCCCTGCGCGACCAGCGTCCCGGCGCTGTCCCACACGTGGCAGGACTCGTCGACCCGTCCGTCGCCGATGAGGTGGGCGCGGTGCAGCACGCGCACCGGCCCGGGAGCCGGACGCGCCCGTACGTAGGCAGTCAGCTCGAGCGTCGGGACCCAGCCGGACGGCGCGACATCAAGGGTTGCCGGAGGCAGGGCGTCGACCGCGAACAGCAGGCTGACCGGGTCGAACGGCTCGTCGCCGGGCAGCGCGAGCAGGGCGCGCAGTTCGCCGCGGCCGCTAGGCCCGTCGGCGAGCGGGCGGTCGAAGTACACGTCGATCTCGTCGCGGATCGCGATCGGGATGCCGGACGTCAGCACGTCCGGGCCCCACGGCTCCTCCGGGAACGGGCCGAACGCTGGCCGCGGCACCCCGTCCTGCCAGAACGGCTCGGCCTCGCCGAGGACGCCCAGCGTCAGAAGGGCCTCGACCTGCGGGACGCCGTCCTTGAGCAGCCGTCCGCGCAGCTGGGTCGCGGTCCGGCCGGTGCGCAGCACCTCGACCTCGATCTCCGCCGGACCCGGTTCGGGCGAGCGCAGGTAGTGCGCGCTGGCGGCCAGCACGTCCGGATGGCCGGAAACGACGGTCGCCGCGCGGGCGATCGTGGCCAGCAGGTAGCCGCCGTTCGGGCGGCCGCCGATGGTCCACGCCGGGCTGAGATCGACGCTGAACTCGGTGTCCGACCGCTGCTTGACCGCGGACACCGCGGCGAAGGTCGTCGTGCTCACGGTTCCCTCCAGGTGAGTTGCTTCCCGCAACCTACCTGCTAGGCCGTCCGGGCGTCCCGGGCACTGAGACTCACCCCACCCCGTTTGCCCGCGTTCCGGAGATTCTCCCGGCAAGATGTTCCCGGTGCGTGTCGAGGACGGCGCGCGGGTTCCGTTCCCTTGGTGAGCCCGCCCGGAAGCGGCGGGCCGGACACTGGAGGAAACGCTATGCCGAAGTACATGCTGCTGCAGACCTACGCCCAGGGCGAGGACTGCGACATTCCGTTGCCGGAGTGGGCTCCGGAGGACATCCGCGCGCACATCCAGTTCCAGCACGTGCTCAACGCCGAGCTGACCGAGGCCGGGGAACTCGTCGAGGCGGAAGGCCTGGCCGGGCCGGAAGCGGCGAAGACCGTGGTCGCGGACGGCAAGGGCGGCGCGGTCGTCACCGACGGGCCGTTCCCGGAGGGCAAGGAACTGCTGGCCGGATACCGCGTGGTGGACGTCGAATCGGAGGCGCGGGCGCTGGAGATCGCGACCCGGGTTTCGGCCGCGCCGGGCCCGGAAGGCGCGCCGCTGCGGGTGCCGATCGAGGTGCGCCAGGTGATGAGCGCGCCGGTCGTCTGATGTCGGAGCGCGAGGTGGAGGACCTGGTGCGCACGCTCGCGCCCCAGGTCCTCGCCGTCCTCGTGCGCCGGTCCGGCGATTTCGGCGCGGCCGAGGACGCGACGCAGGAAGCCTTGCTCGCCGCGGTGCAGCACTGGCCTTCCGAAGGAATCCCGGAGAATCCGCGCGGCTGGCTGCTGCAGACCGCCAGCCGCCGGATCATCGACAGTTTCCGCAGCGACCAGGCCCGGCGGCGGCGCGAGGACACCGTCGCCGCCGAGCCCGCGGGTGCCGAGGCGCCGGACGAGGACGACACCCTGACGCTGTTGTTCCTGTGCGCGCACCCGTCGCTGACCTCGGCGTCGGCGATCGCGCTGACCTTGCGAGCGGTCGGCGGCCTGACGACCGCGGAGATCGCGAGCGCGTTCCTCGTGCCGGAAACCACGATGGCGCAACGGATCAGCCGGGCGAAGGCGAAAATCACGAAGTCCGGCCTGCCGTTCCGGATGCCCTCCGCCGACGAGCGGCAGGCGTCGCTGCGGTCCGTGCTGCACGTGCTGTACCTAGTGTTCAACGAGGGATACACGAGCAGCGGGGGCCGCCGCCTGCACCGCACGGAACTGTCCGCCGAAGCGATCCGGCTCGCGCGGCTGCTGCACGCCGCGCTGCCGGACGACGGCGAAGCGGCCGGATTGCTCGCGCTGATGCTGCTCACCGACGCCCGGCGGCCGGCCCGCACCGGACCGGACGGCGACCTCGTCCCGCTCGTCGACCAGGACCGGGCGCGGTGGGACCGTTCGCTGATCCGGGAAGGCGTCGCGCTGATCACCGCCGCTTTGGCCCGCGACGGCATCGGCGAATACCGGCTGCAGGCCGCGATCGCCGCGACGCACGACATCGCGTTGCGGGCCGAAGACACCGATTGGCCGCGCGTGCTCACGCTGTACACGCGGCTCGAGGCGCTGACCGGCAACCCCGTCGTAACGCTCAACCGCGCGATCGCGACTGCGATGGTGCACGGGCCGGACGCCGGGCTCACGATGCTGGCCGGGCTCGACGACCGGCTCCCCGGCCACCACCGCCTCGCCGCCGCCCGCGCGCACCTGCTGGAACTGGCCGGCGAACGAGAGGAGGCCATCCGCCACTACGCCGCGGCCGCCGCCCGCACCGGAAACACCGCCGAGCAGCGCTATCTGACCCTGCGCGCGGCCCGGCTCCGAGCCAGCCATTCCACAAGTCGCTCGCCGATCGGCACCGAGTAGTATCAGGACACTTCACGAGCGGAGCGCAGCATGGCGAGCATCGAAGACGCCCGTCGCCGGACCGGGTACGACGTCACCGAAACGGCCGCCGACGACGTGCTCTCCGCCCTGCGCGCCGCCGCACCGCCCATGCCGGACGCCGGGGTCGTCTGGTGGCTGTACGCAGGCCGGAAGCCGCGGACGCCGTACCTGGTCGCCGGTCTGCGCGGCACGCGGGGAAGCCTGGTGTGGCACGAAAACGGCGAGGTCTTGCTGCCCGCGGACGGCGCGGGCGAGGAGCCGGTCGACTACTTCAGCCTTCAGGGCGCGCACTTCCCGCAGCCCTCCGGGAGCGAGATTTCCGCCGAGGAAGTGCTGCGCGCGGTGCGGGAACTGTGCGAGTCCCGGTCGCGGCCCGCCGGAGTTTGCTGGAAGCCCGCCTAGCCTTTGTCCACATCGGACAGTCGTTGCCGCGCGAAGTCGTCTTTGTGCGCCTGGGCCCATTCGCGGAATGACGTCGCTCTTCCGACGAACCGTTCCACCGTGTTGTTCACCGGCGCTGCCCGGCCCGCCGCCGCCTCCTCCACGTCCATCAGATGCTCCAGCACCGCCTCCGGCATCCACTCCGGACGCCGCGCCAGCGCCTCGCTCCGCGTTTCGGTCACCACTTCGATCGAGCGACCCAATTCCTCCGCAAGGATTTCGACGACCGCACGCTGCGTCATCGACTCCGGCCCAGTCAGCGCCAGCCTCTGCCCCGGATAGCTACGCTCCGTGAGCAGCTTTGCCGCGACCGCCGCCACGTCCGCCTCAGCCGTCGGCGTGCACTGCGACTCCGGCGAGAAGAGCCGCACCGGCTTCCCGGCCCGGATCGCCGCGCCCCAGTCGCGCCGGGTGTTGCCCGCCAGCCAGCCCGGATACAGCACCGTGAACGGCAGCCCGGACTCCGCTAATGCCTCCTCCGCGGGCAGATGCGCCCGCCGGATCGGATTGTCCGCCGCACCCTCGTAGACGTCCGGCGACGACAGCAGCACGACGTAAGACACGCCGGCTTTATGGGCTGCAGCAAGGAAATACTCCGCGCCGTTCGGTCGCGTCGGATAGAGGAAAATCGCGTCGACGCCGCGCAGCGCGTCCTCGAACCCGCCCTCAGCCGTGAGATCCAACGACACCGCGTCGAGCAGATCCAGCCCGGTCGCATCGCGGGCCGATCCACGCACCTCGTGCCCGCCCTCGCGCAGCGCACGGACGACCTCGCTCCCGACGTTCCCGCGCGCCCCCGTCACCAGGATGGTCATCCCACACTCCCTTTGCCCTTAAATTAACTTTGTTTATAAAGCTAACTGTGCTCACTCGCCGCTGTCAACTTCCGGCATCCGGTACACGACCGGGCGAGATCGTTGTATGGATCGTGTACGGATCCCTCCGACACTCAGGCAGTTCGATTCGGACGAGTGAAGGGAGATCCGTCGTGGTCGGGAATGTGATGGTCCGGCGCGCGGTCGCCGCGCTGCTCGCCGCGGGGGCGGTCACCGCAGTCGCGACGCCCGTGAGCGCCGCCGAGACGGCCGGCGCCTGGCGAGCCGATCTGTCCTCAGTGGACAGTGACGACGTCAACGTCGCCGCGTCCAGCGGCACGCTCACGCTGCGAGACTCCGCGTGGAGACCCGCCGACCAGGCCGCGGGCAGCGAGGGCTACCTTCTCTCCGCCGAACGACGCCTGCCCGCGCCGGCGAACCGCGTAGCCGCCGAAATCTCCGCCGACGCGCCACCAGGCACCTCGGTCGACGTCGACGTCCGCGGCCGCTCCGGTGCCGACGACTGGACGGAATGGACCCCCGCCGGCACCGCGCTCCCCCGTGCGGTGAGCGTCGTGCAGACCAGGATCACGCTGTCCAGCACGACCACCGCCCGCCCCACCGTGCGCGACGTCGAACTGACCAGCTCCCTGGCCCCGCAGGCGAACGCCATCGCCGCCGCCACCCCGCTCACGTACACCGTCTACGCCACCCGCGAAGGCCTCGCCGGCCACACCACCGCGAACGGCCACGTCATCGCGAGCAACGACCACTTCGTCGCGCTGCCGTCCGGGAAAGCCCTGTCGCCCAAGGGAACCGGCAACTACAGCGTGCGGGTGTGCAAGACGGACAACAGCCGCTGCGAATACGCGCCGGTCTGGGACGTCGGACCGTGGAACACGAAGGACGACTACTGGAACCCGTCCTCGGTGCGCGCCGAGTACAAAGACCTGCCGCAAGGCCAGCCCGAGGCCTACGCCGCCTACCACAACGGCTACAACGGCGGCCGCGACGATCTCGGGTACAAAGTGGGCAACCCCGCGGGCATCGACCTGGCCGACGGCACGTTCGCTTCGGGCGTCGGCCTCGGCGACAACGGGAACGTCAAGGTCACCTACCTGTGGACGGGCTCCGCCGCGGCGAGCGGCCTGGTGCAGACGGCGGGCGACCCGGTGAACGTCCGGTCGGGTGCGCACACGTCGTCGTCGGTGAAGGGCCTGGCGGCGAACTACGCCAAGGTGAACATCGAATGCTACGTCAACGGGGACAGCGTGACCGGGAAGTTCGGGACGAGCAAGATCTGGGACCGGATCGGGCCCGGGCACTACATCTCGGACACGTATGTGAAGACGGGTTCGGACGGTCCGGTGGCACCGCTCTGCTGAGGCTGCTGCGAGGAGAGTTGCCGGTGGGGCCCTGGGGGTTCTCACCGGCGACTCCCCCTTGTTTGGCCGCGCTGGCGAGGCGGGTCGGGGATGCCGGTGCAGTGCTTTGGACTGGCTCCTCGCCGACTTCCCTTCGTTCCGTTTCGCCACCGGGTTCGGCTCGGAGTTTCTGCCGCGCCGCATGGCCCTGACTTTCGCAACCCACACTGCCCAGGTTTGCCCAGAAGCCCCTTCGGAAACCGCTCCTCCGCCAGCCGATTCCGATGCCTTACTCCCGGTTTCACCGGAAAACCTGCGCCCGAGTCGTTTCCTCGCCGCCGAACCCGTCGCCAATAAGTCTCGCTTCCGGATTCCGCACCGGTTCTGGCTTCTCCACTGCTCCATCAGGGTGAGCGTGTCCGCGCCGCGACACCCGAAATCCCTTTGTCCAAGCCGGGTTTCTGAAGCTTCTCCCCCGCAGCCGCCGCGGGGGTCCGGATCCGGGCCTCCGCGGTTTCCACCCGGTTCAGCGACGGTTTTCCCCTCAACCGCCGGTTAAAGTGGCTAACGTGCGCTGCCGCAGCCGAGGGGGTCCGCCATGCCACGCCGATTCGCACTCATCGCCGCCATCGTCCTGCTCGCCATCACCCTGACCACACCCGCCGACGCCACACCGTCCATCATCGGCGGCGAAAAAGCTTCCCTGGCCCAACATCCGTACGCGGTGTACTTAGTGGACAGTCACGGAACCCAGTTCTGCGGCGGCGTCATCGTCAGCCGCACCGCGGTCGCGACCGCCGCGCACTGCGCCGCCATCGTCCCGGTCGGCGAACTCAGCGTAGTAGCCGGCCGAGAAGACAAACGCAGCCAAGACGGCGTCGTCCGCGCAGTGTCCGCCGCCTGGCAACACCCCGATTTCCATACACCGCAACAAGGTTCGGACGTCGCCGTCCTGACCGTCCGCGGCTCGCTCCCCTACCGTCCCGCCGACCTGGCCCGCGATCCAAGCCAATACCCCGCCGGCACCAATGCCACCGTCCTGGGCTGGGGCCGACTCGCCGACGGCGGCGACCGTTCGGACTACCTGCGCCAAGCCACCGTCCCCCTGGCCGACGACGCCACCTGCCACACCGCCTACCCGGAATACTCCCCAACGAGCATGCTCTGCGCCGGCTACCCCAACGGCGGCATCGACGCCTGCAAAGGAGATTCCGGCGGCCCGCTGCTGGTCGGCGACACGGTGATCGGCATCGTCTCCTACGGCGACGGCTGCGGGAAGCCCGGCAAGCCCGGGATGTACACGAGGGTGACGTCCTTCGCCGACGAGATCGCCGCCCACGCCGGGCTCAGTTGACCTCTGGCACTCGTGCTCCAGCGGTCGACACCGCCCGCAGCACCCTGCCCCACCGAACTCAGCCGACCCTGACACTCGCGCCCCAGCGCTCGACACCGCCCGCAACACCCTGCCGCACACCGAACCCAACTGACCCTGACACTCGCGCCCCAGCGCTCGACGACGACCGCATCCCCTGCTCGCGCGCCGAACTCGGTTGGCCCTGGCCCTGGCACTCGCGCTCGCGCGATCGACACCGCGCAGCACGCTGCCGTACGCCGAACTCAGCCGACCCTGACGCTGGCGGTCCAGCGTTCGACGACGACCGCATCCCCCTGCCCGCAGGCCGAACTCGGCTGAACCGGTTTCCCGCATCGCGCGGACGAACCGTCGAACGCGCGGGGCCGCATCGCGCGCGACCTCCGCTGCGCGGCAAGGTAAAGTCCGGGGTATGACGTCGCCGGAGGCCAACAGACGGTAGCCGCCCAGCTTCAAGCTGGGCGGCGGAGCGACGGGCGCTGGGGGTTTGCTCCCGGGTTGAGCTGACCGGCGGAAGCTACGAGCGCCGCGCGGTTGAGCCGACTGTGCTTCGGGCAGGTTCTCGTGAGTGTTTGTCCCGGTTAGAACCGGGACAAACACTCACGACAGTCAACGCTGTCGTCATCGGCACAGCCACGCTCAGCCGTCGGCTCCACCGCGCCCAGGCAGCCGCGCCAACGGCAAGGTCTGGTCACAGCCAACCGCGAGGCCTGCGTACGGCGGCCGCATCACGGCGAAGTCTGACGCCACCGGCAAGCACACCGGCCGCAGACGCGCCATGGCGAAGCCCGCCTTCGTAGCCAGCAAAGCCTGTTCGCAACAGCGGCACCGCTGGCTATGCCTGCCTGACCTGGCCATGCCTGCCTGCCACCTCAACGGCACGGCGGCACGGCGGCACGGCGGCACGGCGGCACGGCGGCACGGCGGCACGGCGGCACGGCGGCACGGCGGCACGGCGGCACGGCGGCACGGCGGCACGGCGGCACGGCGGCACGGCGGCACGGAAGAGCGTCCCACCCAGCCAATGCCCCCGGGCTCAGCCCGCGCCGCCCGAAGGCTCACCTCGCGAAGGCCGACAGCCTGGAAGCCGATCGCGTGAAGCCCCGCCCAAAGGCCCAAGCCACCCCACTCCGCGCCCAGACCCCGACCCAAACCGTCCTCATCCCCGGCGTCCCTCCGACGCCGCCACTCATCCGGAGTCGAGTCTTGCCTCCCATCCTCTTCATCCTCGCCAGCGCGGTCTTCGCGCAAGGCACCTCCGAGTTCGTCCTCTCCGGCCTGCTCCCCCAAATCGCCGCCGACACCGGCGTTTCCCTCGGCACTGCCGGGCTGCTGACGTCCCTCTTCGCCGCCGGAATGGTCATCGGGGCGCCACTGCTCGCGATGCTCGGCAGCAGGTTGCCGCGCAAAACGGCGCTCCTAGCCTTCCTCGGGCTCTTCTGCGCAGCACACGTCACGGCCGCCCTCACCACCGATTTCCCTCTCCTGCTCGCCACCCGAGCCGTCGCGGCATTTGCCAACGCTGGGTTCCTCGCCGTAGCACTCGCCGCCCTGCCCGCGCTCGTCCCACCGGACGCTGTCGGGCGGGCGACTTCCGTGCTCCTGTCGGGTGTCACGCTCGCGTGCATCGTCGGCGTTCCGGCGGGGACAGTGCTCGGGCAATATGCCGGGTGGCAGGCCGCGTTTTGGGCGATCGCCGCGATCACCGCGGTGGCCGCCGCGGCACTTGCCACGGCCTCGTTCGACGATCCGCCAGCGACAAGCCCGGTGTATCGCGAGTGGCGCGTGCTGACCCAAACCCGCGTCGCAACGACCGTGGTCAAGGGGATTCTCGTCAACGGCGGGACGTTCGCGGCCTTCACCTACCTCGGCACGATGACCCAATTAACCGGCTGGGTTCCGGTCGTGCTGGCGGTGTTCGGAGTGGGCTCGTTCGTCGGCGTCACGGTCGCGGGCAAGGCAGGTCCGAAGATCCTCAAAGCGGGTACGGCAGTGTTGACCGGAGTGTGGGTGGCGGCGTTCTTCGCGGCGCAAAGCCTTCCGGGGCTCCTCACGGCCGCATTGCTCACCGGGGCGGCGGCGTTCGGCGTCGGGTCCGCCCTCATCGCCAAAATTGTCACGACGGCCAACGAGGAAGCGCCGCGGGTGGCCGGGGCGATCGCGACTACGGCGTTCAATCTCGGCGCGGTGGTCGGGCCTGCCATGGCGGGGGCCTTCGTCATGGACGCGGCGCATGCGCGCGCGGCGTTCTGGGTCAGCGCGGCCTTCACGGCGGCGGCGACGTTCCTGCGGGTGAAGAAGTAGAAAAAGGCGGCCCGGGCAAGCGAAAGCCCGGGCCGCCTCGATCGTCAAGGCTCAGCGGAGCGTGTCCCAGCCCGCGTAGCGAGCCTCGGTGCCCAACTCCTCTTCGATGCGGATCAGTTGGTTGTACTTCGCCGTGCGGTCGGACCGCGACAGGGAACCCGTCTTGATCTGGCCGCATCCGGTCGCCACCGCGAGGTCGGCGATGGTGGTGTCCTCGGTCTCGCCCGAACGGTGCGACATGACCGCCGAGTAGCCCGCCTTGTGCGCGGTGTCGACCGCGGACAGCGTCTCGGTCAGGGTGCCGATCTGGTTGACCTTGATGAGGATCGAGTTGGCGATGCCTCGCTTGATGCCGTCGCGCAGGATCTCGACGTTCGTGCAGAACAGGTCGTCGCCGACGAGCTGGACGCGGTCGCCGATGCCGTCGGTCAGCTGCTTCCAGCCGGCGTAGTCGTCCTGGGCCAGGCCGTCCTCGATCGACACGATCGGGAAGCGCTCGGTCAGCTCGGTGAGGTACGCGACGTGTTCCTCGATGCTGCGCTTGCGGCCCTCGCCGGTGTAGTCGTAGACGCCGTCGCGGTAGAACTCCGACGCCGCCGGGTCCAGCAGCAGCGCGATGTCCTTGCCCGGTTCGTACCCGGTCTTCTCGATCGCGCGGACCACGAACTCGAGCGCCTCGTCGGCCGACCCCAGCTGCGGCGCGAACCCGCCCTCGTCGCCGACATTCGTGTTGTGTCCCGCCTCGTGCAGCGACTTCCGCAGCGTGTGGAACACCTCCGAGCCCATCCGCACGGCCTCGGCGAACGTCGAAGCGCCGACCGGGCCGATCATGAACTCCTGGAAGTCGATCGGGTTGTCCGCGTGCGCGCCGCCGTTGATGATGTTCATCATCGGCATCGGCAGCAGGTGCGCGTACACGCCGCCGACGTACCGGTACAGCGGCAGCGTGTTCGCCGCGGCAGCCGCCTTCGCTACCGCCAGCGAAACCCCGAGCGTCGCGTTCGCGCCGAGGCGCGCCTTGTTCTCGGTGCCGTCGAGGGCGATCAGGGCACGGTCCACGTCGGCCTGCGCCTCGGCTTCCATCCCGATCACGGCGTCGGCGATCTCGCCGTTCACCGCGTCGATCGCCTTGCGCACGCCCTTGCCGTGGAACCGCTTCGCGTCGCCGTCCCGCAGCTCGACGGCCTCGCGCGTGCCGGTGGAGGCCCCGGACGGCACCGCCGCCCTGCCCGCCGACCCGTCCGCCAGCACCACGTCGACCTCGACCGTCGGGTTGCCCCGGCTGTCGAGCACCTCACGGCCCCGGACCCGGACGATGCCTGTCATAACGCTCCTCGGAGGTTCGAGCCGAAGCACTCGCGCACGCTCCGTGAAGCGCTCCGGCAGCAACGCGGCACCACGGCGAGCCGCACGTCACCACGGAGGCTAGCAGAACTTTTCTGAATCGATCCGGGAAAGCCGGGACTCTCCACTTAGGACATTCCGGAACCGTTTCCCGGCAAAGGGAACGAACCGGAACTTCGCACGAAGACACTTCACGCGCCGGACAACCCGCGTTCATCAGCGGGCCGCGCGACCAGCATAGCTTCGCTTCCGCCTGGGAGCCGGAGGAGGCCGTCATGTCCAACACCGTCAGCCGTCGAGGAGCATTAGGCCTAATGGGCGCAAGCGCTGCCGTACCACTGCTCGGCACTGGTACGGCGAGTGCCGCTCCGCTTGCTCCAGCCTCGGGCGGTGGCGCGACACCGGTGCAGGGTCTGCATCTCACGTTCGGCCGCGATCCTGCGCGGCAGATGGTGGTCTCATGGCTCACCGACGGCCCGGTCCGCCGTCCGCGCGTCCTCTACGGCACGCTCGACGACGGCTTCGGCTCGTACGCTCCCGCGGTCACCCGGACCTACCTCGACGGCGCTTCCAACCGCACGGTCTGGGTGCACCACGCCGAGATCAACCGCCTCTGCCCGAACACCGAGTACCTCTACGTCGCCCAGCACGACGGCGCGACGCCCGACGCGGGCACGTTCCGCACCGCGCCCGGCGGCCGGTCCGCGTTCACCTTCACCAGCTTCGGCGACCAGTCCGCGCCGCAGGTCACCTGGGATCTCAAGGGCGCGCCCGCGCTCGACTTCTTCTCCACCCCGGCCACGAAGGACATCGTCACCGGCATCGAGACCGTCGCGCCGCTGTTCCACCTGCTCAACGGCGACCTCTGCTACGCCAACCTCGACGTCGACCGCGTGCGCACCTGGAACAACTTCTTCACCAACAACACCCGCTCGGCGCGGTACCGGCCGTGGATGCCCGCCGCGGGCAACCACGAGATCGAGAAGAAGAACGGCGCGATCGGCATGGACGCCTACCAGGCGTATTTCCAGCTGCCCGCCACCGAAACCGACCCGGAACTCGCCGGTCTCTGGTACGGCTTCACCGTCGGCGCGGTGCGGGTGATCGTGCTGCAGAACGACGACAACTGCCTGCAGGACGGCGGCGACGTCTACGTCAACGGCTACTCCGGCGGACGGCAGCTCGCCTGGCTGGAGAAGGAACTGGCCGCGGCGCGGGCCTCGCGCGACGTGGACTGGATCGTCGTCGCGATGCACCAGGTCATGATCAGCACGTCCGACGCGAACGGCGCCGACCTGGGCCTGCGCGAGAAGTACGGCCCGCTGTTCGACCGCTACGGCGTGGACCTGGTGCTCTGCGGGCACGAGCACGACTACGAGCGTTCCCTGGCCGTGCACGGCGTCGTCGCGGAAAGCGAGACGCTCACGCCGAACCCGGTGTCCGCCGCGACCGACAACATCGACGCCACGCACGGCACCGTGCACATGATTCTCGGCGGAGGCGGCGTCTCCGGCACCACCAACGGCAGCTTCTTCAAGGACGGCACCGGAAAGGTGCTGACCGCCGTGGCGGACAAGCGGGATCCGGCTACCGGCAAGCGGAAACCGACGTACGTGCGCGAAAAAGCCGTGTGGAGCGCGGTCCGCGACCTCGACCACCCCTACGGTTTCGCCGCGTTCACGGTGGACCCCGGGCGCCGTCCCGGCGGCACCACGACCATGCACGTCACCTATTACAACGTGAACAAGCCGACCGGCGAGCTGTCGGTGTTCGAACGGTTCTCCCTGCACCGCAAGCGCGCCGACGGCTGACGTCAACCCCTTCTCCTGTCTGGTCCGGACCACCCCACAAGCCGGAGAGAACGATCGTTTGCCGCGCTACGCTGGCCGTGGACCCGGTGGCCGCGACGGACACCTCCCCCATCGTCAGTCCATTGTGGACCATCGGGCCGCGAGGAGCGCCCATGGACCACGCCGTCACCCCCTTCGTGCTGGACCCGGCGGCACCGGACGTGCACGGCGAGGGCGCGCGGCTGCGCGCACACGGACCGCTGACCGTGGTCGAGCTGCCCGGCGGCGTGCTCGCCTGGTCGGTCACGAGCCTTCCGCTGCTGCGCAGCCTGCTCGCCGACCCGCGGGTGTCGAAGGACGCCCGGCGGCATTGGCCCGCCTACCGGGACGGCGAGGTCACCTCCGACTGGTCGCTGCACATCTGGGTTTCGGTGCAGAACATGTTCACCGCCTACGGCGACGAGCACCGCCGGCTGCGATCGTTGGTGTCCAAGGCTTTCGCGCCCGGCCGGATCGCCGCGCTGCGCCCGGTGGTCGCCGAAATCGTCGACGGCCTGCTCGCCGATCTCGACGCCGGACCGGCGGAAACCGACCTGCGCGACCGGTATTGCTACCGGCTGCCGATCGAGGTGATCTGCCGGCTGGTCGGGGTCCCCGAACCGGCGCGGCTCGGCCTGCGGACCGCGGTGGCCGGAATGTTCGCGACGTCGGCGACCGCGGAGGAGGCGACCGCGAATGTCGAGCGGCTGTACGGAATTCTCGCCGATCTGGTCGCGCAACGGCGCACCGAGCCGGGCGACGACCTCGCCACCGCGCTCATCACCGCCCGCGATTCGGACGGTTCCCGGCTCAGCGAAGCGGAACTGGTGGACACGCTGATTTTGGTGATCACCGCCGGTCACGAGACGACGGTCAACCTCCTCGACCAGGCCGTGACCGCGCTGCTGACGCATCCCGCGCAACTGCGGGCGGTCCTCGACGGAACGCGCACCTGGTCCGACGTCGTGGACGAGACTTTGCGCTGGCAGTCACCGCTTTCGCACCTGCCGCTGCGGTTCGCGCGGGAGGACATCGAGGTCGAGGGCACGACCATCCGAGCGGGCGACCCGATCCTCGCGTCGTTCGGCCCCGCCGGTCGCGACGAGGGCCACCACGGACCGGACGCGGACGAGTTCGACCTGTCCCGGAAGGACAAATCAGCGCTCGCGTTCGGCCATGGGGTGCATTATTGCCTCGGCGCACAGCTCGCCCGGATGGAAGCGGAACTCGGGCTGCCCGCGCTGTTCGAGCGCTTTCCGGATCTGGCGCTGGCATTGCCCGGGGACCAGCTGGAGCCGATGCCGTCGTTCATTACCAACGGGCACGTGACTTTGCCGGTGCGGCTTAAGCGCTCGTGAGTGGCGCTGCCGGTTCTAACCGGCAGCGCCACTCACGAGGCCGGCTGCGACGCGGACTCGCCCGGGACAGGCGGGGCGGGAGCTGGGCAGGCGCTCGTGAGTGCCTATCCCGGTTCTAACCGGGATTGCCACTCACGACTCCCACTCGGCCAGCACCTCTTCCGTGTGCGAGCCCGGAACCGGCGGCGGCGTCGGCGCATCCGTTGTGCTGCGCGAAAACCGCGGTGCCGGAGCGGGCTGGACGATCCCGTCCACCGTGATCAGGCCGGAGCGCGCGGCGATGTGCGGGTGCTTGGGCGCCTCGTCGGGAGCGAGGACCGGCGTGACGCACGCGTCGGTGCCGTCGAAGACCTCGGCCCATTCGTCGCGGGTGCGGCTGAGGAAGGCACGGGTGAAGGTGGCGCGGAGCGTGGGCCAGCCGTCGCGGTCGAGCTGCGGCGGCAGGTCTTCCGCGGCGAGGCCGAGCCCGTTGAGGAGAGCCGCGTAGAACTGCGGTTCGAGCGAACCGACGGCGACGTAACGGCCGTCCGCGCAGACGTACGTGTCGTAGAACGGCGCGCCGCCGTCCAGGAGGTTCGTGCCGCGTTCGTCCGACCATGAACCCAGGCCGCGCAGGGCCCACATCATCTGGGAGAGGACGTTCGCGCCGTCGACCATCGCCGCGTCCACGACCTGGCCGCGACCGGTCCGGCCGCATTCCCACAGTGCCGCGAGCACGCCCGCGATCAGGAACATCGAGCCGCCGCCGAAGTCGCCGACCAGGTTGAGCGGCGGCACCGGACGTTCGCCCGCGCGGCCGATCGCGTGCAGGACGCCGGTGAGGCCGAGGTAATTGATGTCGTGGCCGGCGCGCTGGGCGAGCGGGCCCTCCTGGCCCCAGCCGGTCATCCGGCCGTAGACCAGGCGGGGATTGACCGCGAAACAGTCGTCCGGGCCGACGCCGAGCCGTTCGGTGACGCCCGGGCGCAGGCCCTCGACCAGCACGTCCGCTTTCGCCGCGAGCCGCAGCACGAGGTCGCGGCCTTCGGGAGTCTTGAGGTCCGCCGCCACCGAACGGCGGCCGCGCAGGAGCGGGTCCGGTTTGCCGCCGCTGAGGTCGAGCGAACCGGAGGGCCGTTCCACCCGGACGACATCCGCGCCCAGGTCGGCGAGCACCATGCAAGCGTGCGGCCCCGGCCCGATCCCGGCCAGTTCGACGACTTTCAGCCCGCTCAACGGTCCCGCCACATGTCCTCCTCGGCTCCGGTGCACCCTGCCGCGGCGACCCTACCGGCCGGTCCGGACCGCACCCGCGCGTGTGGGGTAACCCACCCGTGGCCCGACCCGGGCAGAACCGGCGCCGCGCCTCACCCGAACCGGGGACTGGCGTCTCGCCGCCGCGTCAGCCGGGTACCCGGCTGGTATCCAGGAGTCACGAAAGGATCAAGGAGGGTTTTCCGTGAGCTTTTTCGACCAGGCCAAGGACAAGATCCAGGAATTCGCGGGCAACAACCCGGACAAGGTCGGCGACGGCGTCGACAAGGCCGCCCAATTCGCCGACGAGAAAACCGGCGGCAAGCACGGCGACCAGATCCGCCAGGGCGCGGACAAGCTGAAGGAAAACTTCGGCGGCGGCCAGCAGGGCGGCCAGGAACAAGGCGGCGGACAGCAGCAGGGCGGCTTCGACCAGGGCGGCCAGCAGGGTGGCTTTGAGCAAGGCGGCCAGCAGCAGGGCGGCCAGCAGCAGGGTTTCGAACAGGGCGGTCAGCAGCAGGGCGGCTACGAGCAGGGCGGCCAGCAGGGCGAGCAGCAGTGGGGCAACCAGCAGTAGCAAAGGCTGCTCCGGCCTGACTCCCGGGCCGAGCGCGGTCTCGGGCAGCCTCAAGAGTCGACTGCGGCGAAACCGCGTGTCGGCCGTCGCAGTCAGCTGCCCTGATCAACGACGGCACGCAAGTCGGCTGCGGAAGGTAAACAGCGACCGGAGTCACCGGCGAAAGTCTGCCGAGGCAAGCGAACCGCACAGGTCAGGAGCCGCGGAAACCACCCGCGGCGAACGAGCTGCGCGAATCGACTGCCGCGAGCAACCGCAGTCACTTGCGGAAGTCGGCCGCAGCAAGCGAACCGCGCAAGTCGGCACGGCAGCCAGCTGCGAAAACCCGTCCACGGCAAGCTCACCGAGCAAGTCGGGGGCTGCCCGAACCAGTGGCGGCAGGCGAGCCAGGCCAGTCGTTTGCTGCGGTAACCAACCACAGCAAACGAGGCATGCGACTCAGGCACAGCGGTCAGCGTTCGAATCGGCCGAGGCGAGCAAGCAGTGTGCCCCAGCTACTGTGACCAGCACACAAATCGGCCGAAGCGAGCAAGCTGCACGAGTCGGCAGATGGGAAACCAACCACAGCAAGCGAACCGTGCGACTCAAGTGCAGCGGTCAGCGTTCGAATCGACCGCGGCGAGCGAGCTGTGCGAGTCGGGACCTGCGTGGATCAGGCGCGGCGAGCGAGCTGTGCAAGTCAGCTACTGCGGCCAGCGTTCGAATCGGCCGAGGCGGGCAAGCCCTGCGAGTCGGCAGCTGGGCAACCAGCCACAGCGAGCGAGCTGTGCGAGTCGGCTGCTGCGGTCGGCGCGCGAATCGG
Organism: Amycolatopsis circi; assembly: GCF_003385235.1. GTDB lineage: Bacteria > Actinomycetota > Actinomycetes > Mycobacteriales > Pseudonocardiaceae > Amycolatopsis > Amycolatopsis circi. Next base: position 41,214 of record NZ_PQIA01000032.1, on the reverse strand, counting down.
GCGAGGCGAGGAAGCCGTGCAAGTCGGAAGCTGCGTGGATCAGGCGCGGCGAGCGAACAGCGCAGTTCGAGTGCCGCGGCAACCAGCCGTGGCACTCGGACCGCGCGCAGCGGCTGCCTCGGCTTTCGGGCGAATCGGCGCTGTGAGTTAGTCGCGCTGATCAGGCAATCGACCGGCCTCAGTCGGGATTCATTCAGCCGACTAGAGAACCCGGGCGCATCGGGCTGACGGGGCGGTATTTTTCTTGTGGTTTCCGGCGTGTTCACCCGGTCCGCGCGAAAAGGCCGCCCCGTTTGCGCACCGGGCGCGGGCTGCTGAATTTATTTCATGATCTCCTGGTCCACCGCGCTTTTTCCGAAACCGCTCAGGCGGGTTTGCGGGCTGAGATCAGCAGGTGCTCCTCCGGCTCCGCTCCGGGCTTGTCCGGGGCGAACGTCTCCGTCCTGGTCCCAGTCACTTCGAATCCTGCCGCGCGCACCCGGGCGACCAGGGCGTCCGCGGAGAAGCTCGTGACCCGGATCGAGTGGCCGAGGAACTCGATCGGCACGTCCTCGATGTCGGCGGGCACTGTCACCAGCGCGAACCTTCCGCCTGGCGCCAGCCAGCCCGCGATCCGGTCTAGCGCCCGCTCCGTGTCGGCCCTGGACAGCTGGAGGAACGGGAAGAACGCGCACACCGCGTCCCATGTCCCGGGTTCCGTCTCCCATTCCCGCACGTCAGCCTGCACGAACTCGGCCCCGGGCACCTGCTCGCGGGCAATCCGCACCATCTCCGCGGACACGTCGATCCCGGTCACGCGGTGTCCGGCGGCGACAAGATCCGCCGCGGCGGGACGGCCGGTCCCGCTGCCGATGTCGAGCACCCGCGCGGACGGCGGCAGCACTGCGAGCAACTCCCGCACCGCCGCGTCCACCATCGGCGGACGGCCGAACGCGTCCTCGTAACCAGCGCCGATCGCGTCGAACAGTTCCGCCGCGGTGGTCAGCTCCTCGGACATCCCAGTCTCCCTCGCCGTCGAAGGAGTCCAGGCTATCGGCCCCCACCGACAGTTTCGGTCACTCGGCGGCTTCGTAGGCGGCCGCGGCGACCACCAGATCTTCCCAGGCCATCCCGACGCTCTTGAATAGCCGAGGCCCCGAAGGCACCGCATGGCCCCGAGCCAGCGACGCGAGCGAGACAAGGTCATCCGCCGCGAGGGAACCGGATTCCATTGCCAGCATTACATCTCCGGCCTCGCGGGTAGCCGCGCCGATTCCTTCGACGACCACTGTGGACCGTCCAATGAGGACATCATCAACTTCCCGCGCCTCCGGTTCATGCGAACCGACGGCTACCACTGTGGCGTGTTCGGGGACTTTCGCGCCGTCGAAAACCGGGGTCCGCGAGGAGGTGCAGCACACGATCAGATCCGCCGAAGCCACGTCGTCCGGCGTGCCTACCCGCGCGAATGGATACTGCGCGGCAAAGGCTTCCGTCCGCTCCGGATTCCGGCCGACCACTATCACCTCTCGCACTGGCCGGACCGCGCGGAAAGCTTCGATATGGCTCTCCGCCTGCGGGCCCGTCCCGAACACCACCAGGCGTTCCGCGTCCGGCACGGCGAGCAGGTCCGCGGCCACCGCAGAGACGGCCGCCGTGCGCACTGACGTCAGCGCGACGCCGTCCAGGAGCGCCATCGGGGTGAGTGTCGGGCCGTCCATCAGCAGGTAGTGGCCTTGGATCCGCGGCAGGCCCCGTGCCGGGTTCTCCGGCGCGACGGACGCGACCTTGACCCCGGCGTAGCGGTCCCAGAAGGCGGGCATGAGCAGGAACTGCCCAGTTGGCACCGGCACGACGGACCGCGGCGGGTCCTGATCCGGGTCGAGGCCGCCGGTCAAAGCCCCGCGGACGGCGTCGATGGCTTGCTGAACGGTCGGCCGGGCATCGAGGAGCAATCGCACCGCCGCAGCATCGCACAGGGCACCGACAGAACAGTTGAGCCCCAGGTCACAACGCCTTAGATACAAGCTGGGATGCATGTTAGCGTCTCAGGCGTGAACGCTCTGAAACCCGCCGCGGACCGCGCCTACGAGCTGACCAAGGAACTGGTGCTCACCGGCGAGCTGCCCGGCGGACACCTGTTCAGCGAGGGCGAGATCGCCGAGCGCCTCGGGGTGAGCCGGACTCCGGTGCGCGAGGCGTTCCTGCGGCTGCAGGTCGAGGGGCTGCTCAACCTGATCCCGAAGCGCGGCGCGATCGTCGTGCCGATCACCCCCGGCGAGGCCGAGGACGTACTCGAAGCCCGCGAGGCAGTCGAAAGCGCCGCGGTACACCGGCTGGGCCGTCGTCCGGAGTTGATCCCGGACGCACTCGAACAGCTGCGCGCAGTGCTGGAGACCCAGCGCAGGCACGCGGAAGCGGGTGACGTGCCCGCGTTCGCCGAAGCCGACCAGTTGTTCCACCGCACGATCGTCGAGGCGGGCGGCAATGCCCTGCTGCTCAGCTTTTACACCACCCTCGCCGACCGGCAGCGCCGGATGAACGTCCACGCGCTCGCGCCGATCCCGGCTCGCCTGCCGCGAGTCGTCGAAGAACACGAAGAGCTCCTGAACATCATCGCGGAGGCCGAGACGAAGGCGGACACCTTCGCCCCGGCGCTGCGAGCACACTTGGATTCGGTGCACCGTCGATGACCACTACCACCAACAGCACTGACCGCGCTCCCCTGCCCGAAACTCCCGAAACGACCGCCCGCCCGGCCTGGTTCCCGGCCGCCGCCGCGGTGTTCGCGTGCGGCTGGGGCGGCAACCAGTTCACCCCGCTGCTCGTGATGTACCACGCCGCGGGCTATTCCGCGTTCACTGTCGACGCGCTGCTCGGCGCGTACGTCGTCGGCCTTGTGCCCGGACTGTTGCTGTCCGGCGGACTGTCCAATCGGTACGGTCGCCGCCCGGTGATGTTCGCCGGCACCGTGCTGTCGCTGGTCGCGAGCCTGCTGCTGGCACTCGGACCGCTCGGCGTCGCGTGGATCGCCGGCGGCCGGTTCCTCTCCGGCATCGCGGTCGCGGTCGCGATGGCCGTCGGTTCCGCCTGGATCAAGGAACTCGCCGACGCCGACCCGTACAGCGCGGCCGACACCGGCACTCGCCGCGCCGCGCTGTGCCTCACGCTCGGGCTCGGCATCGGTCCCGGCGTCGCCGGAGTGCTCGCGCAATGGGGACCGTGGCCGATGGTCCTCCCCTACCTGGTCCACATCGGACTCGCGCTGGTCTCGTTGGCTGCGGTCACACGCAGTCCGGAAACGCTCACTGTCCGGACCGACTCGGTCCGCGCCGCGCTTCCCGCCACCACGCGGCATCCGCGGTTCCGCCGGGTGATCCTGCCCGCAGCACCGTGGATTTTCGGCTCCTGCGGCGTGGCGTACGCGATCCTGCCGCAGCTCGTCGAGCATCAGACCGGGTCGTGGGCGCTGGCCTACTCCACCCTGCTCACCGTCTGCGCGATCGGCGCGGGCGTGGGGATTCAGCCGATCGCCAAGCGGGTCGACCGCGCCACCAGCGCGCGGGCCGTGCTCACCGGGATGACCGTGCTCTGCGTCGGCCTCGTCTTGAGCGTCTTCGCGGCGGCGCGGGAATCGCCGTGGATCGCGCTCGGCGCGGCGGTCGTGCTGGGCGCCGCTTACGGCATCGTAGTCGTGTCCGGACTGCTGGAATTGCAACGCCTCGCCCGGCCGGACGAAATCGCGGAACTCACCGGCGTGTACTACGCGCTGGCCTACATCGGATTCCTCCTGCCGTCAATTTTAGCCGCCCTGAACGGAGTAGCGGGCTACCCGGTGCTGCTCGCCTGCGTGGCACTGGTCGCGATCGCGGGAACCCTTGTGGTGACCCGGCACTCGCGCCGGCACCTGCCTCAGGACTGACCCGATTCCGGCAAACGGGACCGAATGCGCGACCGCGCGGAAATTCGGTCCCGTTTGCCGGATTTGTTTCCCACTATTGTCTCTTGTGGATCGAGAAGGAGTCGGAAAGAGTTCTGCCATCGGGAAAACGAGCGCGGCACGATTGCGCCCGATTTCGTCGGGGCCGGTAACTCACGAACCCTTCTAGCAGGAAGTGGGAACTGCACATGGGGCGTTCCTCGCGATCCGTTCGCGCCCTGGTCATGGCTGCGACCGGCAGCCTGGTGCTGGCCGGGATCACCCAGCCGGCGCAGGCTGCCGCGCCAGCCGCGGCGGCCGACACGACGCCGCAATCGGTGATCGTCGTCCTCGCGGACCAGCTGCCCAGCGCGCCGCCCACCAAGGCGGCCTCGGACACTCGCCGCGCCAAAGCCACCCAAGAACAGGACTCGGTGCTCGCCAAGCTCGTCGGCGCGGCACCGGCGAAGGTCAAGCACTTCGCTCTGGGCAACGCTTTCTCCGCCACCGTCACGCCCGCGCAGGCCGCACAGCTCGCGCACGACCCGGCTGTCTCGCAGGTGCTGCCGGACAGCAAGGTGACGCTGCCGGACGCCAAGCCGAGCGCACCGGCCGCCGCGCCGAAGGCAGGCGGACCGGCCGCGCAGTCCACGCCGAACGCGACCTGTCCGGCTGACCCGGCGAAACCGCTGCTGGAGCCCGAAGCGCTGACGTCGATCCGCGCGTACAGCACCACCGGCGGGAAGAGCGCGTCCGACCTGGCCAACGGAGCCGGTGTCAAGGTCGCGTTCCTCGCCGACAACATGGACCCGAACTACGCGGACTTCATCCGTCCCGACGGCAGCCATGTGTTCTCGGACTACCAGGACTTCTCCGGGGACGGTCCGAACACGACCGACGCCGGGGCCGAGGCCTTCGGCGACGCCTCCTCGATCGCCGCGCAGGGCGTCGTGGTGCACGACCTGTCGAAGTTCGTGAACGAGAAGCACCCGCTCCCGGCGGGCTGCAACATCGTCGTCAAGGGCGTCGCGCCGGGCGCGAGCCTGGTCGGCCTGAACGTCTTCGGCAAGACCGCCACGAACTCCGCGGTGCTGCAGGCGATCGACTACGCGGTGACCGTCGACCACGTCGACGTGATCAACGAGTCGCTCGGCCTCAACCAATACCCGGATTCCAGCTCCCGCAACCTGTTCCAGGTCTTCAACGACCAGGCAGTGGCCGCGGGCGTCACGGTCACCGCGTCCAGCGGCGACGCGGGCACCACGTCCACGATCGGCAGCCCGGCGACCGACCCGCTGGTGATCTCCGCCGGTGCGACGACCGACAACCGGCTGTACGCGCAGACCGGCTACGCGGCTTTCCCGTTCTCCAACGGGAAATGGGTGAGCGACAACATCTCCGCGCTGTCCTCGTCCGGCATCACGCAGAACGGCCGCACCATCGACCTCGTCGCACCCGGCGAGGGCAACTGGGCCGACTGCGCGCCGGCGTACTCGGAATGCCGCAACTTCAACACCGTCCCGCAGCCGACCGACCTCGAATCGTTCGGCGGCACCAGTGAATCCGCCCCGCTGACCGCGGGTGTCGCCGCGCTGGTGATCCAGAGTTACCGCAATTCGCACCACGGCGCGTCGCCGACGCCCGCACAGGTGAAGCAGATCATCACCAGCACCGCACGCGACCTCAACCTCCCGGCCGACGAGCAGGGCGCTGGCCTTCTCGACGCGCGCGCGGCGGTCGAAGCCGCGCTCACCGCTCCGGGCTCGACCGGGGCACCGGCGGGCGTCTCGTCGAACATCTCGCTGTCGACCGACCAGCTCACGCTGGAAGGCGCGCCGGGCAGCACGCAGCAGGCGGCGGTGAACGTCACCAACTCGGGCACCAAGCCGCTGACGGTCAGCACCGGCACGCGGACGTTCTCCCCGATGGGCACGCAGACGCAGACCACTGCGTTCGACGCCACGAAGCTGCCGACGTTCCCGTATTTCAACGGCACCAACTGGGCGTACAAGAAGGTCACGTTCTCCGTGCCGAACGGCGCGCAGCGGCTGCTGGCGCGGATGGCTTGGCAGGGCAGCCCGAAGGCGGTCAACGGCCAGTCGGTCACCCCGGTGGTGCGGCTGACGCTGCTCGCGCCGGACGGCACCTTCGTCGCCAACAGCCGCCCGCAGGGCGGGGCCGCGACGGCGAACTACGCCAACGTCGACGTCACGCGCCCGGTCGCGGGCACGTGGACCGCGGTGCTGTACTCGGCGTCCGGACCGGCCGGCTACACCGGTGACGTCCAGTTGGCGACCACCGCGCAGCGCGCCGTTCCGTACGGCCAGGTGTCGCCGCAGATCCTGGAACTCAAGCCGGGGCAGACCAAGCCGGTGCACGTCTCGCTGCAGACTCCGAGCAGCGGCGGCGACACGGACTACTCGATCACCTTCGGCAGCTCCGACGGCCACCAGACCTCCGTGTCGGCTGTGCTGCGCGCGCTGATCCCGACCAAGAACGGCCCGGGAACCTTCAGCGGCACCATCACCGGCGGCAACGCCCGTGCGGTGTCGCCCGCGCAGACCTTCTCCTACGAATTCGACGTGCCGCGCGGCAAGCGGGACCTCGACGTCGCGGTGAAGCTGCAGGATCCGGGCACGCTGCTCGACGGCGTCCTGGTCGACCCGAACGGCGAACTCGCCGACGTGAACAGCAACGCGTTCCTCACCTCGGCCACGACGCTGGGGCAGGGCACCGGGCTGCAGCTCGCCGACGCGAACCCGCTGCCGGGCCGCTGGCACCTCGTGCTCGTCGTGCAGAACCCGGTGACGGGCAAGCAGATCGACCAGCCGTTCACCGGAACCGTCGGCTTCGACCAGGTCTCGGCCAGCGCGCCCGCGCTGCCGCAGTCCGCGTCGCTCGCCGCGGGCAAGGCGGTGACCGTGCCGGTGACGGTGCGCAACACCGGAGTGGAGCCGATCGCGATCGGCGTCGACGCGCGCACGAACTCCCGGCAAACGCTGCAGCCGCAGCCGATCCAGGGTTCGACCGAGGTCAACCTGCCGGAACTGAACTCGGACGCGCCGGTGTACTCGATTCCGCCGGAGACGAGCAAGTTCACCGTCGCGACGTCCTCGACCGTGCCCGCGCAGGCGGAAATCCAGGGTTCGGCGGCGGGCATCGACGTGCTCGGCGACCTGAAGTCCGCGCAGAACGGCAGCACGGTGTCGGTCGCGACGATCGGCGAGAAGACCGGGTACGTCACCAAGGGCGTCTGGTTCGCCGACGTGCAGGAGATCGGCCCGTTCGGTCCGGAAGGCGCTCCCGCCGGGCACTCCAGCTACACAGCGTCGATCCAGACGGCGGGCTTCGACGGTTCGGTGACGTCGTCGACCGGCGACCCGTACGGCCAGTCGGTGGACCCGAACGGCACCGGCGGCACGCCGCAGCTGGTGAAGCCGGGCGAGACAGCGACCGTGCTGGTGACGATCACGCCGTCGGGCAATCGCGGTGCCAAGGTGGCCGGGCACCTGAACATCGTGACCGTGCCTTCGCTGCCGACCGGCGTGACCGGTCTGCCGCAGGTCGGAACCGGTGAGGTGCTGGCGACCCTGCCGTACAGCTACCGCATCGGCTGACGAGCAGGCGCCCGTATCCCAGAGGTCCGTGAAGGACTCCTTGAGGGAATCTGATTCCCTCAAGGAGTCCTTCACGGACAGGAACGGACCAGCGCGCGGAGGTGCTCGGCGTGCGCGCGTGTCATCGCCGCGCGGACGCGGGGGACGCAGCCGGTGAGCGACCCGTCAGTCCAGGCGAGCACGATGGTCGAATTCGTGGCCGCGCAATGCAGCGGCCGGTAAGACGTGTCCGGCATCGGTCTCGTCGGCGGCGCTGTCACGGTCAGGATTCCCGCCCCGTAACCGAGGCACAACACCGCCCATTCGCTGCCGGCGTAGCAAAGCCGCGGATCGGCACCGGCGTCGGCGAAGGCAGCGAGCAGTGCGCGTGTCCGGGGCTGCACTGCCTGATCGAGAAGAACGCAGCGCTGACCGGACAGCGCGGCCGGGGTGAGCGAGTCCGGAACGCCGAGCGGGTGTCCGGAAGGAATGCCGACCACCAGCGGTTCCGTGGCTACTGAAACCCATTCGAGGGCGCGTTCCCGCACTGCGTCCTGACGCAGCAGGCCGAGGTCCAGTTCGTCGCGAAGCAGCGCTTCGGCCAGCTCCGCGGCCGATTCGCCGGCCCGGATCGCCAGTCCGGTGCCAGGATTGCACCGGCCCAGCTCGCGAATCAGCCGCGGCAGCACGGGAGTCAGCACCGAACCGATCCGGATCTGCGCGGCCGGGCGCTCCAGGCCGGCGCGGGCGGCGGTCAGCATCCGGTCGAATTGCGGCACCACCGCCGAGGCGTGTTCAAGCAGAAGCTCGCCGGTTTCGGTGAACAGCTTCCCGTCCGGTCCGGCGGCCAGCAGCGGGGCGCCGATCATCCGTTCCAGCCGCCGGATCCGCAGCGCGAGTTTGGCCGGGGTGGTGCCGAGCGCGGTCGCCGCGGCGGCCACGCTGCCCGCCTCGGCGACCGCGACCAGCAGCTTCAGCTGCCGCAGCTCGAGGTCCGCGCCGGTGCGGATCAGCTGGTCCGGGCGGTCAGCCACGGCAGTTCCCCCGGAATCGCGCGCGGGCCGGCGAAACCGCCCCGTTCGTCGTGATAGGAGTCGAGGATCAGCCCGGCCAGCAGGACCGCCCGCCCGGCGACCGGGCTGTCCTCGCGATACAGCAGGAAATGGCTGGTCCGCGCCCGCAGACCGGGCACCGGCCGGTGCACCACCCCGGGCGCCAGCGGGCGGGAGGCCTGGACCAGCGTGACGTCGCCCTGGTAGCGGACGATCTCGTCACGCGGGCCGGAGACCGGCACGTAGTGGGCGATCGCCGGGGCGAATCCGTACGGGCCGCACACCCGGGCCAGGAACTCGCGGCAGCGGTCCGGCCCGGTCGAGGAGATCCACCGCTCGTGTTCCAGTTCGGCCAGGTCCACCTCGCGGCGGGCGGCGAGCGGATGCCAGTCCGGGAGCATCATCAGCAGCGGGTCCTCGGCGAGGTCGATCCGGCCGGTGTTCGCGGGAAGCGGCACCTCGCACTGTTCGGACAGCACGGCGAGGTCGAGTTCGCCGCGGCCGAACCAGACGAGCATCTCCGCGGTCGACTCGGCGGTCCGGACTTCCGCCCGGTCGCCGAGCCCGGTCGTCTCCAGCGCGCGGAGCAACGGGCCGGACAGCACGGTTTCCGACCAGCCGACCCGCAACGCGCTGTCCCGCTGGGCGCGGTGCTGCGCGAGAGCGGGCCCGATCCGGGCGGTGCGCGCGAGGATCCCGTCCGCGTAGTCGAGGATCAACTGCCCGAACGGCGTGGGCCGCACCCCGGCGCGGGCGCGTTCGAACAGCGCCCGGCCGAGGAGTTCCTCGATCCTGCGCAGTTCGCGGCTGAGGGCGGGCTGCGGCAGCACCAGTTCGGTGGCCGCGCGGTTGAGGCTGCCCGCTTTGGCGATCGCCTGGAGGTGGCGCAAATGTTTGAGTTCCAACTCCACGAAAGTCCACGATATGACTCCCGCCGGGACGAGTGCACCGGCGAAAGTGTGGCAATCGCCCGACCAAAGTAGGAAATCCTCTTTCCGAACTGCCGCGGTCGCCGTCCCGCGACGGCATAACCGGCAGGCATTACCCGCGCCGCCCGGATCCCGGCACAGTGAGCCGCACCAGTCCCGCCCCGCCGGGAGAAAACGCGGAATCGAGACGAGAAAAGGTGGAGGTTTCCCATGTTCGACGCGACTCCGCTGTCTTCCGGCTGCGCCCGCCTGTATCCGGACGTCCGGCACGCCTGCGTCGGGGTGAGCCCGTTCAACGGCTATTTCACCGCGGAACGGCTCACCCGGCTCGCCGCGTGGACCGCGGAACACTTCGCCGAGTTCTGCTTTTTCGTCCCGGACGAGGTCACCGCCTACACGCTCGAAGCGCTCGGATATCCGCCGGCCAGGGCGAAACAGAAAGCGCATCGGCAGTCCTGCCACGTGCACAACAAGATCGCCGCCGCGCTGCGCGCGCTGGACGTGTCCGACCCGGAGAGCCGGATCCTCGGCATGGCCCGGCTGCGCGAACTGCCGTCCTATCGGCGGCTGCTGGCCTCGGCGGAAAGCCTCTTCGAAACCGACGGCGCATTCCGTTCCGCCTGCTACGGCGCTTCCACCTGGGTGCTGCAGGGCCGGACCGGAAACGTGCCGGACGAGCGGGCGCTGCGGCTCGCGGTGCGCTACTTCCTCGCCGAACTCCCGTTGTTCGCCGGTTCCGGGCTGATCACCGGAAATCCGCGGTCGATGTTCGTCTACCACCAGCGGGTGCCGTTTCTGGAGAAGTTCTTCGACCGGGAATTCGCGTTCCGGCCCGAAGCCGGCCAGGGTTTCCTGGTCGTCGCCGAAGCCGCGCTGGAAGCGACGGGCCGATGAGCGACCGCCACGACGACTATTCGCTGACCCGCGTCCCGGACGCCGCCCGCCGGTCCTGGCCGTCGGTCGCGGTGCAGCGGTTCGGGCAGGTCTCGTCGTTCCAGCAGTTCATCGTCGGCGCGCTGCTGGGCTACGGCATGACGTTCTGGCACGCGGTGCTGGCCATCACGATCGGTTCGGTGCTGCTGGAGTTCATCACCGTGCTGCTCGGCATCACCGGGGTGCGCGAGGGACTGTCCACCTCGGTGCTGGCGCGCTGGGCCGGGTTCGGCCGGAAGGGCTCCGCGCTGGTCGGCCTGCTGGTGGCGATCAGCCTCGCGGGTTGGTTCGGCGTGCAGAACGGGGTGTTCGCGCACGGGATGCGCGCGCTCGGCGGCGCGCTGCCGGAATGGGGCTGGGCGCTGGTCGGCGGACTGGCGATCACCGTGATCACCGTCTACGGCTTCCGCCTGATGGCCTGGACCGCTTACCTGACCGTGCCCGCTTTCCTGGTGCTGGCAGGGTATTCGGTGCTGGACGCGCTGCACACGCACTCGCTGGCGGACCTGGTCGCCGCTCCCCCGCCGGGGCCGCCGCTGTCGCTCGGCGCGGCGACCACGCTGGTGTCCGGGGCGTTCATCCTCGGCGCGCTGATGACCCCGGACATGACGCGGTTCAACCGCACCCGCGGCGACGTGGTCAAGCAGACCGTGCTCAGCGTGACGCTCGGCGAGTACCTGATCGGGCTGATCGGCGTGCTGCTCGCGCACGCCGCCGCGACCTCGGACGTCGTCGGCATCGTCACCACCTCCTCGGGACTGCTCGGCACTTTGGTGCTGGCCACCGCGATCCTCAAGATCAACGACTGGAACCTGTACTCCTCCTCGCTCGGCGTGGTCAACGTCGTGGACGTGCTGTTCGACCGAAAAGTCAGCCGGGTGCACGTGGTCCTGGTGCTCGGAGTGTTCGGCACGGCCGCGTCCGCGCTCGGGATCGCCGACGACTTCGCCGGGTTCCTGACCGCGGTCGGCGTGCTCGCGCCGCCGGTCGCTGGGGTGCTCATCGCGGAGTATTTCGTGCTTCGCCGGTGCCGTCCCGTTTTCGCCGCCCTGCGCCGCGGACAGGCGGTCGCCGGCCGCGACTGGGAACCGGCCGCGCTCGTCAGCTGGACGCTCGGGACCGCTTTCGCGCTCGTCTTCGACTTCGGGATTCCCACGATCAACTCGGTGGTCGTGGCGTTCGTCTGTCACCTCGCGGCGGGCCTGCTGGCCCGCCGCCGGAACCCGGGAGGAACCGGCATGCTTCCGCTGATCGGCCGCGAAGAGCTGAAAACCGCGATGGACGAGGGCACGGTGATCGTCGTCGACACCATGCCGCCCGACTACTACGCGCGCGAACACCTTCCCGGCGCCCGCAACATCCCGGGCTTCCCCTACGAGCAGGCCGCGCGGTTCACCGACGAGCACGCCCCGCGGGTGGTCCCGGACAAGACCGCGGCGATCGTCGTCTACTGCGCCAACACCCCTTGCCGCAACAGCGAATTCGTCGGCGCCCGGCTGCTGGAACTCGGGTACGCCGACGTCCGCAAGTACCGCGAAGGAATCGAAGACTGGGTCGAGGCCGGCCATCCCACCGAAACCGGCCCCGCCCCCGAAGCCCCGGCGCGTCCGGCGCCGGTGCCGGTCAACCACCCCGAATAGAGGAGAGAACATGGGAACCAGAATCCGGATGTTCGCGGCCGTCGCGGCGATCACGGCGGGAGTCCTCGGCGGTGCCGCGGCGTCGCCGGCGAGCGCCGCCCCGGCCCCGGCGTCCTACGTTTCGCTGGCGCCGCAGGACGAGACCGTCATCGACGTCACCTCGGCCAACTACGACCAGGTGATGGAGATGTCCAAGACCAAGCCGGTGGTGCTGGACTTCTACGCCAGCTGGTGCGGCCCCTGTCAGAAGATGGCTCCCTACCTGGAGAAATACCACGCCGCCGACAACGGCAAGTGGATCTGGGCGAAGGTGGACCTGAGCGAGCAGGGCCAGAACAAGGACATCGCCGACAAGTACGGCATCGAGTACATCCCGACGCTGATCGACGTCTCCAGCGGCCAGGAGAAGGGCAGCCGGGTGGTCGGATTCGACGAGGGCAGCGGCCCGGACGACCTGCGCACCTGGCTGAACGGGCTCTGACATCGCCGACCGCCGCCGGGACTCCCCGAGGTCCCGGCGGCGGTCCCCCGAAGGGACAACCATGAAACGCACTCCGAAAGCCGTCGTGCTGGCGGCGCTTCTCACCGTCGCCGCCAGCGTGCTGCCGGTGGCGGCCTCGGCTTCGCCGGGCGACACCGCGGTGTACATCGTGCGGCTCAAGCCGATGGACAAAGACAAGGACAAGGTCACCGCCGCCGCGAACGCGCTGATCGCCAAGTACGGCGGCACGCTGCGCCGGGTCTACTACTCGGTCTCGCAGGCGTTTTCCCTTTCGCTGACCCGGGAGCAGCACGACAAGTACCTGACCGACTCCGCGGTCACCACGGTCGGGGACAACCAGGTCTACACCGCGGCCGGGACCCAGGAAGACCCGCCTTCGTGGGGCCAGGACCGGATCGATCAAGCGGACCTCCCGCTCGACGGCAGCTACACCTACCCGAACACCGCGGAGAACGTGCATGTGTACGTGCTCGACACCGGGGTGCGCACCAGCCACCACGACTTCGGCGGCCGCGCGCACGCCGCGTACGACGCGGTCGATCCCGACAACGACCAGAGCGGGTCGGACTGCAACGGCCACGGCACGCAAGTCGCGGCCGCCATCGCGGGCCGCCGCTACGGCGTCGCGAAAGAGGCTTCGGTCGAGTCGGTGCGCACTCTCGGCTGCGACGGCACGGGCACGTCCGAGGAGATTCTGTCCGCTTTGGACTGGGTGAACCTCAACGCGCAGCGCCCGGCCGTGCTGAACCTCAGCTTCGCCGGACCCAGCGGCACGGTCCTCGACATCCAGCTCTACAAGATGACCCAGAACGGCCTCGCCTACACCGTCGCCGCGGGCAACGGCGACGGCAGCACCGGGGTGAACGCCTGCGACATCACGCCCGCCCGGCAGACCACCGGGATCACCGTGGGCGCGACCGACCAGGCCGACCACCGGGTGCCGTCGTCGAATTTCGGCAGCTGCGTGGACCTTTACGCGCCAGGCAAGGACATCCGGACGGCGGACAACACCGGCGACTGCGCGTCCAGCGTCGTTTCCGGGACGTCGATCGCTTCGGCGGAAGCCGCCGGGGTGGCCGCGATGTTCCTGTCCGCGCACCCGGACGCCACGCCGGACCAGGTGCTCAAGGGCATGACCGACGCGGCCACGAAGGACAAGGTCGTCGATCCCGGCGACGGATCGCACAACCTGCTGCTGCACACCGCGTAACCGGCGCGGCCGGGCCGCCACGACGCCAGTGCTCCCGCCACGGATGTCACGGCCCGGTCGCACTCCGCGACACCATGACCAACGCGGGCCGCCAAAACCACCACCCAACCCGCTACCGCACACCACATAACCCGCGCGGCCGGGCCGCCACGACCCCAAGGACCCCGACCATGGACGTCACGGCGCCGCCCGGCCGCACCGCCCTCCCCCTCCCCGCCCTGCTGGCCTTGGCCGCCTCGGTGTTCCTCGGCTGCCTGACCGAGATCGTCCCGGCCGGGATCCTGCTCCCGGCCGCGGCCGATCTCGGGGTGTCCCCGGCCGCCGCGGGACAGCTGGTGACGGTGTACGCGATCACCACCGCGCTCACAGCGCTGCCGCTGACCGCGGCGTCGGCCCGGATGCCCCGCCGCAAACTCCTCCTCCTGTTGGTCGCCGGATTCGTGGCGACCAACCTGGCGATCGCGCTGTCCCCGTGGTTCGCGCTGGTGCTCGCGGCGCGGGTGGCTTCCGGGGCACTCACCGGGATTCTGTGGTCCCTCGTGGCGAACTACGCCATGCGGCTCGTGCCTGCGGAGCGTGCTGGCCGCGCGCTCGCCGTCGCGATGGCGGGCACCCCGGTCGGTTTCGCGCTCGGCGTCCCGGCCGGTGCCGCCCTCGGCGAACTCGTCGGCTGGCGCTGGGTGTTCGCCGGAATGGCCCTCGTCGCGGCACCGCTGCTGTGGTGGATCGTGGCGGTGGTTCCGCCGCTGTCCGGCGAGGAACCGGGCACCCGAACGAGTCTCCGCGCGGTGCTGCATACGCCGGGATTGCGCCCGCTGCTGCTCCTGGTGATCGCCTTTTCCCTGGCGCACAATATGTTCTACACCTACCTCGGGCCGTTCTACGCCGGTCGCGGGCATCTCGCGCTGTTGAGCGCCGGCCTGTTGCTGTTCGGTGCCGCCACGGTGGCCGGGCTGTGGCTGGTGGGGCTCGCCCTCGACCGGCATCCCCGCGCCGTGCTCACGTGCTGCGCCGCCGTCATCGCCTGCTGTTTCGGGATACTGGTCTTCGGCGGCCGCGAACCGGTGCTGCTGCTGGCCGCGTGTGCGTTGTGGGGCTTGGCTTTCGGCGGCGCGCCGACGTCGTTCCAGGCGGTCACCGCAGTCCTGGCCGGACGCCGTGCCGACATTGCGCAGTCGCTGACCATCGCCAGCTGGAACGGCGCTGTTGCCGGTGGTGCGCTGATCGGCGGCGTCCTGCCCGGCACGGCACCCGGCGCGCTGCCTTGGACGGCTATCGCACTGATGGTCGTGCCGGTTTTCCTTTCCCGTTTCATTCTCCGGGCACAGTGAAACAGCCCGCCATTCTGTGGAAAACTGTTTCAGCTCACCCGCACTGAGCAGGGAAAACGTCTTCGTTCAGAATTACGGTCGAACATCGTCGAACGTTCAGCGAACACGATTCGGATACCGCCGCCGCGGCTAGCCTTGGCCGGCTGTTTCTTCTCCGCTTCAGTTTGGAGGAATCGTGCTCCCTCGTTCCCTGTGGGCGAGACCGGCCGCCGCGGCTGCCGGTCTCGCCCTGACGGCCGCCCTGGCGATACCGGGCTCGGCCGCCGCACAGGAGTCGCGGACGCCGTTGGCGTCCACCGGCTCCGCCCCCGCGGGCGCGCAGCGTCTCGGCGCCACCGACCCCGGCCGGGAGATCCCGATCGCGCTGTCGCTGCGGCCCCACGACGAAGCGGGACTCGCCCAGTTCGTCGCCTCGGTCAGCGATCCGCGTTCGCCGGACTACCGGCATTTCCTGTCCAGCGCGGACTACACGGCCCGCTACGCGCCACGAGTGTCCGATGTGGACGCTGCGAAGGCGTACCTGGAGAAGCAGAGTCTGCGGGTCACCGACGTCTCGACCAACCGCCAGGTGGTCGACGCGGTCGGGACCGTCGGGCAGGTCGAGACGGCGTTCGGCACCCGGCTCGGCGACTACGCCGACTCGAGCGGAAAGCATTTCTACGCCAGGGAATCCGCTCCCAGCGTGCCGTCCTCGCTCGCGAAGATCGTGCGCACGGTGACCGGCCTGACGAACCGGCCGATCGCGCACCGTGCCTCTGCTCCGGCGGGCCCCGGCGGCCCTGGCGGCGGCTACACCCCGGCGCAGTTCCGCACCGCCTACAGCATGAAGCAGCTTTCCGGTTCCTACGACGGTTCCGGACAGACGGTCGGGCTGATCGAGTTCGACTCGTTCAAGCAGTCCGACCTCGACGCCTGGACCAGCTACTTCAAACAGCCCTCGGTCAAGCCGCGGGTGGTGCCGGTGGACGGCGGGGTTTCCCAACCGGGCAGCGGGCAGCTCGAGGTGACGCTGGACGTCCAGGCGGTCGCGGCCACCGCGCCCGGGGCGAGCCAGATCGTCTACGAGGCACCCAACAGCGACAAAGCCTGGGTCGACGAGATGGCGAAAATCGCCGGAGACAACGCGATCACGATCCTGTCGGGCTCGTGGCTGCTCGGCGAGAAGTGCGAATCCGACCCGATCGCCGCGTCGCACGACTCCTACTCCCAGATGGTCGCCCAGGGCGTGACCTTGCTGTCGGCCTCCGGCGACTGGGGAGCCACCGGCTGCGGGTACAACGGCGACAACTCCACCGTGCAGGCCGATTACCCGGCCAGCGACCCGCTGTTCACCGGGGTCGGCGGCACGCAGCTGCGGACGAGCGACAGCGCGGGCACTTACCAGTCGGAGTCGTGCTGGAACCAGGGCGGCACCGGCAACACGCGTTCCGGCGGCGGGTACTCGGCGGTCTACAGCAAGCCGGATTGGCAGCCGGGCAGCAATAAGTACCGCTCGGTGCCCGACGTCGCGCTCGACGCCGACTACGGGGCGGGCGCGCTTTCGGTGTACATGAACGGCGGCTGGCAGGACGTCGGCGGGACCAGCCTGTCCTCCCCGCTGTGGGCCGGTTATCTCGCGATGGTCAACCAGAAGGCGAAAAGCTCGGGCAAGAGCAATCTCGGCGCCATCAACCCGACGGTGTACTCGATCGCCCAGTCCTCGCAGTACTCCTCGGCCTTCCACGACGTCGTCTCCGGCAACAACGGCACCTACGACGCGGGCACCGGCTACG
This sequence comes from Amycolatopsis circi, assembly GCF_003385235.1. Lineage (GTDB taxonomy): Bacteria > Actinomycetota > Actinomycetes > Mycobacteriales > Pseudonocardiaceae > Amycolatopsis > Amycolatopsis circi. The sequence goes on along the minus strand of NZ_PQIA01000032.1, from coordinate 24,351 downwards.
ACCTGTGCACCGGCTGGGGTTCCATGCAGGGCGACAACCTGGCGGACCCGTTGATCAACGGCACGGCGCCGCCCGCGGCCAACGACTTCTCCCTCGCCGCGGACCCGGCGTCGGTCAGCGTCGACCCGGGCAAGTCGGCGACCGCGAAGATCACCACCAAGGTCGTCAAGGGCAGCGCGCAGAGCGTCGCGCTGTCGGCGAGCGGGCTCCCGGCGGGCGTCACGGCGACATTCGACCCGTCCTCGGTCACCGCGGGCGGCACGTCCACCCTCACTCTCGCGGCGTCGTCCTCCGCCTCGCCGGGGCAAACCACCGTGACGGTGACCGGAAAAGCCGCTGACGCCACGCACACGACCCCGGTCACGTTGACCGTCAACGGTTCCGGCCAGGGCGACTTCTCCATCGGCGTCAACCCGACGTCGACGTCGGTCAACGCCGGGCAATCTGCCACCACCACCGTCTCGACGGCCGCGGTGAACGGCGCCGCTCCGTCGGCGAGCCCGAGCGTGATCAACGGGCAGACGACCACCGTCGCCAAGTACCCGTTCATCATCTCCGAGCACCGCACCGGCGGGGTGCGCCCGCAGGAGCAGTCCTGCACCGGCAGCGTGGTCGCCAAACGGGCCGTGCTGATCGCGGCGCACTGCAAGTTCGCCGACGGCGATCCGAAGTACCTGATCTACGGGCAGGACGACCTGAACGACACGAGCAAGGGCACCCGGATCGAGATCGAGGAGTTCCGGATCCACCCGGACTACAGCCCGCAGAGCGACCAGGGCTGGCGCAACGGCAACGACGTGGCGATCATCTTCACCAAGACCGACATCCCCGTCCCGGCGGGCATGACCTACCCGAAGATCGCTTCCTCGGCCGACGACCTGCCGCTGGGCACCCAGGGCAGAGCCATCGGCTACGGCAAGACCGACGCCAACGACGCCAGCAAGAACACCAAGCTGCGCGAGGTCGTACTGCCCACAGTGGACGGTTCGAACTGCAGCACCATCGACTCGTCGGTGTTCAAGCCGGAGTACATGTTCTGCGACGGCTACGGCGACGGCAGCAAGGGCCTGTGCCAAGGCGATTCGGGCGGCCCGTACTACTACAACGGCAAGATCTACGGCGTCTTCTCCTGGCTGCGCACCGACTGTGCGTCCTACAACGCGCACGGCAAGCTGTGGGGCTCGATGGGCGACTGGGCCAACCAGCAGATCGGCGGCACGCCTTCGAACGGGGACATCGCGTTGTCGGCGAGCGGATTGCCTTCCGGGGCGAGCGCCACGTTCGATCCGGCGTCGGTCAACGCGGGCGGTTCGGCGAAGCTGACGATCGCCACCAGTGCCTCGACCCCGCAGGGCACCTACCAGGTGACGGTCACCGGCAAGAACGCCACGGCGAGCCACGACACCACGTTCACGCTCACCGTCCAGGGCGGTTCGTCCGGCCCGGTCACCGTGGCCGACCCGGGCTTCCAGGTCGTGCCGCACGGCACGCCGGTGCACTTGGCGATGCGCGCCTCCGGCGGCACCGGCAGCTACTCCTGGAGCGCCGCCGGTCTGCCCTCGGGGCTGTCCATCGACCGCGTCAGCGGGGTGATTTCCGGAAATCCGCAGACCACCTCGGGCCTGCTGAACTCGACAATCACCGCCACCGACACCTCCGGCACTGCGGGAAAGGTGCAGGTCTCCTGGTTCGTCTACTGACCGGATGAGGAGGGGCTTGACCGGCGGTTCCCGGGCGCGCGGGAACCGCCGGTCAAGCCCATTCCCAGGCCAGGCCCACGATGCCCGGGCGGACGTCGGTCAGCACCAGGTGCGCGGTGCGGGAGGCCCCGATCCACAGCGGAGGGCCGGGGTGCCGAGGCGCCTGCACGCCGGTCTGGCGGAACGGCACGCAGGTGGCGGGCGGGGCCCCGGCGAACTCCGCCTGCAGCAGGTATTGCCGCACCGGGCGGGTGAACCGGTGGTGGTAGAAGGTCAGTTCCGGGCCGGGCGGGTAGACCGCAGTGTATTCGAGCACGCTGCGCTCGCCCATCGCGAGCCGCTGGTCCAGCAGCAGTTCGCAGACCGTCGCCCCGGCTTCCGGATCGACCCGCACCCGGCCGGGACGGCAGTACCGGACCTCGGCGGGCAGCGCCGGGGCGGACCGTTCGGCCCACAGGAACACCACGCACCGGTCGACCCGGTCGGCGGTGGCCTCCACGACCAGCCGGGTGTGCACCCGGGTCAGCCGCCGGTGCTCGTCCACCCGCAGGTGTTCGTGCACGTCGAGCCGCCGCACCAGGTTGTCCGGCGGCAGGTCCAGCTCCGCCAGCAGCGGCCGGTGGCCCGGCCAGAGCCGTTTGCGGTCGATGGCCTCCGGTTCCGCCGCCGCTCCCCTGCCCCGCGGCCGGGGCGGGCCGAGCAGCGCGACCAGCGCTTCCGGCGGCAGGCCGAGCACCTTCTCCAAGACGCGCACCGCGCGCAGCGATTCGGCCCGTTCCGGACGGCTGCGGCCGTGGCGCCAGTAGCTCAGCGCCGCCCGGCTGACCCGCACCCCCTGCCCGGCGAGCCGCTGCCGGACCTGTTCGAGGCTCAGTCCCCGGGTGTTCAGCGCGTGGTCGAGGACCTGCGCGAACGTGCCGTGCCGCAGCAGGCTGCGCAACTGCCGGTCCATCGGCGCCACCGGAGCGATCTCGGCCATTGCCGCCCCCTTCGGCCGATCTTCGCTCCACTATCTGCCGCGACGCCGGCCCTGTCCACCGACGTCGGACGGGTTTGGGCGATCCGGCAGCGGATTCCGCCGATCGCCGCGGCGGGGCGGGCTGTTACCGCGCCTCCCGGGATTCGGCGGGCACGGTGCTCGTCGCGGCGGCGTGACAAGCGCCGAAGCCCTCGGCGCGCAGCAGGATATGTCCATTGTGGACTCGGATCGCGGTCTCGGTCGCGTCGCTCACCGCCGAAATCCCTGCCGCGGCAGCAACCGCACCGGTCTCGTCCACGATCACGCGCACGTCCGGCCACGCAGAGTCCGGGCACGACCGTTTCAGCAGGCCGCGCAGATCCGCCAGCACCAGATTGGTCAACGGCACCAGTTCCCCCGGCTGACCCGTCACCACGACGAGCGTGACGTCCTTGGCCGCGCGCAAGGCTTCCTCCACCGCGGACAGCCGGTGCAGCCCGATCACCGCGACCACTCCGTCGCCGTCGATGCGCACCGGACGCTCGCGCAGGGCGTCGAAAACCTCTGGCGGAGACCAGATTTCCCCGGCCGCCCTCGCTTGCGGCACGATCGGCGGCTCCGGCCAGGTGTCCGCCAGTTCCAGCGCGGGCAACGCCTCGCACGCGCGCACGACGTTGAACGGCTCGCCAAAACCGGGTGCCGCGGCGGCGAGCTGGCTCGCTCCGTGCAGCATCGTCAGCGCCGCTTCCGCCACCCGCACTAAACGTCCGGACGACGGTGAAAGTCGTTCCAGGACAAGGCCGAGCACGATCGCGTCGAACCGCAGCAATTGCGCGTACGGCCGGTGAGTCAGTTCGTCGGCGAGGATTTCCGGCAGCAGGTCGACGCCGAGGCGCGCGTCCGGGTCGGTGGCCAGCGGCAGCCGGGCGACCCAGGCGCGGGCGAACGCGCCGAGCGCTTCGGCGGGCGTCAGGCCGGGGTCCGGCTCGGGCGGCTGGGCGGCGAACCGCTCCGCCTCGGCCGCGAGCACGGCGAAGTAGAGCGCGCGTTTGCCGGGGAAGTTGGAGTAGACCGCGCCCCGGGTCAGCTCGGCGCGCTCGGCGATCACGTCGATCTTGGCCTCGCGGAACCCGCGCTCGGTGAACTCGGCGCGAGCGGCGGCCAGCACCTTCGCCCGGTTGCGCTCCTGCGTCTGCGCCCTGGTCAGCCGCGCCATCGTGAGTCCTTCCGGTCCGCTTCCTTGCCAAGATACCGTCACCATTCATATGATGATATCATCTGAATCGAACATCTGGAGGTTGCTGGTGTCCCCCGTTCCCGAACTCGCCCTGACCGATCCGGCCGTCACGAGCGACCCGTTCACCGCCTACGGCGCGGCCCGCGAGCAGGGCCCACTGGCCAAGCTGACCGGTCCCGGCTTCCCGCCGATGTGGGTGCTGACGCGGCACGCCGAAGCGCGCGCGATGCTCACCGACCAGCGGTTCGCGTTGAGCGAGGCCAGTTACCAGCGTCCGGAGGTGCCCGAGCACTGCCGCCCGTACCTGCGGACCATGCAGGAAATGGAGGGGGCCGAGCACGCCCGGCTGCGCCGGCTGGCCACGCCCGCGTTCGCCGCCCGCCGGGCGCTGGATTTCCGGCCGGAGATCGAGAAAATCGTCGCCCGGTACCTGGACGCGCTGCCCGCGGTCGGCCCGGTCGACCTGCTGGCCGAGTTCGCTCGGCCGCTGCCGATGGAGGTCGTCTGCGCGCTCGTCGGCGTGCCGGAGGCCGAACGGCCGCGCTGGCACGAATACGGCGCGGCGGTCGTGCAGGTGTCCGGCGACGAGTTCGCCACCGCCGTGCCCGGGATCATCGACAGCTCGCGGACGCTGGTCGCGCATCCGGACAGCGCGCTGCTGGCGCACCTGACGAACGCGGGCCTGACGGAAACGGAAGCCGTCGCGCTCGTCTGGCAGCTCGTGCTGGCCGGGCAGACTCCGGCGAATTTCATCGCCAATTCCGTGGAAACCCTGCTGTCGCACCCGGATCAGCTCGAACTGCTGCGCGCGGAACCGGAACTGTGGCCGGGCGCGGTCGAGGAATTGATGCGCTGGTGCGGTTCGCAGCTGCTGACGATTCCCCGGCGGGCCACCGAAGACCTCGAACTGCACGGCGCGCAGATCCGCGAGGGCGAGCCGGTGACCGTGTCGATCGCGGCGGCGAACCGGGACCCGCGCGTCTTCGCCGACCCGGACCGGTTCGACGTCCGCCGCACGGCGGGCGCGCACCTCGGTTTCGCGCACGGTCCGCATTTCTGCCTCGGCGCGTCGTTCGCGCGGGTTCAGGCGGAGGTGGCGCTGACCGCGTTGCTGGACCGGTTCCCCGGGCTGCGGGTCCTCGAAGCGAAGCGGGTACCCGACCCCGGCACCTGGCGGCTGGCCGGACTGACCGTCGATCGGTAACGCCCTCGATCGGGTGAGGTCCCCGCGCTGCCGTCCCGGCCCGGCTACCGTTTCGCCAGGTCAGCACGACACCCCGGGAGGCAGTCCATGTCCACGCCCATTCCGCCCGTCCTCGGCTTCGCGGTGCTCGACCCGCGGCGCGCGTGGCCGCTCGTGCTCACGCGCGGGATCCTGGGCGTCCTGTTCGGCGTGCTGGCGCTGGTGTGGCCGGGGATCACCGTGCTGGCGCTGGCTTTCCTGTTCGGGATCTACGTGCTGATCGACGCGGTGGGCGCGCTGATGCAGGCGTTCCGCCCGGGCGACGGCGGGCACCGGATCGCGTACGCGCTGCTCGGCGTGCTGGGCCTGATCGCCGGGATCATGACGCTCGTGTGGCCCGGGGTGACCGTGCTGGTGCTGGCGACGCTCGTCGGGGCGTGGGCGGTGGTCACCGGGATCATGGAAATCGTCGCCGCGATCCGGCTGCGCAAACAGATCACCGGCGAGGCGTTCCTGATCGCGGCGGGCGCGCTTTCGGTGATCGCCGGGGTGCTCGTGCTGTTCCACCCGATCGCCGGCGCGTTCGGCGTCGCGCTGCTGATCGGGATTTACGCGGTCATTTACGGGGTAACCCTCGTAGTCCTGTCGTTCCGGCTGCGTTCGCTGGCGAAAACCGCCGACCCGGCGGAACAGCCTCAGTAGGGCGACAATCGACAGCGACCGGTTTTGCGACGGAGGGACCTCCCGATGGTGCAGCAGTACCCCGGCAATTACGGGGAAGACACCCGGCCAGGCATCGACGCGGCAAGGCTATGGGCGGGCGGAGTGGCGACCGCGGTAGTCGCGGCGCTGGTGGCGGTGGTGGGCCTGCTGATCGCGCGAGGCATCTTCGACGTGCCCGTCCTGGCCCCCAAAGGCGACGGCTTGTGGGGCAAAGCGAGCACGCCGACGTACGCGATCTCCGCCGCCGCTGTCGCACTGCTGGCGACCGGCTTGATGCACCTGCTGAGCGTGGCGACGCCCTCGCCGGGGCAGTTCTTCGGGTGGATCATGGTGCTGGTCACAGCCATCGCGGTGGTCTTGCCGCTCACCCTCACGGTGGGCTTGGAGGCGAAGATCGCCACGGCGGCGATCAACCTGGTGATCGGGTTGGTGATCGCCTCGCTGGTGAGCAGCATGGCGGCTAGTGCGCGGACGTTGCACCGGAGGAAGCGGAACAGTCGGGCGGAGCAGCAGCCGCCTCCTCCGCCGCCTACGCGGCAGTGGCCGGAGGGGCCGACTACGTATTACGACCGTTGAGCTAACGCTCCCGAGGCGGCCGCACCGCCTCCGTGATCGCGTCCAGCACCCGGCTGGCCCGATCCGGATCCGACAGTTCCGGCAGCGGCTGATCCACCGGCGCGAGCGTCATCAATGCGTGCGCGCAAGCCCGGTGCACCTCTAGCTGGTCAGACACGGCCAGCCCCCCGCCGCAGCGCCGCGAACAGTCCCGGCAGTGGCAGCGAACCCGCGCTCCGCTCCGGGCGGCACCCCCGTACTCCCCCACCGCATCGACCACCGCGGTCGCGCTCCGGGGATTTCCTTCAGCGGGAACCCGGCCGCGTCGTCAGGCCACCACCTCGCCTACTCCAGAGGTCACCGGCAGCGGCATCGTGTCCGAACCGGCCACCACGACTTTCGCGTCGAACGGCGCGACGTGCAGCCGTCGCGACTCCCTCGGTGACGACTGGGATAGTCGAGGCCAGTTCTCGTTGTGCAGCAATGGATTTCGGCGGTTCCGCCCCGGTCCGGCACACCACCGCGACCTCGTCCGGCAACGAGCACAAGGCGGCCGACAGCTCCGCCGGGTCGCGCGTCCTCCTGCAGTTGCGACACCCCGGCCGACACGTCGTCCCCGACTATCGCCAGCTCAGGGTGCGCCCAACTCGTCGGCCTGACTCGACGAGGTCGACGTCGTTCTGCTGCGCGATCTCCCGCAGTTCGCGAGGTAGAGCCTGCTACGCCGCCTAAGGTGACGTACTCGCTCACCGAGCTGGGCAGGAGTTGGCTACGCCGCTGCAGGGTCTGCTGGATTGGGTGGGTGCGCGGACTATGGATGTGGTCAAGGCGCAGAAGCGCATGAACGGCAGCACAAGCCTGCGTCCTGACCCGAAATTCAACCGAAAGCCAAGGCCGCTACGCAGACTTGAGCAGCCCCATCCGGGAAGCCATGCCGCGGACGTTGCGCGCGACAGCTTCCTTTCGAGCGCTGGCCAGCATGGTCGAGATGATCTCCCGGGCAAACGGATTCTTATGAGTTCGGATGCGCCCGAGTTTCTCGGCTTGCAGCAGGAGCGACACCACTTCCTCGTCCGGGCGGCGAATGCCGTAAAGGGCGCGAGCGTACTCGATGAGGAATGTGGTGCGGCGTGAGTCAATCGTGAGTTCGGCTGGGTCGACACTCGCTGCGAGTGCCGCTGCCTCAGCGTGCTCGCCCTTTTCCAGCGCGACCGAGATCCGCCACAGGACGACATTCGCCGGGGTGAACAACAGAAAGTTCCGGTTTCCCGCCTCGACCTGCCGGGCGAGACCAGCGGCTTCTTCGAGCGCGGCTCCCGAGTCTCCGCCGAGAACCGACTCGGTATATCCGGTAGTGAGCGTGAGTGCTCCGCGCACGTCGTAGGCGTCAGCCGGGACGGTATCGAGTGCGCGTTCGGCAAGTTTTCCGGCCCGCTTGTGTGCACCAAGTCCGGAAAGTGCTTGGGTGCGCGCGAATTCGGCAAGCGCGATCCACGCTGGCTCGCCGAGCTTCTTCGCGGCGTCGTACCCGCGGTCGGCGGCGATCCACGCCAGCTCGAAGGCGCCGAGCCCCTTGGTCAGCAAGGTCGTCGTGTGGGTGGCAGTGACGAGCGCCCTCAGCGCTTCCGGCTTGTTTACGTGAGTGTGCAGCGAGAGCAGCAAATCCGGTAGCCGTGTGCCGACCTCCGCATCTTGATTCGCCTGGCGCAGCGCCGCGAGAAGTTGCGTTTCCGACTGCAGTTCGGCCAGGTCGCCGACCGGCGGCGTGGCACCGTCCAGGTCGGTCGACAGCAGCGCGTCCCGGATAGCAGGAATGGCCGCGTCGGCTTGCGGGTCACGGATCTCCAGCCCGTCGCCGGTGATGTCGACCAGGCTGACCCGCAACGCGCCGGCGATCGCCACCAGCGTCGACCTGCGGTCGACCGGCTTCACCTCGTTCTCGATCTTCGACAGGTATCCCTTGCTGATCCCGGCCAGGCCAGCGAGCTGGTCCAGCGTCAGGCCTCGCCAACGGCGCAAACGCCGGATGGTGATACCGATCGAGTCCATGCCGTCAGAGTACAGATCTGGGTTTCCTTCTGGGAAACTTCGATGACCTGCGCCTTCGTACGGTCTTTGACCATGTGCAACCGACCGCTGACCGGACACGGCCGCCGAACTCAGAAGTACAGCTTCGGCCAAGCAGCCACGCCGCCGACGGCGGAGGCCGACGTCAGGGCAGCGGAGACTCCTCGCCACCGGAAGCATGCTTACCAGCGCCGCTACTACGCCGACGACGAATGCGGCATCAATCCCCTGCGCCTGTTCGCCGATTGGCTCAACCGCGCTCCGGGGTTCGCCCGCCCAGCTCCACCCCGGCCAGTGGTCCGGATCCGCTTCACCTGCAAGAAATGCCGCGCCGAAGCGACACCGACGGCGTCCGGCTGCCCGGGCTGCGGCGAACGTTTCTGGCATTCTTGATCCTCGTCCGCGAGCCCAGACACGAGCAAGACCGCCACCTTGCAGTCCAACGCGAAAACGGCACCGCCGATCTCGACGGTGCCGCTTCCCAAACCGGAAAAACCTCAGCCCTTCAAAAGCTGCCGAGCCATCACCAGCCGCTGGATCTGGTTCGTTCCTTCGTAGATCTGCGTAATCTTCGCGTCACGCATCATCCGCTCCAGCGGGAAGTCCCGCGTGTACCCGTACCCGCCAAGCAACTGGACCGCGTCCGTGGTCACGCTCATCGCCACATCCGACGCGTGGCACTTGGCCGCCGCGCCGAAGAACGACAGGTCGTCGTCGCCTCGTTCCGACTTCGCGGCTGCGGTGTACACTATCTGCCGAGCCGTTTCGACCGCCATCGCCATGTCTGCCAGCATGAACTGGATTCCCTGGAAATCAGCGATGTGCTTGCCGAACTGCTTGCGCTCCTTGACATACGCCAGCGCGTGGTCCAGCGCGCCCTGCGCAATCCCGACGGCCTGCGCGGCGATCGTCACGCGGGTGTGGTCGAGCGTCCGCAGGGCGATCTTCAGGCCCTGACCCGGCTCGCCGACCATCCGGTCGCCGGGGATGCGGACCTGGTCGAACAGCAGCTCACGCGTCGGCGAGCCCTTGACGCCCAGTTTCTTTTCCTTGGCGCCAAAGGAGAATCCAGCGTCGGACTTTTCGACCACGAAAGCGCTCACGTTGGCGCCGCGGCGGCCGTCCGGGTCGGTTACGGCCAGCACCGTGTAGTACTCGGACACGCCGGCGTTGGTGATCCACGACTTCTGTCCATTGAGGATCCAGTCGTCGCCGGAAGGGGTGGCGCGGCAACGCATCGAGGCGGTGTCCGAGCCCGCGTCGCGTTCGGACAGTCCATACGAGAATCCGGCCGCGCCCGAAGCCAGCGGGGGCAGGTATTTCGCTTTGACCTCCTCGTTCGCGGCCAGGATCAGCGGCAGGCTGCCGAGCTTGTTCACCGCGGGAATGAGCGAGGACGACGCGCACACCCGCGCCACTTCCTCGATCACGATGCAGGTCGCCAGCGCGTCGGCACCGGCGCCGCCGTACTGCTCCGGCACGTGCGGGGCGTGGAAGTCCGACGCGACCAGTGCGTCATACGACGCCTTGGGGAATTCTTCGCGCTCGTCGGCCTCCGCGGCGTGCGGGGCGATCTGCTCTTCGGCGACCGCGCGGACGGCCTCGCGGATCGCTTCGTGGTCTTCGTTGATTTTGAACAGGTCGAAGCTCATCGGGATCTCCTGGTCGAAAGTCTGCCGGAACTCAGTAGGTGTAGAAGCCGCGGCCGGTTTTGCGGCCCAGCAGGCCGGCGTCGACCATCCGGGCCAGCAGCGGCGGCGGCGCGTACAGCGGCTCCTTGAACTCCTCGTACAGCGATTCCGCGACCGCCTTCGTGGTGTCGAGCCCGATCAGGTCGGCCAGCGCGAGCGGGCCCTGCGGGTGCGCGGCACCACGCACGAGGCCCTCGTCGATCGCTTCCTTCGTGGCGAAGCCCGACTCCAGCATGCGCACGGCGGCGAGGATGAACGGGATCAGCAGTGCGTTCACCACGAACCCGGCCCGGTCCTGGCACAGGATGGCGTGCTTGCCGAGGGTCTCCTCGGCGAACTTCCGCGCGCGGCCGGTGGTCTCGTCGCCGGTGAGCAGGCTCGGGACCAGTTCGACCAGCGGCAGCACCGGCACCGGGTTGAAGAAGTGGATGCCGAGCACCTGCGCCGGACGCTGGGTCGCGGTGCCGAGCTTCATGATCGGGATCGAGGACGTGTTGGACGCCAGCACCGCGTCCGGCGCGGCGACGATCTTGTCCAGTTTCCCGAACAGCTCCGCCTTGACCGCCTCGTTCTCCACGATCGCCTCGACGACGAGCGTGCGGTCGGCCAGGTCGTCGAGGTCCTCGGTGATCCGGATCCGCCCCAGCACGTCGGCCGCGGACTCGATCTTCCCCTTGCGCTCGGCCCGGCCCAGCGAGGCCTCCAGCCGCGCCCGCGCGGCGTCGGCGGCCGCCTGGTTCGACTCGACCGCCACGACGTCCAGTCCGGCCCGGGCGCACACCTCGGCGATCCCCGCCCCCATCTGGCCGCAGCCGACCACGCCGACGAGCTCCACGTGCCTCACCCATCCCTCCGGTACTTGGTTTCACGATAACGGTACTCAGTACCGACGAGTAGGCGAGAGCGGGGTGGCCCACCTCACCCTGCTCCCCGGCAGCCGGGTCCGATTAGGCTGGCCGTAGCGTGCGTGCGAAAGGTGGCCCGATGCCCGACAAACCGGCCAAGCAACGGCTGACCGAGGCCGCGTTCGCGCTGTTCGAGGAGCGCGGCTACGACCAGACGACGGTGGACGACATCACCGACCGCGCCCGCGTCGGGCGCAGCACGTTCTTCCGTGCCTTCCGGTCCAAAGAGGACGTGATTTTCCCGGATCACGAGGTGCTGCTGAGCGCGATCGAGGCCCGGCTGGCCGGTTCCGACCCGCGCACCGCGACCGTCGCGGTTACCGAGGCCGCGCGACTGGTGCTGCGGCACTACGTCGCCGAGGGCGATCTGGCGCTGGCGCGGTATCGGCTCACTCGCAGCGTGCCCGCCCTGCGCGCTCGGGAAATCTCGGGGACACGGCAGTATCAACGGCTGTTCCAGGAATTCGTCCACCGCTGGATGGGCGGCGGCGAGGAGACCGCACTGCGCGCCGAACTCATGGCGGCGGCCGTGGTGACGGCGCACAACCATGTCCTCCGCCGATGGCTGCGCGGGCAGACGACCGACCCGGAAGCCGCGTTCGACGGCGCGATGGCGGACACGGTCGCGCTGTTCGGCAACACCGGCGAGACCGAGACGACGGTCGTCGCTTTCCGTACTGGCAAAGACCTTTCCGCGGTCCTGCCGGGGTTGCGCAAGCTGCTCGGCGACGAGGGCACGCTCGGCTGAGCGGCTACCAGGCCTCGTCGAATCGCACCCCGGCCTCGTACCAGTCCTCGTCGCTCACCGGGCGTTCCGGTTCCACCGGTTGCTCAGGATCGGCAGTACGGTTGCGGAGGTAATCGCCCTCGCCCGGCGCCACCGAAGCACCACCCGTCGCTTTCCGAGACTCAGCGGGCGGTCGTGACGCGACGGAATTCCCCGACGCAGCAACAGGTTTCGGCTGGCCTGGCGCATCGGCCGGCTTCGCTTCGACCGAAGGAACAGGCCGCCGAGGAGCAGCAGCCGGGGCCGCCGGAGCAACTTCCGGGGTGAACCCGGCTCGCCACTTCAGCCGGTCCATCACATACCCGCGGGTGCCGAGCGGAGCCAGCAACGACGCCGTCCGGTGCGCGGATTCCCGCTGTGCTTCGGCATAGGTGTGCAGCACCAGCGCGGCCAGCTCTTCCGGCGGCAAATTCCGTACTGCGCCGGACAATTTCAGTCCAGTGAGGACACCGTCGGTGTTGACGGTGGCGGTGACCGCGTTGTCGGGCGAGGACGCCTCGACCGACAACGCGGACAACTCCTGGATCAGTTCTTCCGGACCGGCCACGTCAGCTCAGCGTGGACGGCGACAGCGGCTGCGAGACCGAGCCGTCCGGCGCGATGTCGACGCCCCGGTCCCGGACCTTCTTTTCGGTGTCCTTCGGGGTGTTCGAGGTCTCGAAGTTGGACGGGTCGAACGAATCGCCGGGGCTCACGTCGGCGGGCTTCGGGATGTCGGGCAGGCCGTCGGCCTTCTCGCGGATCTTGTCCGCGAGCCGTCCGGTCGACTGGTCCATTGCCGAGCGGATCTTCTCGACGCCGTCGAGGAAGCTCTCGAAGATCTCCTTCGAGGACTCCCCTTCGACGCGCGCCGAAGCCTCCGCCACGACCTCGGACAGCCCCGCGCCCGCACCGGCCACCGCGGCCTGCGTGCCCGCGGCGGCGAGGCTCAGCCCGGCGCCCGCGGCTGCCGGGGTCGCGACCGCGGCGAGCATCCCGACCAGTGCCGCGGTGAAGGCCGTGGTCAACACCTTGGACAGCGAGATCTCGCCCTCCTTGGCCTTGTCCTTCTGGTACTTCTCCGCGGCGTCCTTGAGCGATTTGCCCAGCGTGTTGAGGTCGTCCCGCGCGCCCCACACGCTGTCCCGGCCCGCGACGACACCGCTCTCCAGCACCGAGATCTCAGTCGCCATCTGGTCGTAGGTCTCCGACAACCGGTCGAGATACGTCTTCACGTCCTCGGCCGCCTCGCCGCGCCACGAGCCCATCAGTTCCTTGGCCCGGCGCAGTTCCGTCATCGAACCGCGGCCGAGGTTCTGCCAGATGTGCTCGTAGGAGTTGATCAGCGACTGCAGGCCGGAGCCGGTGTCCTTGAGGTCGGCCTCGGAGAACTCGCGGAAGATCCTCGTGACCTCGTCCTGATAGGACTCGTACAGGCCGTCCATCATCTGGAACAGCATGAACTCCGCGTAGCGCAACGCCAGCACGCCGTCGAGAGCGTCGTTCGCGCCTTGCTGCAGGTCCTCGCAGATGCCCTCGATCAGCTGCTCGCGCGGGCGTTCGTCCGAACCGCCGCTCAGCCCGAAATAGTTTTCCTGGTCGCTCACGTCAGAGCCCCTCCCCTGCCGCGTTGCGTACGCCCATCCGCGCTTCCGCGTCCGCGCTCTCGTACAGGTCGGCCACGCGGGCGAGCGCGTGGCTCGCCTGCTGCGTGGTGAAAGCGAGCTTCGCCAGCGCTTCCTCGACCTTCGAGCGGTGGTACTCGTACGCCGCCGCGACCTGGCGCATGCCGAGCGAACCGCCGAACGCCGTCGTCGGGCCGCCGCCGAACGGGTTGAACCCGCCGATGATGGCCTGTGGCCCGGTGGCCTCGGGCATGTCCAGCCCGTCCACGCCGCGGCGCGCGGTTTCCGCCGCGTGCGCGGCGTCCTCGACGAACCCGCTCGCCTTCCGCAGATCCTTCACGTCGGTTTCGAAGCCGATCATGAGTCCACCCCCAGTCGTATGAACCGTCACTCTGCTGAGCGAACGGTATCCTTCCGACTCATCGGACACGATGTCGGTTCACGGCAGCTACGTGACCGCTGCCACATTCCGGACGAACCGGCTACCCCTCGTGCGCGGACGCGGGAGCCGCGCGGCGCGGAAACCACGGCACGATCGGCGAAACGCGCCGCTGGTAGTCCGCGTACTCCGGATAGCGGCCGAGGGTGATGCTCTCGGTGAAGACCGTCGAGCCGACGAACAGCGCTGTCAGCAGGACCGCGCCGGCGATCGTCCAGGTGACCGCACCCGCCGCGGACACGCCGAGCAGGAACACCAGCCACCACTGCGCTTGCTCGAAAAAGAAGTTGGGGTGGCGGGAAAACCGGAAGAGCCCGGTCTGCGCGAACCGCGGGTCGGGGGTGCGCCCGGCGGCCGTCTCGCGCTTCTTCCACTGGTGGAAGTTCCATTGCTGCTGATCGGCGATCGTTTCTCCGGCGAGGCAGGCCACGAACGCGACGGCCAGCACGATGTCGACAGCGCCCAGCGGCGTCTGGTGGTCCAGCGCGGTCCACGCCGGCAGCGTGATGAGCAGCAGGATCACGTTCTGGTAGAGCGTGATGAAGAAGAGGTTGAACAGCTGGAACTGCCACGGAGCCATCCGGCCGCGCAGCACGGCCCAGCGGTAGTCCTCGCCGCCGGGCGCGTAGCCGCCCTTGCGGCCGTAGTTGAACGTCAGCCGCGCGCCCCACAGGAACACGAGCGCGAACAGCAGGTTCAGCCTGGCGTCCGAGAACCCCGCGTGACCGGCGAAGATCCCGGTGTAGACCACCGGGACGACCGACCAGATCCGGTCCACCCAGGAGTACTCCCTGGTGAGCACCGACAGCAGCCAGCAGCCGGCGCACCCGCCCGCGAAAACCCAGAGGCACACCTGGAACGCGTTCATGACCGCGACTTTACTGCCGGAATCGTCGCCGCGACGCCGTAGGATCCGCCGATGGGCACCACGACGGCGAACCTGCCCCTGCGCGAGCGCAAGATCGACATTTTCTTCGCGGTGATCTTCTCCGTTTTCACGGTGACGTCGCTGATCAGCGATCTGCTGCCGACGATCGGCGTCGATTTCTCGCGGCCGACCGGCAACTTCTTCGTCGACTCCAACTACTGGTACGCCCACGACGCCGACCCGCTTTTCATGCATCCGCCGGACTGGATGCGGATCGTCACCGGGCTGTCCGCGTTCGTCTACCTGCCTTTCTACGTCGTGCTGGTCTGGTGTCTCGTCACGGGCCGCAACGGGATCCAGCTGTTCGCGGTGATCTACGCGACGATGATCGGCACGCTCACCGGGATCGTCGTGTTCGGCGTCGAGTTCTTCGGCGACCCGGTGACCCGCACCGGCAACCCGGGCAAGTTCCTCGCGTTCAACCTGCCCTACGTGCTGATTCCGTTGCTGCTGCTGGTGCGGATGCGCCGTCCGTTGCCGTTCGCCCGGCGGTTCTGACCACTGTGGACAGACCTGGGCAGGGCCCGGCGGCCACCGAGGTCGGCGTCTCCGGGCACGGACGTGACCAGCAGCGAAAGCACCTGCGGGCCAGTCGGCCGCCGAGCCGCTTGAAGGACGACACCGATCCGGCGACCCTCCCACGCTGACCTTCGTCAGTCACGTCAGCGGCGACCGGAGGATCACCAGCAGCGAAAGCTCCTGCGGACCAGCGAACCGGGCCGGTCCGGCGATCGGCGGCGCTGGCCGTCGTCGGCCGCATCAGCGGCAACCGGCAGGAACACCGCCGCCATCGTGCCGACGCCCAGCAACGCGACCACTGTCGACAGACCCCGCAGTCACCCCACCTCCGCAACGGCTTTCCGCAGCACCCGTTGTCGTCGGCTCGTGTAGGCGGCGACCGAACCGCACAGCAGCGCGAGGATCGCGACCGCCGTCAGCACGTCCGTCACCGACGTGACCAGCAGCGACAGCACCAGCGGCCCGGCCAATCCGCCGAGCCGGTTGAAGAACGACACCGATCCGGCGACCCTTCCGCGCTGACCGTCGGCGGCGACGTCGGCGGCGACCGGCAGGAACACCGCGGCCATCGTGTTGACGCCCAGCAAGGCGACCGTCAGCACGGCGGCCGACAGCCACGGCGCGGCGACCGCCCACCCGGACACCGCGAGCGCGAGCAGCAATACCGCGGTGCATACGGCCAATCGCACCGTCACGCCGGTCGGGCCGAAACGGCGGTAGCCGAGCACCAGCAGTCCCGCGCACAGCACCATCGCCACCGCGGACCCGGTGAGCAGGGCGTTCGCCGTGGTCAGCGAAAGCCCGCCGACGCGGGACAGTGTCGGCACCCAGGTCGTCAGGCCGAACGTGGTCAGCCCGATCGAAAACGCGAACACCCATTGCAGCCGGGTCGTGAGCGTGTTCCGGGCCAACCAGTTCGTCTCCGGCGCGGGTTGTGCGGGGGCGCTTCGCTGATCCGGGATGACCGCCGCGGCGGCAGCCAGCAGCAGCCCGGTCGGCGCGCCGACGAGCCACAGCACCCGCCATCCGAACACCGGCTCCAGCCACAGCGCCGAACCGGACGCGACGAGGTAGCCGATCGCGGTCGCGACGATCGACAGCCCGGTCACCACCGCTCCCCTGCCGCGTCCCGGGAAAAGGTCGCTCAGCACCGTGATCAGCATCGGCGCGAGCCCGCCGACGGCGATGCCCATCAGGAAGCACATCACGACGTTGCCGCCGAAATTCGGCATGGTGCCGCACATGCTCGTCGCGGTGAACCCGAGCGTGGCGAGCAGATAGCAGGCCCGCCTTCCGATGCGCTCGGCCAGCTGGCTGCACAGCAACGCGCCCAACGCGGTGCCGGACAGCCCGCTCACCGCCAGCAGCGACGCGGTCGAGGCGTCGATGCCGTATTCCGCGCGCAGGCCGGGCATGACGAATCCCAGCGTCGACGTCTTGCTGATGTCGATCGTCAACGCGGCGGTGGCGACCGCCGCGATCGTCCGCCTTCCCCGGACTTTCGGCTGCGGCAGGGCAACCTGGGCAACACTGCGCCGCGTCCGGCCGAGCACCAGCGCGGCTCCCAGCGCGAGCAGCAATGCCGCTCCGGCGACGAACATTTCCGGCATGTCGGCCAGCGCCATGCCGTGCAGCCGCCGGTCGGCCGTCGCACCCATCGGACCCATCGCGTCCGCCGGGTCCGTTCCGGGCATCTGGAAAGCCCGGAAGAAGCCCACCGCCGACGCGACCACCACTGCCGCCGCCGCCAGCGCGAGCAATCCCCGCCAGCTCGTCCGAGCCGGCGCCGAAACTGTCGTCATGCCTCCAACTTCTCATCCCGGCGCCCGCTCCGGCATCTTCACTCTTGCGCTTCAGTTTTCCTGCAGGACCGAAAGAATATTCCCCGCCGGATCCTTGAACCACGCGATCAGCGGACCGCCCAGCCGGAAGACGCCCTTCTCGTCCACCCCGTCGAACGGTTCGAAAGAAACCCCGGCCGCGCCGAGATCCGCGACCGCCCGGTCGATGTCGTCGACCGGGAAGTTGAGAATCGTGTAGTCGGCCGGAACGTGCTTGTCGCCCTTGGGGTAGACGAGCACTTCGCGGCCTTCGGCGAGGTGCAGGCGCAGCATGCCCCAGTTTTCGGTGACCTCGATGCCGAGCGTCTCGGCGTAGAACTTCCGCGCGACCGGGATGTCGTCCACGGAGAAACCGCTGAATGCCTTGCTGGTGTCGAACATTTTTGCTCCTTGAGAATTGTCAATGCCGCTTCGGGCGGTACGTCACCGAAAGGACGCCGTTCCCGAAGGCCCGGGAAGCGGCGAGTACGAGGTCGACTCGGTCGGAGGGGTTCTCGAACAGCCGCGTACCCGAACCGAGCACGATCGGGTGGATCAGCAGATTCAGCTCGTCCAGCAGACCCGCCAGCAGCAACGACCGTACCAATCGAGGGCTGCCGGGAAGGTGGATGTTCTTGCCGGGCTTGCTCTTGAGCGCGCTCAGCTCGGCCGCCAGGTCGCCGCCGAGCAGCGTCGAGCCGCTCCAGCCCAGTTCGGCGAGCGTGCTCGACACGACGTACTTCGGGGTGTTGTTCAGGAACGCGGCCATCGGCGACGAATCCCCGAGCCCCGGCCACATCCGGGCGAACTCCGCGTAGGTGTTCCGGCCGAGCAGGACGGCGTCGGACTCGGCGATGCCGGCCCGGATCACCTCGTCCGCCTCGTGGTTCAGCATCATCCAGTCCGGCGGCGACTCGCTCACCCCGTCCAGCGAAACCGACAGTCCCGCCGCGATCTTCCGCACTACTATGCTCCTTCCTCAGCCGACTTTCACCGGGGACGTCGGAGCCGGAATCCGGAAGGCGACACCGGCGGCGGAGAAATTTCGGAAGGGGCCGTCGTGCGGTACCTGATCATGATCCACAGCAACCCGCGATTCCGCGCGCTCTGGGAGGAGCTGCCGGACGAGAAGAAAGCCGAGTTCGGCCGCAGCCACCTCGCGCTCAACCGGGCGCTCGAAGAGTCCGGCGAGCTGGTGCTCAGCGACGGGCTGGCCGATCCCGCCGAAGCCAAGTGCGTCACCGTGCGGGACGGCAAGGCGGTGGCGAGCGACGGGCCGTTCGCCGAGGTCAAGGAGCATCTGGTCGGCTTCTACCTGGTCGAATGCGAGAGCATGGAACGGGCGCTGGAGCACGCCGCCCGGGTGCCGGACGCGCTGTACGGCAAGATCGAGGTACGGCCGATCCGCAACGTGAAAGAGCTGAATCTCTGACTCCCCCACTCGGTTTCGAGCAGCTCCTGCGCGACCTCGCGCCGCAGGTGCTCAACGCCGTCTGCCGCCGGTTCGGCGACTTCTCGCTCTGCGAGGACGCGGTGCAGGAAGCACTGCTGTCCGCCGCGCTGAAATGGCCGGAGCAGGGCCTGCCGGACAACCCCAAGAGCTGGCTGATCACCGCCGCCGCGCGCAGGCGCATCGACATCGAACGCAGCGAATCCGCCCGTCGGCAGCGCGAGCACACGGCCGCCGGACTCGCGGTGCCGCAGCCGGAACTGGCACCGGCCGACGACGACACGCTGACCCTGCTGATGCTGTGCTGTCACCCCGAACTCGGCGACTCGTCCCAGCTCGCGTTGACGCTGCGAGCGGTCGGCGGCCTGACCACCGCGGAAATCGGCCGGGCGTTGCTGGTGCCGGAGAAAACCGTGAGCCAGCGGATCAACCGGGCGAAGAAACGGCTCAGCGGCGCGCGGTTCCGGATGCCGCCGCCGGAGGAGCGGGCCGAGCGGATGGCCGCGGTGCGGCAGGTGCTGTACCTGATCTTCACCGAAGGGCACACCGCCAGCTCCGGGACCGCCGTCAACCGAATCGAACTGACCGCCGAGGCCATCCGGCTCACCCGGCAGCTGCACGCGCAGGTCCCTGACGACGGCGAGGTCGCCGGATTGCTGGCGCTCATGCTGCTCAGCGACGCCCGTCGGCCCGCTCGGACCCGGCCGGACGGCACCGCCGTTCCGCTGGCCGAACAGGACCGGACCCGCTGGGATTCGGCGGCGATCGCCGAAGGGGTCGGCCTGCTCGAGAAGACCCTGGACACCGCCCAACTCGGGCCGTACCAGATCGAGGCCGCGATCGCCGCTGTGCACGACGAGGCGGCCCGCGCCGAGGACACCGACTGGCCGCAGATTCTCGCCCTCTACGACCTTCTGCTCGCCGTCGCGCCGAGTCCGGTCGCGGCGCTGAACCGGATCGTTCCGGTCGCGATGGTCCACGGCGCGCGAGAAGGGTTGCGGCAGCTGGACGAGATCGGCGGGCTGGACGAGCACCATCGCGTCGACGTCGTGCGTGCGCACCTGCTCGATCTTGCGGGCGAGGCCGAGCAAGCTCGGGCCTATTACCGTTCAGCAGCGCAGAAAACACTCAATGTGCCCGAACGGCAGTACCTAGAATCCCGTGCCGCGCCAAAGAAATCACCCTAGACCCGCGCCATCCGCGACGGACGCAAGGCAACCGCATCGACACCGTGCACGCACACCTGCTCGACCTAGCGGGCAAGCCCGGATCTCTAATCCCGCGCCGCACCAAGGAAAACACCCTAGCTGGCGATCCGGGCCATCCGCGCCGGACGCAACGCATCCGGGTCCGGCAACCGCATCGGCACGGTGTGCGCGTGGTACTCGAAGTGCCACCATTCGTTGTCATAACGGCGATACAGCCGATACTCCGCCCCATGGCGCTCCAGCCACGCCGCGCCCTCGCTCGGGCGCACGTCCAGCGCCGTGCCGCGAACGTGCGCCGACTCGTGCGGCGGAAGCACCCGGCGCCGAGCCGCGGTGACCGAGCCGGTGCGATGCACCTCTTCGGCGAACAACCGATGCTGATGCGCCGCGTCGCGGTGGCCGGAGGTGAGTCCGATGAGCTGGCGGTGCTGCCAGAACGCCTCGGTGCGCGCCGCGGTGAAGGCGGCGCGGGCCGGTTCGCTGAGACCCTCGAGGTCCTCGGCCGGGTATCGCATCGCGAGCGCCCACTGGCAGGCCAGGTACCGGCCGCGGCCGGGCGAACGCAGGGACGCCGCCGGGAGCAGGGCCACCGCCAGGAGGCGGGTGACGGCCGCGAGGACCCGGGGCCGGCGAAGCGACTCGATCATGAGGTTCACTTTCGGGCCCCAGTGTGCGCGCACTGCGCACGGAGTTTGACAGCTTTGTAACAGTTCCCCGCGACGGCGCTGTTACCGAACGATGACACGGCACGCACCGGGCGGCGATCCGCGCCGGGCAGGCTGGGCCCCGATTGTCCGCTGTGGACTGTCCGGGCGGCCGGACGGGCGGGCTGCGATAGTGGGAGACATGCCGAGGGTGCTGCTGATCGAAGACGACCAGGCCGTGCGCGACGGCCTGCGGCTGGCCCTGACGTATCAGGGCCACACGGTCGACGCGGTGGAGACCGGCGAGGAAGGCCTCGCCCGGCTTGCCGGAGACCCGGCCGACGTCGTCGTCCTCGACCTCATGCTGCCCGGGATGGACGGCTTCGAGGTGTGCCGGCGCATCCGCGCGTCCGGCGACCTGCCGATCATCATGCTCACCGCGCGCAACGACGACATCGACGTGGTGGCCGGGCTCGAAGCCGGGGCCGACGACTACGTCGTGAAGCCCGCACAGGCCCGGGTGCTGGAGGCGCGCATCCGCGCGGTCCTGCGGCGCACCGGCGGCGAGCCGCGCAGTCCGGGCGCGAAACCGGGTCCGGAACGGCACGGCGACCTGACGATCGACCGCGAGGGTCTCGTGGTCAGCAAGCACGGCACGGTGATCGGGCTCGCGCCGACCGAACTGCGGCTGCTGCTGGAGCTGTCCGCGTCGCCCGGCCGGGTGCTCAGCCGCCAGCAGCTGCTCGAATCCGTGTGGGATCAGGGGTATCTCGGCGATTCGCGGCTCGTCGACGCGTGTGTGCAGCGGTTGCGTTCCAAGATCGAGGACGACGCCGCGAAACCGGTGTACGTCCAGACCCTGCGCGGTTTCGGCTATCGCTTCGGGCCGCTGTGACCGGCTGGCTGTTCCGGGGGCTGCGCACCCGGCTGCTGGTGGCGTTCGCGCTGCTGAGCGTGTTCACCGCGATGGCCGTCGCCGGGATCGGGTACGTGCAAGCCCGCGACGGGATCCTGCAGCGCACCCAGGACAACGCCGCCGTCGAGATGACGAACCAGCTCAAGCAGCTGTACCCGCTCCCCCGGCGGCCGGTGGACACGAGCGCGCTGCAGTCGGCCGCCGACCGGCTGAACGGCCGGAAGAACTCCGCGCTGGTGACGAGCGGCGGGCACAGCGCGGGCAACATGCCCGCCTCGGTGATCACGCCGGAACTGCGGGGGGTCGTGCAATCCGGCCGCGTCGCGTGGCAGCGGGTGGACGTCGGCGGCGTGACGCAGCTGGCGCTGGGCTCGCCGTTGCTGATCTCGACCGGCGACCGGCGGAATCCGACGATCCCCTCCGGCATCGAGGTCTACGAACTGCGCAATCTCGACGCGGAAATCGAGGCGGTGAACCGGCTCGCCCGGGACGCGTGGCTCGCCGGCGGGGCCGCGCTGGTGGTGGCCCTGATACTCGCGGTGCTGGCCGCCGGCAGCGTGTTGCGGCCGGTCGGCGAGCTGCAGCGCGCGGCCCGCAGGCTCGGCGCGGGCGACCTCGACGCCCGGATCGCCGTGCGCGGCAGCGACGAGCTGGCCAGCGTCGCCGAGACGTTCAACTCGACCGCCGACTCGCTGCAACGGCACGTCGGCGAGCTGCGCCGGATGGAAGCCGACGCACGGCGATTCGTCGCTGACGTGTCGCACGAACTGCGCACGCCGCTCGCCGCGATGACCGCCGTCACCGACATGCTCGACGCGGAGGCGAAGCGGCTGCCGGACGCGGCGGGCGAGGCGGTGCGGCTGGTCAGCCAGGAGACGCACAACCTGGCGCGGCTGGTCAACGACCTGATCGAGGTCACCCGGTTCGACTCCGGCACCGCGTCGCTCGCGGTGGACGACGTCGACGTGGCCGAGGCGGTTCGCGCGACTCTGCGGGCGCGGGGATTCGAGGTGGAGACCGATCTGCCGGACGGGATCCGGGCGCGCCTCGATCCGCGCCGGCTTGACGTGATCGTGGCCAACCTGGTGGGGAACGCCTTGCGGCACGGCGCGGAGCCGGTAACGGTCCGGTTGCGGGGCGACCAGGCGGGGATCACGCTTTCCGTCGAAGACTCCGGCCTCGGGCTGGACGATGAGGTGCTTCCGCACGTGTTTTCCCGGTTCTACAAGGCGGACACCGCTCGCAGCCGGTCGGAAGGAAGCGGGCTCGGGCTCGCGATCGCGTGGGAGAACGCGCGGTTGCATCACGGGGAGCTGACCGCGGGCAACCGGCCCGGAGGCGGTGCGGCGTTCACGTTGTGGCTGCCGCGGGAGGTGCAGCAGTGAAACGGTTGCTGACGCTGGTCGCGGTCTTGGTGCTGGCGAGCGGTTGCGGGGTGCGGCCCAGCGGCGTGATCCCCGGCGAGAACGCGCCGAGCGGGCCGCCGAACGGAAACAGCGGCTACCCGGCGACGGTGTACTTCGTGCTGAACGGAAATGTCGTGCCGGTGGCGCGCAGCGGGGTCGGCGACGTGGCCGCGGATCGGGTCCGGGTGCTGGAGCAGGGACCGGACGAGGACGAACGGGCCGGCGGTTACACGACGGAGCTTCCGCCGTCGTTCGAACCGATCGCGATCGGGGTGAGCGACGCGGCGATCGGGTTCAACGTCCGGGAATTGTCTCCCAATGCCGTCTCGCAGATCGTCTGCACGGTGATCGCGGCAGGCGGCGGCGGGGCGTCCGGGACGGTCACGCTTTCCGGCGGAGGCCAGACGTTGCGGCCCCAGGCTTGCGGCCGCTGACTCAGCCGCGGGGCTTCATCGCGGGCGCGAACACCACCGCCACCACGCACAACGCGAGCGGCAGCAGGAACGCGACGTTCAACGGCACCCAGTGCGCCAGGCCGCCGATGATCGCCGGACCGGCCAGCAGCCCGACGTACCCGACGCCGACCACCCGCGCCATCAACGCCCCCGACGCGCGTTTGTCCAGGTTGCCCGCCGCGGTGAACAACTGCGGGACGCCACCGGACAGCCCGAGCCCGAACAACGCCCAGCCGCACAACGACAACGGCACCCACGGCGCCAGCGACGCGATCGCCAGCCCCAGCGCCGCCAACCCGCTGCCGTAACGCACCACGGCGACCGGACCGGCCAGCGCGGCTACCCGGTCGGTCGCGAATCGACCGACCGTCATTGCCACCGCGAACGAGCCGTACGCCAAAGCGGCGGTGCTTTCGGACGTCCCCAGCCCGTCTCGGAGATACAGCGCGGCCCAGTCGTTCGCGACGCCTTCGGACAGCATCAGCGCGAACGCCAGCAGACCCAGGAGCCACACCACGCGCGTCGGCGTACGAGTCGGTTTGGCTTCCTCCTCAGTTGCCTTGGCAGCTTCGTGGGACGAGTCGAGCAGGTACCGGCGGACCAGCAGCGAAACCACGATGCACAGCGCCCCGGTGCCGCCGAGCGACACGAGCGTCGGCACGCCCGCACCGAGCACCGCCGCTCCGACGACCGCCGCGATCGCCCCGCCGATCGACCACATCGCGTGAAATGCCGCCATGATCGGCCGCGGATAAGCGCGTTCGACGACCACCGCGTGCGCGTTCATCGCGACGTCGAGGGACCCGTTGAAAAACCCGAACGCCGCGAGCGCCAGCCCGAGCGTCCACCAGTTCGCCGCGAGCCCCGGCAACACGACCGCGACCCCGACCAGCACCCCCGCGACGGACACCACCCGGGGATGCCCGAACCGGTCCGCGAGCGGCCCGGTGACCTGCATCCCGATCAGCGCCGAACCGCCGAGCACCAGCAGCAACGCCCCGAGCGCGGTGTGCGAGACGCCGGTCGCGCGCTCGATCACCGGGATGTGCACCACCCACATGCCGACCGCGAAGCCGCACAGGGCGAACACGATCCAGGTGGCGACGCGGGCCGCGCGGGGCAGCACCGGGGGCGGGGAAAGCTCGGTCATCGGGCT
>NZ_PQIA01000033.1 GCF_003385235.1 Amycolatopsis circi | reverse complement strand
CTTCCCAGGATGGGACGCGCTTGCTGCGGGCGTCGCCGTCGTTGGACAGGCCGAGCATGCCGCCGCATTCCCAGGGCTGCCAGCCGCGCATCCGGTACAGGTACAGCGCGCGGTAGTCCTGCTCGCGGGGGGCGGCCTGGTCGGGGCGGCCCTGGCCGCCGACGCTGCGCCAGGTGGGGAGGTCGAACTGGTAGGCGCCGAAGTAGCCGTTGCCGGTGTTGATCGAGTAGCGGCCGCTCGACTCGCACATGCGGAGCTTGGCCCAGGTGTCCGAGGCGGGGTCCGCGGAGGCGGCTCCGGTGACGACGAGTTCCATGCCGAGGACGGCGACCACGAGCAGCAAGGCTCTGGCGGCGGCCCGTCTGGCAGTGCGAACGCGGTTGGTCATGCCACGCACACTAAGCACGCGACCCATCGACCACAAGAGTCACACCACGCTCAGCAGTCTCACATGACACGCCCGGATATCCCGGCAGCGACACGCCCGGCGCGGCGTGTCGCGGGTTCCGGCGCGCGGCGTGGCGGAAACCGGAAGCGACGAACCGGACACGGTTTGCCCCCTTCGGCGGTACCGGGCGGGCCCGCGCCAGTAATGTCCGGCGCGACCTGGAGATTCATGACCGAACGAGGAGCCGTGGATGACGCTGGCCGAGACCCGGGACAGCAAGCGGGAACGGTGGGGCTGGTACTTCTACGACTGGGCCAACTCGCCGTTCTATTCGTCGGTCACGACGGTGTTCGGCGCGCTGTATATGAGCACTGTCGCGGCCGCGGACGCGAAGCAGAACATCACCCTTAACGGGGACAGGGCTTGTCTCAACGCGTCCGGAGCGGACGACAAGCTGAACCACTGCGACGTGTCGCTGTTCGGCCTCCACTTCCCGGCCGGTTCGCTGTGGGGCTACCTGCTGTCGGTGGCGACCGTGGTGCAGGTTCTGGTGCTGCCTATCGCGGGCGCGGTGGCCGACCGAAGCCGCAACAAGCGCAAGATCCTCGGCGGGTTCGCGGTGCTGGGCGCGGTGGCGTCGGCGCTGATGTTCTTCATGGCCGGTTCGGACTGGCAGCTGGGCGCGGCGCTGTTCATCGTCGCGAACATCGGCTACGGCGGTTCGCTGGTCGTCTACTACTCGTTCCTGGTGGACATCGCGACGCCGGACGAGCGCGACGACGTTTCGGCCAAGGGCTGGGCGTTCGGCTATCTCGGCGGCGGGCTCGCGCTCGCGCTGCAGCTCGCCTTCTACCTCAGCCGCGAGTCCCTCGGCATCGACACCGGCCTGGCGGTGCGGATCTGCTTCCTCACCTCGGGGATCTGGTGGGCCGTCTTCACTGTCCCGACGCTGCGGCGACTCCCCCGCGTCCACGTGCCGGCCGCGGCCGAACGCGGGGTTTCGGTGCTGCGGTCGGGGTTCCGCGAACTGCGCCAGACGCTCGGCGAGGCGAAGGCGTATCCGCTCACGCTCGCCTTCCTCGGCAGTTACCTGCTCTTCGCGGACGGAATCAACACCGTCGTCACGGTCTCGGCGCAATACGGGAAGGACGAGCTGCGGTTCTCCGACGAAGTGTTGATCATCACGGTGCTGGTGATCCAGTTCCTCGCCTACGCGGGCGGCGTCCTGCACGGTCTGCTCGCGCGACGCCTCGGCGCGAAGCGGACGATCCTGGTCAGTCTCGTGCTCTGGGTTGTGGTGCTCGGCGGGGCGTACTTCGTGCAGCCGCGGCAGCCGTTGCAGTTCTTCGCGGTGGCGATCGGCATCGGGCTGGTGCTGGGCGGGACGAACGCGCTGGCCAGGTCGTTGTTCAGCCAGATGATCCCGGCCGGGAAGGACGCGCAGTACTACTCGCTCTACGTCGTGGGCGAGAAGGGCACGTCGTGGCTGGGGCCGCTGGTGTTCGCCGGCGTCGGGCAGGCGACCGGGTCGTTCCGGCTGGCGATCATCGCGCTCGTGGTGTTCTTCGTGCTCGGGTTCGTCTTCGTCGCGCTGGTGCCGGTGCGGCGCGCGATCGCGGCCGCCGGCAACCGTCCGCCGGAGGTGCTGTGAGGCCCAGATAGGGTCGGTCGTCGTGACCGCTGCAGACGACGTTGTTCTCGAGGACCCCACCGACGCGCTTTCCGCGGCCCCGCCCGCCGGGGCCCGGCGCAACGGTCCCCCGCGGGGACGGCTGAAGTTCTGCTACGGACCGATGGACTGCGGGAAGTCGACGCTCGCGCTGCAGATCGACCACAACCACGCGCGCCAGGGCCGCCGCGGCCTCGTGCTGGTCCGCCACGACCGGTCCGGCGCGCCGCAGATCACCAGCCGGATCGGCATCGCGCGGCGGGCGACCGAGGTCGCGACCGGCACCGACATCCGGGACCTGGTGCGCGAGCAGTGGGCGCGCGGGCAGCACGTCGATTACGTGATCGTGGACGAGGCGCAGTTCCTCTCCCCCGCACAGGTCGACCAGCTGGCCGAACTCGCCGACGAGGCGGGCATCGACGGGTACTGCTTCGGCATCGCGACCGACTTCCGCAGCCGGCTGTTCCCCGGGGCCGCCCGGCTGTTCGAACTCGCCGACGAACTGCAGCCGGTCCAGGTCGAGGTGCTCTGCTGGTGCGGGCTGCCCGGCCGGTTCAACGCGCGGGTCCGGGACGACGTGATTCTCCGTGACGGAGACACCGTTGTGGTGGCAGATACCGAACACTCCGTAGTTGAACCTTCAGCTTCAGCACGGTCTGATGCCGAAACGGTCACGGTCCGTTATCAGGTACTGTGCCGTCGCCACTTCCGCTCGGGGGATCTGGGACCCGCTGTCGCCCAGTACGGTCAGTTACGGTTGTCCTAACGCTAACCTAACTAGCCCGACTGGGGGATATCCGCACTAAGAAGGCGGTATCCGCGTCACGTCAGAGGGCGAAAGGACTCCCTCTGGAGGAAGCTGAAGACCACGGGTGACGCAGCTCATCGTGAGCAGCGACATGGCGTGCCGGGAATCCCCCGGATGCCTCGTTCGTTGCATAGGGTGAGCATCACCCTGGCTCCACCCGGAGCTGACTGAAAGGAATCCCACTATGGCCGACCGTGTTCTCCGTGGAAGCCGGCTGGGAGCGGTCAGCTACGAGACCGACCGCAATCACGACCTCGCTCCGCGCCGTACCGTGCGCTACTCCTGCCCCAAGAACCACGAGTTCGAGGTGCCGTTCTCCGACGACGCCGAGATCCCGACGGTGTGGGAGTGCCGCCTGCACGGCAGCGAATCCGAGATCGTCGACGGCGGGCAGCCCGAGCAAAAAAAGGTCAAGCCCCCCAGGACCCACTGGGACATGCTGCTGGAGCGCCGCTCCATCCCCGAGCTCGAGGACCTGCTGAACGAACGTCTCGCCGAGCTCAAGGGACGCCGGACCAGCCGGTCCGCTTGAGCCTCGGCCAGTAGCTGGCTCCCACCACCGAACAGGAACGGCCCCCGCGACCTCCCCCCGCGGGGGCCGTTCCGCGCAATGCCAGGGACTTAAAGCGGCGCTGTGGGTGCGGTTCGACGCGTGCTTGTCCTGGTCGTGGGGTTGGCGACGCCGGCACAGGGTTTGCTGTCCGTGAGGGGAACCCTGAGGGACTCTGAGTCCCTCAGGGTTCCCCTCACGGACGCGCGGAAGCGGCCAAGTGAGTGCTCGCGGTCGCGTCCGGGCATCCGTTCGCCCGCCGGGAGTTCGTTACCTTGGAAGACCTCGGCCGCGACACGGTCCTGCGCGCCGCGCACCCGCCGCCCGCCTACTGGCGGGAGCCGCCCGAACCGTGGACGACGCCCGCGGGTGTCCCGATCACCCGCGGGCGCACCTATCGCACCTTCCAGGAACTTCTGCTGGTCATCGGCGCGGGCGAAGGAATCTGCCCGCTCGCCGCGCACGCCGAGGAGTACTTCGCGCGGCCGGGCATCGCTTTCGTGCCGTTCCGCGACACCCCGCCCGCCCAGTGGGACTGATGTGGCGCGGTGCCGGGGAAACCGCGCTGGTCAAGGCGTTCGCAGCGACAGCCGCCGAGCACCGGCCCTAGCCAAGGCCCACACCGCGAACGCGCACCCGGCGAACGCCGCGCCCAGGACGCTGGAACCGGTCCAGCCCGCCGCCGCGAACGCAGTAGTCGTCGTGGCCGCGCCCAGGGCGGAGCCGAGCGAGTAGAAGATCATGTAGCCGCCGATGACGCTGCTGGTGCGGTCCGGATGCGCCGCGGTCAGCAGATGCTGATTGCTGACATGCACCGCCTGCACGGCGAAATCGAGCACCAGCACTCCCAGGCCCAGCAGCCACAGCGACGGCTGCCCGACCGCCAGCCACGACACCGCCAGCAGGACCAGCGCTCCGCCTGTGACGAGGCTCGCGCGTCCCCCGTCGGCCCAACGTCCCGCACGGGCGGCGCCCAGCGCGCCTGCCAAGCCGACCAATCCGAACAGGCCGATCTCCGCGGTGCTCAGGTTCCACGGAGCTGTCGCGAGCGGCAGCGACAGACCGCTCCACAGCGCGCCGAACGAGGCGAACAGGAAGAAGGCGATCAACCCCCGCGAGAGGAACAACGGCTCGCGGAACAGGCCGCCGAGAGAAGTCAGCACCTCCCGGTAGGTGGTGCCGTCGCGGCGCGGATCCGGCGGCATGGTCTTCAGCACGAGACCGGCGAGCGCCACCAGCAGCACCGCGAGCGCGGCATAGACGCTGCGCCAACCCCACAATTCCGCCAGCGCACCGGCGGCGACGCGTGCGCCGAGAATGCCGATGACGACGCCGGAGGTCACGACGCCGAGCGTGCGGCCGCGTTCCTCGGGCGTGGACAGTGCGGCGGCGTAGGCGACTGTCGTCTGCACGACGACCGCGAACAGGCCCGCGAGCACCAATCCCGTCAGCAGCAGCCAGGTTTGGCCGGCGGCTGCGGCGAGTACCGCGCCGACGGCGGTCAGCAGCAGGTGCCCGGCGATGAGCTTGCGCCGGTCGACCAGATCGCCGAGCGGGACCAGCACGGCGAGTCCGGCCAGGTAGCCGAGCTGTCCGGCGGCGACGATCCAGCCCAGTCCGGCGTCCGGCACGCCCAGGTCCTGGCCGATCTGCGCCAGAACCGGCTGAGCGGCGTAAATGCTCGCGACGGCGACCGCGCACACCGCGGCGAACACCGTCCGGCGGCCCGTGGTGAGGCCCATGGCTCCCCCAATCAGTAGCGAATTGCAACTGATCGCACCGTACGGCAGAATGGTTTCAAAGAGCAACTCATCAAGGAGGCGTGCGATCGTGGGCGAGAACCCGGCCTGGACCGACCCGTCGTGTCCGGTGGCCCGCACCCTGGACCTCGTCGGCGACCGGTGGAGCCTGCTGATCGTGCGCGACGCGATGGACGGCGCGCGCGCGTTCACCGACTTCCAGCAGCGCACCGGCATCGCCCGCAACATCCTCACCGACCGGCTGCGCCGCCTGGTCGAACGCGGCGTCCTCGACCGGCAGACCGCGGAGTCCGGCAAACGGCAGGTCTACTCGCTGACCTCGGCCGGGCGCGATCTGTTCACCGTCGTCGTCGCGCTCCGGCAGTGGGGCGAACGGCACGCCTTCTCCCCCGGCGAAGACCACTCCGTGCTGGTCGACGAGGCCGGGCAGCCGATCCCGCCGCTCAAGCCGGTCGCCGCGAGCGGCGCGGCAGCCGATGTCGAGACGACCTCGGTGCGCAAGGTCCGCTGAATCCCGCTCCGCCCCTTGCCCTCCGGACGCCACCGATCTAGTGTCAACGTACTGCTTGATAAAGAGATCGGTTGATAAAGATGACCGTTGACGAACGCGAGGACCGGCTGGACCGGGCGTTCACCGCGCTGGGCGACCCGATCCGGCGGGCGCTGATCGCCCGGCTGTCGCGCGGCGAGGCGACGGTGAACGAGCTGGCCGAGCCGTTTCCGGTGACGAAGCAGGCCGTGTCGCGGCACGTCCAGGTGTTGGAGGCGGCCGGGCTCATCACGCGCAGCCGCGACGGCCAGCGCCGCCCGTGCCACCTCAACGCCGCCGCCCTCGAAGAACTGACCAGCTGGATCGACGCCTACCGGCTGACCCGCGAACGCGAGTTCCGCCGCCTCGACAGCGTTCTCGAAGAGACCAAGGAGCAAGGCACATGAACCCGACCACCGTCACCGCCCAGCCCGGCAGCCCGTTCATCGAGGTCGTCCGCGAGTTCGACGCGACGCCCGCCCAGCTGTTCCGCGCCTGCACCGACCCCGACCTGGTCACCCGCTGGCTCGGTCCGCGCGACGTCGAGATGCGCATCGTGGAGTACGACGCGCACTCCGGCGGGGCGTACCGCTACGTGCATCGCGCCGTCGACGGCAGCGAGCACGTGTTCCACGGCGTCTTCCACGCGGTGGAGAGAGCCGAGCGGATAGTCCAGACCTTCGAATACGAGGGCGCGCCGGGCAACGTCAGCCTGGAAACGCTCGTCTTCGAAGACCTCGGCGGCCGGACGCGGCTGCGGACCCGATCGGTCTTCCCGAGCGTCGAGGCGCGCGACGCCATGGTCGCGAGCGGGATGGAACGCGGGATCCGCGATTCGATGGACCGGCTCGACGAACTCGCGCGCGACGCGGACCGGCCGGGAGCGACCCGGGTGGTCGTGGACATCTCGATGTCGCTCGACGGCTACGTCACCGCCCCGGGAGCCGGTCCCGAGCACGGACTCGGGATCGGCGGAGAACCGCTGCACGCGTGGGTGTCCGACCCGACGCCGCGCGACTCGGAAATACTGCACCGGTCGTTCACCGACACCGGAGCGGTGGTCATGGGCCGCGCCATGTTCGACGTCGTGGACGGCCCGAACGGCTGGGCCGACGAGGACGGCTACGGCGAGGGCGAGGACCGGATCCCCGCGCCGCCGGTGTTCGTCGTCACCCACGCCCGGCCCGAAAATGTGCGGCTGGGCGAGCGGTTCCGGTTCGTCACCGACGGCCTCGAGAGCGCGGTCGAGCAGGCTCGCGCGGCCGCGGCCGGAAAGGACGTCACCGTGGGCGGCGGCGGGTCGATCGCGTCGCAGGTCCTGCACGCCGGTTTGGCGGACGTGCTGCGGATCCACCTCGCGCCGATCGTCCTCGGCGACGGAACCCCGTTGTTCCCCAAGGGAAATCCCGGACCGCTGCGCCTGGAAGCGCTAGGTGCGGTGTCGACGCCGGGCGCCGAACACCTCACCTACCGCGTCCTGAACTAGCGGCCTTTCAGCCTCGGCCCAGCAGCTTCTTCAGCTGGGCCAGGCGGCGCTGCACGCCCCACTCCGCGACCCGGAAGAACGCCTCGGACATGATGCCGCCGCTCATCTTCGACACGCCGATCTCCCGGTCGGTGAAGGTGATCGGCACCTCGACGATGTCGAACCCGGCGTCCGCGGTGCGGCGCGTGAGGTCGATCTGGAAGCAGTAGCCGTGCGAGGCGACCTCGTTCAGCGCCAGCTTCTCCAGCACCGGACGGCGGTACGCGCGGAACCCGGCGGTCATGTCCGCCACCTTGATCCCCAGCGCGATCCGCGAGTACAGGTTCGCCCCGCGCGAGAGCAGCGTCCGGCGCAGCGGCCAGTTCACCGTGCTTCCGCCCGGCACGTACCGGGACCCGATCGACAGGTCCGCGTCGCCGACCGCGTCCAGCAGCCGCGGCAGGTCCTCCGGCGCGTGCGAACCGTCGGCGTCCATCTCCACGAACGTCGCGTAGCCGCGCTCCATCCCCCAATGGAACCCGGCGATGTAAGCCTTGCCGAGGCCTTCCTTCGCGGTGCGGTGCAGCACATGCACCCGCTTGTCCCCGGCCGCGCGCTCGTCGGCCAGCTCGCCGGTGCCGTCCGGGCTGCCGTCGTCGACGACGAGCACGTCGACGTCCGGGAGTGCCTTGTGGAGCCGGTCCAGCACCGGGCCGAGGTTCTCCCGCTCGTTGTAGGTCGGGATCACCACCAGCACCGGTTCGATCGTTTCGGCCCCCCGCGGCGCCTGCGCCATCCGTCTCCTCCGCATCCGGCGAGTCAGCCCGCCGCTTCCCCTGCTGTGGTCCCCGTTGTCACTGTCTTGCCGGTACCGCGCCGGGTGCGAAAACGGAGCACGAACCCGCCGGCGACACCCGCGATCGCCAACGCCAGCAGTCCGTACTCCGTCCACGCACCGATTCGATCCGACAGCGTAGTCTGCGTGCGCAGCGGCACGCGCCCGACCAGGGCATCCGCCGTGAAAAGCCCGGTGGAGCTGGTGATCGTCCCGTCGGGGGCGACGAACGCGCTCACCCCGGACACCGCCGACACCACGACCGCGCGCCCGTGTTCGACCGCGCGCAGCCGCGCCATCGCCAGCTGCTGGTAGCTCATCTCCCCCGGCCCGTACCACGCGTTGTTCGTCGGCACGACGAGCAGTTCGCCGCCCGCGTTCGTCGCGTCGCGGGCGGGGCCGTCGAACGCCGATTCGTAGCAGATGAACACGCCGATCTTGGCTCCCGCGACCGACAGCGCGGCGTTGGAGCCGTCGCCGGGACGCATGTCGCGAGTGTCGTCGATGAACGGCGTCACCAGCCGCGCGACGGCACGGGCGGGCACATACTCGCCGAACGGCACCAGATCCTGCTTCACGTAACGCTGACCCGGTCCGGTGTTCGGATCCCAGACGACGGCGGAGTTCTCCGCGGCACCGTCCGGCGTGCGCACGAGCGCACCGATGATGCCGGGGGTCCCGAAGGCCGACAGCATCTGGTCGACGCCCGGGTCGTCGCCGTCGAGCGGGGTCGAGGTTTCCGGCCACAGCAGCAGATCCGGCTTCGGTGCCTGTCCTGATTGGACCTTCTGCAGCAGGCGGGAACTCTCGGCGAGGGCGTTGGCGCGCAGCACTCCGCGCTGTCCCTGCAAGGCCAGGCCGATGTCCGGCGCGTTGCCCTGCACAGAGGCGACGGTGAGCGAACCGTTCTGCGCCTCGGTGCCGATCGTCGGCCACACTGCGAGCCCGGCCGCGGCCGGAAGGACCGTGAACACGGCAGGCCACACCAGTGCGCGGTCCCAGGCTGTGCGCGTGCGCCACAGCCTGCTTACTACGGCTGCGAGGCCGAAACCGGTGAGCACGACCGCGAAACCGACCAGCGGCGCGCCGCCGACCGACGCCAGCGACAGGAACGCGCCCTCGGGTTGGCTGAACGCGACGCGGCCCCACGGGAACCCGCCGAGCGGGAACCACGTGCGCGGCGTCTCGAGCGCGATGAACACCAGAGCGCCCCAGAGCGGCGCCAGCGGCAGCCGCGCCACGACCCGGATCAGCCAGCCGGCGAGTCCGAAGTAGAGCGACAGCGCGAAGGACAGCGCCAGCCACGGCAGCGGCCCGAAGTCGCGGCCGAGGAAGTCCTGCAGCCACACCAGCAGCGGCACGAAGAACGCCATGCCGAACACGAAGCCGTACCCGAACGCGCCGCGGAACGACCGTCCACGAAGGACCAGCGCGAACGCGGCGAACGCGATCGGGGCCAGCCACCACAGCGGGCGCGGCGCGAAGCTGAGGTAGTAGCCGTAGCCCGTCGCCGCCGTCGCCAGGACGCGCGCGAGCCAGGGCTTCCACGCCCGCTTTCGCTTGGTCTTGTGCGGAACGCCCGAATCGGCGTCCGCCACGCTCACTGCCACACCCGGAACTCTAAGCGGCCGGTGTGAACTCGTCGTAGATGACCGTCCCGCCGCGGACCGTGCGCAGGCAGCGCGGCAGCGGCGCGCCCGGCTCCAGCCTCGGCAGCGGCGGCACGCCCGAACGCGGGTCGGTGGACCAGCGCTGCACGCGGCTGTCGGCCGTGGCGACGACGAGGTCGGCCGCGTCCCAGATCGCGTAGTGCGCGGGCGCGCCGGGGACGAGGCTGCCGGTCACGCCGTCGTTGACGCCTGCCGCGCGGTGCCCGGCGCGCGTGTGCGCGGTGAACGCGGCGCGCGCGGAGAGCCGTGCTTCGGGAGTGTGGTGGTGCACGGCCGCGCGGACCGCCGCCCACGGGTCGACCGCGGTCACCGGAGCGTCGCTGCCGAAGGCGAGCACGACTCCTTCCGCGGCGAGCTGCGCGAAGGGGTTCAGTGCTGCGGCGCGGGCGCCGAGGCGTTCGGAGTACATGCCGGAGTCGCCACCCCAGGCTTCGTCGAACAGCGGCTGCACGGAGGCGACGACGCCCCATCCGGCGAGTTGTCGCGCCTGGTCCGCGGTGACCATCTCCAGGTGCTCCAGCCGGTGGTGCCGCGCGGCGAGGGGACGCTGGCCGATCTGCTTCTCAGCGAGTCGGAACCCCTCGATGACCTCGCCGACCGCCGCGTCGCCGATGACGTGGAAGCCCGCCTGCAGCCCGGCTTCGGTACAGGCGACGAGATGGTCGGCGATGACCGCCGCGTCGGCGTAGAGGGAGCCGGAGGTGCCGGGCTCGTCGGAGTACGGCGCGGTGAGCGCGGCGGTGCGGGAGCCGAGGGCTCCGTCCACGAAAAGGTCTCCGGCGACGCCGTGCGCGCCGAGGCGACGGGCGGTGTCGAGGGCGTTCAGCTCTCCCCAGTAGCCGACGACCTCGGGCAGTTCCGGACTGGCCAGCGCCAGGAGGTCGGCGAAGTCTTCCTCGCCGGAGATGTCCGGGCCCGCGCATTCGTGCACCGACACGATCCCGCGCGCGGCGGCCGTCGCGAGGAACGCGCGCTGGGCTGTCTGGCGCTGCGGCCGGGTGACCGCGTCCCGGGCCGCTCCGCGGACGAGGTGGTGGGCGGCGCGGGTGAGCGGGCCGTCCGCGGACCATCCGGCGGCGGATTCGACGCCCGGCGCGAGTTTCGCCAGCGCGCTCGAGACCAGTGCGGAGTGGACGTCGACGCGGCTCAAGTACACGGGCGTGTCCCCGGCGGCCGCGTCGAGTTCGGCGCGGCTCGGCAGCCGCTGATCGGTCCAGGACGACTCGTCCCAGCCGTGCGCGAGCAGGACCTGCCCGGGAACGACGGCGCCGCGCACCGCGGCGAGCAGGTCGGCGGAGCTGCGGACGGCGGTCAGGTCGAGGCCGGTGAGGTGCAGCCCGGTGGAGGTCGCGTGCACGTGGGCGTCCACGAACGCCGGCGCGACGAACGCCCCGCCCAGGTCGACCACCTCGGCGTCCGGGTGCAGCGCGCGGGCCGGGGCGTCCTGGCCGACCCACACGACGGTGCCGCCGGAGACCGCCATCGCGGTGGCGTCCGGGGAGGTCGGGGTGTCGACGCGGCCGCCGAGCAGGAGCGTGGTGCTGTCGTTCACCCGCCGAGTCTCCCGCCTGGTCTTCCGAGCAGGGCAGACCGGGTCATCGTGCAGCAAGATTTACGGTCGACTAACGTTATGGCAGGATATTTTCACGCGTTCCCGACGACTTGGAGTACAGATGACTGCGATCCAGGAACCTGTGCCGACTGCCGCCGCCTTCGACCAGCCGTACGAGTACGCCCGCGCCGAGCTGGTGGAACCCGACTGGCGCCGCTTCCCCGGCTGGCGCGACGTCACCGAAGCAGAGTGGCGGGACGCCCAGTGGCAGCGCGTGCACTGCGTGCGCAACGCCAAGCAGCTGCGCGCCCTGATGGGCGATCTGCTCGAGGACCGGTTCTACGAGGACCTGCTCGCCGACCAGCGCGAGATGGCCACGATGTCGATGCTGCTGCCGCCGCAGATGATCAACACGATGGCCCCGCACGCGGGCACCGACCCGGCGAAGGTGACCGAGGCGTTCTACGCCGACCCGATCCGCCGCTACATGCTCCCCGTGCGCAGCGACCGGGACGAGCGGTGGCCGAGCCACCCGCACGCCGAACGCGACTCGCTGCACGAGGCCGAGATGTGGGTGGTCGAGGGGCTCACCCACCGCTATCCCACGAAGGTGCTGGCCGAGATGATCTCGACCTGCCCGCAGTACTGCGGGCACTGCACCCGGATGGACCTCGTCGGCAACTCGACCGAACAGGTCGAGAAGCACAAGCTCGCGCTCAAGCCGGTCGACCGGCAGGACGCGATGATCGACTACCTCAAGCGCACCCCCGGCGTCCGCGACGTAGTGGTCTCCGGCGGCGACGTGGCCAACGTGCCGTGGCCGCAACTGGAGTCCTTCCTGATGCGGCTGATGGACATCGAGACCGTGCGAGACATCCGCCTCGCCACGAAGGCGCTCGCGGCGCTGCCGCAGCACTGGCTGCAGCCGAAGGTGACCGAGGGCCTGCAGCGAGTCGCCCTGACAGCCCAGGCGCGCGGGGTGAACCTGGCTATTCACACGCACGTGAACCACGCGCAGTCGGTGACCCCACTGGTCGCGGAAGCGGCGCGGACGGCGTTGCAGGTCGGGGTGCGGGACGTGCGGAACCAGGGCGTGCTGATGCGCGGGGTTAATGCTACTCCGGCTGCGCTGTTGGATCTTTGTTTCGCTTTGCAGGGTGAGGCTAATATTCTGCCTTACTACTTTTACATGTGCGACATGATTCCCAATGCGGAGCACTGGCGGGTTTCTGTGCACGAGGCGCAGGAATTGCAGCATTCGATCATGGGGTATTTGCCGGGGTATGCTACGCCGCGGATCGTGTGCGACGTTCCCTATGTGGGGAAGCGGTGGGTGCACCAGTTGGCGGAGTACGACCGTGATCTGGGGATTTCGTACTGGACCAAGAACTACCGGACCGGGATCGAGCACGAGGACCCGGAGGCGTTGCAGCGGAAGTACCCGTACTACGACCCGATCCAGACGCTGCCTGAGGCCGGGCAGAAGTGGTGGGCCGACCAGAAGAACCACTGACCCCGAGCACATGATCCCGGGCGCTTGCCCGCGACTGGGCGACAGACCTGCAAGCCGCGGCTAACCGTCACGGATCCGCGCCTGGCCATGGGCGAACCGTGCAGGGAAGAAGACCGAAAACTGGTGCCTGGCCAGCGAAGATGCTGCTGGTCAGGCACCAGTCAAAGTGCCGCGACGGCACCGTCGTTACGGCGAAACAATCCGACCTGCCCGGTCGTGCGAGCCCCTGCCCGGCCGCGAGGACACACTCAAAACGTCCGCGATCTGATCGGCGAATGGCCCAGATACTCCACAGTGGACACTCATGCAAGACTCCCATCCGGCCGGTCCGCGGGACTATTTCTTGCAACCCAGATAGCAAGGGATCTACTATTTTAAGCCCAACTCGGACGCAATAGCTTCCGAAATGCTTGCATGGATGGTCGAAGGTGAATTCACCTGGCTATTCGCTCCGCTGCACGGGCTATTTCCGAGGCGTTTGGATCCGAAGTCCACTGGGGCTGAGCGATTCTGACGCCCGGTCCGGCCGAACCGCGGACGCCTGGCGTTCACTGGCTACCGGGACCGGTGCGGCCGTCGACCGTTGCAGTGCCGGACGTACTCGGCAAGCACGGCGCGCAGATGCCGCTCGCTCAGGATCAGCATGCGGTCGGCGAGTTCGGATCTGGCGGTGAGTACAATGTACCTACCGCTTCCGCCTGCATCGCTCAACGCGCATCGCGCCCTTCACGGTGCCAGAAAGTCCCTTTTAGCCTGCTGACGGGCAGGTCGCCCACGGCGGATTTCCCCCTCGAACCGCACGGCGCCGACACTCTGCTGAGCCGACGCGCCATCGTCAGGCGGCGTCTTCAGCCAGCCGCGGCTGCGGAACGTTCCGCTGCAGCCTTCGAACCGGCCCGTCGCCTCAACAACCGTGTACTCCACTTCCAACGTCGACGATTCGCCATCGGCACCTGGACCCAGGACGGCCCGGTCGATCGTATGCAGCCTTGATCCGTCGTGATCCAGGAACTGATGAAACATGGTGTACGTAAGGCGTCCGTCCGCCAACTCCGTTTGTTCGCTCGTGGATTCGCCATACGCGGCACCGTTCACCGCCCCCGTCATGGCGCCGATGCCCGTCGTCTTCGTCACGGTCAGCAGAGTGGCCGCACCCTCCATGCTGATGCGCTCGCCGCGCGCCGTGGGAGCCTGATCGGTCATGGCCCGCCTTCCGTCGTACCGGTCTTGCCTGTCAATGCAGGATCGACCAGGTTCACACGGCCCGCAAAGAACTTTGCCGAATCAGCAAATCATGATTCTTGACGCCAGAGAGGTCACCCATGCCCGCCCTTTTACATCTTTGATGTGCAGCTTTCGCAGCTACTCCGCCCAGTCACCTTACGACCGTCGACTGGCCCGAGCCGGCCCTCCGTGGGTGAACCTCGTTATAAGCGGCGCAAGCAAGACTTCTCCTTCACGGCGCTGCCGAAGAACAACTCCGCAGCCCGTCGGCATTTCCGCTGTTCCTGAACCGCGCCGGATCCCTCGATGATCGTTTCATGTCATGCCGCCGAACCGCCGTTCTGCTGGGCACCCTCGCCTTTCTCGCCTCCGACCTGTCGCGCACCACCGAAGTGCCGCTGGGCCCCGGCGACAACGCGTGGTTCTTCCAGCCAGGAACCTGCGCGCTCGTGGTCGTCTCGCACACCGGCGACGAGGACAGCTACGACCACACCGTCACACTGTCCGACCCGGTCACCGGGCAGCAACGCAGCTCCCGGACGCTGCCGATCGCGCTGGGCGGCGACAGCGGCATCCGCGAACCCGCCGGCGGCACCCCCTTCGTCCCGTCACCGACGCCAGGCGCGCTCGCCGCGGCGTACGCGGACAGCAACGCCCACCAGCTGATCGTGGCGGACCTGACTACCGGCGGCGCCCGCCGTCTGGACGGACCCGGGAGCGAAGCCACGCAGGTGCTCGGCTGGACCCCAGCGCGAACATCACCAGGTAGGACCCGGCCACCAGCATCCATTCCCACCGCGACCGCAGCCTGCCGCGCGAGAACGCGAGCCCGAGGCTTCGCGCCGACCGCCGCGGGATGATCGCCGGGTGGGGCTGGAGAAGTCGTCGCTGCGGCTCAGGCGGGGTGGCCGTACTCGTTGATGGATCCTGCGAGGACCGAGGTCCGCACGAGTTCAGGGCCTTCGGGGTCTTGGACGGCACCGGGGTGATCCTGGACCGCGGGTGGTCGCTGGCTTCGGGACTGGTGTGGTCGATGCCTGTTGTAGGGCTCCTGGTACTCGGTGAAGGCCCGTCCGGCGTGGGCCTCGTTCCTGACCGGGATGTGGTCGAGGACCTGGCGGCGAAGGGTCCCGATCGCTCTTTCGCAGTGAGCATTCATCCACGGAGTCCGCGGCGCGCAGAGCTTGCGGGTGCGATGTTCGAGGAACGCCAGTGCATACACCCATCTGCCGGTGATCGTGTCCCTGTGGAAGAAATCCGCGGCGATGATCCGCCTGGGCGATGAGGAACTCACTCCAGCTCGGACCGGTGCGGCACTGATCCGGGTCGACGCCCGCCGCATGCGAAATTCCCCCGGCCGCGGAAGGCGTGACCCGATGCCCCAACTGGCCCGATGCGTCGGCGTCGAGCATTGCAGTCCCGATTCCTGGCGATCAGCCTCCGGTGCCAGTTCAGCAGCGTCCCCGGGGTGACCAGGAAGACGCTGCGCCAGCGGTGGCGCGGGAACAGCGACGACAACACAGCCAGCCAGAACCGGTCTGTGGGCCGGACCGTTGATCCGTCGGCGCAGCACCGCGTTCTGATGCCGGAGAACGAGCACCCCGGCAGCACCTCAGCAAAGCCGCACACATAAGCCCCAGCGGCGACGACTTCCCGAGCCCACAACGTAAGTCGGGCAACTCTGCGCCAAATCACCACCGATCCCAGCGTGGTTGTGCGGACAGGCTGGGACGCGAAAGTCAAGGCGAGGTGGCGGGGCTGCGCGGGCACCGGCGAAGGACACCCGTCGCGCCCCGTCACCTCTTCCTCGCCAGATCATGGAGCCGCTGGGGTCGACTCTCGCGAATACGATCTGGCGATCCCGCGCCGTCCGCGACGGCACGGGTGCCTGGCGAGATCAGCCCGGCCGAGCGAAGCCACATCATCAGCCGGGCCACCGGCAGGGACACCGCACCTCGGACTTCTCGCCATCCCGCTGTTGTTCACGGCAGATCCTTGAGCCGAGCAGGCAACCGCCCCCACGCCTGGTGCTGCGACTTCGGCCCGCACAAGCCTGCTGGCGAACCACTACGCAGATCACCGTCGAGCCGGATCCGGGTGCATAGAACCTCGGCTGCTGACCTCACGATTGCGTGTCCACAGTCGATATGACCAAAACGGGCCGGGCCGCCTTCAGCGTGAAGTGGCCGTAGCCGGAGAAGCCCAGTCCGAGGGAGGCTGCCCGACGACATCGGCTTTGCGAACCCGCGCTCCTCCTGGACGACCGACCCGGCTGTTGTCTGCTATCAGATCGCTCCCCTCTCGTGTCACCTCGACGTTGCACGAACTGCCCCCTCGACAGGTCGTGCAACGTCGAACCCGGCGCCCGGACGAGCTGACGAAAGCCCACCGCATGGTGCGGGCTCGACGTCGCTGCCGCGGTCTCCCGATCCAGTCTGCTGCCGCTGGATGCTCAGTGGATCTTCCAGGTCCGCTCACTCTCCATAACACCAAGGTCAGAGGCCAAATCAGGTTTTCCGGTCCGGACAGTCGAACGTTCACAGAGGCCTCAACGGTCCCCAGCGGTTGCGCGATCAGGCCCTTCCTCACCACCTCGCCGCACATGCCACCGGACTCCTCGGCAACTCACATCAGCCGACGCTCGACCGGCAGAACCAGAAGAGGCCGAGGCCACGCGTACACGACGTTCAGGGCCAACCCGCTTCGAATGTCTGGTCCACATACGTAACGACCAGCCCGTCAGGGATCACCTTGCATTCTCGGGCCACGGTGACGAGTATGGATCTCCGCCTCGCAGGGGTAGCCGCATAACTACTCACGGCACACCTCTTGCCGCAGCGGCGACATCAGCTTGGGGAGGGCGATGAGGTGGGCTTTGAGCCGCGTGGGCTGTTCGCGGAGCGCTTCGCGCTGCTCTACGCCGAAGCGGGCGATCCGCCGCTGAAGCGGGTAACCGAATCAGTTCTGCGAGCGCGCCGGGTCGATGAACGGGGTCGTCCCGTCAGAGTTTCGGCGCAGCGGGTAAGCGACTGGCGACGTGGACGGAACGTTCCTGCCCGCTTCGCCTCGCTGGCTGTCGTTCTGGAGATCCTGATCGGACAGGCACGCCAGATACGTCCCACCCCGATCGTGCCCGAGCTGTACGACCTGGTTGCCTGGCGAGAACTGTGGAAGCTGGCTCTCGACAGCCCGATTCCCGGCACTTCCGCGGCCGGTGACAGCCCTGACAGCAGAACTGCCGGGCAGCCCGGATCCACAGACTCGGGTGCGTGCCCTTACCGGGGCCTGGCGTCGTTCAGGCAAGAGGACGCTGGCTCTTTCTTCGGACGCCGTCGCGGCACGGACGCTCTTGTCGCCAGGTTGGCGAACAAAGCAGGCGCCGGGATGGTCATGCTGGTCGGGGCGTCAGGCGCCGGGAAGTCGTCGCTGATCGCCGCCGGTCTGCTCCCGAGGCTGGAAGAGGCGCCTTCGGCCGGCGCATCGAGCGGCAACTGGACGGCCGTCACGATGACTCCGCGGGACAATCCGATCCGCGAACTCATGGCACGTGTGCCGGAGCTTGAGAATGCCGTCAAGCTTTTGTCTGATTGGCGCAGCACAGAAGCTGGAGCTTGGTCAGGCGAAGACACGGCCATGGGGCAAGAGGATGCTGATGGCACCGAGGAAGATTTCCTGGCAGCGGTTCAGGTCGCCGTCGCCGAGCACCTCGACCGCCAAGCGCGGTCGATGACTCAGCTTGTGCTGGTCGTCGACCAATTCGAGGAAACCTTCACCCTGTGCACGGACGAGGTCCAGCGAAGGTTGTTCGTTCGCACCCTTCACGCCATCAGCACTGTCACTTCAGCCGACACTGGGCGACCTGCTGTCGTGTTGCTCGGGTTGCGAGCTGATTTTTTCGTTCATTGCCTCGAATACCCGGAACTCACGGCCGCCTCGCAGAGCAACGACCTGCAGGTTCTCGGCCCTATGACCACCGGCGAGCTGCGCGAGGCCATCACCGGCCCCGCGAAGTCGGCGGGGCTGCAGCTGGAACCAGGGCTCGTCGAATTGATCGTCCGCGACGTCAGTGCTGGTGCGGTGCGCACTCACACCGGTTGGGCGGAAAGCCTCCACGACGCCGGAGTTCTGCCCCTGCTGTCGCACGCGTTGCTGGCGACCTGGCAGCATCGCCAGCCTGGCAGGCTCACGATCGAGGCGTACCAGGCAGCCCGCGGAATCCGGGGTGCGGTAGCGGCGACCGCGGAACGGGTGTGGGCCGACCTGGATCAGCCAGGGCGAACAGCCGCACGCGCCATTCTCCTGCGACTTGTGCGAGTCAACGAGGACATGCGCGACACGCGGAGGCGATCGACCCGGCAGCAATTAGTCGACCAGGCCGAGGATCCCGCGTCCGCGGAGAAGGCTCTGGAAATGCTGACCGCAGCCCGGCTGGTCACGCTCGACGAACGATCGGTCGAAATCACGCACGAAGCCCTGCTTCAAGCCTGGCCTCGGCTGCGAAGCTGGCTCGATCAGGACCGGGCGGGAAACCTCCTGCGTCAACGACTTGAAGAGGACTCGACGTCCTGGGACAGCCAGGAACGCGACGCGTCCTTGCTCTATCGAGGTGCGCGCCTGGAGACGGCTGCGCAGTGGATGAAGACAGCTGGCCCCGCTGACGTAACGATCACTGCCCAGGAATTCCTGGCGGCATCTTCACGACAACACCGCCGAAACAGCTGGGCCCGGCGCGCCACCATGGCTGCTGTGGTCGTCTTCGCCCTTGTCGCGGCATCAACGGCAGTGGTAGCCATTCGGCAACGCGACGAAGCCCAGTTCCTGCAGGTCGTCTCCGAAGCCGACCGGCTGCAGGCGTCCGATCCCTCGCTGGCGGCCCAGCTCGATCTCGTCGCGCACCAGTTGCGTCCAGACGATCAGAATGTGCTGACCAGGCTGCTCTCCACCCAGCAGAGCCCGCTGGCCACACCGCTGACCGGCCACAACGGCGCTGTGTACTGGACCGGCTTCAGTCCCGACGGAAATGTCCTGGCTACCGCCAGCGCCGACCGTACAGTCCGGCTCTGGGACATGCGTGACCGCGGACGACCACGCCAGCTCGGGGTCCCCTTGACCGGATTCGGCAGCTGGGTCGCTTCGGCGGTCTTCACGCCGGACGGCCGCACACTGGTCACAGCCGGCGACGACCACACGTTCCGACTGTGGGACGTGGCCGATCCCGCCCACCCACGTGCGCTGGGCCCCCCAACAAACGGCGGCGGTGGCACCATTTACACCGCCACAGTCAGTCCGGACGGACGCACGCTGGCCACCGCTGCCAGTGACCGCGCGGTAAGACTCTGGAACATCGCCGACCGCGAACACCCGGTCTCGCTCGGGAGCCCGCTCGCCGGCCATGCCGGACTTGTGCGGACCGTGGCGTTCAGCCCGGACGGACGCACCCTCGCTTCCGGCGGCAACGACCATACGGTCCGGCTGTGGGACATCTCCGACCCCGCCCGGCCATCGCCGCGAGGCCAGCCGCTCCTCGGTCATTCCGGCATCGTGCATTCGGTGGCTTTCAGCCCCGACGGGCACGCTCTGGCCAGCGGGAGCGAAGACAAGACCGTGCGCATCTGGGACCTCGCCGCGCCCGGAGGTCCGGTCGTTCTCGGCAAGCCTCTCCTTGGGCACGTCGGGGAGGTCTGGCAGGTCGCGTTCAGCCGGGACGGTCGCATGCTCGTGTCAGGAGGTGACAGCACCGCGCGGCTCTGGAACCTTTCCAACCCGTCCCGTGCGGTGCCCCTGGGCAAGCCGCTGTCGGCCAGCAACGGCAACGTGTTCTCAGCCATGTTCAGCCCAGACGGACGTACACTCGCGGTCGGCAGCGGGGATGGCATAGCACGGCTGTGGTCGATACCCGATCTCATCTTGCTTGGGCACAAGTCAGCCATCACATCCTTGGCTTTCAGTCCGAACGGGCAGCTCCTGGCAACTGGTTCCGAAGACAACGCCAGCCAGCTCTGGAATGTCACCGATATAGCACATCCGCGTCCTCTTTGGCTCTCGAAGACGGGACACAGCGGGCCCGTCAGCTCGGTCGCGTTCAGTCCCGACAGTCGCATCCTCGCCACCGCCAACGACGACGGCACAATTCAACTCTGGGATGTTGCCGCCCCGGCGAGCCCGACTCCGATCGGACATCCCCTCCGGCTGAAAACAAGATATGGCAGCCCCGTTCTGTTCAGCCCGAACGGCCATCTTCTTGCCACAGCCAACGACGATCGAACCCTGCAACTCTGGGATGTCCGCAACCCGGCGGACCCCGTGCGAATGGGCC
The DNA here is from genome assembly GCF_003385235.1 of Amycolatopsis circi. Lineage (GTDB taxonomy): Bacteria > Actinomycetota > Actinomycetes > Mycobacteriales > Pseudonocardiaceae > Amycolatopsis > Amycolatopsis circi. Next base: position 54,010 of record NZ_PQIA01000033.1, on the reverse strand, counting down.
AGCCCATTCCCGGCAAACCCTCGAGCGGGATGCCAGCGGCATTCAGTCCCGACAGTCGCATCCTCGCCATCAGCAAGGATGACAGCACCCTGCAACTCTGGAACATCGCCGACCCCGCACATGCGGCACGCCTCGGACTCCCTCTCGCCGGGCACACAAAGCCAGTGCTGTCCGTGGCGTTCAGCCCGAACGGCCACATCCTCGCCACGGGCAGCGACGATCAAACCCTCAGGCTGTGGAACATCGATGATCCGTCGAACCCGACTCCGCTGGGCCAACCTCTCGTCGGGTACACCGAGGCCGTGAACTCCATCGCGTTCAGCCCCGACGGCAGGATGCTTGCGACCGGCAGTACTGATCGAACATTCCACCTATGGGCCGTCTCAGGGACGTACGCAACGCCCATAGGTCAACCCATAGGCACAGACGCAGACGTCGTCCATCTAAGTTCCTTTTACCCCGTCGATCTGCGCGGGAAAATCCTGGCAACCGGAGGAGAAGACGGCACAGTCCGAATCTGGAACCTCGACGAGGAGCAGGCCATCCAACGAATATGTGCGTCAACCAACAACGTGCTAACTGATAAGCAAGCACAACTGCATATCCCGCAGATCGCTTATGATACACCTTGCCGGTAATTTTTCCGCCCGCTGGCCGCAGCACTCAACCGGACTGAGCCGGGTGTCACTGCCGGACATTTCATTCACTTCGGCTCTCCACAACATTCATGCCAGCATGTAGTATTCAGGCATGAATATTATCAGCAGGTTCGGAGCCCTTCCTGCTGCGGTCACAGTTCTCACTGGAACGACAGCCCTGCAGATGACGCTTATTACAGTCGGTAACATCACGGACTTCGGGACGAATCAAGATTTCGTCCGTCATGTTCTGGCAATGGACACTACATTCCAGTCGCCTAACATGATGTGGCGCGCCATAACCAGCCCTGGACTCGCCGACGCCGCTTACATTGCCATCATCGCATGGGAGCTGATCACAGCACTGGTGCTCATTGCCGGATTTATCTGGTGCATACGGAATCAACTAGCTGATTACCCTCTGCCGATGGCGCACAAGCTGTCCAGCCTTGGCTGGGTGATGCAGTTAACGCTTTTTGGGGTCGGCTTCCTCGCAATAGGCGGGGAATGGTTCCAAATGTGGCAATCCAGCAAGTGGAACGGCCTCCAGGCGGCCCTTCAGCACGTCATTATCGCCGCATTCGGTCTCGCACTCGCCCACCTCGCCACGAAAGATTCGAAGCGCAGCGGGCGAACCTGATGGCGATTTCAGCTGACCGTTGACCCGGCTGGCACAAAGCCCCTGGCACAGGGTGAGGTTGCCGCGGCCCTGCCACGGTGCCACTCCGCAGTGAGACAGTGGCACATCGAACCCTGGCACTGAAACCCCGCTGCTCGAAGCCCACCGCATCGCGCCTGGCACCTGCAGCCGGATTCCCGAACTGAAGGTTCAAGGAGGTTATGCGCGTAGCCCACGAGTCCGGAATCGATTTCTTCATAGCTGGCTTCACGCCACGCTGGCAGGCGGCCGGTAAAACTGGCCGATGCGCCACCAGGCATGCCTACCCTATGATTCAGAGCCCGCGGTAGGACGCGTCAGCAATGCGCAAATACCGCTATGATTTGAACAGCTGCATCCCTCGGAAAAGTCGAACCGCATTATTGGACTGTAAGTCTGAAGCTGCGATTTCAGTCCCGCGCGAGTTGGGGGCCCGAGCGGGACACGTAAGCGTTCAGCTTCCCCGCGCGAGCGGGGTGGTCCCCGGCGCAGGAATCCGGCTGCTGTGCCGGCTTCCCCAGGCCGGGATCGAGTCCAGTCGGCTTCTCCCCCATCCATCAGCAATGCCACCGCCGTCAGATCAACCGCCGGTGCGACCAACGGAGCCACCCACACAGGCACGCCCAGACAAAGCGCATGCACATTGCCGAAGCCGAACAAGTACGTCAGCCCAACCACGACACCCGCCATCACGGTCACCGCAGACACGCCCGGATCACGCCCAGCACCCGACCCCGTCCAACCGCCCGTCGTACCGCGCCCGGCTCGCAGCGAACCACAAGGCACAGCCCGGCAGCTGCGAGCCCGAGACCTTCACCGCACGACAACACCAACCGCACGAGACGACACCGCTAGCGCGCTAAGACCAGACGAGAAGACACTGACCACCATCGCCCGGCATCATCCGACACGTCGGGCCGTCAGCTCTTAACCAGCGGGTTCGTGATCAAGTCGAGAGGCCCACCCGTCGACGATCCGGCACCGCCAGGTTTTCGATCCGTCGCGGGGCGACTCATCACCCACCGCACACCACGCTCAGAGACCACCGGCAACGGCGGACCTTGCCTCTCCGTTCTGGACCTCCGGCATTTGGGCGAACGAAGCGAGACGGCCCGCAGTCCGCCACTGACGCAGCACTCGCCGCCCGTAGTTATGGGTCCCCGCCACACGGTCCAGCTCCGCACCCGATTGCCGCCGACCCGAGGCCATCTCCTGCTCATAGTGCAGCCACATCCGCTGCTCAGCCGTCAACGCCTCACCCACCGCGACCCCAGCCGACACTGACTCCGCGACCGCCTCGATTTCATCCGCCCGCCGGCCCGACTCGATGCCCTGCGCCAAGTCGACCGGCAACGGCCGGTGCCGACGCAAGGCACGGTTGAGCAACTCCACGACAAGCAACAGAGCAAGCGGAGGACAAGCCGCCACCGCGCACCCGACGACAGCTCACAATCCCCACTACAGCGGAAACCCGCAGCTCAGAGGCTATTTCTTTCGACGTAGATGTCGTCCGAACCGCCCCGGGGATTCGAACTCACACTGGACTTTCTTCGTTCGTTAGCCAATCGACAGCCGTGTGGATAGTGTGCAACTCGACCCGCCGATCTCTCGCCGCCTGCGTACGCAGGACTCGATGACGAGAACGCCGGCTCGCTGGCTATTCCGAGCCGCCAGCCAGCCCAGCCCACCGGAGACCAGTGCGTGCGCAGTGCTCGCGTCGCACCGGAGTTGCCGAGCCGTATAGACGCCGGGGCCGAAGGTGGCAGCACTAGGCGCCGTCGAGGTCGGCGGAACAACTCAGTCCGATGGCAGCGTGCTCGAAGCCGCGGCGATCACTGGACTCGCCGCGCTCGAACGCCGCCACGGCGGCAACGCCAGCACCACACGCGAGGCGAAGTAGCGGCTGCCCGCCTTGTATGAAGCGCCAGGAGCGGGCTCGGACACGAGAGCAGGCGAGTCCTCTGCTGCACTGCGGCTTTGGGGCAATCATGGCTGGCGGCCTCACCAGAGAGGCGGATTGCAGGAAGTTGAAGACTCTGCTCCCGCACTGCACACTGGTGTGCACGATCTGTGACCTTGGGGAGGGATCACGCGATGGACGGACCCGGCTTTCACGTCGACGTGGACAAGCTGGAAGAGGCCGCGACGGGGATTCGGGAAAGCGTCGACGGCCAGCGAAACTTCGAGCTGCGCGGATTGTGCGGCGACACCGACCTCTATGGCCACGCCGGCGTGCACGACGCGCTGATGGACCTCTGCGTGCGCTGGAGCGACGGACTCGACACGCTCACCGACGACGCGGGAGCCATTGCCGACACGCTGGCGCGAGCAGCCGTCGCCTACCGCCTCGGCGACGGGGCCGCAGCACGCACGTTCACCGCAGACCCAGGCGAAGAGGCAGTGACCGGTGGCTGAGCTTGGACAAACCCAAGAGCCGACCGAACTGGTGAAGGGGGACGCTGCCGCCATCGAGGAAAACGTCCGGGCGTTGCGTGGTCGCGCCGACAGCGCCGGCCGTGCCTCGGACGGGCTCAAGTCCCTCGACACCGGGGCGTGGCAAGGCCCCGCCGCCCGGGACTTCCACGACAAGTTCTCGTATGAGCCTGCGAAGTGGTACACCGCCGCCGACTCCTTGCTGTCCGCAGCCGACGCGCTCGCCGGATACGCCAGCACGCTCCGCTGGGCTCAAAGCCAAGCCACCGAGGCCATCGCAGCATGGAACAAGGCGCAAGCAGCGACCCAGCAAGCGCAGCAACAACACAACGACGCGTCAACTCGGGCAGCCGCGAACGGCCAGCCGCCACCGCCTTTCTCCGATCCAGGCGAAGCCGCACGAAGAGCAGCTCAGGCCACGCTCGACAATGCCCGCCGCCAACTCTCCGACGCGGGAGACGACGCAGCCGCAGCCATCACGGAGGCCACTGCTGGCGCACCCGAGGATTCGAGCTGGCTCGACGATGCAGGCAACTTCCTCGCCGACGCCGGAGGTCACCTGGTCAACGGCCTCGCGTCGTTCGGGAACGCGATGATCAACCATCCGGGCGAAGTCGCCGCTGCCGCCGCCGGAATCGGACTGACCGTCATCAGCTCGGCCGGCGAGGGCCTCGGTGCTGCGCTGGACGCGACGGGAATCGGAGCGGTCGCCGGCGTGCCGCTCAACGTCGTGTCCGCGGCAGGCATCGCCACCGGCGCCACGATGGCCGGCGCCGCGATCGGGAGTCTCGCAGCCCACGCCGCAGGCGACGACCACGTCTCGCCCATGCAGGCCAACCAGAGCACCAGCGGTGCGGGAGCGGAGGCCGAACCCCCGTTCTCCGCACCGAAGGAGATCACCGGCAAGACCGACCACGGCGGCAAGCAGATGGCCGAACGCGACGGCCACGGCGTCAACGACGCCGCAGCACACGACGCCGTCGCCAACCCGACCAAACCGCCCAAGTTCAGAATGGACAACTACGGCGGGAGCTACCGCTACGTCGGCAAGGACGCCACCGTTAACCTGAACCAACACGGGGAGATCACGACAGCGTGGGCACGAACACGAGCAGGCTGGAGGCACGAATGAGCACGGTGATGGACAGCCTCCCCGACCGGTTCCGGCCCATCGTGACCAGCCTGCTGAAGCAACGCGACCCTGAACTATTGACGGCATTTCAGGCGCAGGAGAAACCCACCCTCGACCAGCAAGAGGCAATGATCGACGTCTTGGGCGACGCCTTCACCGAACACTTCGGCCCGGGACACGAACCGACGGAACAAGGCAAACTCATCGACGACGCCCTCGGCGCGTTCCTCACCCGCTGGCCGTCCGAAGACCTCACAGAGGGCTGAACTGCGACCATGCTGACGACCAGCCAGGACGCCGGGCTGGGCGCAGCAGGCTTTCTCGGCACATGGAGTGCGCGGGACAGGAAGCCGAACCTGTCGCCGCACAGCAGACGACCTGCCATGCGGTACTCCCTGGACTTGGTCCGGCTAGTGCGCATTGCGACTGAGCGCAGGCCGCTGCGTCCGCCCCTTTCGTATGCCGACTTCGGTTCTGTGCGGCGACCCCGTCGCTCTTCGCCGGGCGGTCGGATCGCGGCGCAGCAATCGATAGCGTTCAGCCGCAGAGTCCAGTGCGGCAGGCAACGCTGACCGGTCGAACGGTAGCCGCGACCTGGTCCCGGTCAGTCGATCACTCCGACCAGTTGCACCCCTCAGCCGTGGCCAGCCCCCTCCTCGAACTGGCTTCGACGGCTCGTTTCTTTGCCGAAGAGTTGACAGCCGAGATCGAAAAATCGGCTCGCGCAGTGGTTGCCGACCTTAACAAGGTTGCCTTTTGCAGTTGCCGGGGATTGTCGGCGCTGGTGAGGGCTGACCGGGTGGCCGCTCAGCGGGCGTGCCACTGGTGATTGTGGCGCACCAGCGTGCCGTAGTGCGCCCTCTTCAGCTGGTGGGTCTCGACCGAGCGCTCGACCTGCGCCGCAGGGCCGAAAATATTGTCCCGCTAGGCTGTTGGACACCACGAACAACGATGACAACGCCATGGCCGCACCGGCGATCAGCGGGTTGAGCAGACCGGGAGCGCGGCGAGACTGTAGCCGAACGCCCAGCGCGACGCGTCCGCCTGGCCTGAGGACTTCGACCCGGCGATGGAAGCCACGACGCGGCCCGGCCGATGTTCTCCGACGGCGGGCACGCGATGGTGGTCGAAGTCGACCCGTTCACCGGTTTCGTCACCGTCGAAAAAGTCTGGTCGGCGGAGGACTGCGGAACGGTCATCAACCCGGACATCGTCGACGGCCAGGTCCGCGGCGGCGTCGTGCCGGGAATCGGCGCCGCGTTGTTCGAACGGCTCGCCTACGACGCCGACGGCCAATCGCAGACCACCACCCTGCTCGACTACCAACTGCCCACCATGGACGTTTCGCCGCCGTTCGAAATCGCGCATCTGCGCTCGCCCTCGGCCCACACCGCCTACGGCGTCAAGGGAACGGGCGAATCCGGCCTGATCGCCGCCCCGGCCGCGGTCCTGAACGCCGTCAACGACGCCCTGAGCCCGTTCGGCGCGCAGCTGCGCGCAATCCCGGTGACGCCCGAAGCCGTCGTCGACGCGATCGCCGCCGCGGAACCGGTTCGCCGGTGAGCACGACGTCTTCCGCGCACCAGGACAATTCGCCCGGCCGCGTTGTGCGTTCGCACCAAGGGAAACCCGGCGGCCGAAGTACGAGCGGCAGGAATTCAACCGGCAAGGTCAAAGCGAGAATTCGCCCGCAGCGATTTCGACCGGGCGCCCGGCAATCCTCAATTGTTCGTCAGGGAGAGGTTGAACGTGTAGCGCGACGCCCGGTACACGTGCCATCCGTACTCGACGACTCGGCCGGTTTCGTCGTAAGTGGTGCGCTGCATGGTCAGCAGCGGCGCGCCGGGCTCCTCGTCGAGCAGTTCCGCGTCCTCGGGGGTCGCGAGGCGGGCTCCGATGCTCTGCTGCGCCGAGTGCAGCCGCACGCCCGCCGCGCGCAGCAGCTGGTACAGGCCCTTCTCGCGCAGGTCCGCGTCGGACGGGTCGAGCAAGCCGCCCGGGAGGTAGTTGTTCATCACCGCCAGCGGTTCGCCGTCGGTGGACCGGATCCGCTTCAACCGGCGGATGCGGGTGAGCGAGGGAGTTTCGAGCAGCGCGGCGGATTCGGCGTCCGCGTCTTCGAGGCGGTTGCACAGCACCGCGGTCTCCGGTGCGCCGCCGAGACCGGCCAAGTCGTCGTACAGGCTGCTCAGTCGCAGCGGACGGGAAACTTTGGTGCGCACCACCTGGGTGCCGACCCCGCGTTTGCGCACCAGCAGCCCCTGGTTCACCAGCGACTGGATGGCCTGGCGGATCGTCGGGCGGGACAGCCGCAGGCTCGCGGCCAGGTCCAGCTCGTTCGCCAGCCGGGAACCCGCGGGCAAGCGGCCGTCGTCGATCGCGGCGTGCAGCTGGCGCGCGATCTGGAAGTACAGCGGCTCGGGGCTGGCCGGATCCACGACGATCTCGCGCGCGGGGTCCCAGGCCGGGCTGGTGCTCATTCCGCCGAGCCTACCGGGTCCAGGTTCCGATGACCTAATGTCCATATGTCTTGACAAAGTTCTCCGGTGTGCTGCACTGTCGGGGAGCGGAGCCACCGCGGCAGGCAGGAGGACGCGACAATGACCACGAGGTTCGACCTCGTCACGATGGGCCGGATCGGGGTGGACCTCTACCCTCAGCAGACCGGCGTCGGACTGGAAGACGTCACCTCGTTCGGCAAGTATCTCGGCGGCAGCGCGACCAACGTCGCGGTCGCCGCGGCACGCTACGGCCGGCGCAGCGCGGTGATCACCAAGACCGGCGACGACCCGTTCGGCCGGTATCTGCACCGCGCGCTCGGCGAGTTCGGCGTGGACGACCGGTTCGTCGGCGCCTCCCCCGGTCTGCCGACGCCGGTGACGTTCTGCGAGATCTTCCCGCCGGACGATTTCCCGCTCTACTTCTACCGGTTCCCCAAGGCGCCGGACCTCGACCTCGCTCCCGAGGACCTCGACTTCGACGCGATCCGGGCAGCCGAGGTCTTCTGGGTGACGGTGACCGGGTTGTCGCAGGAGCCGAGTCGTGCGGCGACGCTGGCGGCTCTGGAAGCCCGTGGTCGCAGGGGGATCACGGTGCTGGATCTGGATTACCGGCCGATGTTCTGGGAGTCGCGCGAGCAGGCGCGCGAGTGGGTCGGCAAGGCGCTGGAGCACGTGACGGTCGCGGTCGGCAACCTCGACGAGTGCGACACCGCGGTGGCCGTGCGCGAGCCCCGAGCGGCGGCGAAAGCGTTGCGGGACAAGGGCATTTCGCTCGCGGTGGTCAAGCAGGGGCCGAAGGGCGTGCTCGCGGTGGACGACACCGGCGGGGTGGAGGTGCCGCCGGTGCCGGTCGAGGTCGTCAACGGCCTCGGCGCGGGCGACGCGTTCGGCGGCGCACTCGTGCACGGACTGCTGTCCGGGTGGGGCACCGAGCGCGTCATGCGGTTCGCGAACGCGGCCGGAGCGCACGTCGCCGGCGAACTGTCCTGTTCGGACGCCATGCCCACCGAAGACCAGGTACTGCGCAAGCTCGGAGGAGCCGAATGAACACCGTGGAGCGGATCGTCGCCAAACGGGTGCACGATCCGGAGGCGATCGCCGAGGCGGCCGCGGCTCGCGTGCGCGCGAAGTCGCCGTTCAACGACAAGGGCGCGGCGATGATCATCGCGGCCGATCATCCCGCGCGCGGAGCGAACGCGGTGGGCAGTGACCCGCTGGCGATGGCCGATCGCGGCGAACTGCTGGAGCGGCTGTGTCTCGCGCTGGAGCGACCCGGCGTCACCGGCGTGCTGGCGACGCCCGACATCGTCGACGACCTGCTGCTGCTCGGCGCGCTGGAGGGCAAGACGGTCATCGGCTCGATGAACCGGACCGGGCTGGCCGGGTCGAGCTTCGAGATCGACGACCGGTTCGCCTGCTACGACGCGGAAACCATCGCCCGGATGCGGTTCGACGGCGGCAAAACGCTCACCCGGATCTGCCTCGACGATCCCGCGACGCCGAGCATTCTGGAGAACACCGCCAAGGCGGTGAACGACCTGGCCGAGAAGAAGCTGATCGCGATGGTCGAACCGTTCCTGTCCGCGTGGGTCGACGGGAAGGTCAAGAACGACCTCTCCCCCGAGGCCGTCATCCGGTCCATCACGATCGCGTCCGGGCTCGGCCGGTCCTCGGCCTACACCTGGCTGAAGCTGCCGGTGGTGGCCGACATGGAGCGAGTGCTCGCAGCCTCGACGCTGCCCGCCGTGCTGCTCGGCGGCGAGGTCAAGGACCCGGACGCGGCGTTCGCGGCGTGGCAGAAAGCTCTCGCGCTGCCGACGGTGCAAGGGCTCGTCGTCGGGCGTTCCCTGCTCTATCCGCACGACGGCGACGTGGCCAAGGCGGTCGACACGGCGGTGGGGCTCCTGTGAACCTCTATCGGAAAGCCGGAAGCACCGCGGACGGCCCGTTCAGCCTCGCCGTGACGCCCGAATCGGCGGGCTGGGGCTTCTCCGGCCTGCGGGTGCTCGAACTGGACGGCACCGAGACTTTCTCCACCGGCGACGCCGAAGCCCTGGTGCTCCCGCTGTCCGGCAGTTGCACGGTAGAAGTCGACGGCGAGAAGTTCGACCTGGCCGGTCGCGCTGGCGTATTCGACGCCGTTACTGATTTCGCTTACCTGCCAAGGGAATCCGAGGCGACCGTCACCGGTCGAGGCCGGTTCGCGCTGCCCTCGGCGAAAACGTCGAAGCGGCTGCCCGCCCGATACGGCCCCGCCGAAGACGTGCCGACCGAGCTGCGCGGCGCGGGAAACTGCAGCCGCCAGGTCAACAACTACTGCCTGCCGCACACCTTCGACGCCGACCAGCTGCTCGTCTGCGAAGTCCTCACCCCCGGCGGGAACTGGTCGTCCTACCCGCCGCACAAGCACGACGAGGCGCGCGAGGGCGAAAGCGAACTCGAGGAGATCTACTACTTCGAGGTCGCCGACGGCGGCATGGGCTACCAGCGCGTCTACGGCACTGACGAGCGCCCGATCGACCTTCTCGAAGAGGTCCGCAGCGGCGACGTGGTGCTGATCCCGCACGGCTGGCACGGTCCGTCGATGGCCGTGCCCGGCTACGACCTGTACTACCTCAACGTGATGGCCGGGCCCGGGCAAGAGCGGGCCTGGCTGATCTGCGACGACCCCGCACACGGCTGGGTCCGCCAGACCTGGGAATCCCAAGACGTCGACCCGCGGCTGCCGTTCGGAGGCGCACGATGAGGCTGACCACCGCGCAAGCCCTGGTGCGTTTTCTCGCCAACCAGTACTCCGAACGCGACGGCATCGAGCAGCGGCTGATCCCGGGCTGCTTCGGGATTTTCGGGCACGGCAACGTCGCGGGCATCGGCCAGGCACTGCTGCAAGCTGCCCGCACCGGCGAAGCCGACCTCCCCTACTACCTCGCCCGCAACGAGCAGGGCCAGGTGCACGCCGCGACGGCGTTCGCGAAGATGCGCAACCGGCTGCAGACCTTCGCCTGCACCGCGTCGACCGGTCCCGGGTCCACCAACATGATCACCGGCGCCGCGCTGGCCACCACCAACCGGATCCCGGTCCTGCTGCTGCCCAGCGACATGTTCGCCACCCGCGGCCCCGACCCGGTGCTGCAGCAACTGGAAGACACCCGCGGCGGCGACGTGACGGTCAACGACGCCTTCCGTCCAGTGTCGAAGTACTTCGACCGGATCAGCAGGCCCGAACAGCTGATCCCCGCCGCGCTGGCCGCGATGCGCGTCCTGACCGACCCCGTCGAAACCGGCGCGGTCACTCTCGCGCTTCCGCAGGACGTGCAGGCCGAAGCGTACGACTGGCCGGAGGAGTTCTTCCGCCGCCGCGTCTGGCACCTCGACCGCCCGGTCCCTGAACCGGAAGCGCTCGCCCGTGCCGTCGAACTGCTGCGCTACGCCAAGGCACCGTTGATCGTCGCCGGGGGCGGCGTCGTCTACTCCGAGGCCGAACAGGAACTGCGCGCTTTCGCCGAGGCGACCGGCATCCCCGTCGCGGACACGCACGCGGGCAAGGGCACCGTCCAGTGGGACCACTCCTGCGCGGTCGGCGGCCTCGGCTCCACCGGCACCTCCGCGGCCAACGCACTGGCCGCGGACGCCGACGTCGTGCTGGGCATCGGCACCCGCTACAGCGACTTCACCACTGCCTCGCACACCGTGTTCGGCAACCCGGCGGTGAAGTTCGTCAATCTCAACGTCGCCCGCCTCGACGCCGCTAAGCATTCCGCCGAAATGGTGCTGGCGGACGCGAAACGCGGGATCACCGCACTGCACGAAGCGCTCGTCGGCTGGCACGTGGACGACGCGTACCGGACTCGCACGCGACTGCTCGCCGACGAGTGGAACCGCACCGCCGAGGAATGCTTCCGTCTCGGGCACGGCCCGCTGCCCGCGCAGACCGAGATCCTCGGCGCGCTCAACAGCGAACTCGACGACCGCGACGTGGTGATCAACGCGGCCGGTTCGATGCCCGGCGACTTGCAGATGTTGTGGCGTGCCAGGGATCCCAAGGCTTACCACGTCGAATACGCCTACTCCTGCATGGGATACGAGGTCGCCGCGGGCGTCGGCACCAAGATGGCCGCACCGGACCGCGAGGTGGTCGTGCTGGTCGGCGACGGTTCGTATCTCATGATGGCGCAGGAGATCGTCACCATGATCGCCGAGCGGCTCAAGGTGATCATCGTGCTGGTGCAGAACCACGGATTCGCCTCCATCGGCTCGCTGTCGGAAGCACTGGGCTCGCAACGATTCGGCACGTCCTACCGTTATCGCGCCGAGGAGTCCGGCCTGCTCGACGGCGGCGTGCTGCCGGTCGACCTCGCCGCGAACGCCGCCAGCCTCGGCGCGACTGTCCTCAAGGCGTCCACTGTGGACGAATTCCGGACCGCGCTCAAGCAAGCCAAGGCGAACACCACGACCACCGTCGTGCACGTCGAAACCGACCTGTACGGTCCCAACCCGCCCGGATCCGGGTGGTGGGACGTGCCGGTCAGCGAAGTGTCCGACCTGGACTCCACGCGCGAAGCGCGCGAAACCTACACCGCGGCCAAGCGGCGACAGCGGCACTACCTGTGACGAGGAGCAGCGTGAACACCATCGAACACTGGATCAACGGCACCGCCACGCCAGCCGGGTCGACGCGCACCGCGCCGGTCTACGACCCGGCGACCGGCCAGCGGCAGTCGTCGGTCCTGCTCGCCGAATCGGCCGACGTGGACACCGCGGTCGCCGCCGCGAACAAGGCGTACGAGTCCTGGGGCGACTCGTCGCTGACCCAGCGCACCCGGATCCTCTTCGCGTTCCGCGAGCTGCTGGTCAAGCACGAGGACGAACTGGCGCGGATCATCTCCAGCGAGCACGGCAAGGTGGTCGACGACGCGCGCGGCGAGATCGTCCGCGGCCGCGAGGTCGTCGAGTACGCCTGCGGCATCGCGGACGCGCTCAAGGGCAGCTTCTCCGACCAGGTCTCGCGCGGCGTCGACGTGCACGACTTCCGCCAGCCGCTCGGCGTCGTCGCGGGCATCACCCCGTTCAACTTCCCGATCATGGTGCCGCTGTGGATGCACCCGGTCGCGATCGCCACCGGCAACACCTTCGTGCTCAAGCCCAGCGAGCGCGACCCGTCCGCGTCCAATCTCGTCGCGCAGCTCTACGCCGAGGCCGGGCTGCCCGACGGCGTGTTCAACGTGGTCCACGGCGACAAGGTCGCGGTCGACGCCATCCTCGACCACCCGGACATCGCCGCCGTGTCGTTCGTCGGCTCCACTCCGATCGCGAAGTACGTGCACGAGCGCGGCACCGCGACCGGCAAGCGCGTCCAGGCGCTCGGCGGCGCGAAGAACCACGCCGTGGTCCTGCCCGACGCCGACCTGGAGTTCGCCGCCAACCACCTCACGGCCGCCGCGTTCGGCTCTGCCGGCCAGCGCTGCATGGCGATCTCCGTCGCGGTCGCGGTCGGCGAGGCGGGCGACCGGCTGGTCGAGGTGCTCGAGCGCAAGGCCCGCGAGGTCAAGGTCGGCCCTGGCTCGGACTCCTCCAGCGACATGGGCCCGGTCGTCACCGAGGCGGCCCGGTCCCGGGTTGTCGAGGCGGTCGGCCGCAGCGCGGAAGAAGGCGCCACCGTCGTGGTCGACGGGCGCGGCCTCTCCGTCGACGGACACGAGGAAGGATTCTTCGTCGGACCGTCCCTTGTGGACCACGTCACGACCGAAATGCACGCCTACCGCGAGGAAATCTTCGGCCCGCTGCTGGCCGTGGTCCGCACCGACACAATCGACCAGGCGATCGCGCTGATCAACGCCAACCCGTACGGCAACGGCACCGCGATCTTCACCGGCAGCGGCGAGGCCGCGCGGAAGTTCCAGCGCGGGGTCAAGGTCGGCATGATCGGCGTCAACGTGCCCATCCCGGTGCCGATGTCCTACTACTCCTTCGGCGGCTGGAAGGACTCGCTGATCGGCGACAGCCCGATCCACGGCCCGGCCGGCGTCCGGTTCTACACCCGCGCGAAGGTCGTCACCAGCCGCTGGCCGGAGACCGAGGCGCACGGCGCGGCGTTCAACTTCCCCACCGCCACCTGACTCCAGTGCCGCGGCACGCCCGGTGCTCCCGGGCGTGCCGCGGCCGTTCAGCCGGCGAACCTGCCGATCGCGACGACGACGGCCAGCACCAGCAGGAAAGCGTTGACCGGCAACGGACCGCGTTCGGCCCGCACCAGATGCACCCGGAACGCGAACACCTGGACCACGGCCAGTCCGGCCGCGGCGACCGGGGTGAGGACCGGCGAAATCCCGGTCAGCCACGGCAGGACCACGCCGAGCGCCCCGAGGACCTCGACCAGTCCGACCGCCTTCACGCCCGCGTCCGGCGAATCCCTCATCCATTCCAGGCCGCCCGTCGCGATCAGCCGCTCGCGCGACCGCACGAGCTTGAGCCCGCCCGCGGCGAGATAGACCGCGGCAAGCAGTCCCTGGCCGATCCACAGTGCGAGGTCCACCGCGTGCCTCCGTCCGTCAGTGCGTAGCCTGATGATCTGCGCGCCCGGGGACGGCGGCAAAAGGCACACCCGTGTATGTGTCCAGGAACGGAGCCCTGCGTATGGCGGAGGTCACACCCGGGGCGGGCGTTCCGCCGAGGATCCGCGAGCGCGGTGCGGTTCGGGAAGTGCTGGACCGGGTCGGCGACAAGTGGAGCATGCTCGTGATCGGCACCCTGCGTGCCGATCCGCTGCGGTTCGGCGAGCTGGAGCAGGCGACCGCCGGTGTTTCGCAGCGCATGCTCACGCTGACGCTGCGGCGGCTGATCGAGGACGGGCTGGTCACGCGCACCGCCTTCGCGGAGGTGCCGCCGCGCGTGGAGTACGGACTCACCGACCTCGGCCGGACACTGGTTCCGCTGGTCATGGCCCTGGCCGAATGGGCAATGGCGCACCACGAACAGATCAACGCCCACCGGTCCCGGCATCGCTCCGGCACGGCGGACGCGCCAAGCCGCCCCTGACGACACCGTTTCGGGGCGACAAGGCCGGGCCGGAGCGGGAAACCCGGCCCGGCCTCGCGGTCACCCGCCGAAGTGCTTCTCGATCAGCGCGGTCGCTTTTTCCCGCTGCCGCACGGAGATCTCCTCCGCCTGCTCCTCCCAGCCGAACACGCAGGAAGAGACGACGCCGTCGAATCCGACCGACGCGAGCGCGGCGAAGACCTCGTCGAAGTCGACCTCGCCGCGGCCGATTTCCGCGTGCTGGTGCACGCGCACGGTCGAGCCGGGCGGGTTCACGATGTAGCGCAGCCCGTTCGAGGCCGTGTGGTCCAAAGTGTCCGCGAGATGCACGTACGCGACCTTCTCCGCTGCCTCGGCGATGATGCCGGACGCGTCGTTGCCCTGATGGAAGGTGTGCGGTGTGCAGTAGAGGAACGAGATCCAGTCGCGGTTGAGGCCCCGGACGAACTGCACCGCGGCGTGGCCGTCTTCGATGAAGTCGTCCGGATGCGGTTCCAGCACCAGCTTCACGCCCTCGCGTTCGAACACCGGGATCAGCTCGTCCATCGAGCGCAGGAACTGGCTCTCGGCGAACTCGGCGGCTTCGGGACGGCCGTTGAACTCGGAGTTCATCGTGTCCACGCCGAGATCGACAGCGATCTGGACGGCCCGCTTCCACGCCCGGACCGCCGCTTGCCGTTCCTCCTCCCCCGGCCCGGACCAGCGCAGCACCGGGAGCACCGACGCGATGCCCACACCGGCGTCCGCGGCCCGCTTGCGCAGCTTCACCACGGTCGCGTCGTCGGCGCGCGGATGCCCGAAAAACGGGATGAAATCGGCCTTGGGCGACAGCTCCATCCAGTCGTAGCCCATGCGCGCCACCACGTCGGGCAGCTCCAGCACGGAATGGGTCGCGTAGAACATCTGCGGATCGAGAGCGAGTTTCACGGTTTCCTCCGGAAATGGGACAGGGCGGCCGGACGTGCGCCCGGCCGCCCTGGGTTCGGGCGGATTTCAGCGGCCGCGCGCGGCGGCGTGGAGGTTCTTCGCGGCGAGCGCGAGCCCGTCGGTCCGGGTGTACGCGGCGTCCTCGTGCTCGATGTTCACCGCGATCTCCGGGTCGACGTCGGCGAGCGCCCGCAGGAACCCGGTCCAGTAGTCCACGTCGTGCCCGAGACCGACGGCGACGAACTTCCACGCCGGATCCGCCGGCCACGCCGAACACCAGTGGCCGATGCCGGTCGGCACCCGTCCGGGCACGTCGGCCGGCACCCGGGCGAACGACGTGTCGAGCACGCCGCGGACGTCCTTCCCCGGGCACAGCGTCACGTCCTTGGCCGCGGCGTGGAAGACCAGCGGACCGAGCCACCGAACGCACGCGACGACGTCCATGCCCTGCCACATCAGATGCGACGGGTCCAGTTCCGCGCCGAGATTCGCCGCGCCGGTCTCGTCGATCAGCCGCTTGAGCGTCACCGGCGAGAAGGCGAGGTTGTGCGGGTGCATTTCGATCGCGACCCGGACCTCGTGCTCCAGCGCCAGTGCGTCGATCTCGTTCCAGAACTCGGCCGCGACGTCCCACTGGTAGTCCAGCACGTCCAGGTACACGTCGTCCCACGGATTCACCACCCACGACGGGTACTTCGCGTCCGGGTCGGACCCGGGGGTGCCGGACATCGTCACGACGTGCCGGACCCCGAGCAGCCCGGCCAGCCGGATGCTGCGGCGCAGGTCCTCGGCGTGCTTCGGCCCGATGCCGGGCAGCGGGTTGAGCGGATTCCCGTTGCAGTTCAACGCGGTCAGCTCGATGCCCCGCTCCGCGAACTCCGCGAGGTACTCGCGACGCGCGGTGGCCGAGGACAGCAGCAGGTCGACCGGGCAGTGCGGGGCAGGCAGGAATCCGCCGCTGTTCACCTCCGCCGAAGTCAATCCGTTGTCCCGCAGCACATCGAGTGCCTCGGCCAGGGTGCGGTCGTGCAGGCAGGCGGTGTAGGCGCCCAGCTTCACCGCGCGTCCCTCGGGTAGAACGCGGGCCGGTCCTTCATCGCGACGCCGACGACCCGGCCGCTGTGCAACGCCTCCACCGTCGCGTCGGTGATCACCGTCGCCGCGTAACCGTCCCAAGAGGACGGTCCGGCCGGCTCGCGCCCGGCGGCCAGGGTGTCGATCCACTCCTGGAACTCGACGTCGAACGCGGCGCCGAAGCGTTCTTTCCAGTCCTGGGGCACGGACACCCGCGTCGCGTCGCCGGTGCGCACCGCGAGCCGGGACGGCTCAGGCAGCCGGGCGAGACCGAGTTCGCCGACCGTCTCGCACTGGATGTCGTAGCCGTACTGGCAGTTGACGAACACTTCGAGATCGATCCGCACCCCCGCGGCGGTTTCGAACAGCATGATCTGCGGGTCCCGCAGATGCTCGAACCGCTTCGCCGTCGGCCGCGGCGTGAGCACCTGCGCCGACACGATCTCGTCGGACAGCAGCCAGCGCAGCACGTCGATCTCGTGCACCGCGGTGTCCTGCGCGGCCATCTCGGAGTGGTAGCTCTCCGGGACGGTCGGGTTCCGGTGCGCGCAGTGCACCATCAGCGGCGTGCCGATTTCCCCGGCGTCGAGTGCCCGCTTCAGTTCGCGGTAGCCGGCGTCGTAGCGGCGCATGAAGCCCACCTGCACCAGCCGCCGCCCGGCCGCGACCTCCGCCTCCACGATGCGCAGGCAGTCCTCCGCCGTAGTGGCCAGCGGTTTCTCGCAGAACACCGGCTTGCCCGCCGCGATCGCGGCCAGCACGTGCTCCGCGTGCGTCGGCCCCCACGACGTGACCAGCACCGCGTCCACCTCGGACGCTCCGATCAGCTCGGCCCCGTCGGCGGCGACCCGGGCGCCCGCCGAGGCCGCGACCCGCGCTGCCCGGTCGGCGTCCAGGTCGGTCACCGCGACGACCTCGGCGCCGTGGACCACTTCGGTCAGCCGGCGGATGTGGTCCTGCCCGATCATCCCGGCTCCGATCACTCCCACCCGTACGGTCACGGCGGGTTCTCCCTTCCTTCGCTCAGCTTCCCGCTGTTTTGACGGCCAGCACCGGGACGTCGGCGCCCAGCAGCAGCTGCTGCGCGACGCTGCCCAGCACCAGCTTTCCCACCGGCGACCGGCGTTTCATGCCGATCACCAGCAGATCGATCTCCCCGGCCCGTTCGTCGATCAGGTCGAGGACGTACTCGGCGACGTCGACGCCCGCGCGGCGTTCGAGGACCTCCGCCGCTTCCGGCACGGCGAGCGGGCTCAGCCGCAGGTTCGCCACCAGCAGCTTGGTCCCGCGCAACTGCGCTTCGGCGAGGCCGCGCGCGAGCGCGAGGTCGCCTTCGGCCGAATCGGTCACTGCGGCGAGCACTGCCATGGCTCAGCCCTTCTTTCCGGCCGCGACGGGCACCGGCCCGGCGAAGCGCTGGTGCAATTCGGTTTCCAGGACTTCCAGCGAACGGCCGCGAGTCTCCGGCACCGCCTTCGCGACGAAGACGATCGCGCCCAGCCCGAGGATCACGAACAGGAAGAACGTCGTGGAGATGTGCAGCGCGGCGACCAGGATCGGGAACGTCAGCCCGATCGCGAAGTTGGTCAGCCACAGCACCAGGCTCGCGATGCCCATGCCGAGCCCGCGCAGCTTCAGCGGGAAGATCTCCGCCAGCATCAGCCACGTCACCGGCGAGATCGCGCCCTGCTGGAAGGCCAGGAACGTGACCGTCAGCGCCAGCACCACGAACGCGCGGCCCTCCCCGGCGGGCAGGACGAGCGAGAACAACCCGATCAGCAGCAGCGCCGACGTCGTCCCGATCTGCCCGATCAGCAGCATCGGCCGCCGGTTCACCTTGCCCAGCAAATAGATCCCGACGAACGTCGCCAGCACCGAGATCACGCCGTTGGCGATGTTCGCCGTCAGCGCCCCGTTCGCGGAGAACCCGGCGTCGGTGAGGATCTGCGTGCCGTAGTACATGATCGAGTTGACCCCGGTGATCTGCTGGACGATCCCGATGCCGATCCCGACGAACACCAGCCGCCGGATCCACGGGGTCGCCAGGTCGCGCAGACCGCCGGTCTGGGACTTCTCGTCCTCCAGTGCCAGCTGCCGTACCTCGCCCAGTTCGGCCGCCGCCCGCTGCCGGGAGCGGACCTGCTCCAGCACGGCCAGCGCGTCGGCGAACCGGCCTTTGGACACGAGCCAGCGCGGGCTTTCCGGCATCACCAGCATCCCTGCCCACAGCACGACCGCGGGCAGGGTCGCGATCACGAGCATCCAGCGCCACACCCCGTGGCTCTCCCCGAACGCGTTGCCGATGATCGCGTTGAAAGTGAACGCGAGCAGCTGGCCGGTCACGACCATCAGCTCGTTCTGCGTGACCAGCCTGCCGCGCCGCTCGGCGGGCGACACCTCGGCCAGGTAGGTCGGCACCGTCACCGACGCGCCGCCGACCGCGAGACCGAGCACGAACCGGCTGACCACCATCACCGCGGTGACCGGCGCGGTCGTGCAGCCGATCGTGCCGACCAGGAAGATCACCGCCAGCAGCAGGATCATCCGGCGGCGGCCCCGCCGGTCCGACAGCCGCCCGCCCACGATCGCGCCGAGCGCCGCGCCCAGCAGCAGCGAACTCGTCACGAGCCCCTCGGTGAACGGCGACAGCCCGAGGTCGTCCTTCATGTACGGCAGCGCGCCGTTGATCACGCCGGTGTCGTAGCCGAACAGCAGACCGCCGAAGGTCGCCATCACGGTGACCAGCCGCAGCCTGCGGGTATGCGGTCCCTTTTCGTCGAGCGGAACGGCCGACGGCGTCGTTGCCCGGACCTGGTTCATGTGGGTGCTCCGTTGCCCCGTGCGCCAGACCCCGCTGGCGCGGATCAGTAAGTTCCCTGCGGTTCCCCGAAAAACGCTCAGCCCAGACGCGGGCGGGTGCTGCCTGCCAGTCCGTGGGCAGCGAGGTATTCGCGCGTGCGCACCGCGATCGGCAGCGGGACCTCGGCCGCGCACGGGTAAAGGTCCTGTTCCACGATCACGAACAGCTCAGCGTCCAGAGTGGACAGTGCCTCGACCACCGACGCGGGATCCGGCACACCCGCCGGGGGCTCGACGCAGACGCCGCGCTTGACCGCTTCGCCGAACGACAGCCCCTCCTCAGCGACCTGGGCGAGCACGGCGGGATCCATCTGCTTGATGTGCACAT
This sequence comes from Amycolatopsis circi, assembly GCF_003385235.1. GTDB lineage: Bacteria > Actinomycetota > Actinomycetes > Mycobacteriales > Pseudonocardiaceae > Amycolatopsis > Amycolatopsis circi. The sequence continues at coordinate 34,425 of NZ_PQIA01000033.1, read as the reverse complement.
AGCCGACGCGCTCGCCGAACCGGCGGATCAGGTCGAGGTTGTCGCCGCCGCCGTAGGCGACGTGACCGGTGTCGAGGCACAGGTTGGCGTAGCGGGAATCGGTTTCGTTCAGGAACCGCTCGATCTCCGGCTGGGTCTGGATGTGGCTGTCCGCGTGCGGATGCAGCACCAGCCGGACGTCGTACTCCTCCAGCAGGATCCGGCCCAGCTCGTTCGCGCGGCCGCCGAGCGAGTTCCACTGCTCGGCGCTCAGCCGCGGCTCCTCGGTGTACTCGCCGGTCTTCTCGTCGCGGTACATCGGCGGGATGAACACCAGGTGGTGCGCGCCCGCCGCGGCGGTCAGCTCGGCGACGCGGCGGGCGGTCGCGACCGTCTCCTCGAACGCCTCCGGCCGATGCAGCGCACCGAAGGTTGTGCCGCCGGAAACCTGCAGCCCCCGGGAGGCAGCCTCCTCGGCAAGCTGTCGCGGATCGGTGGGTAGGTAGCCGTACGGGCCCAGCTCGAACCAGCGATAACCGGCGGCGGCCAGCTCGTCGAGGAAGCGGAGGTAGGGCACCTGGTTCTCGTCGTCGGGGAACCAGATCCCCCAGGAGTCGGGCGCCGAACCCAGGCACAGGTTTCCGGCGGTGATACGGGACATCGTCGTCACGGCGGGTCCTCCCGGACATCGGAGGTGAAGAGGTTGTCGCGGTCTCCTAGTGCGCTCTACTAGCGCGCTCTAGTCCGCAGCACTATGCTGGCTGTCACACCGGGCTGTCAAGAGCCTGGAAGAATCCCGCCGGGAACGCCGACGAGAGGAGGAACGCCGTGCCCGAGCAGTCCCCCGGCGAAGAGCCGACTGGGAAGCAGCGCCGTCCGACCATGGTCGACGTGGCCGCGAAAGCAGGCGTTTCGCGCGCGCTCGTGTCCCTGGTGTTCCGCAACCAGCCAGGCGCCAGCGAAGCGACCCGGCAGCGAGTGCTGGCCGCCGCGGACGAACTCGGCTACCGCCCGGACAACGCCGCCCGGCTGCTCGCCCGCGGCCGCAGTCGCACACTCGGCGTCGTGCTGACCGTGCACCAGCCCTTCGACGCAGACCTGGTCGAAGGCATTTACCCGGAAGCCGAACGACTCGGCTACGACGTCCTGCTGTCCGCGACCGCGCCCGGCCGAGACGAAAGCAAAGCCGTGGAAGCGCTGCTGAGCCACCGCTGCGAAGCGGTGATCCTGCTGGGCTCGAAAGCCGAACCGGCGTACCTGGCCGAGCTGGGAAAGCGCACCGTCGCCGTGTCGGTGGGCCGCCGGGTGCCAGGCGCCCGCGTCGACAGCGTCCACACCGCGGACCTGGTCGGAGTCCGCCAGGCGATCGACTACCTGGCGGAGCTGGGCCACCGCGACATCGTCCACGTCGACGGCGGAAAAGACCCCGGCGCACCCGACCGCCGCCGCGCCTACCGCGGAGCGATGCGCCGGCACAAGCTGACCGCGCGCGTCCTGCCCGGCGCGTACTCGGAAGACGCCGGGATCGCCGCCGCCCAGCAACTGCTGAGCGAGGACCGGTTGCCGACCGCCGTGCTGGCGGGCAACGACCGCTGCGCAGTGGGCCTGATGCACGCGTTCGGCCGCGCCGGCCTCGAACTGCCGAAAGACATCTCGGTCGTCGGCTACGACGACAGCCACCTCTCGCACCTGTCCTACATCGACCTGACGACGATCCGCCAGGACGCCGACCGCATCGCGGAACAGGCGGTGCACCAAGCCGTGGCCCGGCTGGAGGACGAAACACTCGAACCGACGGAAACCGTCCTGGACCCGAAACTGGTGATCCGCGGTACGACAGGCCGCCCGGCCGCCCGCTGACCCAAGGCGCGCCTGACTGCCCGCAATCGCGAGCGAGTCGGGTTTCCGTCGGTGTCGCCGGACAGTTCCACGGCATCCGGGGCGCGCATCTTCGCCCGGCGTCGCCATGAGGCCGGAGTCGCACCCGGGTCAGGCGGTGCGGCGGTCGATCGCGACCTGCCGACACGCATCCGAGTTGCTCATGCCTTGCGCCATCAGGTGAAGATATTGATCACGCTTGACTGCCTGAGGCTCCGGCCTGCGCTTGCGGAAGTTTCGCCGAGATCCATTCGTTGCAACGCGTTTCGTGCCTGGTGTCGCGACCCCGCTGGACGCAAAATGCCGAACCGGGGCCAGATCACGATGCCACGGCCGTCTGTGCCGCTGGCGCGAGGCCTACGTTCTCGCACCAGCCGGCCGGGATCGGCGCGTGTTCAGGAGAACAGCGGGACGACGTCGGAGATGAAGCGGGCGAGGGATTCCCTCTTCTCTTCGTGGGTCATGCTGTTGTCGGTCCAGTAGCTGAACTCGTCGATGCCCATGGCCTCGTATTCCTTGAGGCGGACGCCGATTTCGTCCGGGGTGCCGATCATCGCGGTCCGGTGCAGCGAGTCGAGTTCGAATTCCGGGCGGTCGGCGAATTTCGATTCCGGGCTGGGTTCGAGGAACCCGTTGACGGGTGCGGTTTTGTTGCCGAACCAGGCGTCGAAGGTGCGGTAGAACCGCGAGATCGCCGCGGCGGCGGGACGCCAGCCCTCGGGATCGTCGGGCGAGTGCACGTAGGTGTGGCGCAGCACCATGATCTCGGGCTGAGCGACCTCCGGGTGGTTCGCTACCGCGGTGTCGAACTTCTGCTTGAGCGCGGCGACCTCTTCGTCGCCCTTCATCAGCGGCGTGACCATGACGTTGCAGCCCTGCTCCACCGCGAAGTCGTGCGACGCGGGGTCGCGCGCGGCGACCCACATCGGCGGGGTCGGCTGCTGGACTGGCTTGGGGACGCTAGTCGCGGTCGGGAACTGCCAGATTTCGCCGTCGTGGGCGTAGTCGCCCTGCCAGAGGGCGCGGACCGCGGGCACGAGTTCCCGCAGGTGCTTGCCGCCGTCGGTGGCCTTCACTCCCGGGGCCATCCGGTCGAATTCGATCTGGTACGCGCCGCGGGCGACGCCGACCTCCATGCGGCCGTTGCTGATCACGTCGAGCAGCGCGGTCTCGCCCGCGGCGCGGATCGGGTTCCAGAACGGGGCGATGATGGTGCCCGCGCCGAGCCGGATGGTGCTGGTTTTCGCGGCGAGGTAGGCGAGGACGGGCATCGGGCTGGGGGCGATGGTGTATTCCATCGCGTGGTGTTCGCCGACCCACACGGTGCCGAATCCGCCTGCTTCGGCCATGAGCGCCAGTTCGGCGAGATTTTCGAACTGCTCGCGGTGCGTGGTCTGCTCGTCCCAGCGTTCCATGTGGACAAAGAGGGAGAACCTCATTACTGCTCCTTCGATCGGCTCGCGTGCATCTCGGCGATGGTCTGGTTCCCGGTCGACCAGTGGGTCCGGGGCACCTCGCGGACGACGACGCGGATGTGTTCGGGACGGGCGTCCACCGTGGTCAGCACTGCCTCGTGCACGGCGGAGAGCAGGCTCCGGAGCTGCTGCGGCGAACGGCCTTCGGCGAGGGTGATGTCGACGTTCGGCATGTCAGCTCCGCATCACGAACGGATCGGGAACCGGGCCTTCGTCGGTGTTGATCCAGACGCTTTTGAGCCGGGTGTATTCCTTGATGGTTTCGGTGCCGTGCTCGACGCCGACGCCGCTGCTCTTGAAGCCTTGGCGGGGCGACATCGGCGACATGGCGCGGTAGGTGTTCACCCACACCGTGCCCGCGTCGAGTCGGGACGCCATCCGGTGCGCGCGGGCGAGGTTCGTCGTCCACACGCCGGCGGCGAGTCCGTAGTCGGTGTCGTTCGCGAGCGCCACGACCTCGTCCTCGGTGTCGAACGGCATGATCGCCGCGACCGGCCCGAAGATTTCCTCGCGCACGGCGCGCATCGAGTTGTCGACGTCCACGAGCACCGTGGGCTCGTAGAAGCAACCGCCGAGGCCGCCGTCGGTGGCCCGGCCTCCGGTCAGGACCCGTGCGCCCTCGCTGCGGGCGAGGTCCACATAGGACGCGACTTTGTCGCGCTGGTCCGCGAACGCCAGCGGGCCCAGTTCGGTGTCGTCGGCGAGCGGGTCGCCCATGCGGATCGTGCGGGCGCGTTCGCTGACGCGTTCGAGCAGCTCGTCGTACACGGCACGCTGGGCGAACACCCTGCTGCCCGCGATGCAGGTCTGCCCCGCGGCGGCGAAAATCCCGGCCACCACGCCGGTCGCCGCGTTCGCGATGTCCGCGTCCTCGAAGACGATGTTGGGCGACTTCCCGCCGAGTTCCAGCGTCGAACCGACGAACCGGCCCGCAGTCGCGGAGGCGATCCGCGACCCGGTGGCGGTGCTGCCGGTGAACGAGATCTTCGCGAGTCCGGGGTGGTCGACGAGCGGCTGTCCCGCCTCGCCGCCGAAGCCGGTGACGACGTTGACCGCTCCGGGCGGGAAACCCGCCTCGACGGCGAGTTCGGCGAGCCGCAGCACGGTCGCGGAGGTGTGCTCGGACGGCTTGACCACCACGGTGTTGCCCGCGCACAGAGCCGGTGCGAGCTTGCTGCTGGTCAGGGTCAGCGGGGAGTTCCAGGGCGTGATGGCCCCGACGACGCCCAGCGGCTCCCGGACGGTGTAGTTCAGCACGCGCCGGTCGGACGTGGGGATCACGTCGCCCTGGATCTTGTCCGCGAGGCCAGCGTAGTAGTGGTAGTACTCGGGCAAGGTCGCGAGCTGGCCGCGCATTTCGCGCAGCAGTTTCCCGTTGTCGAGGCTCTCCGACCGGGCGAGTTCCTCGGCGTTCTCGGCGATGAGGTCGCCGAGCCGGCGCAGCAGGTGCCCGCGGCGGGTCTGGCTCAGCGCCTGCCACTGCGGGTCGTCGAACGCCTTGCGCGCCGACTCCACGGCGGCGGCGATGTCGCGGTGGTTGCCGCGTGCGGCGTCGTAGAGGGCTTCGCCGGTGGCCGGGTTGACGCTCGCGAAGTACTCGCCCGAGTCCGGCGGGGTCGGCTTGCCTCCGATGAAGTGATGCAGCCGGGGCAGATCAGGCATGGGCGTACCTTCCGATGAAAGCGGTCAAGCAGGTGACCAGTTCGCGTGGTTTCTGGACAGGAAGCATGTGCCGGGCGCCTGCGATCACCTCCGCCGCGCAGTCCGGGATGGCGTCGGCGAGCCGCAGCGCCATCTCCGGAGTGGACCCGGGATCGAATTCGCCGGTGACCGCGAGCGACGGGGCCGAAATCTCCCCCAGCCGCGGCCCGATCTCGGCGTCGCCGGTCGCGAAGACCCGATAGCAGCGCACGAAGCTGTCCGGATCGTTCGACGACAAAGTGGATTCGGTCGCGCGGATCAAGTCCGGGGGAACGTCCGTCCCGCCGAACCAGCGTTCCAAGGACGCCGCTGTGCTCGCGCCAGGATCCGCCGCGGCGGTGGCCAACCGGCTCAACACCGCGGCCCGCTCCGTGTCCGTCCGCCGGCACACAGAACTGACTGAGGCCAACGTCCTGACCAGTTCCGGGCGATACACCGCCAAGTGCTGCGCCACGAGCGCGCCAAGCGAGAAGCCCGCCACGTGCGAACCTGGCGGGATCTCGTCGGCGACTCCGGCCGCGAGATCGGCCAGCGTCGTGCCCTCCGGAACCGGCGGACGCGAGCCGTGGCCGGGCAGATCAGGCGCGACGACCTGGAACCGGTCGCCGAGCAGCTCGGCCACCGGTCCCCACACGGTGTGGTCGAGACCCACACCGTGCAGGAGAACCAGCGTCTGCACAGTCATGGTCGGTCACTGCTCGGTCGTAAGCGGGGCGAGCCGCTGCTGCGGCCGTCCCTGCGAAGCCGCGGCGAGGGCCACGACGATCTCACCGGCGTGCGGCGCGTCGGCGATGCGTACCTCGACTGTCTGGTGGTGCGAGCGGATCGTCGCGTCGGTGATGTGCTTGAGCGGGATGTCGAAGACGATGCCCGCGGGGGCGCGCTTCTCGACGGCGGGCAGCAGGGTGGTGGCGTTGGCCGCCTTGCGGAAGTGGTCGCCGAACTTGAGCGTGTGGATGAGCGCCGAGCCGTGCTCGACCTCGCCGTCGAGCCCGACGATCGCGGCCTTGCCGTACGCCTCGGCGGGTTCGCCCAGCGCCTCCATCACCCGGGGGGCGAGCAGCGCGCCGACGCCGGAAGCGGTCGCCTCGATGCCGGGAGCCAGGTCGTCGACGAATCCCTGTCCGTGCCAAGGGTTTTCGATGATCGCGGCGACGACGGCCACCCGGGCCGCCGGTTCCACGGGGCGACCGCCTTCGGCCACGGTTTCCTCGACGACGGTGACGATCTTGCGCAGCTTCATGACGGGACGCTCTCCAGTTTCTTCGAGGTGACGGCGGGGTCGGTGGTGCGGTCCCCGATGCGGGGATGCGGACGGGGGCCGGTGGAGGCCGCCGCGACGACGACGATCTCGTCGGGCCGGGGCGCGTCCGAGATCCGGGTGGTGACGGTCTGGTAATGGCTGCGGGTCGCCGCGTGCGTCTTGTGCCACAACGGAACGACCAGCGGTGTCCCTGCCTCGGCCCGAGTGTCGGCGAAGCAGATGATCGATTCGCCCTCGAGGAACTCGCGCATGAGATTGCCGAAGTAGGGCGTGTGGATCAGCGCGCCGCCGTGCTCGATCTCGCCGGCATTGCCCACCACCGCGGCTTTTCCGAAGGCTTCGACGGCGTCGACTCCGCCGAGGGTTTCGAGCAGCCGACTGGTCAGGAGGCGAGCGAGGCCGGGTGCGATCGAAACGACCTCGGGCGCGAGGTCCCGCGAAGGGCTCGTCCCGGCCCAGGGATTCCGCAGCACCGCGGCGACGCTCGCCTGCACCGCCGGCCGCGCGGGCCGCGCACCGGCTTCGGTGACGACCTCTTCGCGGTAGACGACGACCTTGCGAAGGCCGATCTCGTCGGAACTCACTTCCTCTTGCATGCCACAGACCGTAAGTCTGATCCAGTCAATCGTCAAGCGACTACGTGTCCGCCTGGCCGCACACCCGCGCTCCAGACTTCAATTCAACAGCTCAGCCGCGCCATAAAGGCAGGTAAAGGACCTTTTGATGGTCCGCTGGCACGGCAGAGACAACGACCAGCTCGCGGTCGTCGCAGGCAAAGCATTGACATACAAGAGTGACCCGACCTACCTTCTCTTGCATGCCAGGGAGGCGGCCAGCGTCAGCACGGGCCGCAGGACCGGCCCCTCCGGACGCGATGCGTCCCCACCGCTCTTCAGCGCCTCGATCTCCACGTGAAAGGTGATCCGATGCCCAGCAACGAAGCTGAGTCCCCGGTACCGGCCGGAGAAGCACCGGACCTGCACTACCGCGACCGGATCGCGGTCGTCGAACCGTACGGGGTGGACGCCATCCCCGACTCCGAACGGCACGGGAAGCCGGTCTCGCAATTCTTCATCTGGTTCGCCGCGGGCATGAACTTCCCGATCATGGTCCTCGGTTTCGTCGCGGCCAGCTTCGGGCTCTCGCTCACCTCCGCGGTCACCGCGATCATCGGCGGCTCGCTGCTGGGCGCGGTCCTGATGGGGGTCTTCTCCCGGATGGGCGGACGGCTCGGCGTCGCCCAGCAGATCCAGGCCCGGGGACCGCTCGGATTCTTCGGGAACTTCATCCCGGTCGCCTACGTCAACGTCTTCGCCGGGATCGGCTGGGCCGCGGTGACGGTCATCCTCGGCGGGCAGGCGCTCAAGGCACTCGCGCCGGGAATCCCGTACTGGCTGGGCACGCTGGTCCTCGTCGTGCTCCAGCTCGTGGTCGCCGTGTTCGGCTACAACATGATCCACTACCTGGAGCGGATCCTCGCGGTCGTGCTGTTCTTCGGGTTCGTGATGATCACCGTGGTCTCGGTGAGCCGGGGCTGGACGGGCGGATTCCAGGCCAATCCGCACGCATCCGGATGGATCGGCGGCGCCGGCGGCTGGATCACCTTCGCCGGCTACTTCCTGTCCTTCCTGATCGCGTGGTGGCCCTTCGCCTCGGACTACTCCCGCTACCTCCCGGACAACAACCGCGTCAACCGCGCCAGCGGGCTCTGGACGTTCGCCGGCAACTTCCTTTCGCTGTCCTGGCTGGGGATCGCCGGCGCCCTGCTGGGCAACTCGGCGGCCTCGGGCGAGAGCCCCATCGAGGCGCTCGACCGGCTGACCGGCCCGTTCCACATCCCCGCGCTGCTGGTCATCCTGATCTCCTCGTTCTCGCAGAACTTCCTGAACGTCTACGGCGGCGCGATCTCGGTGCAGACACTGCGGATCCCGATCAGCCGGCGCACCGCGGTCACCGCCATCTGCGCTCTCGCCTACGTCATCAGCCTCTGGGCCGACGAGGGTTTCGAGGCGAAGTTCAAGACGTTCCTGTTCCTCGGCGCGTACCTGATCGCTCCCTTCGGCGCGGTCCTGCTGCTCGACTACGCGCTCGGGCACCGGCGCGACCGCGCGCGCATCGCCGAACTGTACGACTCCCGGCGAATTCTGGAGTGGGGCTTCGTGGCCTGGGCGGTCGGCGCGGCGGTCTCCGCGCTGTTCTGGAACCTGTCGTTCTACGTCGGCCCCATGGCGAAGGCACATCCCGAGTGGGGCGACCTCTCGTACTTCGTCGGGTTCGGCGTCGCCGCGATCGTCTTCGTCCTGACCTACCGGCTGCCCCCGTTGTGGCATCGCGCGAAACCGGTCTTCTCAGACCCCGCCGTCACCGGTGACGCCAAGACCAAGGCCCGGGCGTCCTGACCCTCTTCAGAAAGGAGAGATCCTGATGGCAGACAACGACTTCCGGCGCGACCGGATCCGCAGCGCCTGGGAAGCTGCCTGGGACCGGGGCGAAGTCGACGCTCTCGACGAGCTGCTCAGCCCTGGCTACCGCCGGATCGAGAGCGGCGGAGCCGAGCACGATCGCGACCAGTTCAAAGCGTCCATCGTCTCGACCCGGGCCGCGTTCCCGGACCTGACCACCGTCGTGGACGAGATCGTCGTCGAGGGCGATCGGGCAGCGATCCGCTGGCACAGCAGCGGCGCGCACTCCCACTCGTTCCTCGGCGTTCCCGCGACCAACCGGTCCGTCGCGGTCAACGGCGCCACCTTCGCGCGGTTCCTCGACGACCTCATCGTCGAGGAAACGGTCACCTGGGACCCGCGCGCCCTGCTCACCGCGCTCGGCATCGTCCCCGTCGGACAGGACCGGTGACCGCCATGACGTCGACGATCACTCCGAGGAACACCCCGATGACCTTCCCTGACCCGGACTTGATGAAGCAGGTCAACAGCCGGTTCGTCAGCGGCGTCACCGTCGTGACCGCACTCGACGACGGCACGCCGCGCGGGCTCGCCGTGAACGCGTTCTCCAGCATCTCCCTGGACCCGCCGACTGTCATGGTCGCCGTCCAGCACACGTCGTCCACGCACGACTGCCTGTACCGCACCGGGCACCTCGCGATCAACATCCTGTCCGCCGGGCAACTCGACGTCGTCAAGACCTTCGCGACGAAGTCCGCCGACAAATTCGCCGGACTCGACTGGACGCCGGGCCCGCACGGCAGCCCGCTGCTGGAGGGCAGCGCCGCGCGGATGGAAGTCGAGATCCGCGAACGCCTCCTGGCCAGCACCCACACCGTGTTCATCTGCCGGGTGATCCACGCGGAGGCCGCCGACGTCCCGTCGATGGTGTACAGCGCAGGTAGGTTCTTCGACGGAAACGCCCTCGACCCGCTGACCTAGTCCGGGACGGGGCAGGAGAAGGGAAGCAGACACAGTGGCAGGCGTCAACGAGGCGAGCAACGGCTCAATCCAAGGCAGGCTGATCGCCGAGATCCGGCGGCGCATCATCGCCGGCGAGGTCTCCCCCGGGACGAGCCTGTCCGAACTCGCCCTCGCCGAGGAGTTCGGCGTCAGCCGGACCCCGGTCCGGGAAACCTTCAAGCAGCTGCAGACCGAGGGCCTCGTCGAGATCCGCCCGCGGGTCGGCACGTTCGTCACCGCACCGTCGCGCCGCGAGATCACCGAGCTGTTCGAGATGAAGGAACTCCTCGAAGGGGCCGCGGCGAGGCTGCTCGCCCAGCGCGGACAAGTGCCCGAGGTCGACCAGCTCAAGGAGAACCTTCGCCAAGCCGACCTCGCCGTCGACGCCGACGACCGGCAGCGCTACGCGGAACTCGTCGAGGAGTTCCACGACCTGATCATCGTGGGCGCGGACAACCGCAAACTCGAAGCGCACTACCGCACCCTGATGAACCAGCTCGCGTATTCCCGGCTCGTCACCACCTCCCTCAAACAACCCGGTCGCCCGCACCAGTCCGACCGCGAACACCACCACGTCCTCGAACTCATCCTGTCCAAAGACGGCGACAGCGCCGAGCAGGTCATGCGAGAGCACGTCCGGGCCAGCCGGCGCGCGCTGCTCGCGGGCCTCCGCACCGGCGACGCCCCGCCCGACGACCGCTAGGAAAACCCACGATGACCGACCTCTGCACCCTCCCGACCCCAGCGGCAACCGCCCCGCATCCGGACGACACCGTCCGCGCCGCCTTCGCCACCGGGAGGCCCGCAGTCCTGCTGGACGACGACGGAGCAGTGCTCGCCCTGCCCGCGCAAGCCTCGACACCCCAGTCGCTGCACTTCGCCATCCGGCACTCCTCCGGTCTGCTCCACGCCGCCGCACCGTCCGCCTGGCTCGACCGCCTCCGGATACCTGACCAACCCGTGCTTGGATCCGACGACAGCGGCCTCTCCTTCACCGTCGCCGTCGACGCGACCGGGGTCGGCACCGGCATCTCCGCACGCGACCGCGCCCTCACAATGCGAGTCCTCGCCGACCCGCGCGCAGTCCCAGCCGACCTCATCCGCCCCGGGCACGTGCTCCCCATCCGGTGCGCCGACGAAGGATTCACGACACGCCCCCGAGTATGGGAACGAGCCGTCGCCCTCGTCGCGTCCGCCGGACACTCCCCCGTCGCGATGGTCTGCCGCCTCATCGACGACACCGGGGAACCCCTGGACGACCTGTCGGCGGCGCGCTTCGCCAAGGCATACGCTCTCCCGGTCGCAGGCCGGAATCGAGCGAACGGAAGCGCCTCACCCAACTCGGCACTTGCGGCCTCGCTCGCTTCAGTCCGGTGACTCCTGCGCCGCGCGGCTCGTCCGGATCCTGGAGGAAACGTTCGGCGGTCGGTTCGGAGCGGTGCAGATGCCCCGCCGCGACCCCAGGGCCGCTCACCTGCATTGCTCCCACGCTCCTCCGTTCGGCCGCGGTCAGGTCGGGACTGCTTCTTCCGTCGGCCGAGCCAGCCAAGCACCCCGGGGCGCATCGGAGACCACGCTGCGTAGTTCCGCATGCCACTCCCTCGCCATGCGGCTCCGACCAAGCCTTGTTCGTCGCACGTCCCGACCGCACGAAACACACGACTCGGTCCGAACGCCTATCATCAAGTACCAGACCGCCGCATAAAACGTACGGCTGCTTATTGTCCCAGCCCGCGTGCGAGGAAAGTCGAAGCGGCATGGTGCTGCCGCCAGCGACCAACGTCGCGCCATGACCGCCAACCACCAAGGCGAACCGCGACGGCCACAGCACACCGCGCCCCAGATCCCTGCTCCCGTATCTCCCAGAAACAGCCCGTCAATCCACTATGGACGTTCGTCTTCGTTTTGACCTGCCACGAGCACTTCTATACGTGCGACATGATTCCCAATGCGGAGCACTGGCGGGTTTCCGTGCACGAGGCGCAGGAATTGCAGCATTCGATCATGGGGCATTTACCGGGATATCCGACGCCGGATCGTCTGCGACGTTCCTTACGTCGAGAAGCGGTGGGTGCACCAGTTGGCGGGGTACGACCGGGATCTAGGGATTTCCTGCTGGACCTGCCCGCCGTCCAGACCCTGATCCGGCTGCCAGGATGCACTGCGAGTGCCGCGGACGCGATCGGCATATGACCCATGGATTCCACTGTGGACACTCGAGGACTGCTTCCGGTCAGCGAGACCAGGGCTCCAGGCGAGATGGAGAGCGGCGGCTGCGCCCGGCGAACATCAGACCCGGACCCGCTTTTCGGCGACAGCGCGTTGCGAACGGCTCGAGGCGGGTGTCGGCGATGGGCTGCCCGACTGCGGTCGCAGCGATGGAGCATCCTTGATCCAAGCCCAGCCGCTGGGGCCTATCCGATCGTGACACCTCGCCGGACAGACACCTCCGATCGGCCGAGGCCTAACGCGCTTCAGGCTGTCGCGCACGCTCAGCCCGGGTGTCGCGTCGCGTCGAACGCGCGGATTGCCCGCCGGCAGCGAGGTGCCGGGCGATGTACTCCGCGTCGCGACCGACCCCGTGGATCATCGACGACGACAGCGCGTACTGGAACAGCAGGCCGAGGAAGTACAGTCCGGGCTGTCCTCGCACGATGCCGCGCCCATGTTCGGGCGCGCCGTCCGCGCCGAACACGGGCAGGTCGATCCAGCTGGTGTCGGGGCGGAAACCGGTGCACCACACCACGTTCGACACGTTCGCCACGCGACCGTCCTCGAGCACCGGCAGACCGTCGCGGACGCCGGCGGTCCGCGGCACCCGTTCGACTCCGGCCGCGGCCAGGTCGCTTGATTTGATCCGGACGAGCGGGCCGCTGTGCGCCAGCGCCTGCGGCCGGGCCTTGCGCCCGATCGGCGTCTTGACCGTCAGGACGTGGGAGAAGGCGAAGAACACCATGCGGGTGAGCGGACGGGCGACCCTCCGGTCGATCCGCCACGGAACCTGCCCGGGGTGCCTGCCGGACAGGTAGGTCCGGTGGTCTCGCGACACCTCGAGCGCGATGTCGGCGCCGCTGTTGCCCGCACCGACCACGAGCACGCCGCCATCGCGCAACTGGCTCGGGGCGCGATAGTCGGCCGCGTGCAGCTGTCGGACGCCGGGATCGAGTTCGGCGGCGAACGCGGGCAGCGTGGGCAGGCGGTCGAAGCCTGAGGTCACCACGACATGGTCGGCTTCGAACCGCTGGTCCGCCGACTCCACGAGATATCGGTCGCCGTCATGGCTCAACCGCCGCACCCGGACCCCGGTCCGCACCGGCAGGGCGAGTTCTGCCGCATACGCCGCCAGGTAGTCGGCGAACTCGTCGCGACTGGGGTAGGACCACCCTGGCGCCGGGAAGCGGCTGCCCGGCAGCGCGTCGTAGCGGGCCGGGGTGAACAGCCGCAGCGAATCCCATCGCAGCCGCCACGAGTCACCGATGTTCTGATGGGCTTCGAGGATCACGAACGACCGCTGCAGCCGCGACAGCTGGTACCCCATCGCAAGGCCGGCCTGGCCGCCGCCGCTGATCACCGTGTCGAAACGTTCGGCAGGCATGACGGTCTACCCTTCCGCCTGGTCGCGCCGGCCAACCAGTCCGGCGAGGAGGCCCAGCTGGGCGAGCAGCGCGAACCGGTCGGGCACTCCCCAGTGCTCCACCAGCCTGCCGTTGTCGAAGCGGGCCACGTCGATGACCGCGATCTCGATCCGCCGACCGGTCGCCGGATGCCCGAACGCACCCTCGCTGTCGGTGCCCCGCGCGGTCATGCGGGTCCACACGGTGTCCCCGTCGGCGACCATCGAGTCGACGCTGTAGCGCACGTCGGGCATCAGGGCGTGCACGTCGACGACCGCCTGCTTCAAGTTCTTGATCGCCTGCGCGCCCGATCCCGCGAGGCCGAACTGATGCTCCACCAGCGCGGCGGAGACCAGCTCGTCGACGACGGCGGGATCGCCCGCCTGGAAACCGTCCACGATCAGGCGGCGGAAGGCCGCCTTGTTGTCCGATGCGAGGGATGTCGAGACCATCACGGGCCTCCTGTAAAATTGACCCGAACTGACTTCGGATGAATAAAGGCAGGTTAGGCTTGATGGCGGGCGACGTCAACACCGAGAAGCGGCGCTACCACTCGCCCCGGCGCGCGGAGCAGGCCGCCGAGACCCGGCGTGCCGTGCTGGCCGCCGCGCGCGAACTGTTCGTCCAGCAGGGATACGCGGCGACGACGGTGACCGACATCGCCCGCCGGGCCGGAGTCGCGGTGGACACCGTCTACGCCGCCATCGGGCGCAAACCCGCCCTGCTGCGCGAGGTCGTCGAATCCGCGATCTCGGGAACGGATCATGCGGTGGCCGCCGAACAGCGCGACTACGTGCAGCGCATCCAGCGCGCGGCGACCGCCGCCGAGAAGATCGGCATCTACGCGCGGGCCCTCGCCGAGATCCACCCTCGGCTGGCGCCTGTCTACCTGGCCCTGCGCGACGCCGCATCCACCGATCCGGACTGCCAGGCGCTGTGGACGCAGGTCACCGAGCGGCGGGCGGCGAACATGCGCAGGTTCGTCAGCGATCTCGCCGGCAACGGCAGACTCCGCACCGACCTGACACACGACGAACTCGCCGACGTCGTGTGGAGCATGAACGGCCCGGAGTACTGGGCACTGCTCGTGGAGCAGCGCGGCTGGTCGCCGAAGCGGTTCGCGGACTGGCTGACCACCGCGTGGATCCGGCTCCTGCTGGCCGACGGCGCCGACGAACCGCGCTGACCCCGAGTCCCCCGCACGCTCCGGGGCGGTCGACTCGGTGCGCGCCCGACGCAGACGCATCCACAGACTGGTGTTGCACCGCCATATTCGGCGACCTCACCGGAACGCAGTTGACCATCCGCTGCCGCCTCTGGAGCGGTCTCGGAGAAAACGCCACGAACGAGACTGGCCGTGGGTGACCTCAGCGCGAGACAACCACGTAGCCGCACGTCAGCGAAGATCAGGCGGCTTGAGGCGCCTGCACATCGCGCGTACTCGACTTTCCTGGCAGGTTCTCAGTCCGGCGGAAAGAACGATCCCCCTCGCGGCGACAGCCGAGTGCAGCGCAACCCATAGGCAACGCATCCGAATCCTCGTCAGCGACGGGAATCAAACGCTGTGGATCTGGGACGCGCGGCGGACCGCTACCTGGACCTCCGTCAGCCTGCCCGGCGACGCGCCCTGCTGACCGAACACGCCGCCGCCGGGAAGCTGGACGAACTCGCCGACACCATCACCCCTGGTCATCCGCACCAGCGAGGAACAACGCCTTTCCAACTTCCTCGTCTGGCAAAGCGCCTACTCCGAACTGTACTTCTGGCCCGCCTTCCGCGAAGTCGACTTCCTCCGGGCACTGCGCAGCTACGGCCGCTGACCGGCTGGACACTCCCCTGGCTCGAACACCCGCCGCCGTGTCTCCGGCTCCGACCGGGGTCAGCCGGGCATGCGGGCCTCCGCTAACCCCGCGAAGGTGTGGAGCAGGACGTGCGCGAGGTTGTACACCACAGCACCCGGCGGTGCCTTTCTGGCCTGTTCGACGGTTCCCACGATGCTGGTCATCGGCTTCCCCGCGGTCTTCGCCGCCGCCACCGCGGCGCGGATCGCTTGCGCGACAGCGGGTTCCGCCGCGCCGCCGGGGATGCCTAGCGTCACTGCCAAGTCGGCGGGGCCGACCAGGACCGTGTCGACGCCTGGGATCGCGAGGATCTCCTCTGCCGCCGCGATTGCCTCGGGGGTCTCCAGCATCGGCACGACGATCGTCGTCTCCTCGGCTTGCCGGAGGTGTTCGGCGGCGCTTCGGGCACCGAACCGGCCCGCTCGGCTGTAGGTGGCGAAGCCTCGTTTTCCCAGCGGCGGATAGTGCGCCGCCGCGACCGCCGCCCTCGCCTGTTCCGCGGTGTCGACGTGCGGCACGATCACCCCGTCCGCGCCAAGATCGAGAACCCGCAGGACCAGCGCGGGCTCGTCGGCGCCGACCCGGACCAGTACTCCGAGCCCGTGTGCTTGGGCCGCTACGACGTGGTGCTGCAGCGGCACCAGGTCCGCCGGTCCGTGTTCGCAGTCGAGGACGACGAAATCCAGGCCGGCCACCCCGGCCATCTCGACCAAGGTCTCGGCGGGCAGTCGCAGCAAACCGCCGAGCAGGCGTTCGCCGGATCGCAGCCGGTGTTTCAGCGTGGTCACCGGGCCACCATCCCGGCCGAGAGGTCGATGTCGGCCGCGCATAGTCCGGACATCGTCAGCATCGCGAGCACGGCCGCGGCTACTTCCTGCTCGGTGACCATCCGGCCCAGTGCCGCGCGGCTCGTAAAGGCCTGCTCCGCCTCGGCGTAGCTGACGCCGGTCCGTTCGGCCTCGAGCCGGAAGTTCCGCTCCATCCGCGGGCCGTCGACCGGGCCCGGAGACAGTGAGTTCACCGCGACCCCGGACGGTCCGACCTCTCCCGCGAGCGTCGCCGTCAAACCCAGCACGGCCATTTTGGACGCGCAGTACGGCGTCCGGCGCAGCAGCGGACGTTTTCCGCTCACCGAAGCGATGTTGACGACGTCGCCCGCGCCTCGCGCGACCATCGGCGGCAGAAAAGCACGGCACACCAGGTAAACCCCGCGCACGTTGACGCCGAAGACCTCGTCCCACTCCGAAGGTTCAACGTCGACTAGCGGCTTGACCGGCCCGGCGACCCCGGCGTTGTTGACCAGGACCGAAATCTCCTCGTCGGCAAGCTCGGCAGCGAGCGTGGCGACTGAGGCCGGATCGGCGACGTCGCACACCGCTGCCCGGCCTGGGCCCGGCAGCGCGGCCAAGGTTTCCTCGAGGGTGTCCTTCCGACGCCCAGCCACGACCACCCGCGCACCTGCCTGAGACAGCGCGCGGGCGATCGCGCGGCCCAGACCGTTCCCGCCGCCGGTGACGAGCGCGGTCCGCCGGGCGAGCGGGGCCGTCATGCCGGGTTCCACGAAAGTTCTCCCCGCCGGAACTCGGCCGCGCGCACGTCGCCGGATCGGGCGTGCCCCTCGAACAGCTCGACGCGCGCCGCGCGTCCGCAGACCTCGCCTAGCCGCACGCTCGATTCGCTGCTCGTGACCTCCTGGTAGGTGACCGTCTTGAGGTACTTGCCCACCCAAAGCCCGCCGGTGTAGCGCGCGGCGCCCCGCGTCGGCAGGACGTGGTTGGTGCCGATCACCTTGTCGCCGTAGGACACGCACGTGCCCGGGCCGAGGAAAAGCGCACCGTAGTCCCGCATCTTGTCCAACGCCTGCCGCGGCTGCTCGGTCAGCACCTGGACGTGCTCGAACGCGTAGGTGTCCGCCAGCGCGAACGCCTCGTCGAGATCGTCCACCACGTGGATCTCGCCGTGGTCGCGCCAGGCCGGGCCGGCGAAGTCGCGCGTGGGCATTCCGGGCAGCAGCGCCTCGACGTGCTCCAGCACCTCCCGGGCGACGTCCTCGGACGTGGTGATCAGCACCGCCGGGGAATCCGGGCCGTGCTCGGCCTGGGACAACAGGTCCACCGCGACGACGAACGGATCGGCGGTGCGGTCGGCGACGATCAGCACCTCGGTCGGGCCGGCGAACAGGTCGATCCCTACCTCGCCGAAAAGCTGGCGTTTCGCTTCCGCGACGTAGGCGTTGCCCGGACCGGCGATGAGGTCGACGCGGCCGACGGTTTCGGTCCCGACCGCCAGTGCGGCCACCGCCTGCACCCCGCCGAGCAGGTAGATCTCGTCCGCCCCGGCCAGGTGCATGGCGGCGACGGTCGCTTCCGGCACCTCCCCGCGGATCGGCGGCGTGCACGCGGCCACTCGCGGCACCCCGGCGACCTTCGCGGTCACGATCGTCATGTGCACGGACGCGGTCAGCGGGTACCGGCCGCCGGGCACATACGCGCCCGCGGCGGCGACCGGGACGTGCTTCTGTCCCAAGTGGACACCGGGAAGCGTCTCGATTTCGAATTCCTGCAACGAATCCCGCTGGCGCTGCGCGAAGGTGCGCACCTGGTCCTGCACGAACCGGATGTCGTCGAGCACCTGACCGGGGACGCGGGCGACGATCTTCTCGATCTCCTCGGCGGAAAGCCGGAACGATTCGGGCGTCCACGCGTCGAATTTCGCCGAGCAGTCGCGGACCGCGGCGTCCCCGCGTTCGCGGATGTCGGCGATGATCGCACGGACCCGGTCGCCTACGTCAGTGCGCTCGGCGGCGACCTGCTCGGCCGGAACGGCGGATTTCAGGGTCTTGGGCATTCGAAACTCCTTCGAGAGTGAGGAAAACTGCGCAGCCAGCCGGACATCGCCGCGGCCGCGGCGCGGGGTGCCTCGTAGGTCAGCAGGTGCCCGGCTTCCGGGAGCACCCGCAGGACGGCGTTTCGCGCCTGCGCGGCGATCGCACGGTGGAACTCGGGCGGGCACAACCGGTCCCGTGCGCCGGACACGACGAGCACCGGGCAGGACAGGCCCGCGACCGCCGCGTGGGCGTCCCGCCTGGTCGCCTGGGCGGCGAGCTGGGCCCGGAACGTGCCGGGGCCGACCCGCCGGACCATGGCGAGGAAACGCCGGTGCAGCAAGGGGTCCGGGCCGGAGAACATCGTCGGCAGGATCTCCTCCGCGACGACGGCGGAGAACTCTCCGTCGCGCGTGCGGCGGTCGAACCCGGCCCACGCGGCGAGCTGCTCGGCGGTCGGCGCGGCGGCATTGGTCGAGACGGCGCAGAACCCGGCGAGCCGCTCCGGCGCCCGGCGGGCGACCTCGAACCCGGCGATCGCGCCGAGGCTGAGCCCGGCGAGCACGAACGGGCCCTCGACCGCGGCCAGGATCTGCTCGGCCATGCCGCCGATGTCCGGTGCGGTGATCCCGGCGTGGACCACCGGCCCGGGGAGGTGCGGGCCGACGTCCGCCCAGACGTCGGCGTCGCACAGCATCCCCGGGACCAGCACCACCGGCAGGTCGGTCACCGGACGGCCGCGCGGGGCAGCAGATGCCACGGCGCGAGGTATCCGTTGTGGTCCAGGCCCACGCCCGCGTCGGCGGCCGCTTTGACGACCTCGTCGTCCCAGTCGAGCCGCACCCGGCCGTCCCCGCTGTTGACGACGAGCAGCGTCGCCCGCTCGGCCGAAACGTTGCGGACGCTCCGCCACGCGCCGCGCGGCACGGAGACCATGTCCCACGGGCCCAGGCGCACGCTCACCTCGTCGTGCCGGTTGAGCGTGACGTCCCATTCGCCGTCCTTGACCAACAGCACCTGCGTTTCGTCGTGCCGGTGCAGCGGAATGCCCTCGCCCGGCTCGGCGCGCAGCCACGCCACGTTGTGCCCGTGCGGGTTGTAGATCCGCGGTTCCTGGTCGCGGTCCTCGGTCATGCCGAAGCCGATCACCGGAGCCAGTTCGGCGCGCCCGCCGGGAACCGCGCCGCCCAGCAAAGCATGGCTGGACCACTGCAGATCGTCGGCCGTGGCCACGCGGCGGCGCAGCTTCGCCGCGTCGTAGGACGGCAGGGCGGCGATGTCGGCGGGAGCCATCGGCTGGACCAGCTCGGCCGGGTCGGGCGCCTCGTCGCCGGCGAGAGTATCGACCAGCCGGTTGTCCGCGGTCAGGTGCAGGCCGTGCCGCCCCGCCTCCCGCAGCACCGACGGGCCCCAGATGATGCCGCCGGTGTCGTCGTGGCCGAGGACGGTGAACAGCCAGCCGTCGTCCGGGCCGATGTTGGTGAACCCGCGGAAGATCCACGTCGGGATCGAGGCGATGTCGCCCTCGCGCAGCACCAGCTCGCCTTCGTCGCCGTCCGCGCCCCAGCGGAGCAGGAACTCGCCGCGGAAGCACAGGAACACTTCCGCGGTGAAGTGCAGGTGCAGATTGTTGGTGATCCCGTGCGGCATCGCCGCCGCCCCGATGCTGAACCCGTGCGGCTCGCGCAGGTTCACCACCTGGTCCGCGTTCTGGGTCACCCCCGGGCCGATCATCGAGTAGTTCTCCTTGCGGTCCGACCCCGGCGTCCGGCAGTCGATGAACGCCTGGTCGCACGACACGAAATCGGCCCGCCGGATCGTCCGGCGCGCCAGTTCGCCCGCCGGGACCCGCCCTTCGTCGGTACGCATGGGCACCCCTCCGGAAATCTCGTTGTTCATACGTATGCATGGCGCTGGTCCTGTTCGCCCGACGCGACATCAACAGCTGACGAGGTGTTCGCCATGACGACCGACGTACTGGAAATCCCGGCCGGGCACCCGGCCCGCCGTCCCGCCGCCTGGGCTCTGTGGTGCAGCGTCCTCAGCGGGGTCGTGTTCACCGCCTGGGCGTACGCGACCACCCAGTTCCACAGCATCAGCGCCAGCACGCCGTGGCAGGACGACCCGTACCACGGGATGATCTCGTTCACCGAGTTCCTGGTGCCCGCGATGACCGTGCTGCTTCTCGTGCGCGCCTCGCTGTGGCGGCGCGGGCAGCCGCAGCCGGTGTTCCGGATCAACCAGCTCGCGCGCGGCTGCCTGGTCAGCTCGGCACTGGTGGCGCTGACCGTCCTGACCGACGTCGTCGCGACCGTGCTCGCGGCCGACCACGACCGGTGGGACGCGAAGACGCCGGGGCTGATCGCGAGCCTGCTCCCGCTGGCGCTGCTGGCCGCGGCGTCGTTCGCGCTGCACCGGATGGCGCTGCGGCAGCTGCCGCACACCGAATCCGGCCGTCCGGACGGCGACTGGCTCGACGACCTGGCCGAACTGGTGCGCCGCATCGCCGGCGTGCGGCTCGACCGGCCGCTCGGCTTCGTGCGCGACCACATCGTCGCGTTCGCGGTGCTGCTCAGCGCACTCGCCGGCATCGGAGTCGCCTCGATGCAGGCGCTCGGCGAGGGCGGCGAAACCCCGCTGCTGTACGGCATGAGCGTGCTCGTCGCGTTCGGCGGATTCCTCGCGTTCTGCCTGATCTCGAACGCTGTCCTGCACATCGCGATGCCCCGGGGCGCGGAATCGGCCCGCCCCGGCCGCATCCGGCAGGCCACCCGGGTCGCGGTGATCGCCGGCGCGCTGGCGCTGCCGGCCGCGGCGGTGCTGCGGGACCGGATCTGGCAGTTGCTGGGCCACCAGGCGGAAGTCGATTCCGTCGGAACGTACGCGGGCATCACGCTGATCACCGCGCTGCTGGTCGGTCTGCTGGTGTTCGGCGCGGCGGCCGCGGTGTCCCGCGGAGGCGGCGGACGGGCCGCCTCACTCTGAACCTGATTCGTCCGCCGCGCAGGCGGTCCGGGGGTCGCCGGCCCGGGCCGCCTGCCTTCGTATTCTCCGCACCGCCGGGACGTAGCGCAGCCGCTCGGGCAGCCAGGGCGCCCAGGTGCGAACACCGGCCGCGAACCGGTCGAAGCGGCGCTGATCGGCCGGTGTCCAGCGCAGTTCCAGCAGATCGCGCACTTCCGGCGGCAACGTGCCGACGGTGAGAAACCTGGCGGCGCGGCCGAGGATCCGGCCGGGCCGCCGCCACAGCGCGTGCGGCACCCCCGGCGGCGGCACCGGATCGCGCAAGTCCGACAGCACCGCCAGCGCCGCGTCCGAACGTTCGAGGCACTCGCCGACCATGGTCGCGAAGTAGTCCCGGAACGCGCTCAGCGTGGGCGGCATCTCACGGCCGGGAACGCCCAGCACGTGTCCTAATTGGACGGAATCGGCGTAAAGCCGTTCCTGTTGCCGCGCCGACAGATCCGGCCCGAACAGCGCGCACGAGGTCAGGTACCGCTCTGCCAGCGTCGCGTTCACCCAGGCATAGGCCGCGCCGTTCAGCGCGTGGTAGCGGCGGCCGCGCTCGTCCACGCCCTGGAACGGCTTGTGCAATTCGCGCAGCCGGCGCGCCTCGGCGAGGGCCAGTTCGCCGCCGTAGATGTAGCGCAGCATCGAGTCCGACGTCCGGCTCGCCCGGCCCCACTGGTCGGTGCGGAACGCCGAATGCGCGCTCACCGCCGCCCCGACCACCGGATGCATCACCTGGAGCAGCAGTGTGGAGGGAATGACGAGAAACGCGCGCAGCTCCCCCGCGACGTCCCACATCACGCTGCCCGCGCCGAGCGGTTCGGGATTTCCCATCGCCCGCCAGCATACGCCGAGTTCGTCTCCGGCGCGGCCCCGCGAGCGCAATAACCGTAATTCGCCGCAATCGGAAAACTGTCCCGCGGCCCATTTTTCCGTAGTACGATGACCGGCATAACGCGCACGGCGCGAATAGCCGCGCCGCCGCGCTTCCGACGAATTCCCGATATCCGGTACGCACCGGTGAAAGGCGAGCACATGGGAACGTCCACGGCAACCCGGCCAGCCGCGCCGGACGGCCCGCCGGATGCGGTCAAGCTGCTGCCGGTCATCGACCCGGACCGGCTGCGCGCGGACCTGGCCGCGGTGGAAAAGCACTTCCTCGTCCACGCCAACCCGGCCGCCGAGGACGCGGAGCGGCCGGAGGGCGAGCAGACCGGCTGGGACGTCCTGGTGCTGCGCTGTCCCGGCGGCGACCTGGAGAAGATCGGCCGCAACGCGGGCGGGCTGCAGGACTTCGCCGACACCTCCTACCTCGGGCTGACCCCGTACGTGCGGGAAATCCTCGACAGCATGGACGTGCCGATCCGCGGCGTTCGGTTCAGTTCACTGGCGGCCGGCGCGGAGGTGCAGGAACACACCGACAGTCCGTACGGACTGCCGGTCGGATGGGTGCGGCTGCACATTCCGGTGGAAACCAGCGACGCCGCCGTGCTGACCATCAACGGCGCCGACCAGCGGTGGAAGCCGAGCGAATTCTGGTACGCGAATTTCGGGATGCCGCATTCGCTCTACAATCGCGGTTCCGCGGCGCGCGTCCACCTGATCATCGACTGTTATGTCGCGCCCGGGCTTTTCGACCTCTTCCCGGCGGACGTACGCGCGCAGATCGCCGCGGACGAGGTGATGTTCTTCCGGGAAGAACGCGCGCTGCCGGATCAGCTGCGCACCGTGCACGGCACGATTCGGATGCCGGCCGCGTTCCTGAAACCGCATCCGGAGCTGCCCACCGCGGAAGAATGGGATTCCGGCGAGGACGCGGAGGGAGAGCTGCGCGTGCAGGACGACCGGCTGGTGCTGCGGATGGGCGAGCACGAAACCGCGCTCGCGCACATCGGGGACCGCGAGTTCCGTCCGCTGTGCTGGACGCACGAACAGAGCATGGTGCTGGACCCGGCCGGCCCCGCGCCCCGGATCGTGTTCCGCTACCGGCGCGGCAGCCAGGTGATCGAGACCGTCCGGGAGCAGCCCGCGCTGGAGAGTTGAACCGGTGAAACCGCACGTGCGCCGCACCGGTGGGTGCGGCGCACTTTGCGCGTCGCGGCTCCGGCGGAGTGCGTCGCGGAACCTGTGAATCCCTGAAAAGCCCTGGCAGGGCTGGGAATCCGTCAACGCCCCTTGCGGAAATGCGGTTCCCGCAAGGGGCGTTGACGGACGGGAGCGGGGACAGCGAGCGGTCCCCCACGGCCCGGTACAGCTCCGCTCAGTATTGGCCGAGCGACCCGCGCACCCGTGCCCGGCGGATGCCCACCTCGAACACCAGCACGCCGAGCCCGAGGTAGATCCCGGTGTTCAGGAGCAGCCCGGGCAGTCCGCCGTCGGACCACATCGCGGCCAGCGACCGGCCCTGCAGCACCGATTCGCGGAGCATGGTGACCCCTTGCGTGCTGGGCAGGCTGTTGGCGATCGTCGTGAGCCAGCGCGGGAACTCGTCCACCGGCAGCAGCGTGCCGTTGGTGAAGATGATCATGTTGATCATCAGGTTGGCGAGTGCCCCGACGTGCTTGAACACCAGCATCGCGCCGCCGATCATCAGACCGAAGCCGAACAGGCCGGTCAGCGTCAGCGCGAGCATCAGCAGGCCGCCGCCGGACACCGGGACGGACACGCCGAAGCTCGCCAGCAGCACCAGGTCGAGCACCGCGACCAGGCCGGTGGTGGTGACCAGCGCCGCGACCGCCCGGCCGAGCAGCAGCAGCTCCGGCGGGCTCACCGACATGCACATCTGTTCCAGGGTGCCGGTCTGCGCCTCGCTGACCAGGTCGATGCCCACCCAGCTGACCATGTTCACCGCGTAGAACCACACCACGTAGCCCAGCAGCGCCGAGGTGAGCTGCCCGGGGTCCATCGAGCCGTGGCCGAGGAAGAACACCAGGAACAGGAAGATCGCGGTGAGCGTGACGAGCTGCATCACCATGTTGAACTTGTAGTACCAGTTGACGCGCAGGCCTTTGCGCGCCTCGGCCAGCACCACGTGCGCCGCCGCGCTCATCGCCGCAGCTCCTGTTCGTCCTGGACCACTCGCAAGAAGACTTCCTCCAGTGTCGGTTCGAGGCGGTTGACTCCGAGCACGGTCAGCGACCGGCTGCGCGCGTGCGCCAGGAGTTCGTGCAGTTCCTCCTGGTCGTTGATCTCGCCGGAGAGGGTGATCTCGCCGTCCCGCGCGGTGACCTCCAGGTCCCGCCAGGCCGGTTCGCGGGCGTCCAGGCGCCCGCCCAGCCGGATTTCGTAGCTGTCCTTGCCGAACAGCGCCAGCAGTTCCTTCACCGGCTTGTCGATCAGCATCCGGCCCTGGTGGATCACCGCGACCCGGTCGCACAGGTCCTGGACGACCTCCAGCTGGTGCGAGGTGAGCAGCACGGCGCGGCCCTCCTCGCGGGCCAGCCGGTCCACCCAGAGCCGCACGGTGCGCGAGGCCTGTGCGTCCAGGCCGAGCGTCGGCTCGTCGAGCAGGATCACCGGCGGGTCGCCGATCAGCGCGCAGGCGATCGCCACTTTTTGCTGCATGCCGCGGGAAAACCGGGTGACCGGCTCGTCCTTGCGCTCCCACAGCTCCAGGTCGCGCAGCAGATGCTCGGCCCGCTCCCGCCAGGACGTGCCCCGGGAACCCTTGAGCCGGGCGAAGTACCGCAGATTCTCCCAAGCCGAGAGCTGCCAGTAGATGTTGCGGGTGCCTTCCAGCACCGCCCCGATCTGCGCCATCGCGCGCCGCCGCGAGCGGCGCACGTCGCAGCCGTTGACGCGCAGTTCGCCCGCGGTGGGGGTGACCAGTCCGCAGATCATCTTGATGGTGGTCGTCTTGCCCGCCCCGTTCACGCCGAGCAGGCCGAGCACCTGACCGTGCTCGATGGACAGGTGGAGGCCGTCGACCACCCGGCGGGTCCCCGATCCGGCGCGGTAGACCTTGGTCAGCCCGGTCACCTCGACGGCCTTGCCGCTGTCGGAAGTCATGTCTGCATCGCCTGTCCGTTCTCGCTGGGGTGCCGTCCGCCGGGCGGCGGGGTGCGCAGGTGCCCGGCCAGCGCCGCGACGTGCGGCGGGTCGAGCATGGTCAGATGGCTGCCCGGCACCAGCCGGACGTCGAGGCCGCCGCGGGCCAGCTCGCCCCAGCCCCACGCCGGATCGCTGTCCGGCGGTTCGTCCGGGTCGGCGCAGCGCAGCAGCAACGCCGATCCGGCACAGGGTTGCGGCCGGTAGGCGAGCGCGGCCCGGGTGTGCGCGCGGGCGATGTCCACGTACTGGCGCATCGTGCGCAGGTCCATGTGCTCGGCCAGCAGCCCCGCTTCGCCGGCCAGCGCGACCACGTGCGGCAGCCGTTCGTCCGCGGGCAGCGCGCGCAGCCGCGCTTCGGTCACCGGCAGGTGTTCGGCGAACTCGCTTGCCAGGAACTGCACGTCGTCCATCGCCTCGAATTCGGCCAGTGACGGGAAATCCGGCCCGAGGTCGGGACTGCTGTCGAGCAGTACCAGACGGGCCACCTCGTGCCCGGCCGCCCGCAGTTGCCGGGCCATCTCGTAGGCGATCAGCCCGCCGAGCGAGTACCCGCACAGGTGATACGGGCCCGCCGGGC
This sequence comes from Amycolatopsis circi, assembly GCF_003385235.1. Lineage (GTDB taxonomy): Bacteria > Actinomycetota > Actinomycetes > Mycobacteriales > Pseudonocardiaceae > Amycolatopsis > Amycolatopsis circi. Next base: position 8,809 of record NZ_PQIA01000033.1, on the reverse strand, counting down.
GCACCTGCCGAATGTCCGCCACATACGCGGCGGCCATCTCTTCGATCGATTCGTGCGGTGCGCACGCCAGTTCGAGGGAGTGGGCTTGCACGCCGTAGACCGGGCTCTCCCCGGGCAGGACGCGGGCCAGCGAGGTGAAGCAGAAAACCGTGCCGTTCTTCGGGTGTATGCAGAACAGCGGCGGCTCGGCGGTTCCGGCGCGCAACGTGATGACCGAGCGCGGCCAGTCCTCCCGTGGCTGCTCCAGCGCTTCGGCGAGTTCCGCGGGCGTCGGGTTGCCGTACAGGTCGGCCAGCGACACTGCGCGTCCGAGAATCCGGCGCAACTCCCCCACCAGCCGCAACGCGACCATGGAATGACCGCCCGCGTCGAAGAAGTTGTCGTGCGCGCCGATGCGCGGGACGCCCAACACGTCCTGCCAGACCGCGGCGATCACCGCCTGCACCGGGGTCTGCGGCGGGACGTACTCCGCCGCGGGCAGCGGACCGGCCGGCGCGGGCAGCGCGTCCCGGTCGATCTTTCCGTTGCGGGTCAACGGGAGTTCGCCGAGTGCCACCACTGCTGCGGGGACCAGGTAGTCCGGCAACGCCGAGCGGCAATGCGCGCGCAGATCTTCCGCACTGCCGTCGCCGACGACGTACGCGACAAGACGCCAGCCCGCCCGCTCGTCCCGGTGTGCGACGACGATCGCCTCCCGCACCGCGGGGTGCGCGCGCAGCACCGCTTCGATCTCGCCGGTCTCGACCCGGAAACCGCGGATCTTGACCTGGTCGTCGGTCCGGCCGACGAAATCCAGCACGCCGTCGGCGGTCCAGCGCACCAGGTCGCCGGTCCGGTACACGCGGGCGCCCGGGTCGCCGAACGGGTCCGGCAGGAACCGGTCGGCGGTCAAACCGGGCTGGCCGAGGTAGCCGCGGGCCACGCCCGCGCCGGCGACGAACAGCTCGCCGACCGAGCCGGCCGGCACCAACCGCAACTGCGCGTCGAGAACGCGCACCGCCATGCCGTCCAGCGGACGGCCGATCGGGACCGACGACGGCACGGTCTCGCTGTCGGTCATCCGGTACCGAGTGGCGAAGGTGGTGGTTTCGGTCGGCCCGTAGCCGTCCGTCACCGCGAGTCCGGGGCATGCGGCCAGCACCCGGCGCACAGCGTCGGCGGGCACCACGCCGCCGCCGGTCCACAGCTCGCGAAGGCCAGCCAGCGCGGACGGTGCGGTGTCGGCCAGCACGCGGAACAGTCCCGACGTCAGGAAAGCCGCGGTCACCTGGTTCGCGGCGACGAGTTCGCCCAGGTCGTCGATGGTGAGGTCGCCCGCCGGTGCGACGACCACTTCGCCGCCGGACAGCAGGGGCGCCCAGAGTTCGTAGGTGACCGCGTCGAATGCGTGCGGGGAGTGGAACAGGACCCGCCGGTGGCCGTCGGCCCAGGACGAGTCGGTGGCGAGAGCCACGACGTCCGCGTGCGTGACGGCGACGCCCTTCGGGGCGCCGGTGGAACCGGAAGTGTGCATCACGTAGGCGAGGCCAGCTGGGCGCACGGGACAATCCGGTGCTGTGGCAGGGAAATCAGCCCGGTCCGCTGCCGTGTCGACCACGCGCACCACGGCGGATCCGGCGACGTTCCGGGCCGCCGAGGCCCGGTCGGCGAGGACGACCTTCACCGCGCAGCGGCGGACCATCGCGGCCAGCCGGTCGTCGGGGCTGCGAGCGTCCAGCGGAACGTACGCGCCGCCGGCCTTGAGCACCGCCAGCGTCGAAACGATCAGCTCCGCTCCGCGCTCCTGGAGCAGGGCGACCCGGTCTTCGGGGCCGATCCCGGCCGCACCCAGCCAGTGCGCCAGGCGGTTCGCCCGCTCGTCCAGCTCCCGGTAGGTGACCGTTCCGCCCTGGTGCCGCAGGGCGGGCGCGTCGGGGGTGCGGGCGGCCTGGCGGGCGAACAGCTCGTGCACGCACCGGTCGGCGGGCGGCCTGCCCGGCGTCCGGCCCCACTGCTCCAGGATGATCCGGCGCTGGTCGGCCGGGAGCGCCGTCAGGTTTTCCACCGGCGCATCGGGCGCCGCGGCCATGCCGTCGAGGATCCGGACGAGCTGGTCCAGCAGCGTTCGCGCCGCGTTGCCGTCGAAGCGGCCCCGGTCGTGCCACAGTTGCAGGTGCAGTTCCTCGCCCGGTGCGGCGGCGAGGGTCAGCGGGTAGTTGGTCTGCGCGTCGGTCCGCACCTCGCGCACGCGCAGCCCGGTCTCGTCGCCGCTGCCGGCGCGGGACGCGGGATAGTTCTCGAACACGACCACGCTGTCGAACAACGCGCGGTCCCGCGGCACCTCGCTGAGGGCGTGGATGCGGGCCAGCGGCGTGTGGTCGTGCTGGCGTGATTCGGCGAGCTGCCGCTGGACGTCGGAAAGCCACTCGCCGACCGGCTGCCCGGTCCGGAGGACCGCCCGGACCGGCACGGTGTTGATCAGCAGGCCCACGATGTCGTCCGCACCGGGCAATTCCGGCGGACGGCCGGAGACCGTCATGCCGAACACCACGTCGTCGGCTCCGAGCCGACGCGCGGTGAGCACTGCCCACGCGGCTTGCACCACGGTGTTGAGCGTGACGCGGCAACGCTTCGCGAGTTCGGCGAGCTTGCTGGTCGAAGCCGCCGGCAGACCCGCTTCCTGGCATCCCGATTCCCCGCTGTTCCCGGGGCCGGTCTCGACGGGCGGCCGGTAGCCGGCCATCAGCTCGCGCCAGTACGACTCCGCTCGTGCCGGATCCTGCTCGCCGAGCCAGGCGAGATAGTCGCGGAACGGCCGTGCCGGCGCGAGTTCCGCCGGCACGCCGCGGACCGCGGCCTCGTACCGCTGGAATGCCTCGCCGGTCACCCTCGGGAAGGACCAGCCGTCCAGCAGCAGGTGATGATGGCTGAAGACGAACCGGCGGTCGTCGGCAGCGAGGCGGATCAGCGCGAAGCGCAGCAGCGGCGGGCGGTCCAGCGCGAAACCGCGTGCGCGGTCGTCGGCCAGGAACTTGTCGAGCCGGTCCTGGTGGTCCACGGCGGGCGTGTCGCGCCAGTCCAGCTCCGTCCATTCCGGACTGACTGCCTCGTGCACCACTTGCACCGGGGCGGACAGACCCGACCAGTGCACCGAGGTGCGCAGCACCGGATGCCGCTGCACGACCGCTTCCCACGCCGCACGCAGCGCGGCCGGGTCCAGCGGGCCTTCGAGGCGGCAGGTGAACTGTTCGACGTAGAGCCCGCTGCCCTGTTCGCTGTGGAAGACCATGCCTTCCTGCATCGGGGTCAGCGGGAGGACGTCCGCGACGCCGTCGAGACCGGCCAGCGCTCGGTCGAGGTCTTCCTGGTCCAAAGTGGACAGCGGGAAGTCGGACGGCGTCCGTCCGCCTGCCCCCGGGGCACAGCAGTGCGCGATGAGCGCGCGCAGCCGGTCGGCGAAGGAGGCGGCGAGTGCTTCGATCGTTTCCGGCCGGTGCACAGTGGTGCTGTAGCCCCAGGCGACTTCGAGCTGTCCGCCGCTGACCGCGGCCGTGATGTCGAGCAGGTTCTCCCGCGGCTCGTCCGGGTCGTGCATCCGCCCGGCCGGTTCCGGCGCGGGTTCCCACCATGAGTCGGACTGGAACGAGCTGTCGAACTGGCCCAGATAGTTGAACGCGACCTGCGGACGGTGCGCGGCGCGGATCTCCGGCGTGCCCTCGATGTAGCGCAGCAGGCCGTAGCCGATGCCGCCGCGCGGCACCGCGCGCTGCTCTTCCTTGACCCGTTTCAGGAGCGCACCCGGATCTCCGTCCGGCCCCAGCTCCAGCAGCACCGGGTGGAAGCTGGTGAACCAGCCGACCGTGCGCGACAGGTCGAGGTCTTCGGGTGCGGCGTCGCGGCCGTGGCTTTCCAGCTCGACGAGCACTCGCGACGCGCCGAGCCAGCCGCCCAGCGCTTGCCCCAGCGCGGCGAGCAGGACGTCGTTGACCCGGGTTCGGTATGCCTGCGGCACTTCGCGCAGCAGGGCGGCTGTCTCGTCGGAGCCGAACCTCGTGCGCACGACGTCCACTGTGGACACAGTGGGCGGTTCAGCGGACGGCAGGTCGAGCGGAATCGCCGCAGCGCCGGTGAGTCCGGCCCAGTATTCCGCTTCCCCGCGTATCTCCGCGCTCCGCGCATAGCGGTGCAAGTGGTGTGCCCAGTCGCGGAACGACGTCGTTTTCGGCGGCAGCGCGGACGGTCCTCGCGCCATCACCGATTCGAGGTCTTCGAGCAGGATGCGCCAGGACACGCCGTCCACCGCGAGGTGGTGCACCACCAGCAGCAGGCGGCAGCCGTCCGCGCCGAGGTCGAAATAGACCGCGGCGACCAGCCGGCCGGCCGCGAGGTCGAGGCCGGTTTGCGCGCGTTCCGCCGCTGTCGCGATCCGGGCGGGCCGGTCGGCTTCCGGCACCGCGCGAAGGTCTTCCACCGTCAGAATCCGCTCCGGGACACCGGAGAGCCCGGCCTGCTCCTGCCGCCAGCCCGAGTCGGTCCGCTCGACGCGCAGCCGCAGGGCGTCGTGGTGTCGCAGCAGTTCGCGCAGCGCCGCTTCCACGGCCGACGGCGAAGTCGGGCGGCGCGCTCGCAGCAGGACAGCCTGGTTGTAGTGATCCGGAACCGGCGGGCGCTGCTCGGTCAGCATGGCGAGCTGGATCGGCGTCAGCGGCACCGGGCCGGTCACCGCACCCTGTTCGGCCTGCTGGACATCGGTCGCCGCGATCTCGCGCGCGGCGGCGGCGAGCGCCCGCACCGTCTGGTGCTCGAAGACCTGCTTCGGGGTCACGGCCCAGCCGGCGGCGCGGATCCGGGCGACCACCTGCAGGCTCACGATCGAATCGCCGCCGAGGGAGAAGAAGTTGTCCTCCGCGCCGACCGCGTCGAGGCCGAGCACCTCGGCCCACGCCTGCGCGATTGCTCGCTCAGCGGGCGTCGACGGAGCGGTGCGCACCGTGGCGGGCCCGGGGGCGGGCGGTGCCGGCAACGCCTTGCGATCCACCTTTCCGTTGGCGCTCAACGGCATTCGGTCCAGCACCACGATCGCCGACGGCACCAGATACGGCGGCAGGCTCTGCGCCGCGTGAGCCCGCAGTGTCTCCGCGAGGCCGCGGCCTCCGGCACCGGGCGCGGCCACGGCGTAGCCGACCAGCCGGGCGTCGGTCCCTGATTCGGCGCGCGCGACGACGACCGAGCCGGCCACGGCCGGATGCGCGTCGAGCACCGCCTCGACCTCGCCGGGTTCGACCCGGTGGCCCCGGATCTTGACCTGATGGTCGGCCCGGCCGAGGAATTCCAGGTCGCCGCGGGCGTTCCGGCGCACGAGGTCGCCAGTGCGGTAGAACCGGGCGCCGGGCTCGCCGAACGGATCCGGGACGAACCGGGCCGCGGTGAGCCCGGGCCGGTCGAGATAGCCGCGGACCACTGCGTCGCCGCCGAGGAACAGTTCCCCGGGCACGCCCGGCGGAACCGGGTTGCCGTGCCGGTCCAGCACGTGCGTCCGGCTGTGCCCGAGCGGCCGGCCGACCGGGGTGAGCGCGCCGTCCGGCTCGGAGCCGGACTCGAACCAGGCGTTGTCGATGGTCGCTTCGGTGACCCCGTAGGAATTCACCACCCGGCCGCCCGGCCCGACGATCTCGCGCGCACGCACGTACTCCGGGACCGGCCACGCGTCGGCGCCGGAGATCAGCAACCGCAGGGCGGCGAGCCGGCGGCCGCGCAAGGCGGTGACGACGTGCCGGAGCACGACCGGGACGAATTCCGCGCAGGTGATGCCGTGCGCGTCCGTCAGTTCGGCGAGCGCGGCCGGTTCCAGCAGCAGATCCCGCTGACAGAGCACGAGGGTCGCGCCCGAACCGAGTGCGCGGGCCACATCGCCGGTGAAGACGTCGAAGGAGGCGCTGGCCATTTGCAGGTGCCGGTCGTCCGGGCGGAGGCTATAGGCGGCGCGCCAAGCCTCAATGGCGGCAGCGAGGTTTCGATGAGTCACCTGCACGCCCTTGGGACGCCCGGTCGAGCCGGAGGTGTAGACCACGTACGCGAGATTGCCCGGCTGCGCGCGGCCAGGCAGGTTGTCGGCGGAGCGCTCGGGTGCTCGCGGGCAGACCAGCGGAAAGTCCGCCAGCGCGTCCTCGGCGATCAGCAGGGCCGCGCCCGCGTCGGAGAGCAGCATCGCCTGGCGTTCCCGCGGATGGTCGGGGTCCACCGGGACGTACGCGGCACCGGCTTTGAGCACGGCGAGCACTGCGACGATCAGGTCCGGAGAACGGCGCAACAGCACGCCGACCCGGGTTTCCGGCCCGGCCCCGCGCTCGAGCAGCGCACGCGCCAACCGGTTCGCCGCGGCGTTGAGCGCGGCGTAGGTCAGGGTCCGGCCTTCGCCGGTCACCGCAACGGCGTCCGGCCGAGTCCCGGCGTGCTGCTCGACGAGTTCGTGCAGCGACCGCCCGGGGTGTGCGACCTGGTCCGGGCGCGCCGCGGCGAGGGCGCGCGCTCGCTCGTCCGGGGCAAGCATCGACAGGTTCCGCACCGGTTCCGCCGGATGGGCCGCCGCCTCGGAGAGCAAGGTCCGGCAATGCTCGGCCATCCGCCGCACGGTGCCGGCGGCGAACAGATCGGTGTTGTACTCCAGCGTGCCCTCGAGGCCGTCCGGAGTCTCGCGCAACGACATGCTGAGGTCGAATTTCGCGGTGGCGCCCAGCAGCGCCTCCCCGCCGGCGAACGGGCGGAGCCGCAGCCCCGGCCATTCGACCTCCCCGCCCGGGGTGTTCTGCAGGTCGAAGAACACCTGCACCAGCGGGCTGTGGCTCAGCGAACGGTCCGGGCGCAACGCCTCCACCAGGCGTTCAAAAGGCAGGTCCTGGTGGGAAAACGCGTCCAGGCAGGTGCGGCGCACCCGCGCGACCAGCGACCGGAAACCGGCGGAGCCGTCGCACCGGGTGCGCAGCGCGAGCGTGTTGACGAACAGCCCGATCAGCCCGGCCAGTTCGGACCGGGTGCGGCCGGCCACCGGCGTGCCCACCACCACGTCGTCTTGCCGCGTATAGCGCGCCAGGGTGGCCGAAAAACCGGCCAGCAGCACCATGAAGAGCGTCGCGTCCTGGCTCCGGGCAAGTTCGCGCAGCCGCTCGACCAGCTCCGCGGGCCAGGTGAACGCGACCGTCGCGCCGCGGAAGCTCTGCACCGGGGGCCGGGGGAAATCGGTGGGCAGATCGGCGAGATCCGGTGCCCCGGCGAGTTCTTCCCGCCACCAGCCGACCTCGCCTTCGAGCCAGTCGCCGGCCAGCCGGTCCCGTTGCCAGGCCGCGTAATCCTGGTACTGCACCGGCAGCTTCGCCAGCGCCGGCGGACGGCCCTCGGCGCGTGCCAAGTACACTTCCCCCAGCTCGCGCACCAGCACGCCCAGCGACCAGCCGTCGCTGACGATGTGGTGGGTCGCCAGCACCATCACGTGGTCGCGGGCGGAGATCCGGAACAGGGTCAGCCGCAGCAGCGGCGGACGGGCCAGGTCGAACGGAACCTGCGCGGCCCGGGCCGCCAGGCCGGGCAGCACCCGTTCGGCCTCCGCCGGAGCCAGCCCGGAGAGGTCCACGACCGACATCGGCGTCGGCAGGGCCGGCCGAACCGACTGGTGCACCCGGCCTTCGCTGCTGTGGAACGCCGACCGCAAGGCGTCGTGCCGGGCCAGGACGGACTTCAGGCCGGCCCGCAGCGCATCGGCCCGCAGCGGTCCGTCGATCCGGGCGCTCATCGCGATGTGGTACGTGGACTGGCCGGGCTCGACCTGGTCCAGGAACCACATCCGCTGCTGCGCGAACGAGAGCGGCAGGTCGTCGGTGCGGCCGGCCGGGACGATCCGGTCCGGCTCGGGCAGCGTGATTCCCCGTTTGCGCAGCAGCTGTGCCAGCAACCGCTGTTTGGCGTCCGCGGCCTCGGTGTCGGGGGCGTGCTGGTCGGTCATCGGCTACTCGCCGTCGTCCAGCTGCGCGAGGATCTCCTCGAGCGACAGCTCGTCGATCTGGCCTCGGAGTTCGGCGACCGCCGCGACGTGCCCCGGCGCGGGCTCGGCCGCCGCGAGAGCGCGCGCCAGCCGGGCGGGGGTCGGCGCGTCGAACAGGGCGCGCAGCGGAAGGTCCACCGCGAAGTCCGTGCGCAGCCGGGCCGCGACCTGCGTCGCGAGCAGCGAATGGCCGCCGAGGGCGAAGAAGTTGTCCTGCGCCCCGACTGGCGAGACGCCGAGCACGTCCTCCCACACCCGGACAACCGCGGCCTCGACGGCGTCGGCGGGCGGCTGCGCGGCGGCTGCCGCTTCGCCGCGGCCCGCCGGGGCCGGCAAGGCGCCGCGATCGAGTTTTCCGTTGGGGTTCAACGGAAACCGGTCGAGCAGCTGGACCGTGGCGGGCACCATGAAGGCGGGCAGCCGGTCAGCGCAGTGCGCCCGCAGCTCGGTTTCGGCCACCGGACCGGCGGGCACCGCGTAGGCGACCAGCCGGCGGTCGCCGGGCGTGTCCTCGCGGACCAGCACGGCGGCTTCGGCCACCGAAGGATGGGCGCGCAGCACCGCCTCGACTTCGCCCGGCTCGATCCGGAACCCGCGCAGCTTGACCTGGTGGTCGCGCCGGCCGAGGAAGGCCAGTTCGCCGTCGGCGCGCCAACGGGCGAGATCGCCGGTCCGGTACAGCCGAGCCCCCGGTTCGGCGGAGAACGGATCGGGCACGAACCGGTCCGCGGTCAGCCCCGGCCGGCGGAAGTATCCGCGGGCCACCCCGGCGCCGCCGAGGTACAGCTCCCCCGC
>NZ_PQIA01000035.1 GCF_003385235.1 Amycolatopsis circi | reverse complement strand
CCTCCGACCCGGCTCCACCCCGCCGCCCCGCCTTCACCGGCGGACCCGACGGACCCGGCGGATCCGGCGCACCCGCTGGCCAAGCTGACCGCCCTCCCCGGCGTCAGCACTGCCAGCACCGTCGCCGCCGAGCGGGCTTCCCGGACCGACTGGGGCCGCGCCGCCGGGCGGATGCTTCCCGTGGCCCCAGCCCTGGCCGATCTTCTCCCCGGGGCTGGGTTGCGCCGCGGGAGCGTCGTCGCGGTCCACCACTCCACCTCGTTGCTGTTCGCGTTGCTCGCGGAGGCGACCGTCGCCGGGGCGTGGGCCGCGGTGGTCGGTGCCCCCTCGCTGGGGATTGTCGCGGCGGCTGAGCACGGGGTCGCCGTTTCGCGGCTCGCGTTGGTTCCTCAGCCGGGAGCCGAATACCCGGCGGTGATGGCCGCTTTGCTCGACGGCGTCGACCTCGTCGTCACCGAGCCTCGTTCAGTCCGGCCGGACGTCGCGCGCAGGCTCTCGGCAAGGGCGAGGAATCGCGGGGCGGTGCTGCTTTCGCTGGGGCCCTGGCCTGCCGCCGACGTCGAGCTGCACTGCACCCCCGGAGCCTGGACCGGTGTCCTCGAACATGGCGCCGGACACCTCCGTTCCCGCCCGGTCGAGGTGCATGCCCGCGGACGCGGTGCAGCGGCCCGGCCTCGGTCGGCACCGGTGCTTCTGCCCGGACCGGACGGGCGGGTTTCCCGGGGTGAAAAGCGCGTCGCAGCACGGGAAGAGGCAGTCGGGTGACCAGTGACGTCCACAAAGGACAGAAAGATCCACGTCGCCACCCGGTGCGGATGCTGGTCCTCTGGTGTCCGGACTGGCCCGCGGTCGCTGCCGTCGCCGCGGCGGGGAGTGTGCTTACCCGGCCGGCGGCGGTGTTCCATGCCAACCGGGTCGTCGCGTGCACCGCGGTCGCGCGGGCGCGGAACATCCGGCGCGGCATGCGGCGGCGAGAAGCGGAATCCCAGTGCCCCGACCTGGCGGTGTTCGGCGTCGACGAGGCGCGGGACGCACGGTTCTTCGAGAACGTCGCGGCGGCGGTGGAGGAACTGGTCGTCGGACTGGAAGTGGTGCGGCCTGGGCTGCTCGCGGTTCCCGTCGCGGGCGCGGCCGGGTATTTCGGCGGCGAACCGCAGCTCGCGGAGAAACTGGTGGACCAGGTGGCCGCGGCGGCTGGGGTCGAATGCCAGGTCGGCGTGGCGGAGGGATTGTTCGCGGCGACCCTCGCCGCGCGGCAGGGGGCGCTGGTCGAACCTGGGCGGGCTGCCGAATTCCTCGCCCCGTTGCCGGTGCTCGAACTGGACCAGCCCGGCTCTGAACGAGCGGATCTGGTCGGCCTGCTCGTCCGGCTCGGGTTGCGCACGCTCGGTGCCTTCGCCGAACTCGGCGAGCGGGACGTAGCCGCTCGGTTCGGGCGCACCGGGGTGCTCGCGCATCGGCTGGCCCGGGGATTGTCCGACCGGCCGCCGTTGCGCCGCAGTCCGCCGCCGGAGCTGTCTCTCGCCGAGTCGTTCGACCCGGTGCTTGCCCGCGTGGATGTCGCTGCGTTCATGGCCAAAAAGCTCGGTGCGCGATTCCATGCCGCACTCGCTGATCGCGGGCTCGCGTGCACTCGATTGGGTATATACGCGACCACTGAGAACGGCGAGCAGCTCGGTCGCGTCTGGCGTTGTGCGGAACCACTTACGCCGCAAGGGGTCGCGGACCGGGTTCGGTGGCAGTTCGAGGGCTGGCTCAAGGCCGCGCCCGGCGAACGGCCCACGGCCGGGGTCGCGCGGTTGCGGCTCGAACCGGAAGAGACTGTCGAAGGGAGGTCATTGCAGCTGGGGCTGTGGCGGGGGAGCGATCCCGGTGCCGGCCCCGGCGAGGACGAGGAATTGGCTGCCGAACGGGCTGGCCGGGCGTTCGTGCGGGTGCAAGGTCTGCTCGGCCCGGAAGGCGTGGTCACGCCGTTGCTCGACGGCGGACGCGATCCGGCAAGCCGGGTCCGGCTCATTCCGTGGGGCGATCCGCGGGAGCCCGTCGGACCGCCGGACGCCACGTGGCCTGCCCGGTTGCCGTCTCCGTCCCCGGCGACGGTGCTGGAACAACCGTTGCCAGTCCAGGTCATCGACGATCAGGGGAGGCCAGTCGGACTCACCGCGCGCAAACGGTTGACCGCGCCGCCGCACGGACTTCGCGTCGCGGGCGGGCCACCGCGGCCGATCACCGGATGGGCCGGTCCGTGGCCGGTCACGTCGGGCCGTCGTTCGACCGGGCCGCAGCAAGCTCGGCTGCAGCTGTTGCTCGAAGCAGGGGAAAACGAGGCGCCGGAGGCGGTGCTCGTCCTCTGCTCCGGAACTGAAAATCCAGTGTGGACAGTGGAAGGAAGTTACGACTGATGGGAGCAAGGACCTGTACCTGCTCAACAATCCTTGGTGACAGTGAAGGGAAACTGATGGACCACGACCTGCCGGCGCCCCGCGTTCCGGTCGAACCGCCGTGCCCGTTCGACCCGGTGCCGGTCGCGCTGCTGATCCCGCAGCCCCGCCGATCGCCCGAGAACCGGGTGGACTGACGATGGGCTGGAACAACCCGCCGGTCCCGTGGAAGGACCTCGCGCGGGCGCTCTCGGGCGGGATGCCGCCCGGCGACCACGGCGACAGTCCCGCGTGGGGCCGCAAACGCGAGGCGTACCGCCGCCCCGCCGACATCCCGCCGCCTCGCAGCGACCTGGAGGCCGGGCCGCGGGTGGCGTATGCCGAACTGCACTGCCATTCCAACTTCAGTTTCCTCGACGGCGCCAGCCATCCCGAGGAACTGGTGGAGGAAGCCGCGCGGCTGCGGCTCGACGCGATCGCGCTCACCGATCACGACGGCATGTACGGAGTGGTCCGTTTCGCCGAAGCGGCCAAAGAGCTAGGTGTCGCAACGGTATTCGGCACCGAGTTGAGCTTCGGGCTGCCCGGGCCGCAAAACGGTGTCGCCGACCCCGAAGGCGAACACCTCCTGCTGCTGGCCCGCGGTGACGACGGTTACCGCAGCCTGTGCCGGGCGATCACCGCCGGACAGCTGCGCGGTCACGAAAACGAAAAAGCGGAGCGTGCCGAAAAAGGCCGTCCGATCTACGACTTGCACGCTGTGGCGGAGGAAGTCGCGGGGAAATGCGCGGTGCTTACCGGCTGTCGCAAGGGATCCGTGCGTTCGGCATTGGTGCGCGAAGGCCCGGACGCCGCGCTCGCCGAACTACGCCGGCTGGTCGATCTCTTCGGCCAAACCCAGGTATACGTCGAACTGATCGACCACGGCCAGCCGCTCGACAGCGTGCACAACGACCTGCTCGCCGAGATGGCCAGCGAACTCAAGCTGCCCACCGTCGCGACCACCGCCGCGCACTACGCCCGCCCAGAACGCGGCCGCCTCGCTGACGCGCTTGCCGCCATCCGCGCGCGGCGCAGCATCGACGACCTCGAAGGCTGGCTGCCCGGCGACGCCGCCGCGTTCTTGCGCTCCGGCAACGAAATGGCGGAAGTCTTCCAGCGGTATCCGGGCGCGGTGCAGCGGTCGGCGTTGCTGGGCATGGAATGCGCCTTCCCTCTTGAGCTTCTCGCGCCGGAGCTGCCGCCGTTCGACGTGCCGGACGGCGAGACCGAGACCACGCACCTGCGAAATCTCGTCAAGAAGGGCTTCGAGGAGCGCTACTCGGGCAAAGACCACGAGGACAAGGCCTGGCAGCAGATCGAGCACGAGATGGAGGTGATCGAGAAGCTCGAGTTCCCCGGGTACTTCCTGATCGTCTGGGACATCGTCCGGTTCTGCCGGGAAAACGAAATCCTGTGCCAGGGAAGAGGTTCCGCGGCCAACTCGGCGGTGTGCTACGCGCTCGGGATCACCAAGGTCGACCCCATCGAGTACCACCTGCTCTTCGAGAGGTTCCTTGCGCCCGACCGCGACGGCTACCCGGACATCGACATCGACATCGAGTCCGACCGGCGCGAGGAAGCGATCCAGTACGTCTACGGCAAACACGGCAGGCTCAACGCCGCGCAGGTCGCGAACGTGATCACCTACCGTGCCCGCTCCGCGATCCGCGACGCCGCCCGGGCGCTCGGCTACTCGCCCGGCCAGCAAGACGCGTGGAGCAAACAGATCGACCGCTGGGGCGCCTTGCAGCGCACGGAAAAGGACCACGACCACGACATCCCGCGCGACGTCGTGCAACTCGCCTTCGCGCTCGAAGACTTCCCGCGGCACCTCGGCATCCACTCCGGCGGCATGGTGATGTGCCGGGAACCGGTGAGCCAGGTGTGCCCGGTCGAATGGGCGCGGATGGAGAACCGCAGCGTGCTGCAGTGGGAGAAGGAGGACTGCGCCGCGGCGGGGCTGGTGAAGTTCGACCTGCTCGGGCTCGGCATGCTCTCCGCGCTGCACTACATGCTCGACCTGGTCAAGGAGTACAAGGGCGAGGAGATCGATCTCGCCGAATTGGACCTCAACGACGAGAACATCTACGACATGCTCTGCCGTGCCGACGCGATCGGCGTGTTCCAGGTGGAGAGCCGGGCCCAGCTGGCGACCTTGCCGCGGTTGCGGCCGCGGGAATTCTACGACCTGGCCGTGGAAGTCGCGCTGATCCGCCCCGGCCCGATCCAGGGCGGTTCGGTGCACCCGTACATCCGCCGCAAACAAGGGCGCGAGAAGTGGGAGTACGACCATCCGCTGCTGGAGAAGGCTCTGAAGAAGACGCTGGGAGTCCCGCTGTTCCAGGAGCAGATGATGCAGATCGCCCTGGACGTCGCGAACTTCACCCCGGCCGAGGCCGACCAGTTGCGGCACGCGATGGGCTCGAAACGGTCGCAGCGGAAAATGGAACGGCTGCACAAGCGGTTTCTCGACGGAGCCATCGCCAACGAGGTGGACGCGGAGCTGGCGGAGAAGATCTTCCAGAAGCTCAAGGCGTTCGCCAACTTCGGCTTCCCGGAAAGCCACGCGCTGAGCTTCGCGCATCTGGTGTTCGCGAGCGCGTACTTCAAGCACTACCACCCGGACGCGTTCTGCGCGGGCCTGCTGCGAGCGCAGCCGATGGGGTTCTACTCGCCGCAGTCGCTGGTGGCGGACGCGCGCCGGCACGGCGTCGTCACGCTCGGCCCGGACCTCAACCTGAGTCTCCCGCACGCGACCCTGGAAGCGTTGCCGGACAACGGAAAACTCCATGCGGTGCGCGGCGGGCTCAGCACTGTCCGGATGATCGGCGAAACGCTGGCCAAGGAGATCGTGGCGGAACGGCAGGCGAACGGCCGCTACGAGAGCATGTCCGACCTCGGCAGGCGCGTCCGGCTCACCACGCCGCAGCTGGAAGCGCTGGCCACCGCGGGCGTGTTCAGCGCGTTCGGCCCGGACCGGCGGCAGGCGTTGTGGTCCGCGGGCGCGGTCGCACAGGACCGGCCGGAGAAACTGCCAGGCACCGGCGTCGGCGTGGACGCGCCGATGCTGCCCGGGATGGACGGGCTCGACCTCGCCGCCGCCGACGTGTGGGCCACCGGGATCTCGCCGGACAGCTACCCGACGGAGTTCATCCGCGACCGGCTCGACGCGCTCGGGGTGATCACCGCCGACCAGCTCCTGGGCCGGGACGACGGGGAACGGGTGCTCGTCGGGGGAGCGGTCACGCACCGCCAGCGCCCGGCGACCGCCGGTGGAGTCACGTTCCTGAACCTCGAGGACGAGACCGGCATGGTGAACGTGATCTGCACACTCGGGCTGTGGCAACGGTTCCACCGGATCGCGCGGGGCAGCGCGGCCCTGCTGGTGCACGGAGTGCTCGAAAAAGCGGACGGCGTGGCGAGCGTGCGCGCGCAGAAACTCGAGCAGCTGACGCTGCGGATCCCCACGAAATCCCGGGACTTCCGATGACCGGCGGACAGTTCGTGGACACACGCCTTCCGGCGGCTCGCAGCCACCCCGTCGACGAGGCGGCGCCGGGGCTGCTGTCATCCTGTCGGGGTGACGGAGACCGGCGAGGACTACACCGAAGCACGACTTTCCGGCCAGTGGTGGGAAAAACGCCAGTTCGTGGGTTGCGATTTCACCGAGGCGGACCTGCGCGACCTGCGCACCCGCGGCTGCACCTTCGACAACTGCGACTTCACCAAGGTCGACCTCGCCGGTTCGCGGCACGACGCGTCGGCGTTCCGGTCGTGCACGTTCGACCGGTCGGTGCTCGCCGACAGCCGTTGGTCGTCGTGCTCGCTGCTTGGTTCGTCCTTTGTGGACTGCCGATACACCGGGATCGCGCTGACCGAATGCGATCTGTCGCTGGCGTCGTTCGCGCGCGGCCGGTTGCGGAAACTGGACCTGTCGGGCCTGCGGATGCGGGAAGTGAACCTCAACGAGACGGATCTGACGGATTCCGACCTGCGGGGCACGGATCTGTCCGGGGCCCGGATGATCGGCACGAAACTTCCCGGAGCCGACCTGCGCGGCGCGGTGGTCGACGCGAACGGGCTGGTGCAGGCGGATCTGCGCGGGGCGTACGTGGACGTCGAACTGGCGGTGTCGTTCGCCGCGGCCCATGGCTTGGTCGTCAAGTAGCCCGTTTTCGCGCACGGAAAAGGGGCGAAGCCCGCTGGCCCCGCCCCTTTTCCGCGTTCTCAGTCGATCGGCGGTTCGCCCGGGTCGAGTTCGATCAGGTCGCCCTCGGCGAGCAGTTCTTCGATGCTCGCCGGAAGCAGGTACGCCGACCCGCCGCCCGGCTGGTTGAACCACGGGATCGCCACCCCGGCAAGGGTTTCGAGCGGCCGCTGCACCCGGTACACGTGGTACGGCCGGTTCACCCACTCCGGCACCAGCGAACGCTCCTCGAACGGGGTGCCCGCCGCGTAGGTCAGGTTGCCGTTCGGGCCGCCGAAGCGGTCCAGTTCGCTGCCCGCGGGCAGTTCGCGCAGTTCCTTGCCGCGGAACAGAGTCAGCGGCGGTTCCCCGGACAGCGGTCCGATGGGCCACTGCCCGCTGCCGCCGGATCCGTTGGCGCGCACCGGTTCCTCGCGCCGCACCGGGGGTTCCCGCCGCGGCGGCGGGCCGACCGGAGGCGCGACCTGGGTGGGCGGCGCGCTGACCGGCGAGGCGATCTGCGTCGGCGGAGCGCTGACCGGAGGAGCCACCTGGGTCGGCGGGCTCACCGGGGCCGCGATCTGCGTCGGCGGAGCGGGCGGCGGGGTCTGCCGGGCCGGCGGCTCGTCGTCGGCCAGCAGCTGATCGGCAGGCGTGAACGCGGTCTGCTCCTGCGGCGGCACGTTCTCGCGGGGCCGCACCGGGAACGAGCCCGTCGCGACCTCCGGCGACAACGTCGCCACCACCGGCGGTTTCGGCGCGTCCGCGACTGGCTCAGCCGGAGCCGGGGCTTGCGGCGCGACATACCCGTCGGGGTACAGCAGCACCTTGCCGAGCATGAACGCCGCGGCGTCCTCGGCGTCGCCGAACACCGCCGGGTTGATCAGCTCGCCGTCGTACCAGCCGACGCGCCAGCCTTCGCCCACCTGCTCGACGCTCCACCCGCGTTCGGTGGGGCCGCCGAGCCGGTACGCGGCATCGGGCACGTTCAGCTCGTCGAGCTTCGCCTGCAGATCGGCCAGCTCCGGTTCGGCCGGCTGCTCCCGCCGCACGACCGGGGCCGGTTCGGCCTGCTCCCGTGCCGCGCGCCGCCCGCCGGACGGCGGGGGCACCGGCATCTCCGGCACCGGAAGCCCGCCGGGGATCTCGGACCCCGGCATGATCATCGTGGTCGGCGGGCCCGCGTCGTACTCGCCCTCGCGCCGGCTGTCGTCCTCGTAGCCACCGGAGTGCGTGAACAGTTCGGCCCGCTGCTCGTCGTCGTCGCGGGACGGTTCGTTGCCGTGCGTGAAGAGCACCGGCTCGTCGTGCCCGGCGTCGACCGGCTGGTGGACGTCGGTGTCGTCCTCGTCGTCGCCCGGATGGCCCGGACCGGTGCCGTTGCGACCGGGGACGAGGTCGTGGTGGACCTCGGTGTGGTCCTCGTCGTCGTAATGGCCGTCGTCGTAATGGCCGTCGTCGTAGCGGTGGTCGTACTGCGCGCCGTCGAAGTCCTGCTCGAACGGCGGCTCGGCCGGACGCTCCGGCGCGGTGCCGTGCCGCCCCTCGGCCTCCTTCTCGCGACCGCGACCGTGCGCGGCGGCAAGCCCGGCCGCAGCTAGCCCGCCAGCCGCGGCGATCCCGGCCGCAGCCGCGCCGACGTGACCGCCGTGCTCGCCCGCCGGTTCGGCCTGGCTGTCGGGTTCCGCGCCGCGCCGCCCGCCGTCCTCGGCGTTCAGCCGCACGTCTTCCCGACGGCTGTCGTCCGCCTCGGCATCCGGCTGGGCCCGCCGACGGCCGCCCTCCTGGTCACCGCGACCGTCGGCCGCCGCCGCGCGACGGCCCGCCTCAGACTCGGCGTTGTGCCGGTTCGAGGCGGCGGGTTCGTCGGCGGTGCTGTCCGCGCCGATGAGCCCGTCGGCACCGATGAGGCCATCCGCGCCGACAAGTCCGTCCTCCGCGTGCGGGGCAGGCTGGTCGAACGCGCCGGGGACCTTGCTCCCGTGCGCGTCGAGGTGGTCGTCGTACCCGTGGGCGTCGTCGTAGTCGCCGGTCGCCTCGCGGTTGCGGTCATCGACGTGGTGCTCGTCGTAACCCGCTTCGTCGTGACCGTGCTCGTGGGACGCGGCGTCCTCGTACCCGTGCTGGTCGTCGGAGTAACCGCTCTCGTACCCGTGCGGTTCGGCGTCGTACCCGCGAGCGTCGTGCGATGCGGATTCGTCGTATTCGCCATGGGAGTCGCGGTAGCCGCCTTCATGGCCGGACTCGTCGTAGCCCTGGCCTCGCTGGCCTTCGCCGCGGTCATGTCGGTCGTAGTCCTCGGCGTGGCCGGACTGGTCGTACCCGCTGTCCTGACCGTGCTGGTCGTAAGCGGCGTCGTGGTGGCCAGGCTCGGCGTAACCGACGGCGTCGTGGTGGCCAGGCTCGGCGTAACCGACGGCGTCGTGGGCGTGGTCGTCGTAGCCGGACGCGTCGGGATGCTCGGCGTAGTCAGCCTCATGCGGGTGACCGGGATCGTCGGCTCCGCGCGAGCCAGCGAACTCGGCAGCTCCCACCGCGCCCGCGACTCCGGCCGCTCCCGCTGCGGCTACTCCCAGTCCATGCGACCCGCTGGGGCTGTCCGTGGGGGACACTCGCGTGCCCTGCGGACCGCTCGGAGCATCCTGCGCGCCCGGGCCTTGCGGACCAGACCGGTCGTGCCGGTCCGAACCACCGCGCGCGGCTGGCCCGAAGGGATCGTCGGAACCGCCGCGGTCGTCGAAGCCGGATTCATCCGCGGCACCGGGCTCGCCGGGCCTGCCGAACTCGTCGGCTCGGTTGAACCCGTCGGGACCCTCTGGTCGGCCAACTGCGCCGGGCCTGCCAGAGTTGGGGCCGCCGAATTCGTCGGCTCGGCCGAGACTGTCGGGGCTGCCTGCCGTGCCGGGCCTGCCGGACTCAGGGCTGCCGAACTCATGGGCCGCGCCGAGATCGTCGTGACCGAAATCGTCTAGGCCACCGGCCGAGCGGGGGTCATCGGCTGGGCTGGGCCTGCGGGAGCCGGGTGCGCCGAAGTCGTTCGCCGAGTCGAAATCGCCTGGACCGCCCGCAGCGCCGGGCCTGCCGGAGCCGCGGTTGCCGAGGTCGTTCGCCGAGTCGTAGCCGTCGGGGCCGCCGGTCGCGCCGGGCCTGCCGGAACCGGAGCTGCCGAACTCGTCGGAGCCGTCCGGGCGTCCGGGCCTGCCGGAATCGCGGTTGTCGAAGTCATCGGCTGGGCCGCGACGGTCGGAACCAGGGCCGCCCGGTCCGCCGGTAGCGCCGGGCCTGCCGGAGGCGGCGGCGTCGAACTCGTCGGCTGGGTGGAAGTTGTCGGGGCCGTCCGGTCCACCGGCCGTGCCGGGGCCGTTGGACCTGCCTGCGGCGGCGAGTCCGGCTGCGCCGAGACCGGCCGCGCCGAGTCCAGCTGCTGCCGCGCCGACTCCGGCTGTGCCAAGGCCGCCAGCACCAGCGCCACCAGGGCTGCCGGAGCCGGGTCCGGCAGCGGCGGGGACGCCGGAACCAGGGCCGTTGGCATCGAATCCGCCAGCGCCACCGGGTCCGCTAGGTCCACCGGGGCTGCCGACGCCGTTCGGCCCGCCGGGACCGTTAGGTCCGCTCGGAGCGCCAGAACCGCCAGCGTTGCCCGCGCCACCGGGACCGCCGGGCCCGCCGGGAGCACCAGCGCCGCCAGGGCCGCCAAGCCCACCGGTCCCGGCAGGTCCGCCAGGCGCACCCGGTCCGCCGGGCCCACCAGCTCCAGGGCCGCCGGGCCCGCCAGGGCCAGCGCCAGGCCCGCCAGGACCACCGGCCCCGCCAGGGCCGCCAGCCCCGGGAGCAGGCCGTTGCTGCGGAGTCTGGCTCCCGCGAGTCAGGTACGCCGCCGCGCCCTGCAGGGTCAGGTCGTCCACCTGCGGATGCTGGAAGCCGTTGGCCCGGATGTGCTCGATCAGATCCGCTTCCGGCGAGACGCCGTACGTGCGGAGGTAGAAGTTCACCGCGGCCGGCCAGATCCAGTGGCCGTCGCTGTGGAAGGCGACCGGCACCGTCGCCTCGGGAGTCTGGGCCAGCCGGTCGATGTCGTAGCCGCGGTCCTGGACCACGACGGGCGCGTGGTCGAGGTAGTCCAGCAAGCGGTCCTGCTCGTCGACGTCCAGGTCGGGACGGTTGATGACGGGGCGGCCGGCCGGGCCGATGGTGTCGAAGATCCGCGCGATGCGGAAGTGCGGTCCGGGCTGCTCCGGGCCGAGGCCGGACATCCGGCGGATCAGCCACTCCGGCACGTTGTCCTCGGTGCGCGGGAACATGCGCAGCTCGTCGGAGTACGCCTGGGGCGGCGGGGCGAGGTGCCAGTGCGGCTCGTCGCGGTTGTACTCGAGGTTGTAGCTGGAGGGGTGGTCCAGCTGGTACCGCGCGTTGAACCAGGTGCCGCGGCCGTCGCGGTACATGCCCGCGCGGAGCCTGCCGAAGAGGGTCGCGATGTCGTGTGTCGCGATCCATTCCTGGGCCGATCCGTCTTCGAGCACGATCTCGCCGGTCAGCTCGTGGTACCTGCCGACGGCTCGGTACTCCGCGGAGACTTTGCGCCAGTCGCGCGGGGCGGCGCGAAGCAGGGCCAGTCCGATCTGCTTGACCAGAGTGTCCTGCTCCGTCGCGTTCAGCTGCGTCGTCGGTTGTGCCACAGAGAACATTTTGACTGTTCGCGCGCACGAACGCACCCCGCATAGGGCTTTTGCCACCCTCGGGCCGGTGGACGTGCCCGCTGACCTCGACGGACGCGATATGGCACGGGTCACACGCCAGGGTGGGTGATGCGGTGGAGCCCCTCCAGCTTAAGACCCGGGACGGCTGATTCGACGGAAGACGCGCGGGCCGATCGGGTGGTGTCGTGCGCACACAGAGTGCAGAACCCACTCCTGACCGGCAGCCTCCGGCGACTCTGCGACAATGGCCGCCGTGACGGCGAAGATTCTCGACGGCAAGGCCACGAAGAACGCCATTTTCGCAGAGCTGCGCCCGCGCGTGGCCGCGCTCGCGGAGAAGGGGATCACCCCTGGGCTGGGCACGGTGCTGGTCGGCGACGACCCCGGTTCCCACGCCTACGTGAAGATGAAGCACGCGGACAGCGCGAGGATCGGCGTCAACTCGATCCGCCGCGACCTGCCCGCGGACATCTCGCAGGAGAAGCTCGAGGCCGTCATCGACGACCTGAACGCCGACCCGGCCTGCCACGGCTATCTCGTCCAGCTGCCGCTGCCGAAGCACCTCGACGCGAACCGCGTCCTGGAGCGCATCGACCCGGAGAAGGACGCCGACGGCCTCGCGCCGATCAGCCTCGGCCGGCTCGTGCTCGGCGAAAAGGGCGCGCTGCCCTGCACTCCTTACGGGATCATCGAACTGCTCAAGCGGCACGACGTCGAGCTGAACGGCGCGCAGGTCACCGTGGTCGGCCGCGGCATCACCGTCGGCCGCACGCTCGGCCTGCTGCTCACCCGCCGCAGCGAAAACTCCACCGTCACGCTTTGCCACACCGGCACTCGCGACCTCGCCGCCGAGGTGCGCCGCGCGGACATCGTGATCGCCGCGGCGGGCGTGCCCGGGATCATCAAGCCGGACATGGTCAAGCCCGGCGCGGCAGTGCTGGACGTCGGCGTTTCGCATGTGGACGGCAAGCTCACCGGCGACGTCGACCCGGCGGTGGCCGAGGTGGCCGGCTGGCTGTCGCCCAACCCCGGCGGCGTGGGCCCGATGACGCGGGCGATGCTGGTCACCAACGTGGTCGAGGCCGCGGAACGCGCGGCCGCGCGCTGATGGCGATGACGGGTCAACGGCAGCGCGGCGATCGTCCCTGGCTCGTCCACGTGCCGTTCGCGGTGATCATGCTGCTGCTGGCCGTCGCTGTGGTGCGGGCCTTGCAGTACCACTGGCGCCAGGGTGCGGCGCTGGTCGGCGTGGCCCTGTTCGTGGCCGGTGTGCTGCGCGCGGTGCTGCCGGAGGAGCGCGCCGGGCTGCTGGCGATTCGCGGCAAGGCCGTCGACATCCTCACCTACGGCGCGTTGTGCGCCGCGGTGCTCTACATCTCGCTGTCGATCGTCGGCGGCCCGCTCGACACCTCGTCCTAAAGGAACCGGTCAGGACGCGAGCGCGAGTTCCTTCTGGACCCGCGCCTCGCGCCGGTCCAGCAACCCGGACACCGCGGCGATCGACACCCCGAGCACGGCCAGCAGCGCGCCGACCCAGTTCGGGGCCAGCAGGCCGAGCCCGCCCGCGATGACCAGGCCGCCGAGGTACGCGCCGATCGAGTTGGCGATGTTGAACGCCGACTGCACAGCGGCCGAAACCAGCGACGGCGTGCCGCCCGCCTTCTCCATGATCCGCGCCTGCATCATCGGGCCGATCATGAAGCCGGCGACACCCACGAAGAAGATCGTGATCGCCGCGCCGACCTTGCCCTGCGCGGTCACGGTGAAGATCGCGAGCACGGTGGCCAGCGAGAGCAGCGCGACGTACAGGCTCGGCATCAGCTTCTTGTCGGCGAGCCGTCCGCCGAGGTAGTTGCCGATCGTCATGCCGACGCCGGCGAGCGAGAGCAGCACCGTGACGTTGGCGGGCGAGTATCCGGCGACGTCGGTCAGCATCGGCGCGATGTAGGACATGCAGGCGAACACGCCGCCGAGCCCGAACATCACGATCGCCAGCGCCAGCCACACCTGCGGACGGCGGAACGCGCCCAGTTCGCCGCGGATCGACGGGTCGGCCGGGCGGCCCTGGTGCGGCACCAGCTTCGCGATGGCGGCGATGGCGAGCAGGCCGATCACCGCGACGACGCCGAACGTCGCGCGCCAGCCGACCTGCTGGCCGAGCAGCGTGCCGAGCGGGACGCCGATGACGTTCGCCAGCGTCAGGCCCATGAACATCATCGACACGGCCTTCGCGCGCTGGCCCGGCTGCGAGAGGCTGGACGCGACGACCGCGCCCGCCCCGAAGAACGCGCCGTGCGGCAGTCCGGCGAGGAACCGGAACACGATGCCGAACTCCTGGTTCGGCGAGAGCGCGAACAGCGCGTTGCCGACCGTGAACAGGCCCATCATCGCCAGCAGCATGGTTTTGCGCGGCAACCGGACGGCCAGCGCGGTGAGCAGCGGCGCGCCGATCACCACGCCGAGGGCGTAGGCGGAGATGAAGTAGCCCGCGGACGGGATGTCGATGTGGAAGTCCGCGGCGGTCAGAGGCAGCACACCCATCATCACGAACTCGGTGGTACCGATGCCGAAGGCACCGACGGCGAGCGCGAGCAACGCGACGGGCACGGCTCTCCCTTCCTGAAGAAATCGATTGCTCAGGGCCTGGATCGCAGGTTTCTGAAGCGCTTTAGAACGAGGGCAAAAAACTAGACAGCCCCGACGTCGTCGTGCTGTCTCGCTCTAGTTGAACCGATGGAGGGCGGCCTTGTCATCCCGGTATTCGGGTGAGGCCCGCCACGTAGCGCGACCGCTCAGCGCAGCGCGGCCAGCACGCCGTCGAGCAGGCCGGGGAAGAGCACGTCGAGATCGTTGCGGCGCAAGGAGTTGTACCGGGTGGTGCCTTCCTGGCGGCCGACGATCACTCCGGCCTGGCGCAGGGTCGCGAGGTGATGGGTGAGTGTGGATTTGGTCACCGGCACCTCGAAACCGCTGCACGAGATCTCCGTTTCGGAGTTCGCCAACTGCCGGACCATCGCCAGGCGGACCGGGTCGGCCAGCGCGCGGAGCACCGCTTCGACGGTGATTTCGTCGCGGTCCGGATAGGCGAGCGGCGGGAGGGGCGCGGAAGCGGGCATGCGTCCATAGTACGACGCCTGTCGAAATTGTCGGTGCGGCCGTGTACGGTCTTTATCGAACTACGACGTTCATCGAACTATCCGTTCAGGTCTCATTGGGGGGACATTCATGTCCAGCGTCTCGTCCTCGGCGGCGGCCCGGAACTCGGTGCTCGCGTTCGGGGCTTTCGGCGTCGGCACCAGCGGCTACATCGTGGCCGGGCTGCTGCCGGCGCTGACGTCCGAGCTGCACATCTCCGCGACTGCCGCGGCGCAGCTCGTCACCTCATTCGCCATCGCGTACGCGGTGGGCTCGCCGTTGTTCGCCGCCGCCACCGGAAGGTGGGAACGGCGGACGCTGCTGGTCGCCGCGCTCGCGGTGGCGGCGGTCGGGAACGTCTTCGCAGCCGTCGCGCCGGGGTACACCACGCTGCTGATCGCGCGGGTCGTCACAGCGATCGGGGCCGCCGTCTACACCCCGGCCGCCACTGCCGTCGCCGCGGAATTGACTACGCCAGAACGTCGCGGCCGAGCCGTTTCGCTGGTGTTCGGGGGGCTCACCATCGCGCTGATCTTCGGCGTTCCGCTGGGCAGCGTGATCTCCCAGCAGTTCGGCTACGAAGGCGCGTTCCTGTTCGTCGGCATCCTCTCGGCACTGGGCGCGCTCGGAGTGCGGGTCGCGTTGCCGAAGGTCGCGCCGCCGCCGGCGGTCGGGCTCGCCGAGCGGTTCGCGATCGCACGGGACAAACGGATCGTCGCGCTGCTCGTCACCACCACGCTCGCCTGCCTCGCCGCGTTCATGGTCTACACGCTGGTGTCGCCGGTCCTGTCCGCCACGGCCGGGGTTTCCGGCGGGACGGTCACGGTGCTGCTGTTCTGCTACGGCATCGGCGGTGCGATCGGCAACTTCGCCGGCGGCCGCGCGGCCGACCGGTGGGGCCCGCGCAAGCCGCTGCTGATCATCCTCGCCGGGTTCACCGCCGTGATGGTGCTGCTGCCGTTCACCGCGACGACCGTCGTCGGGGCCGGGATCACGTTGTTCGTGTGGGGCGTGGCGAACTGGTCGTTCAGTCCGCCGGTGCAGCATCGGCTCATCGAGCTGTCGCCGGGGCACGCCGGTCTCGCGCTGTCGCTCAACGCGTCGGCGATCTACCTGGGCGTCGGGCTGTCCGGAATCGTCGGCGGCGCGGTGCTGACCTCGGCCGGGGCGACTGTCCTGCCGGAGATCGCCGCGATCCTCGCTGCCGCGGCGGCGCTGGTGGTCGTGTTCTTCTGGGGCGCGCGGAAGCGGGTTGAGGTCCGCGAGGAGGTCGCGGTCTGAGAAGCTGCGCGGCGTGGCAGAGGTACTGGAAACCGTGCCCGGGCGCGGCGGAGAACTGGTGCTGCGGCGCGACGGCGCCGAGTTCGAGGTGATCGAAAACGGGATGTTCCTGATGGACACCCGAAACGGCGAGTCGGAACGGCAGCTCGTGACCGGAGCGGCCGACCGGCTCGCCCCCGGCGCGCGAGTGCTGATCGGCGGCCTCGGCGTCGGATTCTCGCTGCGCGCCGCGCTGGACCACTCCGCGGTCGGCTCAGTGGTCGTGGTGGAACGCGAACCGGCGGTGATCGCCTGGAACCGCACCGGTCCGCTGCGCGAGGTGCACGGCGGGGCCTTGGATGATCCGCGGGTGACGGTGGTCGAGGCGGATCTGCTGGAGTGGCTGCGGACGACCGGCGAGACGTTCGACGCGCTGTGCGTGGACATCGACAACGGTCCAGAGTGGACGGTCACCGAGGGGAATGCGTCGCTGTACGCGGCTTCCGGCTTGGATCGACTGTCTCAGCTGCTGCGTCCGGGCGGGGTGCTGGCGGTGTGGAGCGCGGGCGCGGCACCGGGGTTCACGGCTCGGCTGGGGGAGCGGTTCACCGAGGTGGACGTGGTGGAGATTCCGGTGCCGCGCGGGGAACCGGACGTGGTCTGGTTCGCGCGGGGCTCGTGAGTGTTTGTCCCGGTTCTAACTGGGATAGGCACTCGCGACGAGGCTGAGTCAGTTCGTCATGCAGTTCACGGCCAGGTTGCGCGAAGCCTCTGCGCGCCAACTGCGTACGCATGGGGGCCGCCTCGTGCGACGGCTCGGTAGATCGCCTGCCGATGCTGCTCGAAACGCGCCACCATGTCATCGACCCTGAGGCGCTGGTTGTCGAGATAGAAGAGAACTCCGCCGTACTTTTCCAACGGTGCGCGTTCCGAGTCCCGACCCTTGATTCGGCCGTCCTTGCACAATGGCGACCAGCCTCGGGCCAGGCCATAGTCCAGCCAGTCCTCGTCCGCGACGTGCTGGGCGTCGTTCGGAAAGTGCGCGGCAGCTCGGTGCACAATCCAGCCCAGGTCAGTCAGCTCTTCGGCCAACCGTCGCCCCAACCCGCGATCAAGGAAAAACTCAGGCGGCACGGCCTACTCTGCAGATCTCTTCGACCTGTTCCGAAGTGAGACCGTATTCGTAAGCGACGTCGGTGAAGGACTCGCCAGCCAGCCAGAGATCGACAACGGCGTCGACTGGCACCTTCGTCGACTCGACAACGGGTGTTCCCCATCCGAACCGGGGGTCGATCACTACTGGTGCCAGATCCGGGTATTGCCGGAGGCGCAGGCTTCCGGCGAAACCGTCTGCCGCGTCCCATTCAATGAAATGCAGGTAGTCGTTGATGATCTCGCGGAACGGACGTTGGCCGTCCCCGACGCGCGCGAGATCGCCGTCCGCGTAGTGGAGGAAGATGTCCACGCCGTCGGTCGCGATCTGCTTCGTCGCCAGCGCGTAGGGCGTGTGAAAAGACCGCCGAACTTCGGCCGCAGCGTCACGGATCTTTCGCTTGGTCAGGCCGAGATCTCGCAGAGCCCGAAGCACGTACGCTTCGATCACAGCGACAAACGGCACTGAAGGCCTGCCATGCCGCTCTGGCTCGACTCGGTGGACCAACGGCGCGCCGTCAGCCTGCTCGCCGAGCCAGCCGTACATAGTGGATCGAGGAATCTGTAGATGCCGAGCCACGGCTTTAGGAGTCAGCAGCGGATCGGTGAACTTGTCGACCACGGCCCCTCCTTCATGATGTGGATTCGTCCTCTACATGACCCACTGTATCGGTTTGCTCGGTTGCCGGGTGGCTCAAGTCTGTGTGTTCGCACGGGGATGAGTCAGTTCGCCTTGGCGGCGGCCTTCGCGGCCTTCTTGAACGCGCGCACCTCACCGAGCGTCTTGGCGTCCGTCACGTCCGCGATGGACCGACGGGAGCCGCGGTCGCCGTATGCGCCTGCGGCTTCGCGCCAGCCCTTCGGGGCTACCCCGCGCTGTTTGCCCAGCAGCGCCAGGAAAATCTTCGCCTTCTGCTCGCCGAAACCGGGCAGCGCCTTGAGTCGCTTCAGCACTTCCTCGCCGTCCGGCCTGGGGCGGCCGTCGAGCCAGATGCCTTCGGTGCGGCCGTCGTAGTTCTCGATGATGTGCAGCGCGAGCGCGTGCACGCGACGGGCCATCGAGCCGCCGTAGCGGTGGATCGCGGGCGGGACCACGCACATCTCTACGAACTTGTCGACGTCCGTCGCGGCGATCTTGGCGAGGTCGAAGCCGTCCATCCGGTCGGCGATCTTCCGCGGGCCCGCGAAGGCGTGCTCCATCGGGTACTGCTGGTCCAGGAGCATCCCGGTGAGCAGGGCGAACGGGTCGTCGTTGAGCAGCTTGTCGGCCGCCGGGTCGCCGGTCAGGTGCAGTTCGCGCAGCATGGGGTCATCTTCGCACAAACCGCCCGGTCAGCCGCGTGCGAAGCGGGCTGGGGTGGTGCCCAGGTAGCGGCGGAAGTGGCGGGTCAGGTGTGCCTGGTCGGTGAATCCGGCGGTCGCGGCGACGGACGCGGGCGGGGTGCCGTCGAGCAGGAGGCGGCGGGCGTGGTCGACGCGGCGGCCGGTGACGTATCGGTGCGGCGGCAGTCCGAAGCGGCGGCCGAAGGCGCGGACGAGGTGGACGGGATGCGCGCCTAGCGCTTCGGAGGCGTCGGCCAGCGTCAGCGCATCGGGGAGGCGTTCGTCCAGGAGGTCGCGCAGGTCGTCGGCCAGGCTGCGGTCGGGTGGCGCGATGGTCGGGCGGCCGAGGTGCAGGCGCAGTCGCTGGGCGACCAAAGCGAGGCGGCTTTCGGCTTCCAGCGGTTCGGCGAGCGCCTGGTGCAGCTGGTGGATTCTGGTGCGCAGCAACGGATCCGGCAGGCTCGGCTGATCGACCGCGGCTCCGATCAGGTCCTCGCCGAGCACGTCGGCGTCGAGGTAGAGCACGCGTTTGCGGAAGCCCTGGCTGGTCGCGGCGCGACCGTCGTGCGCGACGTTCGGTGGCAGCAACGTGACGGCCGTGCCGAGTGCGCCGTGGTGGTGCCGGTCGAGGTCGTAGCTGATCGCGCCGTCGTCGACGATCAGCAGTGTCCAGGTGTCGTGCGTGTGCGCGGGGTACGCGTGATCGGTGAACCGGGCGTGGAACGCCTCGGCGATTCCCGGCACCGAAGGACGCCAGGCCGACACCGTCATGTTCAAAACGTACAAGACCCACGCGCGGCGCCGAGCCGATGCTGTCCCGCATGAACCGATTCGACACGAAGATCGCCGTGCTGCTGCGGGACGACCTGGCCTCGTGGCAACGGCTGAACGTCACGGCGTTCCTGGTGAGCGGCGTGGCCCACACGACGCCCGAACTGATCGGCGAGCCCTACCTCGACGCCGACGACGCCGAGTACCTGCCGATGTTCCGCCAGCCGGTACTCGTGTTCGCGGGTTCCGCCGAGACGCTCGCATCGGCACACAACCGCGCGTTCACGCGAGGTCTGCGGTTCTCGATCTTCACCGACGAACTGTTCCAGACCGGCAATGACGTCGACAATCGCGCGGCGGTGCGGGCGGTGTCGCGGGAGAAACTGGCGTTGGCGGGGATGGCTGTGCACGGGCCGAAGAACGCGGTGGACAAGATCCTCAAGGGCGCTCAGCTGCACGGCTGAATGGGGGATTTTTCGCCGCGGCACTGGGAATCCTGCCAAGATCGGCAGCAACCCAGGGGAGGGAAATCATGCGAAGAATCTTGGCGGTCGTCGCCGCGGCGGGCATCGCGTGCGGAACGGCATCGGTCGCGCACGCCGACCCGGTCGGATTCAGCTACACCTCGGACGTCGGCGCGTACCCGTTCGAAGGCAGTGCTTCGTGGGGCACCGGCCAGGTGGACGTGTGGGAGTACGGCGACGCGGTGAAGGTGCACGCCGAATCGGCTGACGGCTGGGATTGGGCCCGGCTCGAACTCAGCGCGCCCGCCGGACAGCAGCTGCACGAGGGAACCTACTCGAACGCCGCTGTCCGGCAGCAGAATTCGCCGCAGCTCGCGACGCCTGGCTTCATCGCGTTTCGTGGCACCAGGGCGGGCGGCACGGGCGCCTGCGCCGAGCCGGGTTCGACCGCCGACTTCACCGTGACCCGCCTCGCCCGTGCGGCCGACGGTGCGGTGACTGACCTCGACGTCGCCTTCGTCCTGCACTGCACCTCCACCGCCGCTACTCGCGGCGAGGCGCACTTCCACCGCTAAACCTCCGCGAACACCGCGAAAACCTGCCGTACCCGGTCGCCCTGATCGAGCGTCACGTGCTGTGCCGTCGCCGAGCTGAAGCCGGCGTCGGTGGCCAGCGCGGCGGCTTCGTCGAGGGTGCCCGGGACGCGCAGGTCTCGCGGGAACACGTTGGCGAACTTGCCGGTCGGCTTGAAGCGTTCCGACGACACCATGCTGAACGCCAGCTTGCCGCCGGGACGCAGCACGCGCCGCCAGTCGGCCAAGGCGCGCGCGCCCAGGAAGTGCAGCGCGGACGCGCAGACGACCGCGTCGGCCTCGCCGTCGCCGAGCGGCAGCGGGACCGCGGATCCGACGTGCCAGGAGATCCGGCCGTCCGGGTCGCGGTCGGCGGCCTTGGCTCGGGCGATCTCGATCATCGCGGGGGAAAGGTCGATCGCGAACACCGCGGCCGGGTCAAGGCGCAGCGCCGAGAAGGCGGCCGCGCCGGTGCCCGCGGCGACGTCGACCAAGAGGTTGGGCTTGGGGGCCAGGCCGCCGATCAGCTGCTCGGCCACGTACGGGTGGAAGGTGTCCTCGTCGTATGCTGCCGCGTCGGCGTCGAAAAGTGTGCTCACCTAGCCACCGTAGTGGGCTTGACCAGTGATTATCCGGGCAATCGGCGACGGCCGGCGAAACCGAGGTCGGCCCGGTGGTACCAGGTCAGCTCACGGTCGCCCTCGAGCCAGCACAGCAGCACGTCGTCGCCGTCCAGCGAGGCCGGGAAGTCCACCAGCAGCGGGGCGAAGCCCTTCAGCTCGGCCCCGGTCGCCTGGATCGCGGTCATCAGGTCGTCCAGCCTGGCTTGGGCGGCCTTCCACTCCGGCAGGCCGCCGAGGCTGGTGTCCCGCCCGCCCGGACGCAGGGACGCGGCGAGTTCGGCGGCGTCGGCGCGGACCCGGATCAGTTCGGCGAGAACGGGAAGCAGCCGGGCGAGTTCGGTGCGGGCCTCGGCTACGGTGAACAATCCCATCTGCAAATAGTCTCACCGGGCCCGCGCCGTCCTGCCGCTACCTGCGCCGGCGCGCGAGCGTCGTCGCCAAACCCGCGCCGACCAGCAGGAATCCGGTGCCGAGCAGCGCGCCGGACACCAGCCAGCCGCCGAATCCGGCCGCCAGCTCGTCGGCGGGCAGCAGGCGCAGCAGGTCGATTCCGGTCCGCGGCGACACGAGCGTGGCCACCCCGGGCAGCACGCCCCAGATCAGGCCGCCGACGATCGGCCCGGTCGACGACCACGCGCCGAGCACCGCCACTCCGACGAGCAGGAGCGCGCCGACCACCATCAGCGTCATGCCGAGACCGTCGCCGTGTTCGGCGAACGTCGCGGACACCTGGGTCTGCTGGCGGTAGCCGCCGTAAGCCAGCACGCCGATCGCGACGGGCGTGAGCACCAGGCCGCACAGTCCGCTCAGCACGCGCGCGACGGCGCGGCTGGCCGGCTGGCTGACCGTCGCCGGTTGGGCTGGGTAGGGCGCGGGGTACGACATGGCGAGGACCTCCAGGCTGTGGTTATGCGATGGGATGCTCGCCGGGCTTGTCCGGTTCCCCTCGGCTGGGCGCCGGGATCGTGCCCGGTCGGAGAGCCGCGTCAAGGGTGGTAGAGACTTGATTCCGACCACTTCTGGAACCATCCAGCTCTGTTAAGCAGTACGCTTGTACCGCTATCGGAGAGCGAAGAAGCGAACGCGAAGATCCGCGGAAGGAGCACCGCTGCTCATGGCCAAGATCAAGGTCCAGGGCACCGTTGTCGAACTCGACGGCGACGAGATGACCCGCATCATTTGGCAGTTCATCAAGGACAAGCTGATCCACCCGTACCTGGACGTCAACCTGGACTACTACGACCTGGGCATCGAGGAGCGGGACCGCACCGACGACCAGATCACGGTCGACGCCGCCAACGCCATCAAGCAGCACGGCGTCGGCGTCAAGTGCGCCACGATCACGCCCGACGAGGCGCGCGTGGAGGAGTTCGGCCTCAAGAAGATGTGGGTGTCCCCGAACGGGACCATCCGCAACATCCTCGGCGGCGTGATCTTCCGCGAGCCGATCGTCATGCGGAACGTGCCGCGGCTGGTGCCCGGCTGGACCAAGCCGATCATCATCGGCCGCCACGCGCACGGCGACCAGTACAAGGCCACCAACTTCAAGGTCCCCGGCCCGGGCACCCTGACGATGACCTACACCCCCGAAGACGGCTCCGAGCCGATGGAGTTCCAGGTCGCGAACTTCCCCGAGGGCGGCGGCGTCGCGATGGGGATGTACAACTTCCGCAAGTCGATCGAGGACTTCGCGCGCGCGTCGCTGCAGTACGGCCTCGACCGCGAGTACCCGGTCTACCTGTCGACCAAGAACACCATCCTCAAGGCCTACGACGGCATGTTCAAGGACGTGTTCCAGGACATCTTCGAGGCCGAGTTCAAGGCCGACTTCGACGCCAAGGGCATCACCTACGAGCACCGGCTGATCGACGACATGGTCGCCGCGTCGCTCAAGTGGGAGGGCGGCTACGTCTGGGCGTGCAAGAACTACGACGGCGACGTCCAGTCCGACACCGTCGCGCAGGGCTTCGGTTCGCTCGGCCTGATGACCTCGGTCCTGCGCACGCCGGACGGCAAGACGGTCGAGGCCGAGGCCGCGCACGGCACGGTCACCCGGCACTACCGCCAGCACCAGCAGGGCAAGCCGACCTCCACGAACCCGATCGCCTCGATCTACGCGTGGACCCGGGGCCTCGAGCACCGCGGCAAGCTGGACGGCAACCAGGAGCTGATCGGCTTCGCGAACAAGCTGGAGCAGGTCGTCGTCGACACCGTCGAAGGCGGCAAGATGACCAAGGACCTCGCGCTGCTGGTCGGCAAGGACCAGGAATGGCAGACGACCGAGGACTTCCTCGCGACGCTGGACGAGAACCTGGCCAAGAAGATCGCGCAGGGCTGATCTTTCTTTAGCCGTTAGGGAGAAGGGCACCTCGGAGGAGTCTTCCGAGGTGCCCTTCTCTTTTTTGTCACTCTTCGTGTTGTGTCGGTGACAGGATTGGCACCTCCGGGTGGAATGGCGGCGGGAAGCTGTCCGGGCCCGGTCGGACTGCCTACTCTGGACGAGGGGTTTTTCGCGACTGAGGAGCGGCCGTGATTCTGGGTTTGCCCAAGAAGACACTGATTATTATCGGCGTCATCGCTGCGGTCGTGGTCATCTACGCGTTCGGCCAGAAAGGCCAGGCCGACGCGCAGGGATCCCCGACCGGCTGCAAGGTCTCGGTGACCGCGGACGTGCTCAACGCGCGGGAAACCGCCGCGGGTAACGGGAAAGTCATCGGGAAGTACTTGCGCGGCGCGGAATTCGACGCACAGCCGATGGTGCAGAACGGGTTCCGGAAGATCGCCGACGGCAAGTGGGTTGCGGACAGCTTCGTGACGCCGGTTCCCGGGGCGAAGTGCTGAGTCCGGTTCGTACTGGGTCCTGGTCGCGGGGCTGAGCGTCGTCTTTGCCGACGCTGGTCTGCACGGACTGCTTGCGGTGCTTGGGTTCGCGTGGTTGCCGGGTTCGGTGCGACGCGTGGTTCGGCTGGGGCTTGGCGGTTGCTGAGCTTGGTTCTGGACGGGCTCGGGTCGCGGTGCGGCGGCTCCCGTAGTCGTTCGCCGTTTCGTCTCATGTGGTGGGACGGCTTCTGTTGTCCAACCAGGAATGCGGCCGATCGGTTGAGCCGATGCCGCCGTGCGGACCGAAACTTCAGCGATTGCCGAACGCCTTTACGGCGCCTGCACGGGTTCGCCTTGCTCTTTGCGTTGCTCCGCGGCGCGAAAGCGCGTTTTACGGTGGACGCGATTATGCGTGATTCAGCATGAGTCCTTCTTCCGCGGCGAGCACTTCTCCGGAGAACTCGGCGCGGGCTTCGGCCACTGAAACCGCTCGGTCGGAACCTGGCCAGAAATGCGTGAGCAGCAGCGTTCGGACATTCGCCGCAGCGGCGAGTCGACCTGCTTCCGTGGCGGTCATCAGATAGCGCGGGCCGTCCGGCGGTGCGCCTTGCAGGGTGGCTTCGCAGATGAGGACGTCGGCGTCGCGGGCCAGGTCGGTGAGTTGCGGAGCGGGACCGGTGTCGCCCGTGTAAGCGAGGGTGTAGCCGGGTGTGGTGAGCCGGACGCCGTAGTTCGGCACGTGGTGCGGCAGGAGTGCGGTGGTGAGCCGGAACGGGCCGAGGTCGGTCTCGGGACCTAGGTCGTGGAGGGCGAAGATCTCGGCGGGGGCCGGGTTGGGCTCCATCGCGGCCAGCCGGTGAACGGTGCCGGGCGTGCAATGCATCGGGAGTTTGCGGTCGGTCGTGTAATGGCGGGCTCGGCCGAGCGCGCTGACGTCCGCGAGGTGGTCGGGATGCTCGTGCGTGACGACGATCGCGTCGAGCCGGTCGGCGGAGACATGTTGGAACAGCTGTGCGGCGGCTCCGTAGCCGAGGTCGAGTACGAGGTGGAAATCCTCGTGGGACAGCAGGAATCCGGCGCAGGCGCGACCGGGCTCCGGCCAGGCGCCGCAGCTGCCGAGGACTGTCAGACGGGGCATGGCGATCATTCTGGACCTCGCCGGACCTGCCTTGCGCGGAAATTGTCGGACCCGGCGGGTAGCGTGCGCGGGGTGCTGATCGTCTCCACTGTCAACGTCAATGGCCTCCGGGCTGCCGTCAAGAAGGGCTTCGTCGAGTGGCTGGCCGCCACTGAGGCGGATGTCGTCGCGTGTCAGGAAGTGCGGGCCGAGGCCGCGCAACTGCCCGCGTCCGTCGTCGCGCCGGAGGGGTGGTTCGCCGCGCACGCGCCTTCGGTCGCGAAGGGGCGCAACGGAGTTTCGCTGTACAGCCGCGTCGAGCCGGACGAGGTGCGGACCGGGTTCGGCGAGCCGGAGTTCGAGGACAGCGGGCGGTACCTGGAAATGCACCTGCCCGGCGTGGTGGTGGCGAGCCTGTACCTGCCGAGCGGCGACGTCGGCACCGAGCGCCAGGACGAGAAGGAGCGCTTCATGGCCGCGTTCCTGCCGTACCTGGTCGAGCTGCGCGCGAAGTCGGCCGCCGAGGGGCGGGAGGTCGTCGTGGTGGGCGACTGGAACATCGCCTACGACACCGTCGACCTCAAGAACTGGCGCGGCAACCAGAAGAACTCCGGCTTCCTGCCCGAGGAACGCGAGTGGATGGGCCGCGTCTACGAGGCGGGCTACACCGACGTCCAGCGCCGGCTCGACGCCGAGGGTCCCGGCCCGTACACGTGGTGGTCCTACCGGGGCAAGGCGTTCGACAACGACTCTGGCTGGCGCATCGACTGCCAGCTGGCGACCCCCGGCCTCGCGGAGAAGGTGAAGTCAGTAGTGGTCGAACGGGCAGATTCCTACGACCAGCGCTGGTCGGACCACGCGCCGGTCACCGCGAAGTACGACGTGCCGTTCCCGGGCTGAGCCCGGTTTCCCAGTGGTGACTAGTTGGTGAATAACCTGCGGAGAGTAGTTCGGGTTTGTGCTGAGGGGTGATTCTGTCCGGTTTCGCCGGGGCTGAGGACACTGTGCGTGGTTCCGCGAATGGCGCACAGCTCTGACCACCGACGACACCGAGACGGCAGGGGTGCCCATGATTACTCCCCGAGTGGGCGCTAGCCTCGGCTCCCGAGTTGATCAGATCCGACAGGTCTTGACACGCTCGGTAGTTTTCTGACCAGTAGCACGTCGAGAACTCATCCTTACGGGTGAGACGCTCACTCAGAACAGTCACCTCGCGGGAGGCACTCCGGTGCGCAACCCAGGCCGGTTCGTGACACGGTCCACGCTGGCTTCTTGCCGTCCAGCGCTTCAGTCGTCTGTCGCCCCATCGGGGGTGCCCGGCGCGGAGGCGGTTAACCGGACTCCGCTTCGCGGCTCGGCGCAGGACGGTCGCGGAGCTTTGGCGGTCGGCAGCAGTCGTGCCGCGGCTTCGGGCCGTTCCTTGGCGGCTGCGGGCGGGCGAGTCCTGGCGGTGCTCGCGACGATCCTGGTCGCGGCCGTCGGAACGGGCGTGACGGCCTTCGCGGACACCGGTGTCGTCCGCGCGGAGACGACGTCGACCGGGTTCGGGATGCTCGGACCGGTCGGGCTGGTCGCGGTGGGCTTCGGCGTCATCGGGATGGCGCTGGGCGTCGTCCGCCAGCGGCGCAAGGCCCGCACGAAGGCGATCGAGGCGGTGGCTGCCGCCGGGGCTCTCGAAGAGGAACCCGCCCGGCCGCTGGAACCGGCTCCGGCCGCGCTGCCCCTGCGCCAGTCTTAGTCGGCTGGCCGGTCCGCCGGCAGTCGAAATCTCCCACAGCTCGAGGAACCCCAGGCTTCGTCAGCAACTTCCTCCCGGCCCGGGCGGCCGCGACGGTCCTGGCTGTCTGAGCTTCAACTTCCACCCCTGAATCCCCGTGCGACGCTTCGTCGGCAGCTCCTTCTGGCAAGCAGATACCCAGGCGAAGGCCAGCGAAACGTCCCGTCTGCCCGTCCGGCCCGCGAACCGCCGGGCCCGCGGCACCGTCTCCTCCGCAGCCTGAAAGAATCTCGGCGTGTCCGACGAACAGAACGGGCGCCTGCGGGTGCTTTCCGGGATCCAGCCGACTGCCGACTCCTTCCACCTCGGCAACTACCTCGGCGCCCTGCGTCAGTGGGTGCGGCTGCAGGACACCCACGAGACTTTCTATTGCGTCGTCGACCTGCACGCGATCACCGTCGAGCAGGACCCGAAGGTGCTGCTGGAGCGGACGCGTCGTTCGGCCGCGCAGCTGCTGGCCATCGGAGTCGACCCGGCGCGCAGCGCGCTGTTCGTGCAGAGCCACGTGCCCGAGCACGCGCAGCTGAGCTGGGTGCTCGAATGCCAGACCGGCTTTGGCGAGGCCGGGCGGATGACGCAGTTCAAGGACAAGGCCGCCAAACAGGGCAGCGACCACGCGAGCGTCGGCCTGTTCACCTATCCGGTGCTGATGGCCGCGGACATCCTGCTGTATCAGACCAACGCGGTGCCGGTCGGCGAAGACCAGCGGCAGCATCTCGAGCTGACCCGCAACCTCGCGCAGCGGTTCAACAGCCGGTTCGGCAAGACGTTCGTGATGCCGGAGCCGTTCATCGTCAAGGACACCGCCAAGATCTACGACCTGCAGGAACCGACGGCGAAAATGAGCAAGTCGGCGGCGACCGCCAACGGGCTCGTCGAACTGCTCGAGGACCCGAAGCGTTCGGCGAAGAAGATCCGTTCCGCGGTCACCGACACCGGCCGCGAGGTCCGGTTCGACCGCGAGGAGAAGGCCGGCGTCTCCAACCTGCTCACCATCTACTCCGCGCTGACCGACCGCAGCGTCGCCGACCTCGAAACCGCTTACGAGGGCAAGGGTTACGGCGATCTCAAGAAGGACCTGGCCGAGGTGCTCGTCGACTGGGTCACGCCGCTGCAGGAGAGCGTCCAGTCCTATTTGGACGATGTCGCCGAGCTGGACCGGATCCTCGCCGCGGGCGCGCACCGGGCCCGCGAGGTCGCGTCGGCCACGCTCGCGTCGGTCTACGAGCGGATCGGGTTCCTGCCCGCTCGCTGAGCGGGGCGTACACCATAAATTCCGGTCCGGGGGGACGAAATAGCATGAAATTCAAAGCTGGTTTGTGGCCGATCGGTGTCGCGACGCTGGTGCTGGTCACGTCGTGCGGTGGAATGTCCGGATCGGACATCGAGAAGGCGAAGGACCCGAACGGCGACGGCCAGACCGTGCAACGGCCGGGTTATGCGAACTCGCAGTATCCGGACCCCGCTCCGATCAAGGAAAAAGCGAACCCGCAAGCGGTGCGGATCGGCGGCAAGCCGGTGATCCAGGCGTGCAACCTGCTGACCGTCGCGGACCTCGTCGCGCTCGGGATCATGGTCGACTCGCGGCCGGACCCGAACGGGGCCACCTTCGAGCGCCGCTACCTGGTCGGCGACGGTTCGGGACCGCTGCGGTCGTCCGAAAACACCTACGCCAAGGCGCTGACCTCGGGCGTAAACCACTGTGTGTACAGCCTGCAAGACAACCAGGGCAATCAAACGCAGGAGCGGCTGGCGGTCGCGGTGTCCCAGCCGGCCTACGTGCCGACCGTGGACACCAAGCCCTACCTTGACGACGCGGATCCCAGTCTGACTGTCGGCCCGGTGAAGATCTTCTCCAAGCGCCGCAAGACGGAGAACCCGTCGGACGCTTCCGGCGACGCCGCGCTGGTCCTGGGGGACACGCTGGTCGACTTGGACTTCGAGCTGAAGGCGGACAAGAGCGCGGGCAAGCTGCAGGATCTCGGCAAGAAGGTCGCCGAGAACTTCGCGAAGCAGGTGAGCGCGCCGGCCGGGGCGAACGTCATCGGTTACGACAGCGCGGCATTCCCGAAATCGGTCGCGCAGCCCTGCCCGATGCTCACCCCCGACGCGGTGACCCCGGCGATCGGCACCGACGCTTCGCCGTTGGTTGCCGAAACCCCCGCCACCGCCGTCGGCGACATGATCATGACCAACAGCACCAAGCACAACTACGTGCAGATCGACTGCGAGCGCGGCACCGGGCACGACAACGGCATCGACCGGCGCGCGCTGCACCTGACCGCGATCAGCTTCCTCGGCGAAGACGCGGCGAAGAGCTACCTCGGATCCGCGCCGAACGACGGCCAGTCCGCGCCCGCCCAGGTCGGGGACGAGGGGCAGGTGCGCAGCAAGGGCCAGACCAACGGCGAGGTGCTGTTCCGCAAAGGCCGTTTCGTGTTCAAGCTCTACCTCGCCGACCACAACGCCGCCCCGGACGGCATCAGCGGCGCGGACGCGACCCGGCTGCTGGTGCCCGCCGCCCAGAAAATGATCTCCGCCTTCCACGAGCAGTAACCGCGCGGGCACGCTCGCGTTGCGGTGCCCGGTTGCCGTGGTTAGCGTTTTCCGGTGGCGAAAGAGACCGGTGACAAGGAAAAGCTGCTGCCCCGGCTGCGGCGGAAGTACCCGTGGCTGGATCACCTGATCCGCGCCAACGACTCCTTCAACGACAACTACGGCAACCATTACGCGGCGGCGATCACCTACTTCAGCGTGCTGTCGGTGTTCCCGATCTTCATGGTGGCGTTCGCGATCGTCGGCATGGTGCTCGGGCACAACGGAGCCGTGATCGCCCAGATCACGCACGGGATCGACAGCTCGGTCCCCGAAGGCCTGCAAGGCCTGGTCAAGCAGATCACCGACGCCGCGCTCAAGTCCGGCAGCGGCATCGGGGTCTTCGGGCTGCTGCTGGCGCTTTACTCCGGCATCGGCTGGATGGCCAACCTCCGCGACGCGCTCACCGCGCAGTGGGGCCAGGAGAAGAAGACGGAACCGTTCGTCGGCCGGACGATCAAGGACCTGCTGTCCCTGCTCGGGCTCGGGCTGGCGCTGGTCGTGTCGTTCGCGCTCACCGCGGCGGGCAGCGGTCTCGGCGAACTGCTGCTGAAGCTGGTCGGGCTGGAAGGCCAGCAGTGGGCGGTTTTCCTGCTGCACGTCGCGACGATCGTGCTCAGCCTGATCGCCAATGCGCTGGTGTTCCTGTGGGTGATCGCCCGGCTGCCTCGGGAGCACGTCGCGCTGCGGAGCGCGGTCAAGGGCGCGCTCATCGCCGCGGTCGGATTCGTGGTCTTGCAGCAGGTCGCGACGGTCTATCTGGCGAGCGTCACGAAGTCCCCGTCGGCAGCGATCTTCGGGCCGGTGATCGGGTTGCTGGTGTTCGCGAACCTGGTGTCGCGGTTCCTGCTGCTGGTGACGGCTTGGACGGCGACCGCGCGGGAGAACCAGCGACGCGTGGTGCAGCCGCCCGCTCCGGTGCTGCTGGAGCCTCGGGTGACGGTGCAGCACGGGCTGGGGCTCGGTTCCGTGGCCGGCG
Organism: Amycolatopsis circi; assembly: GCF_003385235.1. Classification (GTDB taxonomy): domain Bacteria; phylum Actinomycetota; class Actinomycetes; order Mycobacteriales; family Pseudonocardiaceae; genus Amycolatopsis; species Amycolatopsis circi. Next base: position 45,538 of record NZ_PQIA01000035.1, on the reverse strand, counting down.
CGTTCAGCGCGGGCGCGCTGCTGGCCTGGCTAGGCAAACGCAAGAGCTGACTATGTCCGTGAAGGACTCCTTGAGGGAATCAGATTCCCTCAAGGAGTCCTTCACGGACCTGCAACTGGTCGTTACGCGCGGGCGTTGCGCTTGCGCTGGTAGCTGAGGACGAACCCGGCCACGATGATCACCAGCACGAGCACTGTCAGGATCCAGCCGGTCGTGCCGAACGGGTCCGGTTTCTGCGCCGCCGCGGTCGTCGCGCCCGCCGGGGTGACCTGCTTGTCCGACATCGGGGCGGCGTCGGCGCTCAGCGACTGGTAGGCGATCTGGCCGACTGGCTGCGCGCCGTTCTTCTCCAGCGCGAAGCCGTAGTCGAGCAGTTTCGCCGCCTGGTCGACCACCTTCGTCGGGCGCTGTTCGGCCCGCATCATCACGATCGCGAGGCGGTGGCCGTCGCGCTCCGCGCCGCCGACGTACGTGTGCCGCGCGTCGTCCGTGAAGCCCGTTTTCCCGCCGAGAAAGCCGGGATACACGCCGAGCAGCTTGTTGTCGTTGAACACCGGAATCGGCGGTTTCCCGTCGATCGCCGGGATCGTGAAATTCTTCGTCGCCACCACCTTGGCGAATTCCGGCTGCTTCATCGCGTAGTGGAAGACGAGGCTCAGGTCGTACGCCGAGGTCGACATGCCCGGTCCGTCGAGGCCGGACGGGGTCGCCGCGCGGGTGTCGGTCGCGCCGATGCGGGCGGCGAGCGCGTTCATCTTGGCGACCGCCGCGTCGGCCCCGCCCAGCGCGGTCGCGAAGGCGTGCGCCACGTCGTTGCCCGAGTGCATCAGCAGGCCGTGCAGCAGCTGGTCCATCGTGTAATGCCCGCCCGCGGCGATGCCGACGCAGGTGCACTCCTGCTCGGCGTCCTCCTTCGTCGGGACGATGACCTGCTCCGGCTTCAGCTCGGTGACCACCACCAGCGCCAGCAACGTCTTGATCAGCGACGCCGGCCGCTCCCGCGCGTGCGGGTCCTTCGCCGCGACGACCGCGCCGGTGTCGAGATCCTGCAGAACCCACGACGCCGAGGTGTCGCCCGGCGGCAGCGCGGGCGCGCCCGGCGGAAGGATCGGGCCGCAGCCGCCGAGGCGGTCGCCGCCGACCGGCTGGGCCGGCATCGGAAGCGGCGGCGGGACGGTCTGTCCCGGCTTCGGCTTCTCCGAGGTGTCCACCGGGGCCGGCGGCGCGGCGTGGTCGATGCATTGCTCCGCCAGCACCGGTGCGGCGAGGGCGACGGGCGCGGCGACGGCTACGAGGGCTGCGGCGAGTGGCGCGGCGAATGCTCGCAGCGACCGGGCGAAAGCAGGGTGCACCCACGCAATCTAGCGCCGATGGCCCGGCGGCATACTCGGGACATGCGCATTTCACGAGGTACAGCGATGGCCTTGTTCGCTTTCGGCATCTGGTCCTGGATCATTTGGATCACGTTCGCGAAGAATCTGTGGGCCAGCAACCAGTCCTGGGCGGCCGACGGTTCCCCCACTGGGTACTTCATCGTGCACGCGGTGCTGACGGTGGTTTCGTTCGTGCTCGGCACCGCCATCGGGGTGCTCGGCTGGCGCGGCATCCGGGCGACGGCGAAGGACCGCGCCGACACCTGATGCGGTGACCGTCCTTTGGTCGGTGGCGGGCGCGTCCGGGCTGGCTTAGTTTCGGGCGACCGACCATGGAGGCTAAATGTCCCGTTTACGTCGATTGCTCGTCCCGATCGCGGTGGCTGGGGTCGCCGCCGGCGCGGTGACCGTGCCAGCGTCCGCCGCGCCAGCGCCGTCCTGTGACACCACCAGCACGCAGTACAGCTACGTCGTGCTGTACCAACCGGGCGAGAAGCAGCGTTCGGTCGACGCGGAGCTGAGCGCCAAGTGCGGCAAGCGGATCGCGTACTACCCGGAGATCGGCGTCGCGGTCGCCAGCTCGCGCAACGCGGACTTCGCCGACCGGCTCGGCGTGAAGCGGGCGTACTCAGCGGGCAAGGACGTCGCCGCGAAAGCCGCCGCCCGAGCCGGACTGCGCTCGGCGATCGGGATGCTGGAGCAGACGGAGAGCGTCGCCACTGGTGACGATTTGTCGACTCAGCAGTGGGACATGCGCGCGATCCACGCACCGGAAGCGAACAAGATCAACCCCGGTTCGCGGGCGGTCACGGTCGGCGTGCTGGACTCCGGCATCGACGCCAAGCACCCGGCGCTCGCGCACGCGGTGGACACACAGTCGTCGACCGGCTGTGTCACCGGCGCGCCGGACGCTTCCGCGTGGACTCCGACGAACTCCGACCACGGCACGCACGTCGCCGGCACCATCGCGGGCAAGGACCCCGCGCGCGGCTTCACCGGCATCGCGCCGGGCGTGCGGCTGGCGTCGGTGAAGGTGGTGAACGACGACGGCTACATCTTCCCGGAGGCGGCCGTCTGTGGCTTCGTCTGGGCGGGGCAGCACGGCTTCCAGGTGACGAACAACAGCTACTACATCGACCCCGGGATGTTCTACTGCCGCAACGAAGCGGGCGACGCTGCCGCGTACGAAGCCGTACGGCGCGCCGTGACTTACTCGACGCAGCGCGGGACTCTCAACGTCGCTGCTGCGGGCAACTCGGGCTTCGACGTGCGTACGCAGACTGTCGACCCGAACCGTCCGCACAAGATCGACCCTTCGTGCGGCATCCTGCCTAAGGCGATCGACGGGGTCGTGACGGTGTCTGCGGTTGGTTACGCGGGCACGAAGGCTTACTACTCCAACTACGGCTCGGTCACGGTCACCGCGCCGGGCGGGGATTCGGGGCAGAAGCCGCCTGCCGGGGAAGGCGCGGGGTGCCCGCTGTCAACGGTGTTCAACGGGGCTTACGGCACTAAGTGCGGCACTTCGATGGCCTCCCCGCACGCAGCCGGGGTCGCGGCTTTGCTGGCTTCCACGCATAGGCACGCCCCGCCGCGCGCTTTGGCGGCTTTGCTCACCGCGGAGGCGGATCCGGTGGCTTGCGATGTCTCGGCTTGCTCCGGACCGGCGCGGAACAACTCGTACTACGGACGCGGCCTGGTAAACGCCCTGGACGCGGTCCACTAACGTCCGTGAGGGGAACCCTGAGGGACTCTGAGTCCCTCAGGGTTCCCCTCACGTACTAACCAGCGGGGCGTAGGGAGACCGGTGGGCGGGGGCGGACCTCGGCGGCACGGTATGCGTCACTGAGTTCGTTCAGAACGGCTTTTGGCTCGGTGCGCAGACGGGACGGCAGAGTCTGCACCACGGCAATGCCCAGGGCCGCGTAGCGAGTGTTCCGATGCAACGTTCGCGCGTAGTCGGCCGAGCGGAAGTGAAATTCCACTGAGTCGATCTCCCAAGCCAGTCCGACCTCGTCCCACCAGAAGTCAGGTTGGCCTGCATATTGACCCGCGTGGTCGTAAAGCACGGTGTTCTGATGGGTTGGCGGATTCGGAAGACTCTTGGATAACTTCTGAGCTTCGGCTTCGGCGACTGACCGGACGTCCGACCATTCGGCGAGAAGCCGCCGGGGGATCGCGGTTCCCCTTTTGGTGCCGCGGTCCAGCTCTTCTGCCAGGGCTTGTGGTGAACAGCGTCCTCGCTGGATCGCTTCGATCAGGACACGGCTGACCGTCTCGGAGTCGCGTGTTCGCCGGACCAAGTCTGTGGTGGCTCTGACCAGAGGCGCGAGCGGAACGCCAGCCCGAAGCCACGGTGCCGGAAGATGCCTCGTCCGCTCGATGGTCACGAATTCAGAGCTGTTCAGCTTCTTTCGATGCGGAACCAGCAAGTGGATTTGCCGCGGGCTTTCCGGGGTCGGGAGACGCAGGCCGTACCGCAGGCAGGCTTCTTCCGCGGTGACGATCGCTGATTCGCCCGCGTACAACAAGGCTGCGTGTACGAGTTGGTCAGGCGTGGGGTCGTTGTTGTGCAGGAGGATGACTCCGGGCAACAGTCTTCGCCATGGTCCCCCGGGCAGGCATCGTCGGTAGATGACTCTGCTGCTCATGCCCAGCGATTCCAGCGTCATCGCTCGGATCACTTGGTGCGTGCTGTGTTGCGCGAGCATTTCGGGGTGTGCGGCCCAGCGGCCTCGTTGTTTCACCCGATAAATGCTGCCGCACCCGGCGAAGTTTCGTGCCTGGCCGGGCCTGTTCTGTGGACAACCCGCGGCCTTGTGGACAGAGCAGCTAAAAAGCCGTGAAGGGAACCCTGAGGGACTCAGAGTCCCTCAGGGTTCCCCTCACGGAACGCTAAAAGATCAGACGCGCTTGAAGAGGAGGGCGCGTTTTACTTCCTGGATGGCTTTGGTCACCTGGATGCCGCGCGGGCAGGCGTCGGTGCAGTTGAACGTCGTGCGGCAGCGCCACACGCCCTCGCCGTCGTTCAGGATGTCCAGCCGCTCTTCGGCGCCCTCGTCGCGGGAGTCGAAGATGAAGCGGTGGGCGTTGACGATCGCCGCCGGGCCGAAGTACGAGCCGTCGTTCCAGTAGACCGGGCAGGACGACGTGCAGCAGGCGCACAGGATGCACTTGGTGGTGTCGTCGAACCGGTTGCGGTCGGCCTGGGACTGGATCCGCTCGCGGGTCGGCTCGTTGCCGTAGGTGATCAGGTACGGCTTGATCGCCCGGTACGCCTCGAAGAACGGGTCCATGTCGACGTAGAGGTCCTTCAACGTCGTCAGGCCCTTGATCGGGGCGATGGTGATCTCGGTCTTCTTGCCGTTCTTCTCCAGCAGGTCCTTCAGCAGCACCTTGCAGGCCAGCCGGTTGATCCCGTTGATCTGCATCGCGTCCGAACCGCACACGCCGTGCGCGCACGAGCGGCGGAAGGAGAACGTGCCGTCGATGTAGTCCTTCACATAGAACAGCAGGTTCAGCACGCGGTCGGTCGGCTGCGCCGGGACGTCGTAGGACTCCCAGTGCGGCTCGGAGTCGACCTCGGGGTTGAACCGCAGGATCTTCAGCGTGACCTGGATCGGCGTGTGCTCGTCGGACGCCTTGGAGGAGGGCGCCTCTGGGGTGGCCGTCGTCATCAGTACTTCCGCTCCATCGGTTCGTAGCGGGTGAAGGTGACCGGCTTGTAGTCGAGCCGGATGTCGGACGACAGCCCCTCGCCCTGCTTGTAGGCCATGGTGTGCCGCATGAAGTTCGTGTCGTCGCGGTTCGGGTAGTCCTCGCGGGCGTGGCCGCCGCGGGACTCCTTGCGCGCGATCGCGCCGACGACCAGTACCTCGGCCAGCTCCAGCAGGAAGCCGAGTTCGACGGCCTCGAGCAGGTCGGTGTTGTACCGCTTGCCCTTGTCCGCCACGGTGATCCGCGAGTACCGCGCCTTGAGCGCCTGGATGTCGGTCAGCGCCTGCTTCAGCGTGTCCTCGGTGCGGTACACCGAAGCGTGCGAGTCCATCGTCTGCTGCATTTCCTTGCGGATGTCGGCGACGCGCTCGTCGCCGTGCTCCGACAGCAGCAGCTCCAGCTGTTCCTCGACCAGGGTGGTCGGGCTCTCCGGAAGCTCGACGTGCTCGTGCGCCAGCGCGTACTCCGCGGCGGCGATGCCCGCGCGGCGGCCGAAGACATTGATGTCCAGCAGCGAGTTCGTGCCCAGCCGGTTCGAACCGTGCACCGACACGCAGGCGACCTCGCCCGCGGCGTACAGGCCCGGGATGACGTGCTCGTTGTCGCGCAGCGCCTCGCCGTGGATGTTCGTCGGGATGCCGCCCATGACGTAGTGGCACGTCGGGAACACCGGCACCGGCTCCTTGACCGGGTCGACGCCCAGGTAGGTGCGGGAGAACTCGGTGATGTCCGGCAGCTTGGTCTCGAGGACCTCGACCGGAAGGTGGGTCACGTCGAGGACGACGTAGTCCTTGTTCGGCCCGCAGCCGCGGCCCTGCAGCACCTCCTGGACCATCGACCGGGCGACGATGTCGCGCGGCGCGAGGTCCTTGATGGTGGGGGCGTAGCGCTCCATGAAGCGCTCGCCCTCGGAGTTGCGGAGGATGCCGCCCTCGCCGCGCACCGCTTCGGAGATCAGGATGCCGAGGCCGGCGAGGCCGGTCGGGTGGAACTGGAAGAACTCCATGTCCTCCAGCGGAAGGCCCTTGCGGAAGATGATGCCGAGGCCGTCGCCGGTGAGGGTGTGCGCGTTCGACGTGGTCTTGAAGATCTTGCCGGCGCCGCCGGTGGCGAACACGATCGACTTCGCCTGGAACACGTGCAGTTCGCCGGTGGCCAGCTCGTAGGCGACCACGCCGGTGGCGATCGGGTTGCCGTCCTCGCCCTCGGACAGGACCAGGTCGAGCACGTAGAACTCGTTGAAGAACTCGGTGCCGTGCTTGACGCAGTTTTGGTACAGCGTCTGGAGAATCATGTGCCCGGTGCGGTCCGCGGCGTAGCAGGCGCGGCGCACCGCGGCCTTGCCGTGGTCGCGGGTGTGCCCGCCGAACCGGCGCTGGTCGATCTTGCCCTCGGGCGTCCGGTTGAACGGAAGGCCCATCTTCTCCAGGTCGAGGACGGCATCGATGGCCTCCTTGGCCATGATCTCCGCGGCGTCCTGGTCGACCAGGTAGTCACCGCCCTTGACGGTGTCGAAGGTGTGCCACTCCCAGTTGTCCTCTTCGACGTTCGCCAGCGCGGCGCACATGCCGCCCTGGGCCGCGCCGGTGTGGGACCGGGTCGGGTACAGCTTGGTGAGGACCGCGGTGCGGGCGCGCTGGCCGGACTCGATGGCCGCGCGCATGCCGGCGCCGCCCGCGCCGACGATCACCACGTCGTACTTGTGGAACTGCATAGGGAAAGACTCCGCTAGCTAGTGGTGGGTGCGCCTCAGGAGGCAGGCATCTCGGGGTCGAACGTGAAGATCACCATCGTGCCGACGGCCAGGATGAGCGCCATCGAGACGTAGAGCAGGATCTTCAGCCAGAACCGGGTGGAGTCCTTGCGCGCGTAGTCGTCGATGATCGTGCGCAGGCCGTTGCCGCCGTGGATCTCGGCGAGCCACAGCATCGCCAGGTCCCAGAACTGCCAGAACGGCGAGGCCCAGCGGCCGGCGACGAAGCCCCAGTTGATGCGGTGCACGCCGCCGTCGAGGATGTTCATGATGAACAGGTGGCCCAGCACCAGGATGATCAGCGCGAGCCCGGAGATGCGCATGAACAGCCAGCTGTAAAGCTCGAAGTTGCTGCGCCGGGCGGACGGGCGCCGCGGCGAGCGCGGCTTGTCGAGGATCAGAGCGTCGGCCATGGGATCAGGCACCCCCGAAAAGCGTCTCGACGGTGCGCTTCAGCATGAAGAACGCACCCGGAACCATCACGACCACCCACACGACGCCGATGACCCAGAGCATCGTCTTCTGGTACTTCGGGCCCTTGGCCCAGAAGTCGACCAGCAGGACGCGCAGCCCGTTGAGCGCGTGGAACAGCACCGCGCCGACAAGGCCGACCTCGAGCAGGTTCACGATCGGCGTCTTGTACGTCTCGATGACCTGGTCGTAGGTGTTCGGCGACACGCGCACGAGCGCGGTGTCGAGCACGTGCACGAACAGGAAGAAAAAGGTCAGCACGCCGGTGATGCGGTGCAGCACCCAGGACCACATGCCGGGGTCGCCCCGGTAGAAAGTTCCCTGCCGGCGTGAGGCACCCGCCCGATCGCTAGCTCCTGCCCCGGTTTCGGTGGCAGTGCTCGCCGTGGTGGACATCGGTGAACGGCCTCCAACGTCATGACTGTCGTGCCCGGGTGACCGGTGAGGTCCGCACCCGCGGCCGGGGTCGGTCCACTGGGGACAACTCCGGCGACGGTGCCGAGATCAGGGGCCATCGAGCGTGGATGCATGGATGCTAGACCCGACCCATACGCGCGGCTCACCTCCGGGTTCCTCTCTGTGATGGACCAGACACCGTGACCACGGCAGACCACTCGGACGTGTGGTCTGGAGCACGTCTGAGCTGGCCGTGAAGGACTCCTTGAGGGACTTAGATTCCCTCAAGGAGTCCTTCACGGACCGTTCCCGGGCGGAAGCGGTGCCACGGTGAGTGATCGCGGCGGGCGGGGCGGCGGCTCTTGATCACGGTCGGCGCCGGAATGGTCGCGGATCGAGCCTCCGAGTAAACGTTTGTGTTACGTAGCGTGCCGTTCCTATGGCGGTTACCCGGCGGTTGGGTACGGTCTGCCAGTTGAGCCCGGGCGACCGTGACCGGGCCGTTCCTGGATCGTCCGCTGGATCAGCGGGGAGGGAGACACACGTTGCGTCGCATGCGTGGAACCGCGCTGGCCGCCGCGACCATGGCTGGGGTGCTTGCACTGGCCGGGTGCGCGAAGGACACCGGGGGAAGCAATAACAACGCGTCCGGTTCGGACGGCAATGCGGGCTCGAACTGCATCACCGCCCCGAAGCCGCCCGCCGCTCCGGCCGCCGCTACGAGCAGCAGCGCCGCCTCGGGCAAGGTCGACGGCAGCAAGCTCAAGGTCGGGCTGGCCTTCGACGTCGGCGGTCGCGGTGACGCTTCCTTCAACGACGCGGCCGCCGCGGGCACCGACCGGGCGAAGTCCGACCTGGGCGTCCCGACCGTCAACGAGAGCACCGCGAGCGCGAGCGAGAGCGAAGCCGCCAAGCAGCAGCGGCTCGAGCAGATGGCGCAGTCGGGCATGAACCCGATCGTCGCGGTCGGGTTCGCGTACGCGCCGTCGGTCAAGGCCGTTGCCACCAAGTATCCGAACACCAAGTTCGCGATCGTCGACGACGACTCGATCACCCTGCCGAACGTCACGCCGCTGGTCTTCGCCGAGGAGCAGGGCTCGTTCCTGGCCGGCGTCGCCGCCGCGTACAAGAGCAAGAAGTGCCACGTCGGCTTCGTCGGCGGCGTGAACACCCCGCTCATCCAGAAGTTCGAGGCGGGCTTCCTGCAGGGCGCGCATGCCGTTTCGAGCAAGATCAAGGTCGAGGACGAGTACCTGACGCCTGCCGGCGACTTCTCCGGTTTCCAGGACCCGCCGAAGGGCAACGCGAAGGCCGCCGCCGAGATCTCCCGCGGCGCGGACGTCGTCTACCACGCCGCCGGCGCCTCCGGTAAGGGCGTGTTCGACGCGGCGAAGCAGAACAACGCGCTGGCCATCGGCGTCGACTCCGACCAGTACAACCAGAAGACGGTCGCCGCCGACAAGGACATCATCATCACCTCGATGATCAAGCGCGTCGACGTCGCGGTGTTCGAGTACCTGCAGGCCGTCGCGAAGGGCGACCTGAGCACGGTGCCGAAGCGCTTCGACCTCAAGTCCGACGGCGTCGGCTACTCCACCTCCGGTGGCAAGGTCGACGACATCAAGGACGTGCTCGACGGGTACAAGGCCCAGATCATTTCCGGCGCCATCAAGGTTTCGGACAAGCCGGCCAAGTAACGCTCACGACGCGGCAGGGCTCGGAAGGATCTTCCTTCCGGGCCCTCACGCGTTTCGACAGAACGGGATGTCCCCTCCGATGACCGAGATCGAGGCCGACGCCGTCCCCGACCGGGGCGTGCCGGCCGTCCAGCTGACCGGGATCACCAAGCGGTTCCCCGGCGTCGTCGCGAACTCCGACGTCAACCTCACCGTCGCGGCGGGCGAGGTGCACGCGCTGTGCGGCGAGAACGGCGCGGGCAAGTCGACGCTGATGAAGATCCTGTACGGGATGCAGCAGCCCGACGAGGGCAGCATCGCCATCAACGGCGCCGAGGTGAGACTGCGCAACCCGCAGGACGCCATCCGCGCCGGGATCGGCATGGTGCACCAGCACTTCATGCTCGCCGACAACCTGACCGTCGCGGAAAACGTGTTCCTCGGCGGCGAGGCGCTGCACGGCATCGGCCGCGCGGCGCGGGCGCGGCTGCAGGAGCTGTCGAAGCGGACCGGGCTGCACGCGAAGCCGGACGCGCTGCTGGAGGAACTCGGCGTCGCCGACCGCCAGCGCGTCGAGATCGTCAAAGTCCTTTACCGCGGCGCGAAAATCATCATCCTCGACGAGCCGACCGCCGTGCTCGTGCCGCAGGAAGTGGACGCGCTGTTCGCCACCGTCCGCGAGATGCAGGCCGACGGCTACACGTTCCTCTTCATCTCGCACAAGCTCGACGAGGTGCGCGCGATCGCCGACACGGTCACCGTGATCCGGCGCGGCACCACGGTCGGCACCGCGGACCCGAAGAAGATCACCAGCCGCGAGCTGGCCGAGATGATGGTCGGTTCGGAGCTGCCGAGCCCGGAGACGCGCGAGTCGACGGTGACCGACCGCGAGGTCCTGCACGTGCGCGACCTGCGGCTGTCCGCCGAAGGGTCTGAGCGCAACGTGCTGGACGACATCTCCTTCACCGTGCACGCGGGCGAGGTGCTCGGCATCGCGGGCGTCGAGGGCAACGGCCAGACCGAACTGGTCGAGACGATCATGGGGATGCGCAAGGCGAGCGGCGGCCATATCGAGCTGACTCCGCCGGACGGCGAGACGCACGATCTGGTCAAGCTGGGCACGCTGGCGCGGCGCGAGGCAGGCATCGGCTACATCGCCGAGGACCGCACGCGGCACAGCCTGCTGCTCACGCAACCGTTGTGGGTCAACCGGATTCTCGGCTACCAGACGCGCGAACCGGTGTCCGGCGGGCAGTTGCTCAACATCGCGGGCGCGCGCGAGGACACCGAGCGGATCGTGCGCGAGTACGACGTCCGCACGCCCGGCATCGACGTCCCGGCCGCCGCGCTGTCCGGCGGGAACCAGCAGAAGCTGATCGTCGGCCGAGAGCTGTCCGGGAACCCGGTGCTGCTGATCGCATCGCACCCGACGCGCGGTGTCGACGTCGGCGCGCAGGCATTGATCTGGGAGCAGATCCGTCAGGCACGTGCCGACGGGCTTGCCGTGCTGCTGATTTCGGCGGACCTCGACGAGCTGATCGGGTTGTCCGACACCATTCGCGTGATGCTGCGCGGGCGGCTCGTGAGCGAGGCCAACCCCGCCACCGTTACTCCGCAGGAACTCGGTTCCGCCATGACCGGCGCCGAAGAAGGTGAAGACTCATGAGTTCGTGGCGCACGCGGCTTTTGCCGCCTCTGCTCGCGATCGCGTTCGCAGTGATCCTGTCCGCGATCGCGCTCGTCATCTCCGGTGCCGACCCGTTGCAGGCGTACGGGACGATGATCGGCCAGCTGTTCAAGGGTTCGACCGCGGTCGACACGGTGAACCTCGCGACGGTGTACTACCTGTCCGGCCTGGCCGTGGCGATCGGGTTCCAGATGAACCTGTTCAACATCGGCGTCGAGGGCCAGTACCGGTTCGCCGCGGTGATCGCCGCGATCGTCGGCGGCGCGCTGCAGCTGCCGCCGGTCATCCACACCATCGTGATCCTGCTGGTGGCCATCGTTTCCGGCGCGCTGTACGCGACGATTCCGGCTGTGCTCAAGGTGACCCGCGGCGTCAGCGAGGTCATCTCGACGATCATGCTGAACTCGATCGTCGCCGGCATCATCGCGTTCCTCATCAACGCCAACCAGTTCGGCGTGCAGACCGGCAACAACATCGGGACCAGGGTGATCGCGCCGTCCGGCCGGATCCCGGGCATCCCGCTCGGCTCGGGCACGCTGTTCGGGTTCGTGTTCATCGCGATCGTGATCGGCGGCGCGTACTGGTTCATGTTGAACCGCACCAGGTTCGGCTTTGAACTGAAGGCCAGCGGCGAGTCCGCGACGGCCGCCGCGGCCGGTGGGGTGAGCGCGAAGAAGATGACGCTCATCGCGATGCTGCTGTCCGGCGCGGTAGCCGGTCTGGTCGCTATGCCGGAACTGCTCGGCCGCGACTACAGCTACGGCATCACCGCGACCCAGATGTACGGCTTCACCGGCATCGCGGTCGCACTGCTCGGGCGTAACCATCCCGGCGGCATCGCGTTCGGCGCGCTGCTGTGGGCGTTCCTGGACACCTCCGCGGTGTCGCTGGAGCAGATCAACGTGTCCAAGGAAATCGCGACGATCATGCAGGGCGTCATCGTGCTCTCGGTCGTCGTGGCGTACGAGATCGTGCGCCGGGCCGACCTCGCCGCGGAACAGCGAAGGGTGGGCAGGGCGCTCGCCGGCAACGGCCGCAAGGGCGCCTCGGTCGCGGAAGGCGGTGCGGTGTGACCACCACAGAACTGTCGAGGCCAGGACCGGAGTCCGGGATGCCGGTGCCGGTCAAGCGCAAGCGGCCGAGGATCCCCGGCTGGCTGCGCGGCGTGATCTGGGCCGTGGTCGCGATCGCGGTCATGTCCACCGCGTCGTACGCCACCGGCGTTTCGGCGCTGACGTCCAGCAACACCGCGTCGACCGCACTGCGGCTCGCGCTGCCGATCCTGCTGTGTGCGCTGGGCGGCCTGTGGGCCGAGCGCGTGGGCGTGATCAACATCGGCCTCGAAGGCATGATGATCCTCGGCACCTGGGGCGCGGCCTGGGGCGCGTATTACGGCGGCGCGTGGGTCGGTCTGCTCGCCGCGATCGCGTTCGGCGCGCTGGGCGGCCTGCTGCACGCGGTGGCGACGGTGACGTTCAACGTCAACCACATCGTCTCCGGTGTGGCGATCAACCTTCTCGGGCTAGGCGTCGCGAAGTATCTGGCTAACCTGATTTTCGAGCCGCTGTCGGGAAATCCGCGTCAGTCGCCGCCGGTGCCGAAGTTCGACACCTACTCGGCGGCCGGGCTGTCGGACTGGCTGGGCTCGCTGGAAAACCAGCAGCGCGTCGGGCTGTCTGACGTCGCGGGCATTCTGCGCGGGCTGGTGACCGGCGTCGCGCCGCTGACCATGCTCGCGATCGTGCTGATCCCGGTGAGCTACTGGATTCTCTGGCGCACGCGGTTCGGCCTGCGGCTGCGTTCGTGCGGCGAGAACCCGGTCGCGGCGGAGTCGCTCGGTGTGAACGTGTACCGCTACAAGTACGTCGGCGTGCTGATTTCCGGTGGTTTCGCGGGCATGGGTGGCGCGTCGCTGGTGCTGCTCAAGGGCGGCGCGGACTACCTGGAGAACCAGACCAACGGCCGCGGTTACATCGGTCTGGCCGCGATGATTTTCGGCAACTGGCGGCCGGGCGGGCTCCTTGGCGGTGCCGCGCTGTTCGGGTACTCCGACGGTCTGCAGCTCGCCGGTGGCGGCGACGCGGTGCTGGCGTTGCTGTACGGCGCGGTGATTCTGCTGGCGATCATCGTGATCGTGCAGCTGATCCGGAAGCGCTGGCTCGCGGCCGCGCTCGGCGTGGTCGGCGCTGGCATCCTGTACGCGATTTACTGGACCAATAACACGCTGCCGAGCGACTTGATCCCGTACACCGCACACTTCGTGACGCTGATCGTGCTAGCTGTTGCGTCGCAACGACTTCGGCCGCCTAAGGCAGACGGTGCGCAGTACCGGCGAGGTGAGGGCGACTGATGTCCGAAGTGGACTGGGAAGCTTTGCGCGCGGCTGCGGTCTCGGCTGCTGCGCACGCTTACGCGCCTTATTCGGGACTGCACGTCGGCGTCGCGGCCATTGTGGACGATGGTCGGCAGGTGACCGGGTGCAACGTCGAAAACGCTTCGTACGGCTTGGGTTTGTGCGCTGAGTGCACAATGGCCGGACAATTGCGACTGTCCGGCGGTGGCCGTTTGGTCGCGGTGGCTTGCCGTAGCGGCGAAGGCGAACTGCTGATGCCGTGCGGCCGTTGTCGGCAGATTCTGTTTGAACTCGGCGGTTCTTCTTGCCTGGTCGACACTCCGCGCGGGGTGCTGCCGATGTCGGAGGTGCTGCCGGACGCGTTCGGGCCGGAGGACTTGCCGTGACTTTCACTGCGGTCGATGTCATCCGCGCCAAGCGGGACGGCGGACGGCTGAGCGACGAACAGATCGACTGGGTCGTCGACGCCTACACTCACGGGGCTGTCGCGGAAGAGCAGATGGCCGCGCTGGCCATGGCGATTTTCTTGCGTGGCATGGACGAGGGCGAAATCGCGCGCTGGACCGGCGCGATGATCGACTCGGGTTCGCGGCTGTCGCTGGACGTCGCGCGCCCGACCGTGGACAAGCACTCGACCGGCGGAGTCGGCGACAAGATCACCTTGCCGCTGGCTCCGCTGGTCGCGGCGTGCGGTGCCGCGGTGCCGCAGCTGTCCGGTCGCGGGCTCGGTCACACCGGCGGGACGCTGGACAAACTGGAGTCGATCCCGGGCTGGCGCGCGGCTTTGTCTTTGGACGAGATCGCGGCGCAGCTGAACTCAGTCGGCGCGGTGGTCTGCGCGGCGACCGAGGGGTTGGCTCCGGCGGACAAGAAGCTGTACGCGCTGCGGGATGTCACGTCGACGGTCGAGTCGGTGCCGTTGATCGCCAGCTCGATTATGAGCAAGAAGATCGCCGAGGGCGCTTCGGGGCTGGTGCTGGACGTGAAGGCTGGCTCCGGGGCCTTCATGAAGACCGTGCCCGAGGCGCAGCTTCTGGCGCGGACGCTCGTGGACATCGGGACGGCGCACGGCGTTGCTTGCACTGCGTTGATCACCGACATGAGCACGCCGCTCGGACGGGCGGTCGGGAATGCGGTGGAGGTCGCCGAGGCGGCCGAGGTCCTTCGCGGTGGTGGTCCGGCTGATGTTGTCTCGCTGACTGTGGCGCTGGCTCGGGAAATGCTTGCTTTGGCGGGGATTTCCGTGGATCCGGCTGAGGTGCTGGCGTCTGGCGAGGCTTACGAGGTGTGGGCCCGGATGATCACTGCGCAGGACGGAGACCCGTCGGCCGAGCTGCCGCGTCCGGCGCACGTGCACGTTGTCGCCGCACCGGAGTCGGGAGTGCTGACGTCGCTGGACGCCTACGCAGTGGGTGTCGCGGCTTGGCGGCTCGGGGCCGGTCGGGCGCGGAAGGAAGATCCGGTGCAGGCTGCGGCGGGGATTCTGTGCCACGCGAAGCCGGGTGATCCGGTGGTGGCGGGGGAGCCGTTGCTGGAACTGCACACGGACACTCCGGAGGCGATCCCGGCGGCCCTTGCTGCGCTGGAGGGCGGGTTCGCGGTGGGGGCGGAGGCTCCTGCTGCGACTGGGATCGTGCTGGACACCATAAAGCCCTCGTGAGTGGCAATCCCGGTTAGAACCGGGATTGCCACTCACGAGGGCTGGGTCTAGCGGGGCTGTCAGTCAGTCGACTCGTCGGCGTCGCCACCGGCCTTGGCCTTGGCGTCGGCGGCCTTCGGCGAGCGGCCGTTGCGCGAGCTGGCGCGGCGCGGCTGCCGCGGAGCCGGCGGCGGCGGGGCGATCTGCTGCACGGCCGGTCCGCCGCCCAGCATCAGTTCCGCGAACGTCGCCATCGCTTCGTCCAGCTGGCCGCCGATGCGGCGCACGGATTCGTCGTTGCTGCGGCGCACCAGCGAGTCCACCGAGTCGGTGTCCGGCTGCTTCGACAGCGTGCTTTCGACCTTCGACAGGCCGCTGCGCACCGAGCCGTCCAGGTCGCCGATGCGGCCGGTGACGTCGTCTTCGACCTTGTCGATACGGCCGGACAGGTCGTCGAGACGCTGGGTGATCGTCTCGAGCTTCGTGCCCACCGAGTCGAGGCGCGCGGCCGGGTCGATCATCTCGCCGGTGTCGGAGACCGTGCTCTTCAGCGCGTCGGTCGCGGTGGCGATGCGTTCCTTCGTTGCGCGGTCCAGTTCGTCCACGCGCGAGCGCAGTTCCTGGTCCGTCGTCTCGATCCGCTCGCGCAGCGACGCCTCGGCCATCTCGATCCGGTCGCGGATCGGGCCCTGCGTGGCCTGCGGCAGCGACTCGAGCTTCGCGTCCTGCTTGTCCAGGTGCCCGCCCAGCTCGTCGAGCCGGCGGTGGATGTTCTGCAGCTTGTCCTCGAGCCCGTCCATCCGGCCCGCGACGCCCTCGAACCGCGCCGCCACGCCGTCGAGGCGTCCGTCGAGCTGGGCGAAGGGCTTCGCCAGCTTGTCGACGATGCTCTCCACCGCGTGCGTGAGCGCGGCGATCGCGTTGTCCTGGGACTCCAGCCGCGTCATCGCCTCGTCGAGGCGCTCCGCCAGCACCCCGACCTCGGTCCGGTCCGGCATTTCCGACAGCCGCTTGCGCACCGCGCCGAGGGAGTCGACCGGCGCGAGCCGGGCGTAGATGTCGTCGAGCGCGTCGAAGATCTGCTGCTGCTCGCTCTCACGAACCTCGGCCGCGCGCACCAGCATGTTGCGCATCCGGTCGAACGACGGTGCGGCAATGTGGTTGTCAGTGGTCACTGCGGTGTCCTTCGTCGGCGGGGAAAATGGAAGGGACTGACCCGAGCTTATCGATGAAGAAAATTGCTGTGCGTATGGCCCCCGGGGAACGCGGATAACGACCGGGCCACCCGGATGGCCGATTCCTTGCGCACAGTGCTGAGCAGAGGGTTGTTCCGGTGCTCTCGGTTACGGCCAGGTAGGGGAATGACAGCGAGGCTACCGTTGGAGCATGTCGGACGTAACCCCGCTGAGCGCGGAGATCCTGCGCCGTGCCCCCAAGGTCCTGCTCCACGATCACCTCGACGGCGGCCTGCGCCCGGCCACCGTCGCCGAACTCGCCGAGGATCTCGGCTACCGGGAACTTCCGGCGACGGATCCGGCGGAACTCGGCCGCTGGTTCCGCGCCGCGGCCGACTCCGGTTCTCTCGTGTCGTACCTCGAAACGTTCGCCCATACGTGTGGTGTCATGCAAACGGAGGAAGCGCTGGTCAGGGTTGCCGCCGAAGCGGTGGAAGACCTGGCCGCGGACGGGGTCGTCTACGCCGAGCTGCGGTACGCGCCCGAGCTGTTCGTGGAACGCGGGCTGTCACTCGATGCAGTGGTCGAGGCTGTCCAAGAAGGCTTCGCCGAGGGGACGCGGAGGGTAGTCGCGAACGGCGGCCGGATCCGGGTGCGGACCCTGTTGTGCGGCATGCGCCAGCACGCCCGCGCGCTCGAGATCGCCGAACTCGCGGTGCGCTACCGCGACGCGGGCGTGGCCGGATTCGACATCGCCGGACCGGAGGACGGATTCCCGCCCACCCGTAATCTGGACGCATTCGACTATTTGCGCCGGAACAATGCACACTTCACTATTCATGCCGGCGAAGCGTTCGGACTTCCGTCGATCGGCGAGGCAATCCAGTACTGCGGCGCGGAACGGCTCGGACACGGCGTGCGGATCGTGGAGGACATCACCGCCGACGCCGACGGAAATGTCCATCTTGGACGGTTGGCTGGCTACGTCCGGGATCGGCGCATCCCGCTCGAAATCTGCCCCTCGTCGAATGTCCAGACCGGAACCGTGCCGTCGCTGGCCGAGCATCCCATCGGACTGCTCGCCCGGCTGCGCTTCCGCGTCACCGTCAACACCGACAACCGGCTGATGAGCGGATGCACGATGACCAGTGAATTCGCCGCGCTGGCCGAGACGTTCGGCTTCGGTCTCGACGACTTCCGCTGGTTCACCATCAACGCCATGAAATCCGCGTTCCTCGATTTCGACGAGCGGCTCGAGCTGATCGAGAAGGTCGTCAAACCCGGATACGCGGCGCTCGGCTGAATCCCGGCTCCGGACGCGGCCGTTCCGAAAGGCGGTTGCGTTCGTTAGCTATGCCAACTATCGTTCACTATGTAAGACATATTTCTCAAATAGTGAGACGGTGGACGGAATGGCGCAGGTCGGGACCGGGGAGCAGGTGCGGCAACAAGGCAGCTCACGACGGTGGCTGATCCTCGCGCTCGGCCTCGCCGCGCAGACCGCCAGCTGCTCCTTCCTTTACGGGCTGCCGTTTCTCGTGCCCGCCATGCGCGAGGCCGACCATCTGACGCTGGCGCAGGCGGGAACGGTCGTCGCGGCGCCGAGCATCGGCCTGCTGCTGACGCTGATCGCCTGGGGCGCGGCTGCGGACCGTTACGGCGAGCGCCTCATCATGGCCCTCGGCCTGGGCGTTTCGGGGTTACTCCTCGTGTACGCCGCCGTGTGGCACCACCCGGTCAGCCTTCTCTTTGGTGTGTTTCTCGTAGCCGGTGCGTGCACGGCTTCGGTGAACGCGGCGAGCGGCCGGGTCGTGATGGGCTGGTTCGCCAAATCCGAGCGCGGCGTCGCCATGGGGATCAGGCAGACGGCGCAACCGCTGGGTGTCGGCGTGGCCGCGCTCGGGCTGCCGCCGCTGGCCGCGCAGTGGGGATTCCAGGCGGCGATGCTGCTGCCGGCTGTGCTGGCGGTCTTCGTGGCGTTGTTGGTGGCGGCGTTCGTCGTTGACCCGCCGCGGCCGCCTCGCGCGGCGAAGGGGGAGCGGCCACCGTCGCCGTACCGCAAGCCGTGGCTGTGGCGAGTGCACGGTGCGAGCGCGCTGTTGGTGGTGCCGCAGTTCGCGGTGTCCGCCTTCGCGCCGGTGTATCTGGTGTCGCAGCATCAATGGACCGCCGCGCAGGCCGGGGTGTTCGTCGCGGTGGCCCAGGTGCTCGGTGCGCTCGGGCGGCTGGCGTCGGGGTATTGGTCGGACCGGGTCGGCAGCCGGTTGCGGCCGATGCGGCAGCTCGCTGTCGCCAGCGTCGTCGTGATGCTGCTGGTCGCGGTCGGGGACGCGACCGGGCTGTGGCTGGTGTTGGCCGCGTTGGTGCTGGCAGCGGTGATCACGGTGGCGGACAACGGTCTTGGCTTCACCGCGTCGGCCGAGCTGGCGGGTGTCGCGTGGTCCGGGCGCGCGATGGGGACGCAGAATACTGCGCAGAACATCGCGGCGTCAGCGACACCGCCGTTGCTGGGCTTGGTGATCGGGGACAGCCGGTATGCGCTGGCGTATTGCGTGGCGGCGGTTTTTCCGTTGCTGGCAATAGGGGTGGTGCCGGTGAGGGCAGAGGCCCGGGAGGAATAGGGGGGCTTGTGAGTGGCAATGCCGGTTCTAACCGGGATCGCCACTCACGAGCCGGGACCGGCGTGTACGCGGGCAGCCTCATCATCGGCGGCCTGATCGAACGCGGCGACATTCACCGGATGGTCGCCGGGCAGCCGGAAAAATACGGCGACGCCGGCGGTCGCACCCTGGATCCGGATGCGATCGCCGGCGTCGCCTGGAAGATGTTTTCCGCCGGTGACTCGGCCGAGAGCGTGTTCGACGCCCGCTAAGAGGTTCAGACCACCGTGAGGCGGTTCTCGAAGTCCTCGACCAGCTTGCGCCACGCGCTCTGCTCGGTGTCGAACGGAGCGCTCGGCTCGAGCCGGCTCGGGTCCGGCCGCAGCACGAACGACACCAGCCAGCCCAGGCTTTCGTTGGCCGCCAGCGCGGTTTCGACGGTGTCGTCGCCCGCCCATTCGGCGGCGTCGGTGATCAGCTCGACAGCCAGCTCCAGCTGAGTCGGGTCGATCGACTCCGGGCCCTCGGCGATGTCGTCGTCGAGGCCGGGGAACACGTAGGTGTTGTCGGTGTCGACCTCGACCTCAAGCTCGTCGGCCGCCGCCTTCTCCCGCACCTCGTCCCAAGTGGACACGCTGGCGAGGTCGGTGTCGGCCAGTTCGTCGCCCGCCTTGATCGCCTTGAGCAGCGCCTTCGGCGAGCTGAACACGTCGATCTCGCCGTCGTTGCCGAGGAACACCGGCTTGTCGTCGAGGTAGCAGCGCAGCGTGTAGTACTCCGCGCCGGAGGTGACGATCTTGATCGGGTCGATGCCGACCTCGCCCCAGAAACCGACCGGCTCGTCCTCGGCGTCCTCGTCTTCGGCGTCGACCGCTTCGAGGTCTTCCGGCCCGCCGTCCTCTTCGCCGGCTTCCGCCTCGGCGGACTCCTCGTGGAAGGCGGCCAGCTCTTCGGCGGTCTGCTCCAGCACCGCGGCGTCGACGTCCGGCACTGTCACCAGGTTGTCGATCGCGTCGAGCACGATGTCCCACTTCTCGGAGACGGCCTTCGACAGGTCGTTCCAGAGCGCTTCGCCCTCGCGCCCGGTGAACGGCAGCCGGCCCTGCTCCAGCAGCGAGAAGCCCTCGTAGGCGTCGAGCACCTCGTGCACCTCGTCCAGCTCGCACACGTCGGCGAGCGAACGGACGATGCCGACGATCTCGGCCAGTTCGCCGATCGTCCACGAGTCCGGCTCCTCGGCGACCAGTTCGGGCACGCCGACGAGGTCGTAGGAGTGGTCGTCGTCCGGGATCAGCTCTGGCACGTTCAGCGCGGGCACCGCGTCCCACGCCGGGTGGTCGAGCAGGTCGTGCTGCTCGGCTGTGCGCACGAAGGCGGCCAGGTGCGCGGCGTCCGGGAAGGCGTACAGGTCGTCCTCGTCGCCGAGGAACGCTTCCCACTCCTCGCCGTCCTCCCGCCACCGCGGGGCCCAGAGGGTGACCACGTCGCCCTGCGGCAGCCCGAGCTCGATCGGGATGATGTCCTGTGCCATTGCCGAATCCTCCGCGAGTACCGCCCGTGTGCGCGCCCGCCTGCCTTTGGCCCCTCCGGCGACGCGCGGTACCGGAAGCCTACGGGTTAGGGCAAGGGCCCGCGATCTCCCCTGCACCTGCGGGCGGGGGCGGGATGGCACGATAGGTGCCGCGATGACTCTCACCGACCTCCTGCCAGCGGATCCCGACGCAGATGCCCTGTTCGAAGCCTTCACGACGTGGACGGCCGAACGGGGGATCGAGCTGTACCCCGCGCAGGAGGAGGCGGTGATCGAGGTCGTCTCGGGGGCCAACGTCATCCTGTCGACGCCGACCGGCTCCGGCAAAAGCCTCGTGGCGGTCGGCGCGCACTTCACCGCGCTCGCACACGGCAAACGCAGTTTTTACACCGCGCCGATCAAGGCACTGGTCTCGGAGAAGTTCTTCCAGCTCATCGAGATCTTCGGGGCCGACCAGGTCGGCATGATGACCGGTGATTCCAGCGTCAACGCGGACGCCCCGATCATCTGCTGCACCGCGGAAATCTTGGCGAACATCGCGTTGCGCGACGGCGCCGACGCTCCGGTCGGCCAGGTCGTCGCCGACGAGTTCCACTTCTATTCGGAACCGGACCGCGGCTGGGCGTGGCAGGTCCCGCTGATCGAACTGCCGAACGCGCAGTTCGTGCTCATGTCGGCCACGCTCGGCGACGTTTCGTTCTTCGAAAAGGACCTGACCCGGCGGACCGGACGGCCGACCGCGGTGGTCACGTCGGCGCAGCGGCCGGTGCCGCTCACCTTCCGGTACGCGCTCACGCCGCTGCACGAGACGATGTCCGAGCTGCTCAACGGCGGCCAGGCGCCGGTGTATGTCGTGCATTTCTCGCAGGCCGCGGCCATCGAGCGGGCGCAGACGCTGATGAGCATCAACGTCACGACTCGCGCCGAGAAAGACGCGATCGCCGACCTGCTCGGCGACTTCCGGTTCTCCGCCGGGTTCGGCAAGACGCTCTCGCGGCTCGTGCGGCACGGCATCGGCGTGCACCACGCGGGCATGCTGCCGAAGTACCGGCGGCTGGTCGAAACGCTCGCGCAGTCCGGGCTGTTGAAGGTGATCTGCGGGACGGACACCCTCGGCGTCGGCATCAACGTGCCGATCCGGACGGTGGTGTTCTCGGCGCTGACGAAGTACGACGGCGTGCGGCAGCGGCATTTGAAGGCACGCGAATTCCACCAGATCGCCGGGCGCGCGGGCCGCGCCGGGTACGACACCGACGGGTACGTGGTCGTGCAGGCCCCGGATCACGTGGTGGAGAACGCGAAGGCGCTGGAGAAGGCGGGCGACGACCCGAAGAAGAAAAAGAAGATCGTCCGGAAGAAAGCGCCAGAAGGTTTCGTCAACTGGACCGAGAGCACGTTCGACCGGCTGATCGCGGCCGACCCGGAACCGCTCACGTCCAGCTTCCGGGTCAGCCACTCGATGCTGCTGAACGTGATTTCGCGCCCCGGCAACGCTTTCGACGCGATGCGGCACCTGCTGGAGGACAACCATTCGGACCGTCCGACGCAGCGGAAACTGATCCTTCGGGCGATCGAGATCTACCGTTCGCTGCTCGCCGCTGGCGTCGTGGAACGGCTGCCCGAACCGGACGCTGAGGGCCGCATCGTGCGTCTGACGGTCGACCTGCAGTTCGATTTCGCGTTGAACCAGCCGCTTTCGCCGTTTGCTCTGGCTGCGGTGGAACTGCTGGACATGGAGTCGCCGTCGTACGCTTTGGACGTGGTGTCCATTGTGGAATCCACTGTGGACAATCCGCGGCCGGTGTTGTCGCAGCAGCAGTTCAAGGCTCGCGGCGAGGCCGTGCAGGCGATGAAGGCCGACGGCATCGAGTACGACGAACGGATGGAGCTTATCGAGTCCGTCACGTACCCGAAACCGTTGGAGGAACTGCTTAACGCGGCTTATCAGTCCTATCGCGCCGGGCATCCGTGGGTGGCGGATTACGAGCTGTCGCCGAAGTCGGTGGTGCGCGATATGTACGAGCGCGCGATGAACTTCGTGGAATACGTGGGCTTCTATCAGCTCGCGCGTTCCGAGGGTTTGGTGCTGCGGTACCTCGCCGACACCTACGACGCGTTGCGGCACACCGTGCCGGACGAGGCGAAGACCGAAGCGTTGCAGGACCTCATCGAATGGCTCGGCGAATTGGTGCGCCAGGTCGACTCGAGCCTGCTGGACGAATGGGAAGCGCTGCGGCATCCGGACGAGGAGGGCCCGGTTTCGCACCGCCCGCCCGCCGAGCCGCCCGCGGTCACGCGCAACGAGCGAGCGTTCCGGGTGTTGGTGCGCAACGAGTTGTTCCGGCGGGTGGAGCTGGCGTCGCGGCGGGATTACGACACGTTGGGCTCGCTGGACTCCGGCTCCGGCTGGGACGCGGACGCGTGGGAAGACGCGATCGAGGACTACTTCGACGAGCACGATTCGCTCGGAATCGGCCCGGACGCGCGTGGTCCGGCTTTGCTGCTGATCGAGCAGGAGCCGGAGTTGTGGCGGGTGCGGCAGATCTTCGATGATCCGGCTGGGGATCATGACTGGGGGATCAGCGCGGAGGTCGATCTGCGTGCCTCGGATGAGGTGGGCGCCGCGGTGGTGCGGGTCGTGGACGTCAATCAGCTCTGAGGACGCTTAGCCGGGATTCGGACTGTGCGGTCCGTGAGGGGAACCCTGAGGGAATCAGGTTCCCTCAGTGTTCCCCTCACGGCCTCGAACACCTTTGACAGCAAGGGAAATTCGGTCAGGGGCGGCCCGATCAGCTGGCCATGAGCATGGAACGCGCATCCAAACCGTCGAACCACAGGCCGATCGCCAGCCCGGCGGCGGCTTCCAGCAGGGCGGCTCGCTCCAGGCCGCCGGCGGGCAGGGGAGTGCAGCCCAGGTCTTGGACCAGCTCCGTCGCCACCGCGACCGCCTCCGGGGTGCCACACAGCGGGACACCGAGCGGACGGCCCTCGAACAGTGGCGGAGTCATTCGCCAGACGTCCACGTGGGCGAGGTTGAACGCCTTCACCACCGACGCTCCCGGGGCGTATTCGGCGATCCGCGCGGCCACCGGTTCGCCGGTCGCGCCGGGGGTGTTGGTGCAGTCGACGAGGACTTTGCCGGTGAGGTCGAGCGGGGTGAGCAGCGCTTCGAGGGCGGTGCTGGGGACGGCCAGCAGGATGGCGTCTGCCCGGGCGGCGGCGTCGGCCCAGTCCAAAGCCTCGGCGCCGAGTTCCGCTGTCAAGGCGGCAACACCAGCGGGGGAGCGGCCGGACACGGTCAGGTCGTGCCGGGTCCATTGGCCGCCGAGGGCGGATGCCATGCCGCCGGTGCCGAAGAGGGCGATGCGCATGGGAAGGTCTCCTGTCGTCGCGTGGTTGTACGGAAGCGACGTTATGGACCTGGGCAGGAACCGAAAGGTAACCATGGAGTTCATCGCCGACTGCCGCACCCGGCTCGCGTTCGACCTGGTGGCGAACACCTGGCATCCGGTCGTGTTGTGGGCGTTGAAGGACGGCCCGCTGCGGCACGGCGAACTGCGCACGCGCATCGGCGGGATCAGCGCGAAGGTGCTCACCGAGGCGCTGCGCAAGCTGGAACGCGACGGGCTCGTCGAGCGTGCGGCGGGGGCGTATCGGCTTACCGAGGTAGGCGTGAGTTTCCTCGGGCCGATCGAGGGGTTCGGGCGTTGGGCGGCGGAGTACGGGGATCGGGTGGTGGAGGCGCAGGCTCGGGTGTCGTGAGTGGCAATCCCGGTTCTAACCGGCGCCAGCACTCACGAGGGTTCCGGCAGTGGCCTGGCCCGCGCCAGCTCCAGCAGCGGTACGGCCGCCGCAGCGTCGGTGACCAGCGTCGACACCAGCCCGGACCGCAATACCGCGTCCACGGCCTCGGCTTTCGGGCGGCTGTAACCGATCGCGATCACCTCGGGGACCGCAATCAGCTCCTCATGGCTGATCGCCAGCACGTGGTGCGCGAGCCCGGTGCCGAGCGAATTGCCGTCCGCGTCGAACAACCTCGCGGCGACTTCGGCGGTCGCACCCCGGGCAGCGATGGCGGCGCGTTCGGCCTCGTCCAGCGCGTCGTACACGGTGGATTCCCCGGCTTCCCACGAACCGATACTGACCACGGCTTTGGTGAGTTTTCCGAACTGTGCGAACGTTTCCGCGATGCCCGGCTGGTGCCGCAGGATCTCCGTCGTCCGCCGGTCGGGCAGGACGAGCGGGCCGAAGATCGGGTACGAATCGCCGCCGGACACCGACGTCACGCGGCTGACCGTTTCCACCGAACGCCCGCGCATGTCCATCCCGGCCTGCACCCCGCACAGCTGCACGATCGGGCAGCGCGGCAGCGTCCGGATCGCTTCGGTCATCGCGTTGACCGACCGCGCCCAGGACAGCCCGATGACGTCGTCCGGGGTCGCGATCTCCTCCAGCAGCCGGGCGGCCAGCGCGCCGACCTGCTTGCGGACGATCTCGCGTGGCTCCGTCTCGGATGCTCGTTCGAGCACGAGCACCCGGTCCAGCCGGTAGGCGCGGCGGATGTCGTCGGACAGTTCGACGTCGATCGGCGCGGGCAGGTCGAACTCGATCCGCACCAGCCCGGACTCGAGTGCGGTGTCCAGCATCCGCGCGACCTTGAACCGGCTCATGCCGAACTCGTCGGCGATCTCCAGCTTCGAGGCGCCCTGCACGTAGAACCGCCTGGCCATGGTCGCCAGCAGCAGCGTTTCGGTCAGCGGCGGTGGCCCCTTTTTCCTGCTCACATGAGCAGGATAGCGCAAAAATGAGCTTTGCCGGTTGACGGATCCGCAGGCAGGGGCCTGTAATGCCTACGCATGTTACCTACGGCATAAGTCAAAATCGCTCAGATGAGCATCTTGGAAGGTGATGACGCATGCGCGCCGCGATCGTGGACCGGCCCGGGCAGATCCGGGTCGGCGAGGTTCCCGATCCGAAGCCCGGGGAGCGCCAGGTCGTCGTGAAGGTGGGTGCCTGCGGGATCTGCGGCACGGACCTGCACATCGCCGACGGGCATTTCCCGCCGACCCCGTATCCCATCGTCCCCGGGCACGAGTTCTCCGGGGAGATCGTCGAACTCGGCGCGGACGTGCCCGCCGAATGGAAGGTCGGCGACCGGGTCGCGGTCGACCCGTCGATCTACTGCGGATACTGCACCCCGTGCCGGTCCGGGCACGGCAACCTCTGCGCGAACTGGAACGCCACCGGCGACACGGTCAACGGCGCCTTCGCCGAGTACGTCGCGGTGCCCGCCGACACCTGCTACCGGATGCCCGACTCGATGACCTGGGAACAGGGCGCGCTGGTCGAACCCGTTTCCTGCGCGGTGCACGGCGTGCGCCGGATCGGCGTGGAGGCGGGCGAACGCTTCCTCGTGGTCGGCGCGGGCACGATGGGCCTGATCATGCAGCAGCTCCTGCTCCGCGCGGGCGCGCACGTGACGGTGGTCGACCGCAACGCCGCGCGGCTGCCGCGGGCGACCGATCTCGGTGCGGCAGCGGTGGCTTCCGACGTGTCCGAATTGGACGATGAACGCTTCGACGCCGCAGTGGACTGCACTGGCGCGGCACCCGCCATCGAAGCTGCTTTCAACGCGCTTCACCGCGGCGGCCGGTTGCTCGTGTTCGGCGTCGCCCCGGCTGAGGCACGCGTCGCGCTTTCACCGTTCCGCATCTACAACGACGAAATCACCATCGTTGGTTCGATGGCCGTGCTGAACAGCTACGGCAACGCGCTCGACCTCGTCGCGAACGGCTACATCGACACCGAAGCGCTGATCACCGACACCCTTCCGCTCGAGCAGTACCCCGAGGCGCTGGCGAAGATGCGCAGCGGGTCCGGCCTCAAGATCCAGGTGCTGCCCGGAGGTGGTGGCGGTGCGTAAACTCCTGTGCCTCCTTGCCGCGACAGCGTTGTTAGTGACGGGATGCGCCGGAGCCGGGGCGATCGGCACCGGCGGGCGGACACTGGTCGTCGCGATCGTGTCCAATCCGCAGATGAAGGACGCCATCTCGCTCAAGGGCGAGTTCGAGCAGGCCAACCCCGGGATCAAGCTGAAGTTCGTGTCCCTGCCGGAAAACGAGGCCAGGGCGAAGATCACCGCGTCCACCGCCACCCAGGGCGGCGAGTTCGACGTGGTGATGATCAGCAATTACGAGGCCCCGCAATGGGCGGCCAACGGCTGGCTGGAGAACCTCGAACCGCACATGAAGGCGACGCCGGGGTACGACGAGGCCGACTTCATCCCGAGCATCCGGCAGTCGTTGTCGTATGAGAACCAGATGTACGCGGTGCCGTTCTACGGCGAATCGTCCTTTGTGGTCTATCGCAAGGACCTGTTCCAGAAGGCCGGGCTGAACATGCCCGCGCACCCGACGTGGCAGCAGATCGCCGATTTCGCCGCGAAACTCGACGACAAGCAGGCCGGTATCGCGGGAATCTGCCTGCGCGGCAAGCCGGGCTGGGGCGAGAGTCTCGCACCGTTCACCACGATGGCGAACACCTTTGGCGGCCAATGGTTCGACAAGGACTGGAACGCGAAGCTGACCAGTCCGGAGTTCACCCAGGCGGCGAACTTCTACGTGAACCTGCTGCGCGACCACGGCGAGGTCGGCGCCTCCAGCGCCGGGTTCACCGAATGCGGCACGAAGTACGCGCAGGGCAACGCCGCGATGTGGTACGACGCCACGTCGATGACCGGCACCACGGAAGACCCGAAGAGCAGCCACGTCAGCGGCAAGAACGGGTACGTCGCCGCGCCGGTGGAGAAGACGCAGGCGAGCGGCTGGCTCTACACCTGGTCGCTGGGCATTCCGAAGGTCGGCAAGAACAAGGACGACGCCTGGAAGTTCATGGCGTGGATGACGAACAAGGAATACGCGAAGAAGATCGGCGAGACCTACGGGTGGAACCGGGTGCCGCCGGGCACGCGCAAGTCGACCTATGAGATCCCGCAGTACAAGGAAGCCGCGAAAGCCTACGCACAGCCCACTTTGGACGGCATCGCGGCGGCCAACCAGCAGAAGACGATGGTGCACCCGGTGCCGTATCCGGGCATCCAGTTCGTCGGGATCCCGGAGTTCCAGGACCTCGGCACCCGGGTGAGCCAGCAGCTGTCCGCCGCGATCGCCGGTCAGACCTCCGTCGCCGACGCGCTCGCGCAATCGCAGAAATACGCGGAATCCGTCGGAAAGTCCTATCAGGAGGTGCAGCGATGAGCACCCTCTCCGTCCCCGCCGGAACCGCGCCGGCGACCGCGCCGCCCGTCGCGAAGAAAGTGACCGGCTCGACCGGGAAACGGCGGCTTCCGCTGCTGCCCGCGCTGATCTTCGTGATCGCGGTGACGCAGATTCCCTTCCTGCTCACCGTGTTCTACTCGTTCCAGTCGTGGAACCTGGTGCGTCCGGGCTCGCGGCATTTCGTCGGTTTCCGCAACTACGTCGACGTCTTCACCGACGCGACGTTCCTCGGCGCGCTGCTGAACACGGTGGTCCTGACCGTGGTCTGCGTGTTCCTTTCGCTGCTGCTCGGACTCGGGCTCGCGGTGCTGCTCGACCGGAAGTTCTTCGGTCGCGGATTCGTCCGCACGCTGCTGATCACGCCGTTCCTGATCCTCCCGGCGGCGGGTGCGCTGCTGTGGAAGACGACGGTGTTCGACCCGAGTTTCGGGTTGCTGCACTTCGTGTTCGGCACCGACACCGACTGGCTTTCGCAATTCCCGATGGCCGCGGTGATGGCGCAGATCATCTGGCAGTGGACGCCGTTCATGACACTGCTGATCCTCGCCGGGCTGCAGAGCCAGTCGAAGGAGGTGCTGGAGGCGGCGTCGGTGGACGGCGCGAGCCGATGGCGCACCTTCATGTCGATCACGCTGCCGCACCTGTCGCGCTTCCTGCAGTTGGCCACGCTGCTCGGCGCGATCTACATCGTGAACAGCTTCGACGCGATTTTCCTGATGACGCAAGGCGGTCCGGGCACGGCCAGCACGAACCTGCCGTTCTACATCTACCAGCGCGCGTTCGAGGGCTTCGACATCGGCCAGTCGTCCGCGATGGGCGTCGTCGTGGTGATCCTGACGATGATCGTCGCGACGTTCGCGCTGCGGCTGATGTTCCGCGCGTTCTCCGTGGACGGAGGAGTCAAGTGAGCACCGCAACCGCCACCGCTTCGCCCGCCGCCAGCGACACCGCGCCGCCCCCGCAGCGCAAGACGAAACGCCGCTACGGGCCCGGCACGCTGACCGTCGCGACCTGGATCATCGCGATCCTGTTCGTTTTCCCGTTGCTGTGGATGATTCTCACCGCGTTCAAACAGGAGAACGACGCCTACACCGATCCGCCGAAACTGTTCTTCACCCCGACATTCGACCAGATCTCCGGTGTGCTCAACAGCGGTTTCCTGCCGTACCTGGGAAATTCGGCGTTTGTCACGGTGATTTCGACGCTGCTCGTGCTGCTGCTGGGAATCCCGGCCGCGTACGCGCTGTCGCTGGCTCCGGTGAAGGGCACGAAGAACGCGCTGGGCTTCTTCCTGTCGACCAAGATGCTGCCGATCGTCGCGGCGATCATCCCGCTGTACGTGATCTCGCAGAACACCAACCTGCTGGACACGGTGTGGGCGCTGATCATCCTGTACACCGCGATGAACCTGCCGCTCGCGATCTGGATGATGCGGTCGTTCTTCCTGGAAGTCCCCGGCGAAATGATCGAGGCGGCGCGGATCGACGGGGCGAACCTGCCGACGCTGCTGCGCAAAATCATCATGCCGGTGGTCGCGCCGGGCATCGCCGCGACCGCGCTGATCTGCGTGATCTTCTCCTGGACGGAGTTCTTCTACGCGGTCAACCTCACCGCCGCCCGGGCCGGCACGGTGCCGGTGTTCCTGGTCGGCTTCATCACCAGCGAGGGCCTGTACTGGGCCCAGCTGTCCGCCGCCGCGCTGCTGGCCTCGCTGCCGGTGATGATCGTGGGCTGGATCGCGCAGAACCACCTGGTGCGCGGGCTTTCCATGGGCGCCGTGAAGTAAGGGAGAACGCAGATGTCCGCTGAAGTGATCTACGACAAGGCGTCGCGCGTCTATCCCGGCAACCCGGGCGTCCGCGCGGTCGACCAGTTGAGCCTCGAAGTTCCGGACGGCGAATTTCTCGTGCTGGTCGGCCCGTCCGGGTCGGGCAAGTCCACCGCGCTGCGGATGCTCGCCGGGCTGGAGGACGTCAACGAGGGCAGCATTCGGATCGGTGACCGCGACGTCACCGACCTGCCGCCGAAGGACCGCGACATCGCGATGGTGTTCCAGTCCTACGCGCTGTATCCGCACATGACGGTCGCCGACAACATGGGTTTCGCGTTGAAATTGCGCGGTTTCTCGGCGGCCGACATCAAGAAGCGGGTCGACGAGGCGGCCACGATGCTCGACCTGTCCCGGTTCCTCGACCGCAAGCCGAAGGCGCTGTCCGGCGGGCAGCGGCAGCGGGTCGCGATGGGCCGGGCGATCGTGCGTGAGCCGAGCGTGTTCCTGATGGACGAGCCGCTGTCCAATTTGGACGCGAAATTACGCGTCGAAACCCGTGCCAACATCGCGAAACTGCAGCAACGGCTCGGCACGACGACCATTTACGTGACGCACGACCAGGTCGAGGCCATGACGATGGGCGACCGGGTGGCCGTGCTGAAGGACGGCGTGCTGCAGCAATGCGACGCGCCGCGGTCGCTGTACGAGAAGCCGGAGAACTCGTTCGTGGCCGGGTTCATCGGGTCGCCGGCGATGAACCTGGCGACGCTGCCGCTTTCCGACGGCGGCGTGCAGCTGGGTGACCTGGTGGTGCCGCTGCCCACCGAGGTGCGGACAGCGGCGGCCGGGCTGTCGGAGATCGTGTTCGGCATCCGGCCGGAGTCGCTGCGCCTCGTCGGCGAGGCGGACGAGGGCTTCGAGCTGGTGGTGGAACTGGTCGAGGAACTGGGCGCGGACGCGTACCTGCACGGCAAGGTCGGCGACGACCGGTTCGTGGTCCGGGTCGACGGACGGACGCCGCCGCGGATCGGCGACAACGTGCGGGTGGCGTTGCGCGGCGAGGGCGAGGCGCACGCGTTCCACCCGAAGACGACGCTGCGGCTGGGCTGAGCGGCTCGTGAGTGTTCATCCCGGTTAGAACCGGGATGAACACTCACGACCCCACTCTCATGGGGGAGGCGCTTCCCCCTCGCGCCCGATCCCTTCCGCCGCGCTCCAGACGACGCTTGCCGCATGACGTCAACGCAAGCCGAGTTGAGCAAATGGCCAGGTTGCGCCGCCGCTGCCTGGGGAGTGGCGTTCGCGATCCCCAGCTTCGTCTGGGCGACCGGCAACACCTTCGGCGCGACATCCACGGTGTCGCCGTCACTGGTCAAGCTCGCGCAGGACCGGGTGCCGTGGTTCGTGGCCGTCCTGGTGATCACCGGTCTGCTGAAGGTTTTCGGTGCCGTGATCGGCATCAGCCTGACGCAGCCGCGCGGTCGGTGGCTCAGCCGGACGATGGTGTTCTGCGGTGCTGGCGCGGCGATCCTGCTGACCTGGCACGGCGGGCTGTTCGTCGTGCAGGGCGTGCTGGTCAAGACCGGAGCCGTCGCCGTCGACCCAGCGCTGTCCGACCTGATCAACTGGTATCTCTACCTCTGGGGCCCGTGGTTCATCGCGGGCGGTCTCGTGTTCGCCTGGGCGGTCGCGCAGTACGTCCGGCACCGCGATGACCGACGCACGTTGACTCGTTACGGAGTGGTGGGTGCGTTGGGTGCGTTGGCCTTGTCGGTGGCTGCGGTCGCGACGGGCATTGGGTGAACTGGGTGCTCGTGAGTGTTCATCACGGTTCTAACCGGGATCAACACTCACGACCACCCCAGCGAGAACGGTCGCCGCCATCTGCCGTACGGCCTCTTCGCTGGGCGGCTCCCCAGTGCGATCGGCGAAGAGCAGATGGCCCGCCCCGATGAGCGTCGGCGCCAGCGTCTGCACGTCCGCGTCCGGAGCGAGCCTGCCAAGATTTCGTTCCGCGGCAAGGTAATCCGCGAGCACGTTCGCCGCGTCGGTGGCCAGCGGAATCCCCGGACCCGGCCGCGCGGCGCGGAGCCGGTGCCGCAGTTCGTCGCGGAAGGTGATCAGGGCGACGATCGACACCGCGACCGACGAGAAGACTTCGGTGAGCACCTCGGCCACCGTCTCCACCAGGTCGCCGGTTCCGGCCCCGGCGTTCAGGTCGCCCGCGCGGGCTTCGAGGCGATGGATCCGGTCGAGCACCAGCGCGGCGAGGAACGCGTCGAAATCCTCGAAATGCCGGTGCAGCACGCCCTTCGCGCAATCCGCTTCGGCGGTGACGGCGCGGCTGGTGAGGCCGCTCGGGCCCTCGCGCAGCAAAACCCGTTCCGCGGCGTCGAAAAGCTGGGCGCGGACGTCGCGGAGGTGGATCCCGGTGGGCAACTCGTGGGTCCTTCCTGGCCATAGTGGGCGCTTGCCCACTATGGTGGGCACATGCCCACTTTACCTCGTCCCGAACCGTATCAGCACCGCACCATGGCGGAGTCGTTCGGCGTCGATGCCGAGCGCTACGACCGGGCCCGCCCGCGCTACCCGGACGAGCTGGTGACCGCCGTTCTCAAGGCGTGCCCGGGGAAGGAAATCCTCGACGTCGGCTGCGGAACCGGCATCGAGGGGCGGCAATTCCGCGCCCGCGGCGCCGTCGTGTCCGGAGTGGAGCCGGACGCGCGGATGGCGGAGTTCGCCCGGCGCGATTTCCCGGTCGAGGTCGCGAAATTCGAGGATTGGGACCCGGCGGGGCGGACGTTCGACGCCCTCGTATCCGGACAGGCGTGGCACTGGGTCGATCCGGTCGCAGGAGCGGCGAAGGCGGCGCAGGTGCTCCGCCCGGACGGCCGGTTCGCCGCGTTCTGGCACGTTTTCATGCCGCCGGAAGAAATTTCGCACGCGCTGGCCGACGCGTTGCGCCGGGCGATGCCGGATTCGCCGTTCAGCGGCAACTACCTGAAAAGCCCCACCGCGGACGCCTACCAGCCGATGCTCGACAAAGCCGCCGACGGCCTGGCCAAGTCCGGCGCGTTCGCCGAAACGGAGTACTGGCACTACGAATGGACGCAGGACTACCGCCGCGACGAGTGGCTGGACCTGCTCGCCACGCAGGGCGGTGTCACGGTGGCGACGCCGGAGCAGCGCGACCGGATCCTGGCCGAGGTCGGTGCCGCGATCGACGCGCGCGGCGGCCGCCTGACGACGAAGTACTCGACCGCCGCGGTGACCGCCGTCCGCATTGGCTCGTGAGTGTTTATGCCGGTTAGAACCGGCATAAACACTCACGAGGGTCACTCCTCCAGCGAAAGCGCCTGGCTCGGGCAGATGTTCACGGCCTCGCGCGCCTTCTCGATCAGTTCGCCGTCCGGGGTGTCGTTGAGGACGATGACCGTGCCGTCGTCCTCGCTCTGGTCGAACAGCGCGGGCTCCGTGAGCACGCACTGGCCGGCGCCGACGCACTTGCCGGTGTCCGCGATGATCTTCATGATGGCCTCTTCCTGGCTTGTGGTGGGAGCACTCTGATCTCTACCAGGTCACCGGCAACTGGTACAGGCCGAAGATCGTCGCGTCCTTCTTCACCGGCAGCTGGTCGGCCGGGAGCGTGCACGTGAGCGTCGGGATACGGCGGAACAGCGTGTCGAACACGATCTGCAGCTCCATCCGCGCCAGGTTCTGCCCGAGGCACTGGTGCGGCCCGAACCCGAACGCGACGTGGTGGCGCGCGCCGCGTTCGAGGTCGAGCTTTTCCGGGCTCTCGAACACCTCCGGGTCCCAGTTCGCGGCGTAGCCCAGCACGAGCACGCCCTCGCCGGCCTTGATCGTGACGCCGCCGATCTCCACGTCCTCGGTCGCGACCCGCGCGGTCGCGCCTTCGACGATCGTGAAGTAGCGCAACAGTTCCTCGACCGCGAGGAGCGTCTTGCCCGGGTCCGCCTCGATCGTCGCGCGCTGCCCGGGGTTCTCCAGCAGCCCGATGGTGCCGAGCGAGATCATGTTCGCGGTGGTCTCGTGCCCGGCGACCAGCAGCAGGAACGCCAGTCCGATCATCGCGTCGTGGTCGTAACGGCCTTCTTCGCGGCGCTTGACGATCTGCCTGCCGAGGAGGTCGTCGGCCGGGTCCTTCTCCTTCGTCGCGACCAGGCCGCCGAGGTACTCGCGCAACTCCTCGGACGCCTTCTTGCGGTCCTCGACGCTGGTGGTGCGCCGGATGAGCGCCATGGTGCGCTCTTGGAAGTAGTCGTGATCGCCGTACGGGACGCCGAGCAGTTCGCAGATCACCAGCGACGGCACCGGCAGCGACAGCTTTTCCACCAGGTCAGCGGGTTTCGGCCCGGCGAGCAGTTCGTCGACGAGGCCGTCGACGATCTCCTGGATCCGCGGCCGCATCGCCTCGACCCGCTTCACGGTGAACTCGCCGAGCACCTCGCGACGCGCTTCGCCGTGCTCGGGCGCGTCCATCCCGATCATGGCCTTTTGCTTGGAGTTGCTGAGGATCGCGGCCCCGCCCTCGGCCAGGAACGGGAAATTGGGCAGGAACCGGTCGGAGGAAAACCGGCGGTCGCCCAGGATCTGCCGGGCTTCCTCGTGCCGCGCGGCCACCCAGGCCTCCTTGCCGCCAGGGATCTGCACCCGGTGAAGCGCGCTTTCCGCGCGCATCCGGACGTACTGCTCCGGCTGGGCGAACGGGCAGGTGCGGGCGACCGGCATGCGGAGTTCTTCAGTGGCAGTCATCGTTTCCCCTTCACCAGGTCACCGGGAGGCAGTACAGCCCGAAGACGCCGGAGTCGTGTTTGAACGGCAACTGGTCGACCGGCGCGGCGAGACGCAGCGTCGGGATGCGGCGGAAGAGCGTGTCGAACACGATCTGCAGTTCCATCCGCGCGAGGTTCTGGCCGAGGCACTGGTGCGCGCCAAAACCGAACGCGACGTGGTGCCGGGCGCCGCGGGTGATGTCGAGCCGCTCGGGTTCGGGGAAGACTTCGGGGTCGAAGTTGGCCGCGTAGCTCAGTCCGAGCACGCCTTCACCTGCCTTGATGGTGACGCCCGCGATGTCGACGTCCTCGCGCGCGACGCGAGTGGTGGCGAATTCCGCGATAGTGAAGTATCGCAGCAATTCCTCGACGGCGTCGAGGGTTTTGCCCGGATCCTCCTTGATCGCGGCGAGCGCGTCCGGGTTCTCCAGCAACGCGACGGTGCCGAGCGAAATCATGTTCGCGGTGGTCTCGTGCCCGGCGAGGAGCAGCAGGAAGGCCATCGACACGAGGTCGTCGCGGTCGTAGGCGCCTTCCTCGCGCTTCTTCTCGATCTGACGGCTGAGCAGATCGTCCGCCGGGGCGGTTTCCTTCGCGGAAATCAGGTCGGACAGATATTTCTGCATTTCTTCGACCGAGGCGCTGCGTTCTTCGCCGCTCACTTCCCGGTTGAGGAGCCGTGAGCTGTGCTTCTGGAAGAATTCGTGGTCGGAGTACGGGACGCCGAGCTGTTCGCAGATCACCAGCGACGGCACCGGAAGTGAGAGTGCCGACACCAGGTCGGCGGGCTTGTCGCCGGCCAGCATCGCGTCG
The DNA here is from genome assembly GCF_003385235.1 of Amycolatopsis circi. GTDB lineage: Bacteria > Actinomycetota > Actinomycetes > Mycobacteriales > Pseudonocardiaceae > Amycolatopsis > Amycolatopsis circi. Next base: position 10,510 of record NZ_PQIA01000035.1, on the reverse strand, counting down.
AGGTGCTGGTCCACGATCTCCTGGATGCGCGGCTGCAACGCCTTCATCCGCTTGACGGTGAACTCGCCGACGACGCCGCGCCGGGCCGGGCCGTGGTCCGGCGCGTCCATCCCGATCAGCGACGGGCGCAGCCTCGGCCGGCGCTGCTGGCCGTCCTTGAACAGGATCGGGAAACCGGGGTTGAAGCGGTCCGAGCTGAACCGCGGGTCGTTCAGCATCGCCCGAAGGTCCTCGTGCCGGTGGAGCACCCAGGCGCGCTGGCCGGTGCGTTCCAGCTCGACGTAGTGCGCGCGAGCGTCGCGGAAACGGTCGTAGCCGGGCGGCGGCGCGAACGGACAGGTTCGCTCCATCGGGAATGCGGCCTGCTCAGGCTGGGTGTGGCTGGGCTGGGCGACTTCGGTCATCAGAACCCCCTGTGGTGGGTTTGCCCCGTTACGGAATGAATGTGGAGGATTACATTCCGGTTCAGTGCCCAAGGTACCGAAGTGGAGGATCGTCGTCCACTAGCAACGGGGTGACAATTGCTGTCCGGCCCGGTTTGCCGGCACGTTTGCGCAGCTGGCCGGGCATGCGAGAATGCGCGCCAACCGGAAGAGGGAAGGCCGGGTTATGAGTGCAGACCCCGAGACGCCGCTGCGGGCGGACGCGCAACGCAACCGCGACCAGATCATCGCCGCCGCTCGCGTCATCTTCGCCAGTCATGGTCCCGAGGTCCCGATGGAGGAGATCGCGCGCGGGGCCGGCGTCGGCGTGGGCACCCTGTACCGGCGCTTCCCGGACCGGGACGCGCTCATCCGCGCGGTGGCGGTGGACAACTTCGCGGGCGTGCTGGACAACGCCAAGCGGCTGTCCGTCGAAGCGCCGACGGCGTGGGAAGCGTTGGTGCAGCTGCTGTACCACGGCGCGGAACTGCAGTTGTCGATGCAGCTGGCGATGTTGTCGCAGCGGGCGCACGAAATTCTCAAGGACGACCCCGAGGTGGCGCATCTGCGCGAGGCGGTGCTGCTCGAGGTCGACGACCTGGTGGTCCGGGCGCAGGCCGAGGGGGCGTTGCGGACGGACGTGGGCGCGGGCGACGTCGCGGTGCTGTTCGCGCGCATCATCCGGCAGTTGCCCGCGCACCGGCTGAAGACGCCGGAGCTGGCGACCGCGCGCAGCATCGCCATCATGATCGACGGCCTGCGCGCCGGTCCGGTCACTCCGCTGCCGGGGCGGCCGCTCGGCAAGGACGACTTGATCTGACCCTTTCTTCGGACGTGTCGGGCCGTTTCGGGTTGCTCCGATAGGGGTGATCGCACAACGGGCCATCGGGATCCGGGCGGGGACGTCTTATCTCGTGAAAGCCGGTGCGGAGCCGCCGGAAAACGCGAGAGGGGACGAGAACATGAAGAACATCCGCCGAATTGCCATCGCCGTTGCTGTCGCCGGGGGCGCTGCCGCGGCCTTCGCCGGGACGGCCGCCGCCACGACCGCGAGCACGGACTCGTCGGCGCTTCCCTGCACGGCGAACCAGTTCAGCACCAAGCTCGTCTACGGCGGGGCCGGCGCGGGCCAGCGCCAGGCGGCGCTGCAGTTCACCGCGAACCAGGGCGAGCGGTGCGTTTTGTCCGGCCGGGCCGACGTCAACCTGGTCGGCGCGCACGACGTCCTGGTCAACAACGAGGCTCGGGCCGACGCGCCGCCGGTGCTGATCGCGAACGGTTCGTCGGCGTACGTGCCGCTGCACTGGACCGCGATCGGGGCCGACGACGAGCAGCAGACGCCGAACGCGGTGACCATGACCGCTCCGGCCGACTCCAACCCGCACGGGGACCCGATCGACCCGAACGTGACGGTGGACTGGACCTTCGGTGCGGTGGACGCCAACGCCGACAGCCACACCATCGACGTCGGCGCGCTGACCGCCGGTGAAGCGCCTGCCGCGTAACGGTTATCCGGGCGGGGCTGCGCGGGTGAGGGAATCGAGGACCCGCAGCAGCACCGCCCGGGCGGCGTCGCCTTCGGCCGCGACTGTCCACAGTAGATCCGCGACTTCGTGGTACGGGTCGGCGTCGCTCGCGATGTGCTCGCCCTCCGGGGTTTCGACCATCGCGACGTCGTCGACGACCCAGAAGTCCGCGGTGACCGGGTACGGCAGGACGACGTCCGCGGGGATGATGCCGAAGCGGATGTTCGGGGTGCCGAGCAGCGCGAGCAGCTTGTGCACCTGCGCGATCATCACCTCGTGCGGCGCGTTCGGGTAGCGCAGCGCGGCTTCCGAGGTGAGCAGTTCGATGGTCCGGCCGGGTTCGTAGAGGATCTGCTGGCGCTGCATCCGCGCCCGGACGGCCTCGGTGATGTCCTGGGCGCCGCCGTGGACCCGGGAGTGGGCGAGCAGCGTATGCCGGGCGTACTCCGGGGTTTGCAGTAATCCGGAGACAATTCTGAGGTCGACCGCGCGAATTCGTAGCGCGCGGGCCTCCCGGGCAATGGATTCCTCTTGTCTGGCCCGGTGTCCGTCGCGGACTTTGTCTTTCCAGCTGGCGTGCGCGTCGCGTACTTCGACGAGTTGCTCGCGCAGTTGCTCGGCCAGTTCCGGCGGCCCGCCGACCGCGGCGACCCAGGCGTCGAGGTCGTCGTCGCCGACGGTCTGCCTGCCGTTCTCGATCTTGCTGACCTTAGGCGCGTTCCAGCCGATGGCCTTGGCGAAGTCCTTTCCGGTCTCGTAGCCCGCGTCGACCCGGAGCCGGCGCAGGCGGTCGCCAAGCTCTGCCCGGCGTTTCTCGAAACTGGTAGGCACTCGCCCTCGCTATCGCATGCGGAATTCCTCGAACCCGATGGCATCTTCCCACACCTGGGGTCGAGTTTCGAGAAATCCTGGGCGCCTAGTGCGTCTGGATCGCCGGGACGCCTTGCCTCGCCCGCGCCGGCCCGCCGTTCTCAAGCTTCCCGCGGGAAGAACTTGAGGAGGCCGGCGGGGATTTCGACGGCCGTTTCGGTGTCCGGCATGCCGCGTTCGTGCAGTTGCCGCAGCGCCTCCTCGTCGGTGACCCGGTATCCCTGGACGACGTACGTGCCGCGGTTGGTGCGATAAGCGTTGGGGCAGTTGCCGCCCGCGCTGGTGGTGCCGAGGAACTCGAGGGCGAGTGCTTCTTCGGGCTGAGCGGGACGCAGGGTCATGCGGAGTCCTCCTGACGTGCTGGCGGCGCCTGTACCGGACCGGGGCGTCGAAATTTCCCCAATGGCTCATGTTGGCAGAGAATTTCGCGAAAGGATAGAGGCATGGCGCGAAATGTTGCCGTCCGGTGATCGCCGCTCAGGCGAGTTCGGCGAGCGTCAGCGCCAGCGCGTCGACGAGGTGGGAGCGGGTGCCGGAGTAGACGTTGATCTGCAGCCCGCCGGAGTCGTCGGGGCTGACGAAACTCAGCACGCGCCCGCGACCGGTGAGGTCGATCGCGGACAGCGGGGTGCTGTGCGTCCGGCTGCCGTCCTAGGCAAACCGGTGCGGGGATCCACGGTGCGTTCTCCGTCGTCGTCGGTGAGGGAGAAGGCGTCGTCGGTCTCCAGGCCGTATTTGCGGTGGTGTTCCTGGGAGTCTTCGTTTTTGTCTTTGCCGCGGGTCGGGGTTATTCCGCCTGCGCCTGGGGTGCCTCGGGAACCGGTCTTGCCGGGGGTGGCGCTTGTGCCGCGTGCTGTGTTGCTTCCTGGGCGGCCTTCTTCGCCCCCGCCGGTTCTTCCGCCGGGGCCCGGTTTTGGTGGGCTGCCCGCTCGGCTGCGGGCTTCGGTGTTCCCGCCTGAACGGCCTTCCCCTCCGGTGCTTGCGTTTCCTTGGACAGGAATCGACGACCACGACGCACTGCCGCTCCCTGACTCGCCGGTGCGGGGTGCGGCGGCAGGCGGAACCCAATCCCTGGTCGTCGCTGGATCTGACGAGGGCTGTGTCCATCCGGATGGCACCGTCTGATCGCCGGTTCTCGACGGCAGTTCCATGCCCGGGCCGGTTTTTTCGCTGGGCCCTCGCCTTGTGGACGGTCCACTCGTCGGTGGCGCGGAGGCCGGGGGAGGAGCGTCCGGCGGATGCCCGGGGTTTCGAGGTTTCGGGAAATGCGGTGCGTCGTCAGGTTTTCGTCCCGCCTTCAGCTGGGAGCCGGCCGTGGTGCTCCGCCCGCCGAAATCGTCGAGCCGCCCGTAGTCGGCCTGCAGCTGCTGGCTGCCTGTGCGGGCATGCTGGACGTAGGCCTGATAGCGGTCGACGTTCTGCTGGGCCACCGCGTTGTACTGGTGGATCTCCCTCTCCGCGTCGGTCTCCCAGGGAGTGATCCGATCGAGAAAAGTCAGGTGCGGCGGCTGGTCCGGCATCGGTTGCAGGGAGGTCTTCATGGCGTCGAACCCGTGCGCGACGTCGGACAGATTGGCGCCGTTGGTGGTGTAGATCGCCGCGGACACGGACGCGATCTCCGCCAGGGCGCGAATCCGGGTCTGCGCGGCATCCGCGGCCTTGCCGGTCCAAGCGGATTCCAGCCCGGTGCTCATGCGGGAGACCAGATCGCTGGCCTCGTGGTGCTCGCTGCTGAGCTGGACCGCTCGCCCGGCGCCTTCGTGCCAAACCGAAGTACCGGGCCCGGCGAGCACCTTGCGGGCCAGTTCGGGCGCGGGCACGGCTTCGTCGCCGGTGTTGCCGTGGAAAGCGACGGAGTAGAACTTGCCGAGGTCGTCAATGCGCTCGCCGACCCAGTGGCCGACGTCCTCGAGCAAATCCACGAAGCCCATCACGAACCCGCCCGCTGCCGAAGGTTCCCGGCGACCATGTCGGCGACCTTGGCCGTCAGCTCGCAGGGATCGGCTTTTCCTTCTTTGCCGCGGCCGAGGGTCAGCGCCGCGTCGAAGGTGTAGTCGTCCGCGATTCCCACGCTCACTTCGCAGGAATCATCGACTCCAGAGACGGGATGGATCGAGAACGCGACTGCGGGGAATCCCTGGACCAAGGGAAGCTGCCGCCACGTGGTCGTCTTCGGTTTGGTGTTCTGGTAGACCGAACTGAGTCCCTGGCGGGTGCGGATGTCGTAGAAAATATTCAGTCCGGCACCGGAGTCCGGATGGTTCCACCGGCAGGACGGCCCGGTCGCCGGGATGTTCTCGGGTTTGGGCGGATCCGTGGCACCGAGTATTTCCTTGAGCTGCTCAGCGGTCAGCGCGTTGTGGCAGGGATCGCCCGACAAGACCGACGAAGGCAGGGGCCGGTCCACCTTCGGCGCTCCTCCGTAGGGCAGGGAAGCCGCGGCCGGCGATGGCGCCGAGGAAACCGGCGGCGAGGGGGCATTGCCTCCCGAACATCCCGCAGCGGTGACGAGCGTGCCGACGGCGACGAGCAGCCACGCTGGCGAGCGGCGGTTCATCCGGCGAGGCCCGTTGGCTCGCCGGAGGCCTTCACCTCGGCGGCTGCGGCTTTGTCGGAACTCTCGGTGATCCCGAGTGCTTGTTCCAGCTTCCGGACCAGCTCGCCTGTGTAGTCGCGCAGGTGAATGAGGTTCGCCAGGCCTGCCCCGAACGCGCCGTCGCCGGAGTCGCTGCCGGTCAATCGCCTGTTGTAGTCGTTGCTCGCCGGTTCGTCCGCGGGCGGAGTCAGCCTGGTCAAGTACTGTGCGTGGATCCGCATGTCGTCGAACTGCTCGCGGGCCTGTTTGGCGAGGTTGAGCATGCTCCGGGCGTCGTCGCGGCTCATGGTGAAGCCGGGGCCCGGCGGTGCTGCTCCGGTGTCGGTGATGGTGAAGGTGAAGTCCGGCAACCAGTTCTTACCTGCGTCAGCGGCAGGCTGGTCCATGTCCTCGCCCTCCCCAAGACACGGCGGACATTTCGCGCAACGGTCGGTTCGGTGCCTCGCGGCGATATTCACCGTAACCGACGGAGCACGATAAGTCGCGAGGGTCGAGCATACTCGTAGAAAACAGGCAATAGATTCGCGAAATTGGGCGAATACTACTGCTAAGAGGGAAGTCGGCTGCGGAAATCTCTGTGAGAAATAGCGATGCGGCTTGCCGGGCACAGGGCGGTTCACTCTACTCCTTATTGGTTGGCCGCCCAACCTAAGAAAAGTCTGCCCGGTGCGCAATTTTTCTAGTTGTCGCAGACAAAACCGCCGTTCCGGGTTAACCGGAACGGCGGTCTGGGTGAACTCGAATGTCAGACGCCCATCGGATGCCAGACGGTTTTCGCTTCCAGGTACCGCCGAATGCGGGACAGGTCTGGCTCGGCGGTCCAGTCCGGCTCGGCGTCGGGGACGGACAGGACTCGTTTCACCGTTCCCGCGGCTTCCTGGGCCAGGGTGACGCGGTCGGCGGGGGTGGCGCCGGTCGGGTCCAGAGCGTTGACGTCTCCGTGGGAGGCCAGCCAGGGGCCTAGTTCCGCGGCTCGGCCGGTCAGGATGTTGGCGACCCCGCCGGGGACGTCGGAGGTGGCCAGGACCTCGGACAGCGTGATGGCGGGCAGCGGGCGGTCCGCGCTGGAGACGAGGACCGCCGTCGAGCCGGTGGCCAGGACTGGGGCCAGGACCGTGACCAGGCCGAGCAGGGAGGACTCTTGCGGGGCCAGGACGCCGACGACCCCGGTGGGTTCTGGCGTGGTGAAGGAGAAGTACGGGCCGGCTACCGGGTTGGCGGCGCCCAGGACCGCCGCGATCTTGTCGGTCCAGCCCGCGTACCAGACCCAGCGGTCGATGGCCGCGTCCACAAGGGACTCGGCCTTTTTCGCGGCGACGCCTTCGCAGGCGGCCACCTCGGCGGCGAACTGCGCGCGGCGGCCTTCCATGACCTCGGCGACGCGGTAGAGGACCTGGCCGCGGTTGTATGCAGTTGCCGACGACCAACCTGGGAATGCCTTGCGGGCGGCGGACACCGCGTCGCGCAGGTCTTTGCGCGACGCGTGGGCGGCGTTGGCCAGGAAAGCGCCCTTGGAATCGGTGACGGGGTAGACCCGGCCTGATTCCGAGCGGGGGAATTTGCCGCCGAGGTAAAGCTTGTAGGTTTTGGCGACGGAAATCCGGTCAGACATTGAGGTAGGCCTCCAAACCGGTGCGTCCGCCTTCGCGGCCGAAACCGGACTCCTGGTAGCCGCCGAACGGGGCGGCGGGGTCGAAGCGGTTGAACGTGTTGGCCCAGACGACGCCTGCCCGGAGCTGGTTCGCCATCCACAGAATGCGCGAACCCTTCTCGGTCCAGATGCCCGCGGACAGCCCGTACGGCGTGTTGTTCGCCTTCGCCACGGCTTCTTCCGGGGTGCGGAAGGTGAGGACCGACAGCACGGGGCCGAAGATCTCCTCCCGCGCGATCCGCATTGACTGGTGGACTTCGGAGAACACCGTCGGCGCGAAGAAGAACCCGCGGTCGGGAACCGGGCACGGGCTGGTCCAGCGCTGCGCGCCTTCCGCGTCGCCGGATTCGACCAGGCCGCGGATCTTCGCCAGCTGCTCGGCCGAGTTGATGGCGCCGAGGTCGGTGTTCTTGTCCAGCGGGTCGCCCATGCGAAGCGTCGACACTCGGTACCGGAGTTTCTCCAGCACCTCCTCGGCCACCGATTCCTGCACCAGCAGGCGCGAGCCCGCGCAGCAGACGTGGCCCTGGTTGAAGAAGATGCCGTTGACGATGCCCTCCACCGCCTGGTCCAGCGGGGCGTCGTCGAACACCACGTTCGCCGCCTTGCCGCCGAGTTCCAGGGTCAGCTTCTTGCGGGTGCCCGCGACGGTGCGCTGGATCAGCTTGCCGACCTCAGTGGAGCCGGTGAACGCGATCTTGTCGACGTCCGGATGCTCCACAATGGACGCTCCGATGTCGCCGGCGCCGGGCAGGATGTTCACCACGCCCGGCGGCAGCTCGGCCTGCTGGCAGATCTCGGCGAACACCAGCGCGGTCAGCGGCGTGGTCTCGGCGGGCTTGAGGACGACGGTGTTGCCGGTGGCCAGCGCCGGCGCGATCTTCCACGCCAGCATCAACAGCGGGAAGTTCCACGGGATCACCTGGCCCGCGACGCCGAGCGGCTTCGGGTCCGGGCCGTAGCCCGCGTAGCCGAGCTTGTCCGCCCAGCCCGCGTGGTAGAAGAAATGCGCGGCCGCGGTGGGCACGTCGGAATCGCGCGACTCCTTGATCGGCTTCCCGTTGTCCAGCGTCTCCAGCACCGCCAGCTCGCGCGAGCGTTCCTGGATCAGCCGCGCGATGCGGAACAGGTATTTCGCCCGTTCCGCGCCCGGCATTTTCGACCAGACCGACGTGTACGCCTTGCGCGCGGCCTTCACCGCGGTGTCCACATCGGACTCCGACGCGGTGCCGACCTCGGCGAGGATCTCCTCGGTGGCCGGGTTGATCGTCTTGAGCGGCTCGCCCGAACCGTCGACGAATTCGCCGTTGATGAACGGCTTGTAATGCTCTTTCAGATTGGCCAGAGCGCGCGATTCCGGCGCGGGCGCGTATTCGAAGATGCCCATGTCAGTCCACCGTCACGTAGTCAGGGCCGCTGTAGTGGCCGTCCACCTGGGTGCGCCGCTGCAGCAGCAGGTCGTTGAGCAGGCTCGACGCGCCGAACCGGAACAGGTCTGGCGTGAGCCACTGCTCGCCCGCGACCTCGTGCACGGCGACGAGGTACTTGATCGCGTCCTTCGTAGTCCGGATCCCGCCCGCGGGCTTGACGCCGCGCAGTTCGCCGGTGCGCTCGTGCCAGTCGTGCACCGCCTGCAGCATCACGTGCGTGACCGGCAGCGTCGCGGCGGGCGACACCTTGCCGGTGGACGTTTTGATGAAGTCACCGCCGGCCAGCAGTGCGAGCCAGGACGCGCGGCGCACGTTGTCGTACGTCGCCAGCTCGCCCGTTTCCAGGATCACCTTCAGGTGCGCCGAGCCGCAGGCCTCTTTCACGGCGCGGATCTCGTTGAACACCTCCAGGTAGCGGCCTTCGAGGAAGGCGCCGCGGTCGATCACCATGTCGACCTCGTCCGCGCCTGCCTCGACGGCCAGCCGGGTGTCGGCCAGCTTCACCTCGCGGCTCGTGCGGCCCGCGGGGAAGCCGGTCGCGACGCTCGCCACCCGCACCCCGCTGCCCGCAAGCGCTTCGACGGCCGTCTCCACCAGGTCCGGGTACACGCACACGGCCGCGACTCGCGGGCAGTCCTGCCGCTCGGGGTCCGGCCGCATCGCCTTGGCGGCGAGGCCGCGGACCTTGCCGCGCGTGTCGGCTCCCTCGAGCGTGGTCAGGTCGACCATCGACACCGCGGTGTCGATCGCCCACCGCTTGGCTTCCTTCTTGATGCTCCGGGTCGCGAGCCCCGCCGCACGCTGCTCGACGCCGACCTGGTCGACACCGGGCAACCCGTGCAGGAACCGCCGCAGGCTCGCTTCGTCGCGAGTGACGTCCGTCAGCGGCGACGGGGTGTCCGGCGCCGCTGCCGGGCTGGTGGTAGCTGTCATACCGCTGAGTGTAGGTGCGCGACAGCAGGCGCCGGAGCGCTCACCGGAATCTGTGGACAGCTGGTCACGGTCTCGCGGTTGTCCACAGCCGCGGGCCGGGGACGGCGGTTTTTGTCGGTGCCGTGTGCAGTCGGGTTCAGGACTCGATCTGCGGCGCGTTCAAGTCCTTGGCGCGCTTGCGGTACACCACGACGCCGCCCCAGAAGCCGAGGCCGTTGATCGTCACGGTCGGGGCGGTCGGCGGCGCGGGCGGCGCGCCGGACTTGTCCTCCAGCACGAAACCGCCCATCAACCCGAACCCGGTGACGTTCACGTTGATGTCATCGGGCACCGTGATCTCGATTCCGCCCATGATCGCGATGGCGGTGATCGTGCACGACTTCTCCGCGAACCGGGCGCTGCGCAAATCGATCTCGGTGCCGCCCCAGAACGCGACGCTGGTGTGCTGCTGCGGCAACACCCAGCTGCCCTTGCGCATCGCGGCGGACATCAGGCCGACCGACACGGCGGAGCCAGGATGCCCGCCGACGCGGTTGTCCGGCAGCCCGAGCGCGCGCGAAGGGGCGGCCTGCAGCGAGGCCGACGCCGTGGCGGTGACCGCGGCGCTGCCGGGCAGATCGGCGGTCACCGGTTTCAGGTCGGCGAACGTTTTCGCCGAGTAGACGCTGGAGAGCCGCTCTTCCAGCTCGTTGATCGTGATGCGGCCTTCGGACAGCGCCTGGTGCAGGACCTGCGCGACCTGCTCCCGATCGGCGTCCGACACGCGCATCTGGTCCGGGCCCGGCGTGGCTGGGTCTTCACTCACCTGGGCAGCCTAGTCCTGTCGAGACTGGCTCGGGTCCGTCTAACGGTGGATAGGGGGATCATGGCGTGATGGATTCTGCGTTGCTGGGGACTTTGGTGCTTCCGGACGGGGCCGTGGTGCGGGCTCGCGGGCTGGGGAAGCCGAAACCAGAGGGGCCGGAGCCGGAGTTTGGGTTGTATTTGGGGTCGCGGCGGATGCGGGCCAAGTACGACCCGTCGTTGAGTTGGGAGCGGCGGTGGGTGCTTTGGCCGGACTTTCTGCTGCCTCGGGATTGGGA